>NZ_CM132207.1:3667529-4278784 GCF_053667775.1 Cerasibacillus sp. JNUCC 74 | reverse complement strand
CCAGAAGTTCACTCCTTTCTTGAAAGAATATTTGATTATCTGCAATTTTCATTATCCAATGATGGGAGGTATTCCAAAAAATACCATTGCTATACAGTTTGTTTCGTAATGTTTTGTACCTGTAGACATATGTATGCCTTTAAGGACTAATGGAACGCATTTACGACGGAGCTAATAAAAAACAACGACATGGTGCTTTTAGCTGATTTTGGTACCAAGATAAAGTGGAAGACAAATGTGGACTTCTGCTGTATGTAACTAGCTCGTATAAATTCGTAATTAGAAGTGGTTCATTTTGAAACGAACGTCTAATATAACTGTTCCTGTTTAGTTTATAAAGGCATAGTTTCCTCATTAATTACATATACATGACAGAAAAAGCCTCTCTCAATCTATGAATAAAGATGGAAAGGCGTATTCAGTAATGAAAAAAATAATCATATATAAATTTTGCATCTTGTGGATATTGGATAGCAGTTTCTATGCAAGTGAAAACAAACTATCAACGTTATCCACAGCGGTGTTGATAATATTATAAACGAGGATGTTTACAAGTATCCACAACTTATCCACAACCTGTGGGTAAGTTGTTTTGTTTTTTAAGTTCTGCACAGGTTAAACACAAATATAATATCAGAAAAAACATTGAAAAGCAATGGTATTTCGACACTTATCCACAAAGTCCAGTGCTTGTAGACAATAATTGTCCACACCACTATATTTTGTGATTTCCCTGTCGATAATTGTTGTGGATAGAAAAATGAAGACGAAAAACGTTGCACAAGGGATGTGGATATCTAGACTGTAACTTGTAAGCTAGGAAAATAGAAGGCTTTCCATACTGTGGAGTTTTATTTTACATAGAGGATGAACAGTAGAGGTATAGGTTGAATTGAGTGTGGTAATAATTTTAGATATATACGTAAGTTCCATTAGAGATTGCTTGTATTAATGACTAGACTATATCTTTAGTTTAAAATTGATTTTTTAGAACAAGTTGACAGATCATATTCCTTTTACGTATAATTACAAAGACTGTCTATGGATTGATTAAAATTCGATAAATTCATCCCTTGGGGAGGTGCAGAATAAATGAAAAGAACGTTTCAACCAAATAATCGTAAACGTAAAAAAGTACACGGCTTTCGCTCACGCATGAGCACTAAAAATGGACGTAAAGTAATTGCTCGTCGTCGTCGAAAAGGAAGAAAAGTCTTGTCTGCATAGGCCACTGAAATAATCAGTGGTCTTTTTTCAGATGAAAAGCGCAGTCCAATCGGAGAGAATTATGGGTACTTGCGCTTTTCTTTTATACATAAATATGAGAGATTAGATAGATAGCTAAGTGTTTTGTAGTAAAGGTGATTGTACAGTGAAGAAAGAATACCGTATTAAAAAAAATAGTGAGTTTCAACATGCCTTTAAGTTTGGAAAATCCTTTGCAAACCGGCAACTTGTCATTTATTATGTAGAAAGGGAAGGTCAAGAGCATTTTCGAATCGGTCTTTCTGTAGGTAAAAAGATAGGGAATGCGGTGACGAGGAATCGTATTAAACGTTGTTTACGACAAGCCTTCCATGAGTTAAAGGATAAAATTGCTTATCCATATGATATTGTAATTATTGCCAGACATCCGACTAAGAATATGCAGTATAAAGAAATTAAAAAAAGCTTAATGCATTTATTATCTAGGGAACAGTTGTTAAAAATTCGATAATTGATATAGAATCTTACGTTTGATTAGGTTAAAATAACGATATAGATACAGTCGAGAAGTTATTGATAAGGACCTGCGTACTTGTCTTGTACTTAGTTAGGAGGAAGAGTGTTGCGTAAAAAGTTTTGGTTGCTAGTAGGGTTGATTAGTTTACTAGTAATTTTATCTGGGTGTAATGAAATAAACCAACCGATAACAGAGGAAAGCGAAGGAATTTGGAATTCTTACTTCGTTTATCCGATTTCATGGCTTATCACTTATTTTGCTGATTTATTTAATCAAAATTATGGACTGGCTATAGTAGTTGTTACTATTTTAGTTCGTCTGTTGCTGTTACCATTAAATATAAAACAATTAAAAAGCTCTAAAGCCATGCAGGATATTCAGCCAAAGTTAAAAGAGCTACAGCAAAAATACAGTTCTAAAGATGCTAATACTCAGCAAAAATTACAACAGGAAACGATGGCATTATTTCAAAAATATGGTGTCAATCCACTTGCAGGTTGTTTGCCCATTTTTATACAAATGCCGATTTTAATAGGTATGTACCATGCTATTATGCGAACAGAATCGATTAAAACAGGAAGCTTCTTATGGTTTGAATTGGGTTCGCCTGATCCCTATTATATTTTACCGCTGATTGCCGGGGGAGCAACATTTCTACAGCAAAAGCTGATGATGGCAGGAAGTCCGGCAGCGCAAAATCCACAGATGATGGTCATGTTATATGTGATGCCGATTATGATTACGGTCTTTGCCATTTTCTTCCCAGCTGCATTAGCGTTATACTGGGTAGTAGGTAATATCTTTATGGTTGCTCAAACTTTATTTATCCGTAAGCCAATAATGGCTGATAACAATAATGGAGGAGACAAAAAGTGAAAGAAATAACTGCTAGTGGACAAACAGTTGAAGAAGCGGTCCAAGCAGCACTAGAGCAGTTAGAAACAACCAGGGACCATGTAGAAGTTGAAGTCATTGATGAAGGCAAAAAGGGACTGTTTGGTGTATTTGGTTCAAAACGAGCCTACGTTAAAGTTCGCATCAAGGAAAATCCAATTGAAAAAACAGAAAAATATCTCCAAAAAATGATAGAACAAATGAATATCGTTGCTACTGTTCACACTTCTGTAGAGGACAATCATGTGACGTATGAGGTAGAAGGGAAAGACATTGCCATTTTAATTGGTAAACGCGGACAAACATTAAATGCACTACAGTATTTATTGCATTTAGCAATCAATAAAAATGGTGGTACTGAATATCTCACGGTCACATTAGATGCAGAAGGATATCGAGCTCGTAGAAGAGAAACTCTCGAGGCACTGGCTTTAAAAATGGCAGATAAGGCAATTCGCTTAAATAAAAAGATAGCACTCGATCCAATGCCTGCATTTGAACGAAAAATCATTCATAGTGTACTTCAATCGAATAAATCTGTTACGACTTATTCGGATGGTCAAGAACCGCATCGACATATTGTGATTCAACCATAAGTGAATTATTCATCCGCTTAGTTTTTAACTGAGCGGTTTTTTATCTATAAATATTATACCTGTACCCCTATGAATGAGGGTTCATTTTATCTAGTTAGAAGCTCCCCAGTTAGTATGTCGCTACCAATTGCTGTGCTTTTTTTCGGTTCTTACAGAAAAGAAAAAGTTTCAGTGTTTTAGTATGCAGACAAAAAATACAATAGTTCTCCTCTTTTTTGTTCATTATTAAAAATAAACGATTTTAAAACAGAAGCAGTTATCCACATGTGTATAATAATTACAATTATTTGCGAAAAAATATTGTGGATAACTTTATTTTGTGTTCAATTTATGATATTCTATTAAGTTAGTGACAATGAAAATTATGTTACTTGATATAGATGAAAACTGTAATAGGTTGGAGGTGATTTGCAAGTGGGAACAGATACAATCGCTGCCATATCAACACCGATTGGTGAAGGAGCCATTGCTATTGTTCGTCTTAGCGGTCCAGAGGCTATAGCAATCGCTGCAAAAGTTTTTACGGGTAAAAATTTAATAGACGTAGCTTCTCATACGATTCATTACGGAAAAATTATCGAACCGGAAACGAAAGAGGTTGCTGAGGAAGTAATGGTTTCTGTAATGCGAGCACCAAAAACATTTACTCGTGAAGACATAGTTGAAATAAATTGTCACGGAGGCATGGTAGCTGTAAACCGCGTATTAGAAATAGTGTTAAGTCAAGGAGCTCGTATTGCAGAACCGGGTGAATTCACAAAGCGGGCATTTCTTAATGGCAGAATCGACTTGTCACAGGCAGAAGCTGTAATGGATTTAATTCGGGCGAAAACAGACAAAGCGATGTCTGTAGCTTTGAAACAGATGGATGGACGATTATCTGCTTTAATCCGTCGACTCCGTCAAGATTTATTGGAAACAGTTGCCCATGTAGAAGTTAATATTGATTATCCAGAATATGACGATGTGGAAGAAATGTCACATGAGATGATGCGTACAAAGACTAAAGAAGTATATGCTGAGATTACCAACCTTTTACAGGTAGCCAAACAAGGTAAGATTTTACGTGAAGGCCTGGGAACCGCAATTATTGGTAGACCAAATGTCGGTAAATCGTCACTAATGAACGCGCTTGTTCAGGAAAATAAGGCAATTGTCACTGAAATACCTGGAACAACGCGGGATATTATTGAAGAATATGTAAATGTAAGAGGAGTTCCGTTGCGATTAGTCGATACTGCCGGAATTCGAGAGACAGAGGATATTGTTGAAAAAATTGGTGTAGAACGATCACGGCAAGTATTAAAGGAATCCGATTTAATCTTGTTCGTGTTAAACTATAATGACGTATTAACCGAAGAAGATGAAAAGCTGTTTGCAGCTATTCAAGGATTGGATTATATTGTTGTTATTAATAAAACAGATTTGGAACAAAAGCTGGATCTGGATCGTGTTCAAGAATTAAGTGAGGGAAAACCTATTGTTACCACCTCCTTATTGAAGGAGGAGGGGGTAGATGAGCTGGAAAAGGCGATATCTAAGACGTTTTTTGCTGGAGAAATGGATATGGGTGATTTAACCTATGTTTCTAATGTCCGCCATATTCAACTGCTCAAACAAGCTAAAAAAGCTTTAGAGGATGCAATGAAAGGATTGGAGCTCGGTTTACCTTTAGATATTGTGCAAATTGATGTAACCAGAACGTGGGAACTGTTAGGTGAGATAATTGGGGATACAGCAAGTGACAGCCTCATCGATCAGCTATTCTCACAATTTTGTTTAGGAAAATAACGATACTCTTAATTAGAAAGGATGAGACCAATGACTTATGATGCTGGACATTATGATGTAGTCGTGGTCGGTGCAGGTCATGCAGGAGTTGAGGCTGGTCTTGCAGCTGCAAAAATGGGAGCAAAAACGTTAATGCTTACCTTAAATCTAGATATGATTGCCTTTATGCCATGTAATCCATCGATTGGCGGTCCTGCCAAAGGAATTGTCGTTCGTGAAATTGATGCCCTTGGAGGAGTAATGGCAAAAGTCATCGATAAGACGCATATTCAAATGCGTTTATTAAATACTGGAAAAGGACCAGCTGTTCAAGCGCTGCGAGCCCAAGCTGATAAACCTTTATATATTAAAGAAATGAAAAAAATCATCGAAAATGAAAAAAATATTACACTTCGTCAAGGTATGGTTGACCGCTTAATTGTTGAAGACGGTGTATGTAAAGGTGTTATTACAGAAACAAATGCTGCATACCGAGCAGAAACTGTAATTGTCACCACCGGAACGTTTATGCGTGGAAAGGTCCTTATGGGAGATCTGGAATATGAAAGTGGGCCAAATAATCAAAGACCGACGATTAAACTATCGGAAAATCTGGAAGAACTTGGCTTTGAATTGGTTCGTTTTAAGACTGGTACACCACCACGAGTAAATAGTCATACCATTGATTATTCGAAAACGGAAATTCAACCAGGTGACGAAACACCGCGAAGCTTTTCGTATGAAACGACAGAATATATTACCGACCAAATTCCCTGCTGGCTAACCTATACGAATGAATTTACACACAGAATAATTAATGACAACCTGTCACTTTCTGCTATGTATTCAGGAATGAAGAGAGGAACAGGACCTAGATACTGTCCGTCTATTGAGGATAAAATTGTCCGTTTTAATGATAAACCACGTCACCAAATCTTCCTAGAGCCAGAAGGAAGAGATACGGAAGAGGTTTATGTACAAGGATTATCAACTTCTTTACCTGAATCCATTCAACATGATATTGTTCGCAGCGTAGAGGGATTAGAAAATGCAGAAATTATGCGTCCCGGCTATGCAATTGAATATGATGCGATCGTACCGACTCAACTTTGGCCAACATTGGAAACAAAGAAGATATCTGGATTATTTACAGCCGGGCAAATAAATGGAACATCTGGCTATGAAGAAGCAGCGGCGCAAGGAATCATGGCTGGAATTAATGCGGCCGCAAAAGTTCTTGGTAAAGAACCAGTTATCCTAGATCGATCGCAAGCTTATATTGGAGTACTCATTGATGATTTAGTGACAAAAGGTACCAATGAGCCATACCGTCTCTTGACATCACGTGCTGAATATCGTCTCTTGTTAAGACATGATAATGCAGATTTACGCTTAACTGAATTAGGATATAAACTTGGACTTATTTCTGAAGAACGATATGCTGCGTTTACTAAGAAATATCGTTTAGTTGAAGAGGAAAAGAAAAGATTGCATAAATTAGTTATTAAGCCCACACCTGAGGTAAATGCTTTATTAGAAAAAGCGGGTGCAACTCCAATGAAAGAGGCAATAAAGGCATATGATTTATTAAAAAGACCTGAGCTATCTTATGATATATTAGCTCCGATTATTGATGCTGATCTAACTTTGCCACAAAATGTGACAGAACAAGTCGGTATTCAAATTAAATATGAAGGATATATTAAAAAAGCAAAAGAACAAGTAGAACGTATGTTAAAAATGGAAGGAAAGAAAATTCCTAGCGATATTGATTATGATCAAATTAGCGGAATTGCTTCAGAAGCGAGAGAAAAATTGAAGAAAGTACGCCCACTCTCAGTGGGGCAAGCATCACGTATTTCAGGTGTAAATCCGTCAGATATATCTATTTTAGTTGTCTATATTGAACAAGGAAATGTCGCTCGGTTAGCTAATTAATTATAATAAGTAGATTTAGTTGTATCTTGCTAAATCTGCTTATTTTACATAAGGAGTTTATTGAATGAATCCAGAGAAATTTTTTCAAGTATTACAGGAAAAGGGAATAGAGTTGGATGCACAACAAAAACAACAATTTTCCATTTATTTCCATAACCTGATTGAATGGAATAAGAAAATTAATTTGACAGCTTTAACAGTGGAAGCAGATGTGTATTTAAAACATTTTTATGATTCGGTTACCGCAGCATTCTATTTTGATTTCACTGATGTAAAGTCAATTTGTGATGTGGGTGCTGGAGCAGGTTTTCCGAGTATTCCGTTAAAAATATGCTTTCCTCATTTACAAATAACTATTGTAGATTCATTAAAAAAACGCATCGGCTTTTTAAACCAGTTAGCGTTGGATCTTTCACTAAACCAGGTGGCATTTTACCATGATCGTGCTGAAAACTTTGGTAAAAACACAAAATTTCGTGAATCATTTGATATGGTAACGGCTCGAGCTGTTGCGCGCATGTCAGTATTAAGTGAACTTTGTTTGCCACTTGTGAAGAGGCAAGGAGTTTTTTTGGCGATGAAAGGAGCAAAAGCAAAAGAAGAAGTAGATCAGGCTAAGTTAGCCATTGAATTACTTGGCGGAGAATTGAAAAGTATTCATACGTTTACTTTGCCACAAGAAGAAAGTGAACGCTCCATTATTGAGATTTATAAAACACGAAAAACCCCAAAAAAATATCCTAGAAAACCAGGAATCCCAAATAAAGACCCGATTGATTAAGCTGGAAAGAAAAACACACACAATTTCTAATCAGTTTGATAAGTGTATATGAAACCAGGAAAATAGATTTTTATCCCATCTAAGGGGTAATGGGGTTATAAGACTCCGTTCTAGATTTATAGAGAATATGCAAAAGTCTAAGTGGAAAATAACGACACGTAAATGCCAATTTATTCAGGTGTATGGAACATGAGAGACTGCTTGAATAGACATCGCAGTTTTTCAAGGACAAGAAAAGCTGCGTCAGCGACGCATCACGATTTTTTCAAGGGGAAAAGTACTCCTTAAGTGAAGTTTCATTTTATTTCAGACGCTTGCAGTTTGTACGTCGCTAACTGAGCACCTAAGCTATTTTCTAGTGATATCAGTGTGGGATGAAGTAAGATCTCATTGATAGCAGTTTCATTTTTTTTCGCATGTAAGATGTCGTAAGCCTCCCACTTCAAGAGCCTTTAGTTGATACAAAAGGGCTAAGTGAGAGAAAACGGCACCTAAATGCTTGATTGGTTCAAGGGCCTTTAGGTCATACCCTTGGGGTACTAACCTTCAGTAGGAGAGGGAAGCAAACTCCTACTGAATGAAGTTTCACTTTATAGAAATAAGAAATAAGCATATTCTTTCAACTAGAAATATGGTAAAATAAAGTCGAACAAACAACGTAAAAAAATAAAGAATAGATTACGCGCAGCAGCATCTTGCTGCGGCGTTTTTTCTTATATGTTAAGAAATGTTGAAATTTTGCGCAGAAAGCGCTCCGTCTATTATTTCATGTTTTTCATATAATTGCAGCTACATAATTACCTCCTTTTATGAGCTTAAAATAGTAGTCAAAAGAAAGAGTGGTTGATAGTACAGTCATAGTTATACCTAAATGCAAAGAATTAGCGATGTGAACGTTTTACTATGAAACCTTTTCCTATGCTATAATGAACATAACATAGTAATCCATATAAAATGTTTCACGTGAAACATTTTATATTTTATACATAGATAGTTTTTTAAAAGTACAATTGAGGTGGTGTGGGATTATGGTGAAGCCCTTTAACCGTTTTTTTGGAATCGGTGATAAATCTGAAGTTGACGTCGACGAGGAGACGAATCATTCAGACGAGGTTATTCAGATTCCCGTTAAAAATATAAAACCTAATCGATATCAGCCAAGGTCGATATTTAGTGATGAAAAAATAAAAGAACTTGCTCAAACGATTCAAACCCATGGAATGATTCAACCAATTATTGTTCGCCAGCTGGATGAAGCTGAAGAAGGCGAGGAACAATATGAAATTATTGCAGGGGAACGACGTTGGCGTGCTGTCAATTCTTTAGGTTGGGAATATATTTCTGCAATTGTTAAGGAAATGACTGATACAGAAACAGCTTCAGTCGCTCTTATTGAAAACTTGCAGCGGGAAGAACTGACTGTAATTGAAGAAGCAGCTGCCTATGCAAAATTAATTGAGCTCCACTCCTTAACACAGGAAGCACTAGCACAGCGACTAGGTAAAAATCAATCAACCATAGCGAACAAGCTTCGACTATTAAAATTACCAGATGCTGTACAAGAAGCATTGCTAGAGAAGTATATTACAGAAAGACATGCTCGTGCATTAATTAAAATAAAGGATGAAGAACAGCAAATAAAACTATTGCAAGAGATAGTCGAAAAAGGTCTGAACGTTAAACAAACAGAAGATCGCATTGCTAAAATAAACGAAAAGAATAAACCAACAAAGAAAAAGCCAACTGTAAAGCGAAAGGGATTTAATAAAGATATCCGCATAGCTATGAATACGATACGTCAATCATTAAATATGGTTTCCGATACAGGAGTTGAAGTGGAGTCAGATGAACAAGATCTAGAAGATTATTATCAAATTACAATTAAGATACCAAAAAAGAAATCATAATTTTACATGTTACGTAAGTACAGAAAATTAATTTTGTAGTTTGTGTTTTGAGTATGAGTACAACAAGCATTTATCTGTGCAAAACCTGTAGTACAAGACAGGCTCTGTTTTTAAGAATAGACATTCTTAGGATTTATCCTAAAATCAACGAGACTAGTTCATATTTTTAGTAAAGTTTAATTATCTATAAATGAGCCCATTGATAAATTAAATAATAGCAGGTACTTCAAAAAACATAATATTTTTATTGATTTATAATTATATATTTTTATAAATACCCATCTTCCACTCTGAAAGATGGGTATTTTATACATTTCTTCATTAGTTGTATAGAAAACAAAAGCAAAAATATTAAAATAGGGGAACATGTTCATTAGTAAATTCAGGAAAAAACATTTATTTCACGCTTTCTTGCTCACCGGTTGATTACGAATTGCTAACAAAAGTGAAATAAGTCCACTATTTAATAGAAAAAGTGATAAAATAGATAGTATATTGTTTTTAGGTAGGTGTCAACATGGGAAAAATAATGTCCATCGCAAATCAAAAAGGTGGTGTAGGAAAAACAACTTCATCGGTAAATCTAAGTGCATGTTTAGCACATTTAGGTAATAAAGTTCTTCTCGTAGATATTGATCCTCAGGGGAATGCAACAAGTGGAACAGGGATTAACAAAGCAGATGTAAAACATTGTATTTACAATGTTCTTGTCGAAGAACTACCTGCTGAAGAAGTGTGTATTCCAACAACTATAGACAACTTAGATATCATACCTGCTACTATACAGCTTGCCGGTGCAGAAATTGAACTGGTGCCAACAATATCTAGAGAGATTCGCCTGAAAAAATCGTTGGAAAACTTGAAATCAGCCTATGACTATATTATTATTGATTGCCCTCCATCATTAGGATTATTAACTTTGAATGCGTTAACCGCCTCGGATACGGTTATTATTCCAGTACAGTGTGAGTATTATGCATTGGAAGGGCTTAGTCAATTACTGAACACGATAAGACTTGTACAAAAGCATCTTAATAAGACACTGATGATTGAAGGTGTATTATTAACAATGCTTGATGCCCGAACGAATCTCGGTTTACAAGTAATAGAGGAAGTGAAGAAATACTTTCAAGATAAAGTCTATCGAACGATAATTCCTAGAAATGTAAGACTAGGTGAGGCTCCAAGTCATGGTCTGCCAATTATTACTTATGATGCAAAATCAAAAGGCGCGGAAGTATATCTTGAATTAGCGAAGGAAGTGATGGCCAATGGCGAAAGGGTTAGGTAAAGGGATTAATGCTCTGTTTCCAGATATTGAAGAAAAACATGATGATGTTATCGAGGAAATAGCTATTAAAGATTGTCGCCCAAACCCATACCAACCACGAAAAACATTCCATGCTGATGCGATTGAGGAGTTGAAGGAATCTATTTTAGAATACGGTATCATTCAACCTTTAATTGCTCGGAAAAGTATCAAGGGATATGAAATTGTTGTTGGCGAAAGAAGGTTTCGTGCTGCTAAAGAAGCAGGGTTAGAAAGCATACCGGTTATCATTAAAGAATTAACGGATGAAAAAATGATGGAACTAGCACTTTTAGAGAATCTTCAACGTGAAGATTTGACGCCAATTGAAGAGGCACACGCCTATGCAAACTTAATGAACGAATTAAAGATAACCCAAGAGGAATTATCAAAACGTCTTGGAAAAAGCCGATCACATATCGCAAATATGATTCGCTTACTCTCTTTACCAGAACAAGTTATCGCTTATATTAATAATGGGGAACTTTCAATGGGGCATGGCAGAGCTTTGTTAGGGATAAAAGATAAAACAAAGCTCCAAGCAGTAGTGCAGAAAATTAGAAAAGAAAAGTTAAACGTACGACAAGTTGAAAAGTTAATTATCCAATTAAATGATAGACCGGTTCAGAAGAAGGAAAAACCTAAGAAAGATTTGTTTATTAAAGAAAGAGAAACATTTCTTAGAGAAAGGTTCGGAACCGCTGTCTCCATTCAAAGAGGTAAACGAAAAGGGAAAATAGAAATTGAGTTTTATAGTGACGATGATCTCCAACGTATCATCGAAACGTTAGAAAACTAATGAATAGCTAAAAGGCTGGCATCTTATTGTCAGCCTTTTATTTCTTTAAGAACTTATATCCTCTATAACATGACGGGTAGCTTATTTGAAAGTATCTTTGTCTAACCTTATACGCTTAAGTACCAAGCAAACTACGATCTTCTTTCTACGATAAGTCAATCGTCGGCTTGAGTCTAAAAGAAGTTCGACTAAAAGCGGGCTTACCGCTCAGGCATCGGCATGCTCCTGTTGTAGGGGCATATTTCCTTATCCCATGTAATGTAAGGAGTCATATTTCTCTCATTTGAAAATTGGCATAACATATTGTGAACTTTTATGAGAGAACCGCCTCCTAAATACCCGATTTGTACGGATGACAGACAGATGAGCTTCAGAAGCACTACATCAAACTATTCAAGGATGTCGGTCATAAAGATTGCAATACATCGTGGTTTTTTCAAGAATAAGGAAAAACTTCAGCAATATGTCGTGATTTATTTAAGGACAACCGAGTTTATTAGTTTTCGTTGCATTTCAAGAAGAGGTACGCTTTCAATAGAGTTTCACTGTATCTCGTGGTAAGTTCTCCTGTTTACCTGATCTTTATAGAGTGCTTGTACTTTATGTATCTCTATGGGAAAGTATAAAACTTTAGGATTTATCGTATAAGAAAAACGATAGCTTTCGCCAGAAAGACTAGGCGACCAGCCAAGTCGTTCAAAATATTGTTGTTCTTTGGTGTACCGACCTTTTCATTAAAAAATAGATTACTAGAGTAAAGAATGTTTCACGTGAAACATAAAATAATAGCATACGATTGGCTGACATGTTTTATAGAGATAATATAATAGGCTTCTAAACATAGCAGGTATAAGTTGAATTAATGTATTGAAAAGGGAGAAAACAGAATATTAGTTATAACGGTGTACATTGACTTCGTAAATTCCTAAAAGAGATTATGCAAGGAATTGGACTTTCAGTCATGTTAATCGGCTTGCAAATGGCGATTGCTGCAGAAAATATAATGTTGTTTACTCAGTCTATTAACTGGTACTATCATAGTTGAGTTCTTTTAATTGGAAAAGGGCTTTGATTTAGGAAAATGGTTAAGTAGTGCATTGGCAATATCAATTAATCCTGATCGGATATCAATTTTAAATACTGCTTCGTTAATTTTCATAATCAGTGCCATGCCTATAATGGGAGCATTAGATAGTGACATCGAGGAAATCATGAAGTTTTAATCACCAAATATATTTCAGATGGATTTGTTTGCCTTAGTATGTCCCTTTAAGGTGAGGTGTTTTGTTGTCCGTGTTTCCTGTAGTTTTTTTATACCATGGAGCAATCACTGTATTACCGCTGACTAGTACCGAATGCTTTTTTTAATGGATTGATTACTGAGCTGATTGCAGTTGGTGGTATCCTTATCTTAGCAATTGAAATAAACTTTTTAAACATTATTTCCATTCGAATGGGAAACTTGCAGTTGGAATTATCTTTTATGTCATCAATTATTTTAATAGAATATGTAATGTATACCGTATCTAAGAAGATGTAAGACTCCCACTTCAATATTTATAGAGAATATACATAATTATAAGGGGGTAACGGTATCTAAATGCAGTTCATTCGGTACGATAGGCCAGCGTTACTGCTTGAATAAGCATCGCACGAAGAAAAAGTGTGTTTCTTTGTCAGGGAAAGAAAAACTTCGACAGTGACACATCGCATAAAGAAAAAGAGCTTTCCCTTTTTAGAAAAAGAAAGACTGCATGAATAGGCTTTCGTACATAGAAAAAGTTCCCTTCTTTTTCAAGAACGCCTAAGATTTTAGTTCTTGTTCTACTTCCGTTAGTGGGGGACGAATGAAAAGCCCCACTAAAAGAAGTATCACTATATCTTTTAAGTCATTTAAAGATAACAATAAATCTTCGTGAATGCTTATAAAAATTAGCTAATGGAAGAATTCGATCCTTGCGTAATAATAGCAGGGGAAGTTTTTCTGAATGTTAAACGCTGATCTAATTCGTTTAAAAGTTCAGCGATAGATCGAGCCATCGTCATCACAAGGTTAAGTCTCGTGTTTTGTAAAACGGAATACTCCATAAATCCACTAATATTGACAACACCTGTAATATGAATATCCCCGATTGGTGGTAATGGTTTATTCAGTGCAGCACCCGGTTTGATTGCACCTTTTCCGGCAATAATTTGCCCCACTGAAGTTGCTTTTCCTAAACAAGCATCGATTGCAATAATAAACGGATGATGATATGTTGCTTCAATACGGTTTATATATTCTGTTAAGTTAGTTGCATGAACTGGATTATCTAATGTTCCATATATGGATATATGTTTTAGTTTTTTCTCTGCAATGAAGCTTCCAACCAGCGGCCCTAAAGAATCGCCTGTTGAACGATCAGTACCTATAGATAAAACGACATATTCACGTGGTACCTGTGGCATCCAAGAAATCATGTGTTCCAGCATTAAAGGAATGAGCTTAGGATCACTATGATGCATGCGATAATACTTCTTTCTATTATCAAATGTGTTTTTTAAATTCATAGCTTATCCTCCAAAAACATATTGGTATAGTATACGGTTATTTTTTTTAATCTATACATGGAATATAAAACATTGGGGGAAATAGGATGGTTAATGCAGGATTGAAATGGATGTTTTTAATCATTGGAACAACAATCGGTGCCGGTTATGCTTCTGGAAGGGAATTATGGCAATTTTTTGGGCATGAAAGTGGACTAGCAATTATTCTATTTGCCCTCTTTTTTACAATTTGTTGTATTGTTATTATGACGATTAGCCATGAGCAAAGATCAACCCATTACTTGCCAGTTTTACGTGAAATTGTCGGTGTAAGATTGACGGGAGTATATGATGTTATGATTTTTGTTTATTTATTTACCACAACAGTAATAATGATAGCAGGTAGTGGAGCAACATCTCAGGCGTTTAACTTTTCATATTGGTGGGGTATAAGTATAATAATTATTGCTTTAATTATTTTGTTTTTAAAAGGGATCAATGGACTTTTATCAATGAATCAATTTATTCTGCCATTGCTATTAACCGGACTATTATTTGTACTATTATGGTTTACATATGATCAAAAGCTTGATTTATTTTCACATTGGCATGAGCAACGTAATTGGATAGCGGCTTTTCCGTTTACGGCTCTTAATATCCTTCCATTGATAGCGGTATTAGGTGCAATTGGAAATAAAGTCCAGTCAAAACAAGAAATTTGGATTGCTTCGGTTGGCAGTGGACTCATATTAGGAGTTATTTCTTTTATTTATAATAATAGTTTAATTCAGATCGCTGATGAAATATTATTGTACGAGATTCCATTATTTGCAATTATGAAGAATTATCCATTTCAAATGCTTGTTTTTATGAGTATTCTATTGTGGTTTGCTATTTTTACCACAGCAGCAGCCGGAGTTCTAGGCATTGTTACAAGAATACAGGATTATATTCAACGGCCTATATGGTTGCTTGTTTGCGTTACCTTAACTACAATGATTCCATTAACAGCATTAGGATTTTCAACATTGATTGAATATCTATATCCAATCTATGGAATTTTAAATCTATACGTATTAACAAGACTGTTATTCTTTCCGATTTGGAACAAAATAGATAACAAAAAGGCATCATAATTAGTTTGGGAGGTATAAGATGAAGCTATCTCAGAACAAAATAGAAAATGAAGTAGAAAAAGGAATAGATAATGTAAATAACCAATTAACAGGCTTTTGGAAATATATAACCGGACCAGAATTATGGTGGGCTGTAGTGGAGGGTACCATCAGCATTATCGTTATTCTCCTTTTAGCCTATACAGCAGTGCGAATTAGTCGCAAGCTAGTAGATCGTTTGTTTAAAAAACGAGAAAAAGGCCCAATTCGTATCTCCGAACGCCGTGAAAATACATTAAAAAAATTAATTAAAAATGTTATAAAATATGTTGTATATTTTATTGCTCTTATAATGATACTTGATGGGGTATTTGGCTTCAAAGTAGGTGCATTAATAGCAGGTGCAGGAGTTGCTGGTTTGGCAATCGGTTTTGGTGCCCAAAACCTCGTTCGAGATGTTATCTCAGGCTTCTTCATTATTTTTGAAGATCAATTTTCTGTAGGTGATTATGTCAAAGTCTCTGGCATAGAAGGTACAGTAGAAGAAATAGGTTTACGTACAACCAAAGTGTTAAGCTGGACAGGCGAAATGCATATTTTACCCAATGGAAATATAACACAAGTCGTTAATTATTCTGTCCATAACGGATTAGCTATTGTAGATGTTAATGTTCCATATGAAAATAGTGTCGATGATGCAGAAAGATTAATTAATGAAGTTGCAGCAACGTTACCAGATAAATATGACTTTCTGGTTGGAACACCGGAGATTATTGGGGTACAAAATCTCGCAGCCTCCCACTTTGTGATTCGTGTAATAACGGAAACACTACCTGGTTTCCAGTGGGCGGGGGAGCGTAATATTCGACGTGATATCCAGGATTATTTATACAGAAATGGTATTGAAATTCCTGCTCAACGGATAGTCATGTATTCACGAGAACAAAAGGAAAATATGTTAGATAAAAGTCAAATGCAACAATTACAATCAAATTCACACCTGCAAAGAGCTCATCCAGACGATGATGAACCAGAACAGTCTCAAGAAGGCGATCGATAAATAAATGCTATAATATAAGGAAGAAAAAAACGAGGAGTAGAATAAAAATGGAAGGAAAACAATTTGGACTTCATGACGTTGTACAAATGAAAAAGCCCCACCCATGTGGAGAAAATCGGTGGAGAATTATTCGAATGGGAATGGATATCCGTATTAAATGCTTAGGTTGTGATCATAGTGTTATGATTCCAAGAAAGCAGTTTGAGAAAAAAATGAAGAAAGTATTAGAAAGAAAAGAGCAGTAGAACAAATCTAATTTCTCCGTTTTTTCACTTACCCTTTAGATTATTAGCAGACATGTAGGTTTCCTAATCATATAATTATCAAGCAACTGTTAGTGAAATTGAATGAAGTAATATGATTTATCTTAACGTATTCAGATAAACATTTCTACCTGTAAAAATGGAGTTTTCAGTGATAAAATGGTATAATATAAGGTAGATAAAAAGAAAAACAGAAATATAATAGGGTAAGAGGCAAAAGTAGGCATATTAAACTTGCCTACTTTTGTTTTTTGTCTGCTTGTCATTTTTTTTGCTTGTATCTATAATTAAAGGAACAAACGCGTTCTTATGAATGGAATCCTTAAGGAGTTGAAATTTGCATGTCATTAACAGCAGGAATTGTTGGACTTCCAAATGTTGGTAAATCAACATTGTTTAATGCTATTACTCAAGCTGGGGCAGAAGCAGCAAATTATCCATTTGCTACGATTGACCCTAATGTTGGAATTGTGGAAGTACCCGACGAACGCTTAAATAAATTAACGGAATTAGTAAAACCAAAAAAAACAGTACCTACGACATTTGAATTCACAGATATTGCTGGTATTGTGAAGGGGGCTAGTAAAGGAGAAGGGTTAGGAAACCAGTTTTTATCACATATTCGTCAAGTAGATGCGATTTGTCAGGTTGTCCGCTGTTTTCAAGATGATAACATTACCCATGTCTCTGGAAAAGTAGATCCAGTTGATGATATGGATACGATTAATTTAGAATTAATCCTTGCAGATTTAGAAACTATAAATAAACGCTTACAACGAGTAGAGAAGCTGGCACGTCAAAAGGAAAAGACGGCGGTTTTAGAATATGATGTTCTCTTGAAATTAAAAACAGGGTTAGAAGAAGAAAAACCTGCAAGAGCACTACAATTTACAGAAGAACAACGTAAACTAGTGAAGGGTTTGCATCTTCTTACGAGTAAACCAATGCTTTATGTTGCAAACGTTAGTGAAGATGAAGTAACGGATCCTGATGCCAATGAAAACGTACAGAAAGTAAAGGAATATGCGATTAAAGAGGATGCGGAAGTGATTGTCGTCTGTGCGAAGATTGAAGAAGAAATTTCTGAACTAGATCCGGGAGAGAAGAAGCTGTTCTTAGATGAATTAGGAATTACGGAATCAGGTTTAGACCAATTGATTAAGGCATCTTATCATTTATTAGGCTTAGCTACTTATTTTACAGCTGGAGAACAAGAGGTACGAGCTTGGACATTTCGTAAAGGAATTAAAGCGCCACAAGCAGCAGGTATTATTCATACCGATTTTGAACGAGGTTTTATCCGTGCAGAGACAGTTTCTTATGAAGATTTATTAGCAGCTGGTTCGATGGCTAAAGCCAGAGAAAATGGGAAAGTAAGGTTAGAAGGAAAAGAATATATCGTACAAGATGGCGATGTTATTCATTTCCGATTTAATGTTTAATCAAACGTAAAAAAGGATCTCTCGAAACCTTGTAATGTAGAATGAATTTTGGTATAATACACTATCGTGAGTAATTAATTATTTGAATTACTCCTTGCTCCTAGTAGAATAAGTATTTACATAGGGGCCGTAAGTCCAAAAGGAGGTGCTACGGATGAGAAAATATGAAATCATGTATATCATCCGCCCAGACATGGAAGAGGAAGCGCAAACAGCTTTAATTGAGCGTTTCAAAGGAATTCTTACTGAAAATGGCGCGGAGATTGAAAAAGTTGATGAAGTAGGCAAGAAACGTCTTGCATATGAAATCAATGACTATCGTGATGGATACTATGTAATCATTAACTTCAGTAGTGATGAACAAGCTATTAGCGAGTTTAATCGTCTTGCGAAGTTTTCTGATGATATTATTCGTCATATTATCGTTCGAGAAGATGATCAATAATAAGGAGTGGTTCTGATGTTAAATCGTGTCGTACTTGTCGGCAGGTTGACGAAGGATCCTGATTTACGTTATACCCCAAGTGGAGTAGCTGTAGCTAATTTTACGCTTGCAGTAAACCGTCCTTTTTCAAATCAGCAAGGAAATAGAGAAGCTGACTTTATCAATTGTGTCGTCTGGCGTAGAGCAGCAGAGAATCTTGCTAATTATATGAAAAAAGGAAGCATGGT
Source organism: Cerasibacillus sp. JNUCC 74 (assembly GCF_053667775.1). The sequence goes on along the minus strand of NZ_CM132207.1, from coordinate 4,259,986 downwards.
AGGAGTTGACGGACGTTTACAAACTCGTCGTTTTGAAGGACAGGATGGCAAGACTGTTTTTGTAACCGAAGTTGTAGCAGACAGTGTACAGTTTTTGGAATCAAAAGGCTCCTCGCAAGGTGGGGGACAAAGCTCATCAGGATTTCAACCAAATAGAAACCAGAGCCCATATGAACCTAATCAATTTGAACCTAATGATCAAGACAATCCATTTAGTAATAATGGAGAGCCTATTGAAATATCAGATGATGACTTACCATTCTAAACTAGAAGGAGGGGTTATAAATGGCGGCTCGTCGTGGACGCGCAAAGCGTCGTAAAGTGTGTTACTTTACAGCGAACGGAATTACACACATTGATTACAAAGATGTTGATTTGCTAAGACGTTTTATTTCCGAACGTGGAAAAATTCTTCCTCGTCGTGTAACTGGAACCTCTGCAAAATATCAACGTAAGCTAACAAAAGCAATTAAGCGTGCTCGTACAATGGCATTATTGCCATATGTTAACGATTAAACAAAAAACCTTCTATATTTAGTCCGTTTAGGGCTAGGTATAGAAGGTTTTTTCATTGTCTGGAAAATGATATTTGCTTTTACCTAGCATCGTCTAGCTTAAGCACACCCGTGCAGCTAACAAACTTGTCTGCTTCCTTCGATAAGTCAACATCGGATTCTCTCGTAGCTGCAATTTTTCTTATACATACTAGTTTTTAGCAGGAAGTTAGCAATTCTAAAAAATTTTAAGATACCATTATAAGTATAACGATTATCATCTTTGCGCTAAATATGACAGGTTTTGTTTACAATCAAAATCGTTTATCATTTTGTAAGAAACTGCATGAAACACGAACTTGGAATTTGGCTGTTATTTTTCAACAGATAATTTTTTAAAGCCATAGGATTCAAAGATCTTAGCAGTTTGCTCAGATTGTAAGTAGTCAATAAATGTTTCTGCATCATGATGATTCGTACTATATGAGGTAATACCTGTATAATATTGAATAGGAGAATGTAAGTCTTTATTTATTTCCTTGATTACACGGATTTGTTCATTCTGATGAGTGTCCGAAGCATAAACAATCCCTAGCTCTGCTTTATTACTTTCAACATAATCAACGACTTGATGGACATCTTTTAAAAATAAATATTTATCTTTAAGGTCTTCCCATAAGCCAGCAGATTCCAATGCTTCTTTTGCATAATTTCCGGAAGGGACACTAACAGGATCGCCAAGAGCAAGTTGGTCAAACGGTATAAATTTTAAATCCTCTAATTTCAATAAATCAAATTGACTATCGGCATTAGTAATTAATACAAGATCATTCCCAATAAATTTTTTTAAGGAATTTTTTATAATTAATCCTTCTTTATTTAACACATCAACCCATTCATAATTTGCTGATAAAAATAAATCGACAGGAGCACCTTGTTGAATTTTGCTAGCAAGCTGACCAGAGCTGGCATAAGTAACTTCCACAGTAATATAGGGATGCTTTTTTTCAAAGGCTGTGATTATTTCTGGCAGTGCATCCTCTAAGCTCGTAGCAGCAGATATATATATGGTATTTTTCTTATTGGATTTTTGAAAGAGCTCATCTTCCTCACTCATAGCACAACCAGCTAATATAATTAAGCTAAGCATCAGAAATAAAACGCGTTTCATGTAAAACCTCCTAGTCATTTGTTTATTCAGCATGTTATGGGTCATTGAAGGCAGAAAAAATTAAATAGAAGCAGATCCATTATTTTTTTCTTCTCTTTGGATATACAGAAATGATTAAAACAATAAACAAGAGAGAATAAATACAAAATATTAAAAGATACATATTGCCAATCGGTAAAAATAATGCAGCTAATGAATACACTAGAAAAGGAATGGTTGTTGTATAAGCAGTCATTTTCCAGAGAATAGAGTATTTTAATTTTCTTTGCATTAGTTTAGCTAATCCTGTACCAACAGCTGCAATCAAAGAAATAAGCATAAATACAATGATGGATAATGGTAAATAATTAAAGATAAAAAAGTAGATAATCTTAAAAAAAATATTTAGTGCATTAGCCAGTTTACTGCTACCTAATAAATAATTAATAAAAGCTGGTAGGGAGACAATAAATAGCAAAAGCAGTATGTAAAAAATTGTTATATCCATTCCAATTCGATTAAGCTGAAAAATTGCTTTCTTTTTTGGTAGTTTGATACTATGTAAAAATGCTCGGAGAAATACCATTTTTCGTCATCCTTATTTCGTTTATATACCCATTATAGTAAAAATAACGGATAATTACCTTTCTAGGGGTTTGAAATAAGAAAATAAGCCTTAAATAGGGTATTCAAGAGGATGTTAAAAAAACGGTAAAAATAATGCCGCGAAATTCATGTACATTAGCATATATAAACTTTAGTTGGACGGAATCTCATTCTAGTATTAGCCAAGTTTGAGATAACTTATGCGATACCGGGTTCCCCTTGCTTGAAATTTCACTTTGTTATTTCCCGGGAAATATTTTTTCTACTCCTTTCGACAACTATTTCTGCAAAAAACATGTTATTATAATAAGATGGAATAGTAACAATCTAAGTTAGATGAGGTGCAAAATGAATCAATCAAAAAGAATGACAGACGGGGCTTTATTAACGGCTGTTTTTATTGTAATATTGCTAGCTAGTATGTTCATTCCAATTTTATCAGTAGCTGCTATATTATTTTTGCCAATACCGTTTATAATGTTTACATCAAGATATGACTGGAAACCGGCTTTACTTATGTTGGTAGCTGCTATATTATCTTCTATATTAGTTGCAACTTTCATATCCATTCCGCTTGCTGTACCGGCAGCAATTGGTGGTATAATGATTGGAGGAGCAATTCATAAGAATCTTTCAGCTTATGAAACATGGGCACGAGGGACTTTTGGATTTATTATCGGCCTATTGTTTGCATTTGTGTTTACGCAAGTAGTTCTTCAAGTAAATATATTAAATGAATTTAAACAAATAACAGATGAGTCGTTTAAAATGTCGGCTAGCTTAATGGAGCAATTTACAACTGAGGAACAAACGGAAGCATTTCAGAAATCAATGGAGCAAGCGGTAACACTATTAACTAATTTATTCCCGTTTTTCCTTGTTTGTGCAGCAGTTTCACAAGCATTAATTAGTCAATGGCTCGGTTACAAACTTATTAATCGACTTGAAAGGAAAAAATTACGTTTTCCCCCATTTCGAACATTACGTTTTCCAGTAAGCATCCTATTTATTTATCTATTTGCATTGTTTTCGTCCTACATGATTACTGATCCGGATAGTATGCTATTTATGGCTGCGCAGAATTTTATTTTTATTATACAAATGCTGTTAACTATCCAAGGATTTTCGTTCCTGTTTTTTTATGCACATCATAAAAAGATGACGAAAGCATTTCCTATTATTTGCGTCGTAATAGCACTATTTATGGCTCCCCTTTTATTTATTGTTCGCTTTATAGGGATTATTGATTTAGGGTTGAATCTAAGGGATCGACTGGAGAAAAAGAGGTAATAATGTCTATGGAAAAAAACGTATTCGCTTTGTCTTTATCGCCTGACTTTTTGAGCAAACTTACATACGATTTAAAAAAGTGTTGCACAGTAGGAGCTGAATGTGATGTCAGATAAGCAAAAAAGGCCGAAACTGCGGACTCATGTATGGGTTATTTATTTATTATCCATTATCTTGCTTAGTGTTACTTGGTATTTCCAATGGATACTTGGGATAGTGATGACGATCCTGTTAGCTGTTTCGCTTTACTATAGCATCCGTTCTGAACAAGCTTTGCAGGACGAAGCCGAAAAGTATATTACAACATTATCATACCGAATTAAAAAAGTTGGAGAAGAGGCATTATTGGAGATGCCGTTTGGGATTATCTTATTCAGTGAAGATTATAAAATTGAATGGGCAAATCCGTATATGAACCAATTTGATGACGGCACATTAGTCGGTGATTCACTTCATACCTTATCGGAGGATCTAATTCCGATGATAAAGGAGAACAAAGACAAAATTTGGTTTGAATTACAAGGCTATGTATTTGAAACGGTTGTGAAAAAAGAAGAACGGCTGCTTTATTTATTTGACCGAACAGAGCAATCAGAATTACAAACACAATACCGTAATGAGCAAACGGTACTTGGATTTATCTTTCTGGATAATTATGAAGAGATTACGCAAAACATGAATGACACAAGTAAAAGCCACTTGAATTCACAAGTTACTTCTGTTTTAAATGAATGGTCAAAAAAGTATGGTCTTTATTTAAAACGGACATCCCAGGAACGGTTTCTTGCTGTTGGGACGAAGCAAATATTAGAACAGCTGGAAAAAGGTAAATTTGAAATTCTAGATGAAGTTCGGGAATTAAGTGGTGAAAGAAATACACCTGTGACACTAAGTATCGGAGTTGGTGTAGGCGATGTGGACTTACCAACACTTGGCGAATTAGCACAGTCCAGCCTTGATCTTGCATTAGGTCGTGGTGGTGATCAAGTGGCTATTAAGGATGAGTCTGGTAAAGTTCGTTTTTATGGAGGAAAAACAAATCCAATGGAGAAACGAACGCGAGTAAGAGCAAGGGTTATTTCTCATGCCTTAAAGGAATTGATAAAAGCGAGTGACAATGTTATTATAATGGGCCATAAGGCACCTGATATGGACTCATTAGGATCAGCAATCGGTATTTTAAACATTGCCCTTGCTAATGATGTACCTGGCTATATTGTCTTTGACCCGGAAGATGTGGATACAGGAGTCCATCGTGTAGTTAAGGCTATTAAACAAGATAAAGAGCTTTGGCAATACTTTATTGATCCAGATGAATCGGAATCTATTATCAATAATCGAAGCCTTGTCGTTGTAGTCGATACCCATCGGCCTTCCATGGTGGCAAATGAAGTATTGTTACAGAAATCAGATTATAAAGTTGTTATAGATCACCATCGTCGGGGAGAAGACTTTATTGAAAATCCTACTTTGGTGTATATGGAGCCATACGCTTCTTCCACAGCTGAATTAGTAACAGAACTTCTAGAATACCAGCCGAAAAAGCTGAAGTTAAGTATGCTTGAAGCAACAGCTCTTTTAGCAGGAATTATCGTGGATACGAAAAGCTTTACGTTAAGAACTGGGTCCAGAACCTTTGATGCTGCCTCCTATTTACGAGCAAAAGGTGCAGATACAGTCCTTGTTCAGGAGTTTATGAAAGAAGATATGGAGGTTTATATCAAGCGCAGCAAATTAATTGAGCGAGCAGAAATGTACCGCGGCCAAATAGCGATTGCTAAAGCTGAGAAAGGTCAGGTGCATGGTCCTGTATTAATTGCTCAGACAGCAGATATTTTGCTGACAATGAGTGGGATAGCTGCTTCCTTTGTCATCTCTGAGAGAAGAGATGGAAGAGTGGGAATTAGTGCCCGTTCATTAGGGGATATCAATGTTCAGGTGATTATGGAAAAAATGAATGGTGGCGGACATTTAACAAATGCTGCCACACAAATTTCTGATATAACAGTTGACGAAGCAGAACAGATGTTAAAACAGATACTAGATGAATATTATGAGGGGAGCGATTCTGAATGAAAGTAATCTTTCTTAAAGATGTTAAAGGTAAAGGTAAGAAAGGCGATGTAAAAAACGTTTCCGATGGTTACGCTCGGAATTATTTATTAAAAAATAATTTGGCCCAAGAAGCAACCCCAGGTAATCTGAAAGCTCTAGAAGCGAAGAAACGCAAACAGAAACAGTTGGAACAAGATGAAAAAGACGAAGCGATAAAATTAAAGGATAAGCTCGCAGAATTAACTGTGGAATTAACCGCTAAATCAGGTGATAATGGTCGTTTATTCGGATCAATAACAAGCAAACAAATTTCCGAAGCGCTAGAAAAAAATCATGGTTATAAAGTGGATAAACGCAAAATTGAGCTGGATTCACCAATTCGTTCATTAGGTTATACCACTGTTCCTGTAAAGCTTCACCCAGAGGTTACAGGCACCATTAAAGTACATGTTATAGAAAAACAATAGACCAAGATAAGCATGAGCAAGCTTTAAGTGAATTTAAAAAGAGGGTAAAAATGTCGAGATGGCTAAGATCGCAATGTTATTGAAAAAGCATTTTTTCATCGTGCTATGTATTGCTGTGAAGCCTACTCTTACCTGCAAATAGCAATGCTGCACTAGTACGACCTAGCGAATTTGATCGAGAAGGTGACATCTCCAGCCACCTTTTAAACTGGGTTTTTGAACAACTTTTTTAATACTATACTTGCACATATGGCATTTTCTTATTTTGAGAGCACAAATGAAGACATTTGTGCTTCTCTAATGTTACCTCCGCAGAAAGGGGAGACACTTGATGAATGAGATTGATCGCACACCTCCACACAACATAGAAGCAGAACAATCTATCATTGGGGCGATCTTTATCGATCCAGAGGCGTTTAATACTGCTGCTGAAATACTTAATCCTGAGGATTTTTATCGTGCTAGTCATCAGCGCATTTTTGCTGGCATGATCGCATTGGCTGATCGAGGAGAACCGATTGATGTTGTCACTGTAACTGCTTATTTACACAATGCACAGCAATTGGAGGAAGCAGGAGGCGTCCAATATTTATCTCAGGTGGCAGAAAGTGTACCAACGTCTGCAAATATTAGCTATTATTGCCGTATCGTTGAAGAAAAGGCATTATTGCGGAGGCTTATCCGCTCAGCAACGGATATCGTAACATCGAGTTTTGAGCGGCAGGATGATGTAGAAGATGTATTAAATGAAGCGGAAAAAAGTATCCTTGATGTTTCGAGCAGAAAAAATTCAGGGGCGTTTAAAAATATTAAAGATGTCTTAATTGACGTGTATGATAATATTGAGCAGCTGCATCAACAAAATGCGGATGTTACCGGAATTCCGACTGGCTTCCGGGATTTAGATCGAATTACTTCTGGTTTTCAGCCAAATGATTTAATTATTATTGCTGCCCGCCCATCCGTAGGTAAAACAGCATTTGCTTTAAATGTAGCTCAGAATGTGGCTGTGAATACAGATGAGAACGTGGCTATTTTCAGTTTGGAAATGGGGGCGGAACAGCTCGTACAGCGTATGCTTTGTGCAGAGGGAAATATCGATGCACAACGCCTGCGTAATGGACAGTTACAAGCAGATGACTGGACGAAGTTAACGATGGCAATGGGAAGTTTATCGAATGCCGGCATTTACATTGATGATACTCCGGGAATTCGGGTTGCTGATATTCGTTCTAAATGCCGAAGATTAAAACAGGAGCATGGGTTAGGAATGATTTTAATTGATTACTTACAGCTTATTCAAGGAAGTGTAAATTCCCGCGAAAACAGGCAGCAGGAAGTTTCAGAAATATCACGATCACTAAAAGGATTAGCAAGAGAGCTAAATGTTCCTTTGATTGCACTATCCCAGCTTTCCCGCGGGGTAGAGTCACGACAGGATAAACGTCCAATGATGTCAGATTTACGTGAATCTGGAAGTATTGAACAAGATGCAGATATTGTTGGTTTCCTTTATCGTGATGATTACTATGATTCAGAGTCTGAAAAACAAAATATTATTGAGATTATCATTTCCAAACAGCGTAATGGTCCGGTCGGTACGGTCGAATTAGCCTTTGTTAAAGAATATAATAAATTCGTTGATCTTGATCATCGCTATTCAGAAAGCGATATTCCACCAGTGCCAGTCCAAGCATAGTGAGCAGCCTTTATGAAAGGTATGTACACCGAACATATTAACATTAGTAGTACAAAACCAAGGTGATGGTTTTGTACTACTTTTTTTACTATAGGAAAGTATAAGAAAAACGATAGCTTTCGCCATAAAGACTTGGCAATAAGCCAAGTCTTTCTAATAGTAGAAGTGAAGAAAATCCGATCTAACTTATAAAGTCTGCCATTATCCGTATTCTTTTAAAAGAATTGCGTAAGTACGAATCAAATATCTTCATTTATAATAACTCATTAAACGAATATTAATTGATTTATTTTAAAAAACGTTCGTGTTTTACGTTGACTGCTTCTGTTTTTACTGGTAGAATTACTAATGTATTTAAAAAAAACATATATTAAATTTATTCAGTGGAGGTGCACTATGTCCTCAGTAGTAGTAGTTGGAACACAGTGGGGCGATGAAGGGAAAGGAAAGATTACTGACTTCTTATCGCAAAATGCCGAAGTTGTTGCGCGTTATCAAGGAGGTAATAATGCAGGGCATACGATTAAATTTGACGATATTACGTACAAATTGCATTTAATTCCTTCTGGTATATTTTTTAAAGAAAAAACATGTGTCTTAGGAAATGGTATGGTAATTGATCCAAAAGCATTTGTAGAAGAAATTGCCTATTTGCATGAGCGGAATGTGACGACCGACAATTTACGGATTAGTAATCGAGCGCATGTCATTCTTCCATATCACCTAAAATTAGATGTTTTGCAAGAAGCGGACAAAGGCGAAAATAAAATTGGGACAACGAAAAAAGGAATTGGACCTGCATATATGGACAAAGCTGCACGTTGCGGAATCCGCATTGCTGATTTGATGGATAAAGATATATTTCGAGAAAAACTAGAGCAAAATTTAAAGGAAAAAAACCGGCTCTTTGAGAAAGTATATGAAGTAGAGCCTATGCAAGTGGATGATATCCTTGAAGAATATTATGCATTTGGTCAACAAATGGCTCCATATGTCTGCGATACTTCTGTTGTACTAAACGATGCATTGGATGAAGGGCGCCGGGTTTTATTTGAAGGTGCACAAGGAGTTATGCTTGATATTGACCAAGGTACCTACCCGTTTGTTACATCTTCCAACCCGATTGCAGGGGGCGTTACTATCGGAGCAGGTGTAGGACCAACAAAGATTAATCATGTTGTTGGCGTGTCCAAGGCATATACTACACGTGTAGGTGATGGGCCATTTCCGACCGAATTAAAGGATGAGACAGGAGATCGTATTCGTGAAGTTGGTCGTGAATATGGTACGACTACAGGCCGTCCACGTCGCGTCGGCTGGTTTGATAGTGTGGTTGTTCGTCATGCTCGTCGTGTTAGTGGGATTACAGACTTATCTTTAAACTCTATCGATGTATTAACTGGAATAGAAACATTGAAAATTTGTGTCGCTTATAAATATAAAGGTGAAATTCTACATGATTTTCCAGCAAGCCTAGCAGTACTTGCCCAGTGTGAGCCGGTTTATGAAGAAATGCCCGGCTGGACAGAAGACATTACTGGCGTAAAGAGCTTGCATGAATTACCTGAAAATGCAAGACATTACTTAGAACGAGTTTCACAATTAACAGAGATTCCATTATCTGTTTTCTCGGTCGGGCCGGATCGCACACAAACAAATGTTGTGCGCAGTGTTTATAGCTAATTCAAATACCCTTTGTAAATATAGACACTTAGTATTGGCTGATAATAGATTACTCTATGAACGATAGGTTCGCCAAGCATTGTCAAACAATGGCAAAAGCATGGCGAACTTTTTGTATTTGGAACAGGATTATGGAAATTATATCCGTTTCAATATGGCGGTTATCATTTGAAAGTCTTATGTCAACCTTTTTTTCTCTTTTTAACATAAAAGGAAAGACGGATTCATGTGTGAACGACGCTTGAATCGTTTTTTTTTCTAGTATAAAATTAAAGTGTTATACAACGCTCATAGAAATTAAAATTACTGAAATGAAGTTTCACTTTATTTAAAAGTACGATAGAATAGATAGTATTGTAATATAAGAAGGATGTGGCAAAGGTGAATCAAAAGATATTAGTTGTTGATGATGAGCAGCCAATTGCTGATATAGTAAAATTTAATTTAGAAAAAGAAGGTTATGAAGTAATCGTTGCTTATGATGGAGATGAAGCTATTCGTTTAGCACAAGGAGAGAATCCTGATCTAGTAATTTTAGATATTATGTTACCTAATAAAGATGGTAATGAAGTATGTCGGGAGATTCGTAAAACGCAAACGATGCCAATTATTATGCTGACAGCTAAGGACTCCGAAATAGATAAAGTACTTGGGCTTGAACTGGGGGCAGATGATTATGTTACGAAACCATTTAGCAATCGTGAACTAATCGCCCGAGTGAAAGCAAATCTTCGCAGACAACAAGTTGTTCCAGATGATACTGCAAAGACTTCGAAGGATATTAAAATCGGCTCGTTAGTTATTCATCCCGATGCGTATATCGTATCACGTGATGGCGAGCAAATTGAGCTCACCCATCGAGAGTTTGAATTATTGCATTACCTTGCTCGTCATATTGGACAAGTCATGACAAGAGAGCATTTACTAGAAACGGTTTGGGGGTATGACTATTTCGGCGATGTTCGTACGGTCGATGTTACGGTACGAAGACTGCGAGAGAAGATTGAGGAAACCCCTAGTAATCCGATGTGGATTGTAACACGACGCGGAGTAGGTTATTACTTGCGTAATCCTGATCAGGAGTAGGTTTAGTACATGAAAAAAGTTGGTTTTTTTCGTTCCATTCAATTGAAGTTCATTATTATTTATATTTTATTGTTGCTGGTAGCTATTCAAGTTATCGGCTCGTTTTTTACAACAGAGCTGGAAAACAACTTGATGGAAAGCTTTGAAAAATCTATCGAAGCTCGTGTTGAATTATTAAGTTATAACTTGGAGCAAGCTTTTCAACGTGAACGTGATGAAGAAGACCCAAATGAGCCGAGCTTAGAAGCTGAAATACGAGGTATTGTTTCGGAAGTAGATCTACAGGATATTACAACATTGCAAGTCGTTAATAATCAAAGCAGAGTGATTGCAGCAACAGGATTCGGTTCACAAGATGATATTGATAAGAAAACAACCCGTCCGATTATTCAGCGCACGCTGACGACAAATTCACCCGAGATAAGCAAAAATGTAAAAGACAATGACCGATTTTATGTTCTATCTCAGCCTATTGTTGACGAAAAGGACCCTGATATTGTGTTAGGGGTCATCTATTTAGAGGCATCATTAGAGCCTGTATATAAGCAATTGATGAATATTAATGAGATCTTCTTTCAAGGGTCCGTCTTAGCAATTACAGTATCTGCGTTTATTGGTATTTTAGTTGCTCGAACGATTACCAAGCCAATTATTGAAATGCGGAGACAAGCGCAAAAAATGGCAAGAGGTGACTTTACTCAAAAGGTAAATGTGTATGGCTGGGATGAGATTGGTCATCTATCAGAAACTTTTAATGATCTAAACAATCAACTAAAGCATTCCTATGCAACGATTGAAGAGGAACGGCGGAAGCTTAGCTCGGTGTTATCCAATATGTCAGATGGTGTTATTGCAACAGATAGTTCTGGTGCGATTACATTGATGAATGAAGCGGCTGGGCGTTTAATTGGTCATAATCCGGATGAAATGGTTGGTGAATTTTTACTGGATGTATTGCATCTGGAAGAAAAAATGGTAGATATATCTGAACTGCATGAGAGTGGATCGATGATCATTGATTTCGGTGATGATGAACAGGATTTTATTCTCCGAGCTAATTTTTCAACGGTGTTTGATGATGAAGAAGATATAACTGGATTTATTACAGTTATCAGTGATGTGACAGAGCAAGAAAAGGTGGAAGCAGAGCGAAGAGAGTTTGTTTCCAATGTTTCACATGAATTGCGTACACCGCTAACAACAATGAAAAGCTATGTAGAAGCTTTAACTGATGGCGCTTGGGAAGACAAAGAAATTGCACCAAAATTTCTTCATGTAGTCCATAATGAAACGGATCGGATGATTCGGATGGTTAACGATTTATTACAACTTTCTAAAATGGATGCCAAAGAGTATCCTCTACAGAAGGAACGAGTAGAATTCGTTGATTATTTCCATCAAATTATCGATCGATTTGAAATGCAGGCACCAAATGGGATTCAGCTGAAGCGCGAGTTACCAAATGGTAGTTACTATGTTTGGATGGATAAGGACAAAATGACACAAGTACTCGATAATATTATATCCAATGCCATTAAATATTCTCCTGAAGGCGGTACGATCAAATTAAATGTGGAGTATCGACGTCATCATCTTTTAATTAGTATTCAAGACCAAGGTTTAGGTATTGCTTATGATAAATTGGAGAAAATTTTTGAGCGGTTTTATCGTGCTGATAAGGCAAGAACAAGAAAACTTGGAGGAACAGGACTTGGCTTAGCTATTGCTAAAGAGCTTGTAGAGGCACATCATGGTCAAATTTGGGCAGCAAGCAAAGAAGGTAAAGGGACAACGATCTACTTTACGCTTCCGCTGATGAATCAGAAGCGGAGAGGTGCATAATGAAGCTGGAGACGTTTAAATCAATTTTATTAGTATTGTTGATTGCATTAAGTTTATTGTTAACTTTTGGATTGTGGAATTACAAATCAGATTTTGAACAATTAGAGACAGGAAAAAATTACGCTAGTGAGGTTAGTGTTGGTGGTAAGGAAGAACGAAGAAACAACCTGATTGCACCAAGTTCGATCATCTTTCATATCAACAACGAACATTTTGGTTATAAGGATCCAAAGCAAGAAGAGGCGTTCTTTCAAGAAATGCAATCTTGGGTAATGACGGATTTTTCGATGAGGGAATCATCATCTAGAGGAATAAAGGATTATGATATTGAAATAACCTTTCCGGATGCTTTACCGATTGAAATTGCAAGCAGTCTTTTTTCGTTTGCAAATGTCGATGAAATCAAAGCAAATTGGTCATTTGATCGTATCTATTTGAAATTAGAAGAAGATACTGCAACGATTTCTATTTTCTTTCCATCGATTGATAAAAGGAGGCTGGCAACCGCATCCTTAAATGTTGCTGTAACGTATAATGGCCTGGACGATTTATTAAGTTCTCGTAAAGGGCTAACAGAATATTTATTGATTGATAAAGGAACCCGCGATAGTGATGATGATATCTATGTTCGTAATAACACGAAGGGCTTAGAAAAACGATCTCTTATTGTGTCTAAAATATCACCGGATTTATTTGTTGAGGTCTTATTCCCAGACCCAACCCTAATTAGCCGGTCAAATAAAGGAAATACGAACTCAGGTGAGTATTATTATGCTGACAGTACGCGAGAAATGCGAATCAGGCAAAAAGAGACGAAGCTGGAATTTTATAATCCTAACTCTACCGAAAATGCATCTGGAGATATTGGACCAATTGAGTTAATTGACCTAAGCATATCAAGAATAAACTCGCATAAAGGCTGGTTTGATGATTATAAACTGTACGAGTTAAATACAACTAACAATAGTGTTACGTATCAAATGCAATACAATGGTTATCCGGTTCATAATAAGAACGGCTTGACATTTATTGAAACGGAATATGAAGGGCAAGACATCTATCGGTATAGTCGATCCCTGTTAAGCTTAGGCAGAGAAGTTCAAACAGAGCAAGTAGCAGTTCCATCTGGTGCAAAAATAATTGCACATCTAATGGATAATTTAAATGATACAGTCGATATCAAGGATATTGAAAACATTCAATTGGGTTATTATTTTCAATATCAAGAAGATAATTCAGTAATATTGGAGCCGGCTTGGTTTATGCAAGTAAATGGAGATTGGCAGAAGATTTTGTTTTAAATGATATCTAATTCTTCATATTGGAGGAATTAAGGCATGCAATGGAGTCAGATTAAAACATTATTTATTTTATGTTTCTTAATCCTCAATATTTATCTATTTATTGAGTTTATGGATAAACAAAACAGGGTGGATTCCTTCGACCAGGCAAGTACGGAGGAACCAACGATTGAAGAAATGTTAAAGCAGGAAAATATTAAAGTTAGTGATAAGCACGTAGATGTAACTGAAGATACGTATATTAATGTTGCCCCTAAGAAATTTACCGATGTGGATATTAAAAAGGTTACTGATTTAAAAGGACAGGATGTTCAACTTATTAATAAGACATTGCTTGTCTCCCGTTTTGATAGTCCGGTACCAATTCCACAAGATAAAACAAGTATGAATGAATTGATAAGAAGCTATACGGCTTTTGCTAATGATTATGTATTCTACGGTTGGGATAAGAAAACGAATGTATTGCTCTTCTTTCAACAAAAAAAAGATCGTCCGATTTACTTTAACCGCTATGGTACCATCCTTGTATTCCTAAACAAAGATAATGAGATGGTTTACTATATGCAAACAATGTTGGGAGATGCAAAGGAACAAGGTGAACCAAGTAAGCTCCTTAATCCGATCAAAGCCATTGGGTATTTATATAATCAAAATGAGTTGGTACCAGAAGACAATGTAACCTCAGTAGATAATGGTTATTATACAAGAATTGGGTCTGAGACAGGTTCTAACCAAGTATTTGCACCAACTTATAAGATTGAGGTAAATAAGGAACGCAATTATTTTGTCAATGCGGTAGAAGGTTATGTTAATGCTGGAGATGATACAAAGTTTATTTCAGACACGATTAAAAGTAATCTGAGTAACTTTAAACAGATGAATAAGGACGTGGATTGGAAAGACGATTTTATAAATATGGTAGAAGAATCGATTATAGAGGATAGCATAACGGAAGATATAAGGATAGAAGAATAGTATAGATAAATCGGAGTGACTTGAATGACTTTACGCTTTAGTGTGTTAGCCTCAGGAAGTACAGGCAATGCATTTTATATTGAATCAGAACAAGAAAGACTGCTTGTTGATGCTGGTTTAAGCGGCAAGCAGCTGGATCGTCTTTTTCAAGAAATAAAAATTGACCCGAGTAATTTATCAAGTATTTTAGTTACTCATGAACATAGTGATCATATTAAAGGGCTTGGTGTTTTTGCTCGAAAATATAAGCTGCCTATTTACGCAAATGCAAAAACATGGCAAGCAATGGAAAAATCTATTGGTAATCTGTCTGTTGATCAGAAATTTCATTTTAACTTGGAGGAAATAAAAACATTTGGCGATATTGATGTTGAATCATTCGGTGTTTCTCATGATGCGGCAGAACCAATGTTTTATACATTCCATCATCAAGGGAAAAAAGTTGCGCTTGTTACGGATTTAGGTTATGTATCCGAGCGTATTAAGAAAATCGTAAAAAGTGCAGATGCTTATATCTTTGAAGCAAATCATGATGTTGGTATGCTACGAATGGGAAGGTATCCATGGAATGTAAAACGTCGTATTTTAGGTGATTCGGGACATATCTCCAATGAAGACTGTGGTCTTGCTTTGGCAGATATAGTTGATAATAATACCCAACGCATTTATCTGGCGCATTTAAGCTTAGATAATAATATGCGCGATCTAGCCCGAATGTCGGTAAATAATGTACTTCAAGAGCGGGGCATTTCCTTAGAATTAATGGATACGTATCACGATAAGCCAACTGCATTGTTTGAAGTAAGCTAAACAATTTGTTTATTTTTTCAGTTGTTGGGGGAATAATAAAGAGGGCATTATCCTAAATGAGAGACCATGTTTTGATACGTAGAAAAACAAGAAATGTTTCACTGAGATGAGGCCAAATAGGAGTGAAAATTTTCATATCTATCGTATAAAATTGAAACTAGGTATTGCCTGTTGTCAAGATTGGAGCCGGCCAGAGTTTTCTAGAGGCAGGGCATTTGAATTAATTCTCGGTACTGGACGTATGTAAAGGGGTAGATAAATGGGATATTACGATCAGCATTATCCGCCAAATCCGCAACGGAAGAAGAAGAAAAACTGGCTTATACCACTTTTGCTTGGTGTTATTATTGGTGTTTTACTTGTAACAGTTGCTTTACCAGCACTTGTTGATACAGGAATTCTAACAAATAATGAGCAGGAAGCAGGGACTCGGCAAGACTTAGGTTCAACAAAAAAAGGAAATGGACCAAAACAAGTAATGAACGTCGATATTTCAACACAAATTACCGAAATTATTGATCAAGTAGCACCAGCAGTAGTAGGAGTAATTAATATCCAGCAACAGATTGATTTTTGGCAGCAGGAGGAAAAAAGTCAGGCTGGAGAAGGTTCAGGTGTTATTTATAAAAAAGAGGATGGCACAGCTTATGTAGTAACCAATCATCATGTGGTTAGTGGTGCTGATACCATTGAAGTTGTGTTGTTTGACGACACCCGTATTAAAGCAAAGTTAGTAGGAAGTGACTTATTTTCTGATTTAGCGGTGCTAAAAATGGATGGCGATCAGATAAAAAATGTCATAGAAATCGGTACTTCTGCCAATGTAAAAGTAGGAGAGCCAGCGATAGCGATTGGTAATCCACTTGGACTTATGTTTTCCGGATCGGTAACACAAGGTGTTATTAGTGGAAAAGAAAGAACAATCCCGCAAGATTTTAATCAGGATGGTCGAGCTGATTGGCAAGCAGAAGTTATTCAAACAGATGCAGCCATTAATCCTGGTAATAGCGGTGGTGCTCTTATTAATCTTAGAGGTCAATTAATTGGTATTAATTCCATGAAAATTAATCAAACAGCTGTGGAAGGATTAGGGTTCGCAATTCCGATTGATTCTGCTCTACCAATAATTAACCAGCTGGAAACGGAAGGAAAAGTAACGAGACCTTACTTAGGTGTTGAAATTTATTCATTAGAAGAGGTACCACAAACGGAATGGAATAATACACTTAAATTGCCGGAAGATATTGAAGGCGGTGTCTACGTTTGGAGTGTAGAGCCACTATCACCGGCGGATCGAGCAGGTCTCAAGCGGCTAGATGTCATTACAGAATTAGATGGTAAGCAGATAAGGAATATGATTGATCTCCGAAAAATTCTTTACCAGGAAAAAGAAGTAGGTGATAAAGTGACTGTTACCTATTATCGAGAAGGAAGGAAACAAGAAACAACAATTGAATTAGGAACACAGAAATAGAGAAAAGCAACGAGCTGCTCGGGATAGTTCGTTGCTTTTTAGCCTAGAGAATGAATGATCTTATAAAGCAAATTAGTAAATAACTAGGTAATTGCCTAAGCTAGAAAAGGAAATAAGTACTTAGTAAACAGCTTATCCACATGTGAATAAAGGCGCAATTATAAAGGGGTTTTGAGCTTATCCACAATATTTATAAGTTATACACATTTTGTTGATAAATATAGCGTGGGAAATCAATATATGGTATGAAGAAAGGAAATTATATCAAAATAGGTACGAACACTTGTGCATATGTGGATAAGTTTGTGGATGACAACAGCTTTTCAACAGATAAAATCAAATTATACACGAGTTATCAACAAAAAAGATGTAATTATTGTTAGTTAAGATTATCCACTGTTTTATGTTTACTCCAAGCGATTAATAATAAAATTAACATGACGATATCTAATCGGGCTTCAAATAAAAAAAGGAGTAGCCCTTTATGGAGTAAAATAGGCAATTTTGTTACATACAAGGCACCAAGCATAATCAGAATTAATGGAGCTACAGCTATTTTTAAATAAATCCTCCCTGCTACTAATATTCCACAAGCTACTTCAATGATTGCGATAAGAAACAGAGTAACTTCAGGAAACGGCATTCCCAATTGAGTGAAGGTTGTCTTAAAATCGCTGATAACTAGCTTTATCATTCCTGATGTAATAAAAACAAATGCAATCGCATAGCAGATCCACGGAAACACATGCATATGAACAGTCGATTTCATAAAATCCCTCCTTTCTATTCAGATTTATTCAGCAGCAACACGTCCATTTTTAATAAGCAAATGAACAGTCCGTAAATTTGACATGGAGGATTGCAAAGAAATATGCAAGGGAATCTGCCAAGTCAGGAAGCAATACCCATTTCTTCATGTCGATTTTTTAAAAAGTTGCTTCTTCTAGCTTAAGCGCTCAAGCTAAAGCAAAACTTCGCTCTTCTTTTTACGGTAAGTCAACCTCGGATCGAATCTAAAGGAAGGTCGGCGAAAACCGGGCTTGCCGCCCAGGTGTCGATATCCCTGTTTTAGAGGCATATTTCCTTTATACGAATGTAAGGAGCCATATTTTCCCCTTTTAAAATTCTGTTTTATGTTTTGGCATGCATGATGAAAAATGGCTCTTAAATTCGGGATTCGTTCAAGGGCCTTTAGGTCATATCCTTGCGGTACTAACATTCCGTGAAATGCGTACCACGGAATGAAGTTCACTTTATCGGCTTCAAAAGCTTAGCTATTTGTATGTCGCTTAAGTGAATGCCTTTTGTTCATAATATATGCGAGTAAGCAGTCAACCTTGCCAAGCATTCTTATAAACCGTATAATTTCTTTATGCAGTGGAAAGGAAGTGTACGTAAAAGAATGATCCGGCGATTTTTTTCTTATTACAAACCCCATAAACGATTGTTTATCTTGGATTTTACATCAGCGGTAATTGTAGCTTTATTAGAACTTGCATTTCCAGTTGCTGTACAATATTTTATTGACCAACTGTTACCGGGAAACGACTGGAACTTGATTGTGCTTGTCAGCATTTTACTTCTTCTTGTTTATATCATAAGTACACTTTTACAATATGTAGTGACTTATTTAGGTCATAAATTAGGAATTAATATCGAAACGGACATGCGTCAAGAATTATTTCACCATGTTCAGCGGCAATCATTTCGTTTTTTTGATAATACTAAAACTGGCCATATTATGAGCCGGATTACGAATGACTTATTTGATATTGGTGAGCTTGCTCATCACGGACCAGAAGATTTCTTTATTTCCCTAATGACGTTTTTTGGCGCCTTTATTATTATGTTTATGATTAATGTAAAGCTGGCATTGATTATTTTGTTAGCTGTGCCAATATTGATTTTTCTAATCACATTTAGCAATATTCAAATGAATAAAGCATGGGGAAAAATGTACGAGGATATTGCTGGTGTGAATGCACGTATTGAGGATGCTGTATCAGGTGCTCGTGTAGTACAATCATTTACGAATGAAGAACATGAGATGAAGCGATTCACAAAAGATAATTTCAGTTTTCGTAAAGCTAAATTATCAGCATATAAGGTAATGGCAATCGTTCATTCTAATATATACATGCTTATGCGGTTAATTACGTTACTCGTACTAGTGGTCGGAGCTTGGCTGACCTATAATAATCAACTAATGATTGGTGAGTTAGTCAGCTTTGTGTTATTTGTTAATGTATTATTTACACCTATTCAAAAAATCACAGCTTTGTTGGAGCTTTATCCGAAAGGAATGGCCGGATTCAAGCGATTTATAGATTTATTAGATGTTGAGCCAGATGTGCAAAATAAAAAAAACGCTCAAGATATCGCTTATTTGCACGGCAACATCTCATTCAATCATGTTTCATTTGCTTATGAAAAAACACAAAAACCGGTGTTAAATGGTATAAGTTTTGATATTAAAGTTGGAGAAACAATTGCTTTTGTCGGCCCATCAGGTGCAGGAAAAACAACCATTTGCTCATTAATTCCTAGATTTTATGATATTGATGCGGGGAAAATTACGATAGATGGGGTGGATATTCGGGATATGACGAAGGAGAGCTTGCGTCAACAAATAGGCATTGTACAACAGGATGTTTTCTTATTTACTGGAACATTACGAGAAAATATAGCTTATGGAAAACTGGATGCCACTGATGAAGAAATAGAGTTGGCAGCACGCCGAGCCCATATGGAAGAGTTTATTAACGAATTACCTGATGGATACGAAACACAGGTTGGCGAGCGGGGTTTAAAGCTTTCCGGCGGTCAGAAACAGCGAATTGCCATTGCTCGTATGTTTCTAAAAAATCCACCAATTCTCATTTTAGATGAAGCAACTTCTGCCTTAGATACAGAAACTGAATTGATTATTCAGCAAGCTTTAAATGAGCTTTCAAAAGATCGAACAACCCTTGTTATTGCTCATCGACTGGCAACTATTAAAAATGCAGATCGAATTATGGTCGTGACAAAAGACGGGATTGAGGAAGAAGGCAGTCATGAGCAATTAATACAACGTGATGGCATTTTCGCGCAACTTCATCGTGCCCAAATGCGTTAAGCTATTTTTTAATAAACAAATTTATTCCGCATCTATGGTACGTAAGACCTCTACTTTAAGAGTTATCAAGAATACGAACAAGTCTAAGTGAGAGATAACGGCACTTTTATACTCGATTCGTTCGAGCGGTAGAGAGACTGCTTGGATAGGCATCGTTGTTTTTCAGACCAGCTATAAAAAATCAAGGTCAAGGAAAACTATGACAGCAAAAAAGGTGCTTTTTTCAAGCACGCCTGTGAATTGTAAACTTTTGTTCTATTTCTATCGGTAGTGGATGATGAAAATACAAGATTTACTTTATCATAGGTTGTAGCGCAACTTGGTTTAGATAACAAGTTGCGCTTTTCAGTTGTTTTAATTTCATTGTAAAACATACATTCCAAATACGAAGGAATCGATAGCTCATTTTGCCAAGTTTTTTAAACAACCTCTTATTATCGGTTATAGTATGCTCTCTTACCAGTAACATATGAAGAAAATACCGTTAGCAAGGCTAAGAACTGACTAGGAAAGCATTTTTTATTATCAAAATTATTAATAATTAATGACAAATTGCAATTTTAAAGTAAAAGATGTTTTGTTCATGTAAGATAAAGGAAAGCAAGTAATATGTATAATCATTTAATAGAGAGGGGATTTGCAGATGGAACAAT
Organism: Cerasibacillus sp. JNUCC 74; assembly: GCF_053667775.1. Next base: position 4,239,283 of record NZ_CM132207.1, on the reverse strand, counting down.
TGGAACAAACCATGCAAGTACAAAGTTTGCCAAGAATTGGTGAGAAAGCTCCCGATTTTACAGCAAAAACGACTCATGGGGAGCTATCTTTAAGCGATTACAAAGGTAAGTGGGTTGTACTGTTTTCTCACCCAGCTGATTTCACACCAGTATGTACCTCTGAGTTTGTAGCTTTTCAAGAAGTTTACGATCGTCTACTTGGTATGAATACAGAATTAATGGGTCTAAGTATTGATAGTGTTAGCTCTCATATTGCTTGGGTAAGAAATATAGAAGAAAATTTTAATACAACCATTGACTTTCCAATCATAGCGGATCTAGATCAACAGGTTTCTACGAAGTATGGAATGATTATGCCGGAGTCTGATGGTACTGAAACATCACGAGCGGTCTTTGTTATTGATGATAAACAAACGATTCGAGCTTTGATTTACTATCCACTGTCTACAGGACGAAATATGGAAGAAATTGTTCGCCTTGTCAAAGCATTACGAACAACCGATGATCATGAGGTTTCCACGCCGGCGAACTGGGAGCCAGGAGATAAAGTAATTGTAAAGCCCCCGCAAACAAAAAAAGAAGCAAATGAACGTATGAACAATAGTGAGTATGAATGTATCGATTGGTATTTTTGTAAAAAAGAACTGAAGTAAATTCATCAGCGTTGATTTTCTTTAATCAACAGCAGGTTGAGAAAATAAAGAAGTTGAATCAAGTAAAAAAATCATAGATTTATGTAAAAGCGCAAGCGAGCAGGTTGTCAGCGTTATAAAAATTGCGCTGGCCTATTTTCTTTATTTATTTAATTATATTACAAGAAAGAGATGGTTCGAAAAAAGGGTTAACAATGAAACGTTTGAGCTGTTCCGTTTTCTTGTTTCCAGCGTATCTGGTAGCGAATGGCAACGAAACACTTGACACGAATATGCCCTTCTCGATCCGTTCACCTGCTTGTTGAATTCTACTTCAAAAGGTAATGGAATATTCATACAGGAGGATATTTATGTACTTAACATATTTTTATGATTCGGCACTAGCCCAAGCCTCCTATATGGTGGCATGCCAAGCTACAGGTGAGGCCGCAGTAATTGATCCGTCAAGAAATATTGAGGAGTATGTAAAGGTGGCAAGAGAACAAGGATTTCAAATCCGTGCTGCAGTAGAGACACATATCCATGCTGACTTTGTATCAGGAGTTACCGAACTTGCCAGACGTACTGGGGCAACGATCTATTATTCTTTAGAAGGAGCGGATAATGGAGGATATGACTGGGACGATTCATTATCTGTGCAAGGCTTAAGGGATCAAGACATCATCCATTTAGGCAATGTTCAACTAAAAGCAATTCACACTCCTGGTCACACTCCAGAGCATATGTCTTATGAACTAACCGATGGAGCTGCTGGAGACAAGCCAATGGGAGTGTTTACCGGCGATTTTATATTTGTTGGCGATGTTGGCCGTCCTGATTTATTAGAAAAATCTGTTGGCGTAAAGGGTTCCGCTGAGCAAGGGGCTCGCCAACTGTTTGCTTCCTTACAAAAGTTTAAACAATATAGTGATTATATACAAATTTGGCCTGGTCACGGTTCCGGAAGTGCTTGTGGTAAATCACTTGGAGCTGTTCCAGCGTCTACTGTCGGCTATGAAAAGTTATTTAATCCAGCCTTCCAACTAACAAATGAAGCTGATTTTATTGACTTTATACTTGATGGTCAGCCGGAGCCTCCAGCTTACTTTACAAAAATGAAAGAAGTAAACAGAACGGGAATGACACCACTTTCTAAAGTATCAACAGCTGTGGAATGGTATCTAACTGGTAATGAAGTCGCTAAATTAGCAAAGGAAATAACCAATCTAGTTATTGATACGCGGAGCATCAAAGTTTATTCTAGAGGAAGTATTCCAGGAACGATTAACCTTCCCTATCCCGATTTATTTACGGAGTGGTTAGGTCGCATTGCTAATTATGAAAAAGGTATCTTTATTATTGCAGAACCACATCAATACGCTGACTTACGAAAAATACTAATCAATATGGGAATGGACAACTTACAAGGTTTCTTTCCGCTTTCCGTAGTTAAATCAGCGACAAAACTACAGTCCTATGATCACCTATCACCAAAAAACGTAGATGAAAAGAGAAAAAGCGCTGAGGTACAAGTATTAGATGTAAGGTATCAAGAGGAATGGGAGGAATCACATATTCCAAATGCCAAGCATATCCCGCTTCCTCAGCTGCCGGAACGGCTAGACGAATTAACCTATGATAAACCTATCGCTGTTCATTGTAGATCAGGAAAACGTTCAGCTATTGCCTCCAGCATTTTATTGAATCACGGTTTTGAAGTGATTAATGTAGAAGGCGGCTTTATAAACTGGGAAAATGAAAATCTAGAAATAACAAATAAATGAAAAGAGAGAGTTGCTAATGACATGCTCCCCCTAAGGTAGACAGATTAAAAAATAAAAATCGGTTTTGCCTTAGGGGGAGTTATTTATGTCATATGAACCTTATTCTCGTGAATTTATATATGATGTAATAATGGCTTATAAAGATGAAAATGATACACGATGAAAATTATGTCTGAAATATAAATCAATAATAAGACCCTTTATTTAGATGGATTGAGAAATTTGAGAAAGAAAGAGTAAGTGGATTAGAAAATTCAAAATAACGGAAACAGTATTCTAAGGAATTAAAGGAAGCAGGATAAAGTTACAGGTGAAAGAAAAAGGCTATTATCTTGTTGTTGATACGATCGATTAAAGCTTGAGGATTCACCAGACATCATCTTCCCTATTAAAAAATAACTCATAGTGTCGCCTACTAAGTTTTTAATTAATTTTTGTTGACAAAAAAATTGAATCCATATAAAATGACTGATAGTCAGTCATTAAGCGGATTTCTTATATATTTATCATTTAACAAAGCAAATCACATAGAGAAAGAGGTGAAGCAGTGGACAATAAAAAAGAAAAAATTATTCGCTCAGCTATTCAAGTATTTAAGGAAAAAGGAATTGAAAAAACAAAGGTATCTGATATTGTTAAAGGTGCTGGCGTAGCCCAAGGTACATTTTATTTGTATTTTCCTTCCAAATTAGCCGTTATGCCTTCCATTGCCGAGGTTATGGTAAAGAGAATTGTGGAAGCGATGGAAGAGGAGGTAAAGCCTGAAAAGGAATTTATGGAACAATTGGAACAAGTGGTTCATGTAGCTTTTAAAATAACAAACGATTATCGGGAAATCTATGCTTTAATGTTTGCTGGATTGGCTTCTAGTCAATATTTAAGTGAGTGGGAAAAAATATATGAGCCTTATTATGCTTGGATGCGCGAGTTTTTAATCCAACCAAAAGCAACGGGATTTCTTCGTGAAAATATGGATGTTGATGCAACGGCCAAATTATTAATAGGTTTAATTGAAGCTGGGGCTGAACAATCTTATTTATTTGATAAACAAGATGAAAAAAAAGCAAATCAAAAACAAAAGGAAGTCCTAGAATTCGCCAAAAATGCAATATGTAAATAATTAAAGATTATCTACGTTTTCGCTTAATAAAGCATTAAACTATGGCCAGGAATCGTAACGTTTTAAAACTTATTTGTCTAAGCGAAAACGAGCAGATCGCCTGCGCCGAAAGTTTGGCACTGGCGAAGTTTTTTAATTATAAAATGACTGATAATCAGTCATAATAATGGACACAGGGAGTTAACTGAAAGTGAATAAATCATGGATATACGTAATTTTAACAAGTTTATTTGAATTAATTTGGATTTATGGGTTTAATACAGCATCTACATGGTGGCATTGGGTTTTAATTATTGGAGCGATTTTGTTAGATCTTCATTTCTTGTCGAAAGCTTGTGAAGGTATACCAACAGGAACAGTGTATGCCATATTTGCTGCTGCTGGAACAGTAGGAACAGCATTGATGGATGTCTATATATTTGGTGGAAGTTTAAGTATGGGGAAAATATTTTTTATGTTTCTTCTAGTTATAGGTGTTATTGGTTTAAAGCTATTTGATGAGCCGAATCAAGCAACACATCAGGAGGTGCATTCATAATGGGATGGTTCTTTGTTGCATGTGCTTCGGTATTTGAAATATTAGGTGTACTAGGTCTGCGGTTATATAGCCAGAATAAGACAATTCTCAGCGGTTTATTGTATCTAGGTGGATTAGGTGCTTCGTTTGCCTTTCTTTATGCATCTTTCTCATATTTACTTGTAAGTGTTTCTTATTCTGTGTTTATGGGAGTTGGTACGGCTGGCGCTGTAATAATGAATATGATTTTCTTTGGTGAATCAACCAATAAATTACGCGTTATCAGTTTAATTTTGATTATTATTGGAGTAGTAGGTTTGAAAGCTTTGTCCTAAAGGCTCTGGATGGAATGTCAAAGTGATGAAAAAAATGGAAGTATTGGACTATCTGGTTAATAGTAATCTACTTAAATTCGTCATTTAAATTTTTTGAAGTATTTCATAGTGATGGGGACAGTTGAAAGTATTTTTATTAATTGTTCAGACATATAATTCGTAGAGTATTTGAAATCACTCTTCACCCATTCTATGATTAAGCCTAATAAGGCATGAGCTTGGTAGCTAGCCTGTAAATCTTGGTTAATTGAATTTGTTTTTTGGACAGTTTGTAAATCGTTGAGGGATAGATCTTTAATAATAGAACAAAGCTTATTTTGAAATCCCGGCAAGATATGTTCATTTAGTAAAATAGTTTGATAGAAGTCGGAAAAGCGCTTGATATGGTCAAAAATTAGAATGGTGGGGGCTTTCATTTCAAGGGGGGTGAATGTTTTTTTATTCAAGTATGGACTTCTATAGGAATGAACCAAATTAGATAAAATATCTTCAACTAATTCATGAAAAAGTTCGTTTTTCGTTTGATAGTGTTTATAAAACGTGCCTCGATTTACATTGGCAAAAGCACAATATCAGTAATAGTTATTTGTTGCAGTTCTTTTTCATTCATTAACTGAATGAAAGCAGATTTTAATGCTTGTTTAGATTTTAGAACCCGACGATCTATCTTCATCAACTAACTACCACCTATCTGTTGAAGCCCTAATTTTTTATTCTATGTCTATCTGAACCAATAAAAATTTCACGTTATTGAACATAATCCATATCAAATGTTGATTAAGCAACAAAGTACCTCCCATTTGCATATTGATATGTTTATTATAGTACATTATGCTTATGGTATACAATTAAAGTATGTTGATGGTCACAATAAACTAGAAGGGTGAGAAGATATGAAATTAACAGGTTAAGTTGCAGTTGTTACTGGTGCAGCCTCTGGAATGGGAAAGGCGATTGCTGAACTTTATGGCCAAGAAGGAGCAATTGTCATTGTATCTGATATTAATTTAGAAGGAGCAGAAGTAGTAGCGACATCCATTGTTGAAAAGGGAGGAAAGGCAAAGGCTGTAAAAACCGATGTAGCCATTAAACAAGATATCGATCATTTAATTGACACTACCATTCATGAATATGGCACATTAGATATCTTAGTTAATAATGCAGGTATTATGGATGGAATAGAACCGGCCGGAGAAATAGAGGATGAGAAGTGGGAACGAATTTTCTTAATTAATACTACTTCTGTTATGCGAGCAACTAGAAAAGTATTACCTATTTTTCTTGAAAAACAAAACGGTGTTATTATTAATATTGCTTCTACCGGTGGGTTAAATGGTGCACAAGCAGGAGCGGCATATACTGCATCTAAACATGCGGTAGTTGGATTTACAAAGAATACTGGCTATATGTATGCAGATGAGGGAATTCGTTGTAATGCTATTGCTCCAGGGGGAGTAGAAACAAATATTGGATTAACCATGAAACATATAAGCGAATTTGGAGCTAGTCGTACACAAAAAGGACAAGCTGTTATGCCACGTATGGGAAAGCCTGAGGAAATAGCTACGGTTGCTCTATTTTTAGCAACAGAGGATTCAACATTTATCAATGGGACAGTAATTACGGCAGATGGCGGTTGGACAGCGGCGTTTTAATGGATAACCCCTTCAGTTTTATTTACCTATATTCCAAAGGCGTTTGAAATTTTTTCAATGATAACCTAACTGCAAAAGAAAAAAGCCTGAATGCTGATAAGATAAGGAACACATCAAAAAGAATTGAAAGCGCGTTCATGTCGGGGGGAACATTTAACCATAAAACATATAAGTCTAAACAATTGGATGTCCTACACTGAGCAACTAACAGGATTTGTTTATCTCTGAGCACTAGGTAAACACTATTGCTGTTGCTCAGTTTTTAATATTCAGCCAATCTAGTCAGGAATTCCCACTATTTTAATGATACAAATTTTGCAAATATCTACATCTACAATTACAGTTTTATCTTTAGCTTTTCTTTCAGCGTTTTTTGTTAACTTATTTCCCATAAAAAATTGTTTTGTTCTTAATTCAAGTGTCTTACCTGGTTATAGTTTTGTATCTCCCATGTCTTTTCTTTGAAATGAATGTTGCTAATACATCCATTCATTAGTGTTGTTTTACCTGAGCCAATTTTCCCATTGGAAACTTCAGCTAATATAGCATTGATGACAGCACCGTGAGCCACTAATAAAATTCGCTTATTAGGAAATTTCTTATTAATCTTTTCCAGTCCTGCCATAACCCGCTGATTAAATTCCTCTCGTTTTTCTTGGTTTGGAAAGCTGCCGCTTGGATACGCTTTTTGCCTTTCTTCTATTGTCATACCTTCAGCGTTTCCAAACGAACGTTCTTTAAATTCGCCCATTTTTATAAGCGGGAGATTTAAGTGTTGGTTAATAATTTGAGCAGTCTCTTTTGCACGTTGTAAAGGACTGCATATAAGGACATCATAATCAGTCGCATTTAAAAATTTGCCGCAAGCTTCAGCCTGTTTTCTACCTGTATCGTTAAGTGGAATATCCGTTTTTCCTTGAAGTCTGCCTTGTTTGTTCCAGTCTGTTTGTCCATGGCGAATAAAACATATACTTGATATTGCCATCCTCTCCCTTACATGCCTTTTAATTAATTATATCAAATCAACAGAGTTGTTGTGTGGAATTTCACAATTATATCAGCAACCTTTTTTCTAAATGGTATCATTAATTATTTTAACTTACGATTGATGCATCCTTAAACAAACATAAATAAAAAATGATGAGTGTTATCTATTCATTTAAAAATTATATATAATAATAGTACGTTTTAAATTTTTTTGTATATTTAGCATAGAAATTTGGCTGTTTAAACTTTTCAAGGCTTGCAGACACACCAGCTTTTTTCTATTTTACATGAATGATCATGAAGATAGGATTATGGAAAAACTTCAACAGCGATACATCGCGTTTTTTTGGGAACAGCACTCCTTGAATGTAGTTTTCCTTTATCCCGTTAGAGATCTGCCGTTTGTACACCGCTAACTTGCGTTTGCCCTTTTGTGTCTGGCTCATGCGCTCAAGAGCTCTCGCTTTTGCTCTGAAATAAATATATTGGAATTTGTTGCAAATTACTAGAAAGTCGATATATGAAATAATTACTTACAAAGGAGATTTAAACTATGTTTAGTTATTACAGTAATCTATCATCAGAAGTATACGATTTGGATAAGCCGATAGGTCATTCCTTCGGCGATATAGAGTTTTACTTGGAACGTCTTGCTACTAGTACAGGAAAAATTCTTGAGCCTGCTGTTGGTACAGGGCGCATGCTTATCCCGCTTCTAGAAAACGGTCTTGATGTTGAAGGTTTTGATGTATCCCCTGAGATGTTGACTATTTGTCGTGATCATTGTGGAAAAAGAGGTCTGAACCCAAAACTTTTTACAGCATCCATGCAGGACTTCCAAGTCAATCAGAAATACGAAGCGATTATACTGGCATCAGGTACTTTTTTATTACTACATAAAAGAGATGATTCACTAAAAGCGCTAACGAACTTTTACCATCATTTAGCGGATGGAGGCCGACTTATTTTTGATATTTTTCTGCAAACGGATATTGAATTAGGAAAAGCACATACCAAAACATGGAAATGTGAAAATGGAGATGTCATTACATTAGAGACAAAAATAACCCAAGTAGACTATATTCATCAGTATACCGTTTCCCATAATCGGTATGAAAAGTGGAGAAACGGTGTACTCCAACAAACAGAATTAGAGCGGTTTCCACTACGTTGGTATGGAGTAGAAGAAATAAAATTAATTTTACAAACAATAGGATTCAATGATATTACAATCTCTACTAATTATAAATACGGAAAATATCCAACGCAAGCAGATCAATCAATTACTTTTGAAGCAGTAGCAAAAAAATAGATTTTTAGAATACTGTTGAAATTTAAGTGGGAAGATAACGACACCTAAATGCCCGATTCGTTCGGGTCAACAGGACAAGGAAAGCTTCTTGAATAGACATCGCACGAAGAAAAAGTGTTCTTCTTTTTCAAGGACAAGGAAAGCTGCGGCAGCAATACATCGCACGCAGAAAAGTATTTTCCTTTTCAAGGACAAGGAAAGCTTCTTGAATAGACATCGCACGAAAAAGTTTTTTCCTTTTCAAGGACGGGAAAACAGCTTGAATAGGCATCGCATGAAGAAAAAGTGCTTTTCTTTTTTAAGGACAAGAAGGACTACGGCAGCAATACATCGCGATGTTTCAACCAAGTATTGAATTTTTTTACTATTAGTTACTTTTTTACTAATAATACCATCTATGTTCAGGAAAAAGGACACATCATTATTGTCTATTATAAAGAACGAGGCTTTTTAACACATAATTTTCATTGAGATTAGTTAAAATAAGTTCCATGTGTATTGGGATACACTTATGTTTGTTTTCTTTTCAATTGTGGAATGGAACAATATGTTACTTATAGAGTTGAATGAAGGAGGTATTTTGAAATGAAACCTGAAGACATGCAAATTGGGAGTACACCTCGTCAGCAACAAAATCGCCAGCCAGGGTTCGAATCAGAAATGACCCCTTTCCCACATCAACCTTTAGACTATAAAGGCTCAAATAAATTAAAAGGAAAAGTTGCCTTAATCACTGGTGGAGATAGTGGTATCGGTCGTGCGGTGGCAATTTTGTATGCAAAAGAAGGAGCTAATGTAGCCATTTCTTACTTGGATGAACATCGTGATGCGGAAAAAACAAAGGAACTTATAGAAGCTGAAGGAGTAAAATGTATCTTACTTCCTGGTGATATTAAAGAGGCTGCACATTGTATTGACCTAGTGGAAAAGACAGTGGAGGCATTCGGTAAAATCAATATATTAGTTAATAATGCAGCCATTCAATTTATTCGTGAGGACGTATTGGATATATCTGATGAGCAAATGGAGGACGTATTCCGTGTTAACTTCTTCTCTCAATTTTATTTAACAAAAGCTGCTGTTCGCTGTATGAGCGCAGGGGATTCAATTATTAATACGTCTTCCATCAATGCCTATAGGGGCAACCCTATCTTAATGGATTACTCTGCTACAAAAGGAGCGATAACTGCGTTTACTCGCAGTATTGCCCAAAGCTTGGCTAATAAAGGTATTCGTGCTAATTCTGTAGCTCCGGGTCCTGTTTGGACACCGCTTATACCGTCATCCTTTGATGAAAAGGGAGTGGAGAATTTTGGGCAGGATACGTTAATGAATCGGCCTGGTCAGCCTTCTGAGCATGCTTGGCCGTATGTAATGTTGGCATCAGATGAAGCATCTTATATGACAGGACAAGCGATTCATATCAATGGTGGTGCATGGACATCCTCTTAACACATATTAGCTAAGAGGATATTTAACAAGCGATTCGTCGTTAGCTTTATTAAAAACTAGATAGCACAAGGAAAAGCTCCGTTTTTGACGGAGTTTTTCCTTATGGCTGTATTCTTCATTTAGGCATATAAAGTACTGTAATGTAGTGCTACAGTAAGTATAAAATAAATAAAAATACAATTGGTTTTCATGCTATCGTGAATTTACGCTTGATGGAAAAAGAACGTATCGCTTTAAAAGTAAGCTAGTGGATATACGGAGAAAAATCATAGAACGTTGAAATGAAAAAGACAGTGTTGAAGCTAATCAATAGCTTTGAGGCTGTTTTTTATTGTTTAGAAAACTATAACTTCTACGACTGTCGCTAACTTATTTTGAAAAGTATCTTCGTCTAGCTTAAACGTTCGTGTTGCTAGCAAACTTCAATCTTCTTCCTACGATAAATCAAGATCGGCACGAATCGAAAGGAAGGGCGACTAAAAGAGGGCTTGCGGCACAGGCGTCGGCATACCTCTGTTTTAGAGGCATGTTTTCTTTATCCCGAATAGAAGGAGCTGTATTTGCACTTCTTGAATGAAGTATCACTTTATCTCAAAGTATTATATGTATAGTTTTTGTATAGTTCTATTTTGTACAATATCGATGATAAGAAAATATATACAAAATCATATTGCAATGTATATATTTTATTCCTACCTTTTTTAAGACTGGCTGTCCATAACATCCTAAAAAGAATATTGTATACAAAATAACTAGCAACAGAACCTTCATAAATGACATCAAAAGATGTACTAGTAGCTGTATATGTTGCGCAGCCGATGGTTGAATGTGCTGAAGTAAGCTTCCTAAAGTATCAAAGTGAAGCAGAAAAATAAAAAGCGTATAGAATGCTTCAGTTACAAGATTAATATGATGAAAAATTAAAGGAGGTTGAAAAGTAAAAATTATATTTGCACTTTCGATTGTAGCAGTATTTGTTTACAAATATAATTTAGATGGATTTCAAATAGTATAAAGTAGCCAATGATTATCTAAATAAGGAGATACATTCGTTCTAAATATCCAATCTGTTTATTTTAAAATCAGAATAGTTTTAATTTATAAACTGAAATCATATTTACGGATATGGGTATATAGAGGGTTGTTAGAGAGGGATAAGAAAAGCGGATTACAAACTAATTTTAGAATTGTTTTCAAATGCTTTTCAAAACTCTGTGTAAAGGGGCTGTATCCAATCTCTATGAAGGTACTAATATATATTCGGAAAGGGGTAGCACATTGAAGAAGCAGTTAAGTGTGCTTTTTATTATTTTCCTTTTATTGCAAACAATTTCTAGTAGTCTGGCGTTTCCAATGCAGATCAATGCACAAGAGATAGACAATGAAATTGTAACAAACATGGAGCTAATTGATGAATCAGGGGATTCCATTCAACTAGAGAATAAACAAAAAGCGACACACGTAAGGGTGGACTGGTCAATCAAAGACATAACAGTCGATCCTAAAATAGCTTATACCCAGCCAATACCTACTGCTATTGAAATAAAAAAGAAGCAGGAAGGAAAATTGATGGTAGAAGAAGTAGAAGTGGGAACTTACGTTGTAGATACAGACAACAAGGTAACTATTCGCTTTAAAGAGGAAATTAGCCAATTCCCAAACACTAGCGGATCATTTATGGTAGAAGTTGCTCAGGGCATGCAAGATAAGAATAATGCCGATGAACAGCAAGCTGACAAAGCAACTACTGCTCAAAAAGCAGATAAACCAACAAAAGTTTTACAAGAAGATTCAAATGATCCAAAAGGGGAAGTAAAGCATGATGAAAATTCAACATCTGAAGAAGCAGCAAAATCTGCTGCAGGTAACAAGGAATTGCAGGCGGAGAAGATAGCAGTAGAAAAAGTTGCTTCATTAAATGAAATTACTAAAAATATATTGACTAATGCTGAGGTTTCCTATCAAGACGTGAATGGTGAACCTTTAACAAAACCAGGAAAAGACTCAATAATTTCAATAAAGTATTGGTGGGAATTACCGAATAGACATGGATATAAAGCCGGGGACACCTTTACATTTCAGGTGCCGGAAGAGTTAGATATTTATTCTGAGTTTGAGCGCGTTGAATTGAAGTTTAATGGAGAAACGATCGGCTATTTATCTGTAAAAAAAGATGGGACGGCAACGATTGAATTTACAAAGTTTATTGAAGAATACTCTAATATAAACGGAACTTTCGAGATTTGGACACAATTAAAAGAAGAAACGGTTATTACCGAAAACAGAGAAGTTATTATAACGCCAATTGAAGGAAAGGAAGCTATTACTATACCAATAGATTTTAATCCTGGTTGGCCGGCAGTTGAGAAACAAGGAGTTCCAAATCGGTCCTATAATGCCGAAGAAATTGAATGGACGATAGATTTTAACAAAACGTTAGAGACAATACGTAATGCTAAGGTAATTGACCCGATCCAAAAAGGGCAAGTTCTAAGAGAAGACTCTATAAAATTGTATCATTTAGAGACAAAATTAAACGGAGAAGCGACTCTTGGTGATGAGGTTGAATCTACAGCATATACAGTTAGGAAAACGGAGAATGGGGAAGACTTCACGATTAAATTTAATAAAGATATCCATTCAGCCTATCGTTTAGTATACGTTACAGATATTACCGATGATGATCAAGCTGAATTCAATAATAAAGTGTCGTTAACTGGTAATGACTTTGAGAATAAAAGTGCTGAGGCTACAGTATCTGTTGGTAGAGGAGCGCCTTTAGAGAAAAGAGCCGCACATTACGATCGCGAGAATCAAGTCATTACTTGGGAAATTCGTTATAATTACAATGAGAAAAACATCGCCAAAGAAGATGCGCTGTTAAAAGATTTTTTTAATGGAAGTCAAGAGTTGATAGAAAATTCATTTGTCGTATCAAAAATTACGATTCATGAGAATGGTGGAGAAGCGAGTGCGGAAGAAATTGTTAAAGGAACCGATTATACAGTAACTCCTAAACAACAAGGAGATCAAACCGGTTTTCATTTACAGTTTACAGAAGACATTTCTTCTGCGTACAAAATTTTGTATAAAACCAAAGCTTCAGAGCGGGTTTTTGACCAAGAAACAATTACGAATACTGTAAATACTGGCGATCATGAGACAACGGATAATCAAACCATTGACCAAGTAATATTATTTAAAAGTCATGGCACACCAAATTACAAGGATAAGACAATGGAATGGTCCGTTTCCTTCAATCACGATAAACAAAAGATGAACAATGTCGTTGTAGACGATATATTCACTAATAAAGGTCTAACCCTTGTTCCTGAATCACTCAAGATTTCAGGATTGGAAAAAGGAATCGATTATAGACTGACTAAAAATGAAGCTGATCAATTTGAAATTGAATTTCTTAAACCAATCACTGATTCCCATACGATAACCTATACAACGAAGTTTGACTATGAGCAGCGTGAAAATAAGGAAGAGCATTTTGTTAACCATGCATATCTGACTTGGACAGATGAAGAAGGAAATAATAAGGAGAAAGATGCCGAAGCTATATTTAAACCAGATGATTACACACAACATAATGGGTTCAAATATGGTTCCTATAATGCAGTGACAAAGGAAATTACTTGGAATATAGGCGTCAACTATAATTTGAAAACTTTGGAAAGTGCAGTAGTGAAAGATTTTATCCAAGGAAATCAGCAATTGAAGCGTGATTCCATTACCGTCTATGAGATGGAACTCACAGGAGGAGCAAATGGAATAAGATTAAAAGAAGCGGTACCAGGTGAAGATTACTCCATTAAGTTTATAAAAAATGAAAAGGCTGAGCCCGGTTTTCAAGTCTCATTTGAAAAAGAGATGAAGGAAGCATATTTGATTGAATATAAGACGAGTTTGGATGAACTGGAATTAGTCGCAGAAAACTACAAAAATAGAGCAACACTCTACAATGGAGATAAAAAAGAAACCGACTTAGATGCTTCTGTATCTATTCCACATGGAGGAAAATATACGGAGAAGTCAGGAAGTCAGAGCGGGAAAATTATTGATTGGAAAGTAAATATTAACTTTGCCCAGTCAAATGTTAGCAATGCCACCATAGTTGACAATCCAAGTAATAATCAAACGCTCTTGGAAAACTCATTCCATTTGTATGCAACATCTGTAAATGAACATGGTGATGTCACAAAAGGAGAGAAACTGGAGCTTGGAACCGATTATACCTTAGAATTAAATCAAAATCCGGATTCGTTTATCCTACAATTTAGAGAAGAAATTAACGAACCATATATGTTGGAATATCAGTCGCTCATTCTTGAGAGACCAGGAAATTCTGTAAGTAACAGTATCTCTTTCAATGGCGACAATATTGATGAAGTAGTGAATGAGTCTAAAGAAACGATAAAGGTAAAATATACTAATGGCATGGGAGAAGGTACTGGAGAAATCGGCAGACTAACTGTTAACAAAACAGATAGCAAAACTGGTGAACTCCTTCCTGGTGCTACCTTTACTCTGGTGGATGAGGAAAGTGGAGTTACTATTGGCACGAAAACAACTGGTGAAGGTGGAAAAGCTGTTTTTGATCGATTGCTCTATGGAGATTATACGTTGATTGAAGACAGTGCACCAGACGGCTATCTCATTGATAAAAAACAATATGCTATTACGATTAATAAACCGTATGAAGAAGGCAGTGCTGAAAAATTAGGGAATCAGTATACAGTTACCAATTTGAAGCTAATTCATGCTGTCCAATTAAATAAGGTGGATAAAGAAACAGGTAAGACTTTATCCGGTGCTTCTTTTGTCTTACAGAAGAAAAATGGAGATACGTATGAGAATATCAATCACGTAACAACAAATGCAGCTGGTATTATTTACAAGGATGGTTTGGAACCTGGAGATTATCAGTTTATAGAAACAAAAGCCCCTAATGGTTACCAACTCAATACGGAGCCAATTCCATTTACAATCGGTAAAAAACAAACAGAAGTTCTTACATTAACAGCAGAGAATATAAAACTTGGTTCGGTGGAATTAACAAAACTTGCTGAAGATGGTGAGAATCAAGTTCTAAAAGATGCAGAATTTCGATTAGAACGTGAAGATGGATCTGTTGTTTATCCGCTATTAAGGACAGATGAGAATGGGAAAATCTTTGTTTCCAATCTTCAGCCAGGCAAGTATCAATTTATCGAAATTAAAGCACCAGCATATTATTTGCTTAACAAGGAACCAATTCCCTTTACTATAGAACCTGGAAAAACAAAGGCAGTAACTGTAGAAGCCATGAATGAACTTATTCTGGGTAAAGTAGAGCTAGCAAAGGTTGACAAGGATCAGGAAGAAGTTTCATTAGAAGGTGCTGAGTTCAATCTTTTAAATGAAAAAGATGAAGTTATACAAAAAAATTTAACAACGAATGAGGAAGGCAAAATTGTTGTTGAAAATCTGAAACCGGGCATGTATCAATTCGTGGAAACAAAAGCGCCAAAGCATTATCAACTAGACGAAACTCCAATTAAATTTACGATTGAGAAAAGCAAAACGGAAGCAGATGTTAGGGTAGTTAAGGTGCAAGCAGAAAATGAGCTAATTCCAGGGTCTGTCGAACTTGTAAAAGTTGATGAAGATAATAAAGATAAGTCACTAGAGGGTGCCGTATTCGAACTGCAAGATGCAGAAGGGAACACCCTTCAAGAAGGCTTAACAACGAATGAATCAGGCAAAATCGTTGTAGAAGACCTGCGACCAGGCAAGTACCAGTTTGTCGAAATCAAAGCACCAGCTTATTACCAGCTAGATGCTAAACCAATCGCGTTTGAAGTTGAAACGAGTCAGAAAGAGACATTAAGATTAACTGCAATGAATACGTTGACTACTGGTAAAGTGGAACTTACCAAAATTGACAGAAACGACCAGGCAACGAAACTAGAAGGAGCCGAATTTGAACTGCAAGATGCAAAAGGTAATATCCTTCAAGAAGGTCTAACAACGAATGAATCAGGCAAAATCGTTGTAGAAGAGCTGCGACCAGGTAAGTACCAGTTTGTCGAAACCAAAGCACCAGCTAACTACCAGCTAGATAAAGCGCCAATTCCTTTTACGATTGAATTTAGTCAGAAGGAAACACTTAAACTAACGGTAGAAAATACACTTATTCCGGATGAACCAGTATCTAATGATGAGAAAAATAACAATGGACATAACATGGATACAACTCACACAAACATTGATAACAAGCAGAATCTAGATAAGTCGGTACAGCAGTTTGACGACAAACTTCCACAAACTGGAGAAGAATGGTTACGTTATATGATCATTTTAGGTATCTCATTAATCGCTTTTGGAGGTATACTCATCTTATCTAAACGTAAAAATATCTCTTAAGTAAAAGAAAAAGCCCGATGGAAATAACCTTTTGGTTATATGACCATTGGGCTTTATTAATTTTCATTACTCTTTATAATAAATGAACACAGGCCTATACGATATGTCAATCATCGGCTCGAATCGAAAGGAAGACCGAATAAAAGAGGGCTTGCCGCTCAGGCGCCGGTCATACCCCTGTTTTAGAGGCATGTTTTTAATTATCTTGACGGGGATATGGAGAAAAACAGCTCTCCTAAATGCTTAATATTCAAGGAGAAAAACCCTTCCTTGAATGAAGCTACGCTTTATCTAGTCAAAAGTTCCCCAGTTTGTATGTCGGTAAATAAGCATTCTAGCTTTGGTTAAATGTATTAAAAAGAAATAGTAACGTTACAAAACGTTTTTCAGACATAAAATAAGCTAAACACATTCATAACTCTATCGAAGAAGACATAAGCTATAGATATTGCTTTGATAGGGCACCTAACTTGAACCCAGGCATTTAATGATAAGGGATTAGAACAAAGTTAAGATTAAAGCTATTCGGTGATAGACATTTTAAATTGATCCATAAGACGAAGCAAATGGTATTGTTCAAAAACTAAACGGGTCTACATGAGCTTGTCACTATCGTAACACCATCCTAATTTTTGTTCTTTTTAAATAGAAGGAATTCAAGGCTAACCCGATAAAAATGCGCGTATATTATCCAAATCTTACAATATAATGATAAAAATTAAAGTAAAAGGTGTGGACATGCTTATGAAGTGGAATAGCGTGATAAGGAAAAGATATTTATGTTTGGTTATTTCTGTTATCGTTGTAATTTCGTTATTGAATCAAAATAATCCATTGCTCGTGACAGCAACAAAAGATATAGACAAAGAAACAATAACTGAAAATGCTTCGTTAGAGGAAAAACTATCAGCCATCCTGATGAATAAGCATTTAGCTGGAACGTCAACAGCGGTCAGCGTTATGCATGCGAACACAGGAAAACTGTTATTTTCGCAGAATGCATCTAGTCGATTACATCCAGCATCCAATATGAAGCTGCTCACTGCAGTATCAGCATTGGAGGTACTGGGTGAGGATTATCAATTTTCAACTGAAATACTAACGAATGGGAAAGTGAAAGGTAATGTACTACATGGAAACTTATATGTAAAAGGAAAAGGAGATCCGACCCTATTAGCGAAAGATTTACAACGTTTTGCTCGTGATTTAAGAAAGCAGGGAATTCGAAAAATAAAAGGCAATCTTATTGGCGATGACACATGGTATGATGATATTCGTCTATCCCAAGATTTAAATTGGTCAGATGAATCTGTTTATACTGGAGCACAAGTATCGGCTTTAACCCTTTCTCCAAATGAAGATTATGACGCTGGAACGGTTATTGTCGAGGTGCTTCCTAGGAAAGCAGCTGAAGGAAAAGCAAAACTACGTATAACGCCTAAAACCGATTATGTAAACATCGTGAATAACACAAAAATGATAAATAAGGATGGGAAAAAGGATATTTCTATTGAACGAAAACATGGAACGAATACGATTGTCGTTGAAGGAACGATGCCGGTAAATGGTTCGAATGCAAAAGATTGGATATCCATTTGGGAACCAACAGGGTATGTATTAGATGTGTTTGAAGTAGCTCTTAACGAAGCAGGTATCTCTTTTATTGGACATTCTAAACCCACTCGGGGGAAAACGCCTACAAAAGCGAATAAGCTAGCTATAAAAAAATCAATACCGTTAAAAGAATTACTTATTCCATTTATGAAACTAAGTAATAATGGACATGGTGAAGTACTTACGAAAGAAATGGGAAAAGTGATGCATAATGAAGGCAGCTGGGAAAAAGGAATAGAAGCTATAGAACAAGTCATGTCTGACATGGGAATCGATCCAACATCCATGCTATTACGCGATGGATCTGGTATGTCACATAAAAATATGATCCCAGCAAATGCGCTTACCCAATTACTTTATCATGCGCAACATAAACCTTGGTTTAAAGTATTTAAACAATCCCTGCCGGTAGCCGGGGAATACGACAGATTTGTTGGCGGCACCCTCCGTGAGCGCATGAAAACGGGACCTGCAAAATCCAATGTGATGGCAAAGACAGGCTCATTAACAGGTATGTCAACACTATCCGGTTATGTAATGACAAAGGATCAACACCCAATTATTTTTTCGATCATGATAAATAACTATCTTGGATCAAGTAAACATATCATGGCGATCGAGGACCAAATCGCTGAGACATTGGCAGAGCATGATTTTTCGAAATAAAATGGAATCACATGACGAAGCATTCTTGGCAGCATTTATCCACCGATTCCAAGGAAATAGACTATACATTTTAGATAAACCAGAAGCAGCCTTGTCTCCATTAAGGCAGATGTCAATGCTGCAGCGAATTCACGATCTTGTAGAAGCAGGTTCCAGTTTATTATCTCTACCCATGCGCCTATTTTGATGACATGTCCACATGCACTCATTTTTGAGTTGACAGAAGCTGGCATGCAGGAAACCACATTGGAAAAACCAAGTCATTATAAAATAATGGAAGCAATTTTTTACAGATAAAGATCGCATGTTTCATCATTTGTTTGAATCGATGTAGTTGTATTTCATTATTTATCCATAAATCCTCTATTGCAGTGATGAAGAAACGATGGGCGGAAAAACTGGAGAAAATCGATGCATAGGAATTATCCTTATTACCCTATGATGCATGGACAAGAACCCAGGTGACTTAATAACCAGCAGTTTTCATATCATCTGCTAAAAGATTTCGTATCTATCTGCTTAACAAGAGTTAGTTCAAAGTGGTGGGGATATTTGTTGTTTACTTAAATCTACCCAAAGTCCAAAAAACAGCATGGTAAACGTTTCACTGAAACAGAAAATAGTTATTCACAGCTAAAAATGAAGCTGAAAAAACTCAATATGCAGGCTGTAGAATTCAAAGGCGTTACGATTATAGTACCTTTGTTAAAATTTTAACCGTAGTGGATGAAGGAAGACCACTACGGTTAAGAAGTTTCCTTTTATCTGATTTCTTTGATTTTGAAAAAACGATACGCCACATATATCAGGTAGAGAGGTGTTGCGACATAGAGTAAATAAGGAAATCTACCATGTGCTTCAATATTAATGATAACTAACAATGCCCCCAAGAAGATGGTTACAATGGTACCATATCTAGGTAAGGGGATTTGTTTACAGCTTGGTATTTTGATTGTACTTACCATTAAGAAGCACAGTGCAGTGAAAATAACAGTTGTTACAATACTAGGAATTTGTTCATTAAATAAAGTTAATATCGCTAGTATTCCCCCGGCAGCGGTAATTGGTACACCTACAAAATGATTAATAGAATCATTATCTGATGTAATATTGAATCTAGCTAATCGGTACGCCCCAAATAATGGGAATAATCCAGAGACCGCAAAGCCAAGCCATCCACTATTAGAGAATATCGTATAGTATACTAAGAAGCATGGAGCTATGCCAAAAGTTACAATATCAGCTAAAGAATCTAACTCTTTCCCTAGAGAACTTTCAACTTGTAACATTCTGGCAATCCGACCATCCATACTGTCTAACATCATCCCGATAAGAACAAGTACAGCTGCATTTTTATATTGGTTGTTGGCAGCATAACCAATTGATAAAAAACCACAATATAAATTTCCTAATGTAAACATATTTGGTATTTGTTTTTTTATATTCATTTTGCCCCCCTAAAAATCTATTGTTATAGTATATGTATGTGTGCAAAAAGGGGGATAAAAAGGACGAAAAAAATCAAATTGATATGGCTTTTGTTGATCTGTTGATACGTCCTCATCCAAGCCAATCCCTTCATTGCTGACTCGCAGCGAATGTTTATGTCCTAAACATACTGAAAAGACGTTTCCAGCGTGCTTTTTACACATACATTTGGATACATGAGTAAAACTTTATCGGTGAGCCGCCATCTCTAACAACATTACGAAGTACAAGACAAGTGTAGCATAAGAAACAAGCTGACAAAACTGTCTATGTCATTTTTACCACGCTTTTTGAACAGGTTCATAGGTAAATAGTTTATAATAAGCATACCATTTACTCAGATGTCAAAGCCAATTATACTATATTTAGAGAAGAGTATCACAGATAATTTATTTTATATAGGAGGATTCAATCATTGCTTAAGTGGCTTTTTAAGATATTTGTAGAATTGACTGGAAATCGTTTTATGTCCAGATTACTTATACGTGTGACAACGTCTAAATGGAGTCGCATTTTCATTCCATTGTTTGTAAAAGTTTATCATATCAACCAGGCAGAAATGAAATTACCGTTGTCTGAATACCATAGCCTTCAGCATTTGTTTACTAGAGAGCTAAAATCGGAGATAAGAGCTATTGATAATCATAAGCATGTAATCGTTAGCCCGGTAGATGGTGTAGTTAGTGCTTTTGGATCTGTAAGTGAGGTGGAGAAATATAAGGTAAAAAATCGACAACTAAATTTAGAAGAAATGCTAGGTAGTGAAGAGATAGCAGCAACCTATAAGAAAGGTAAATATATCATTTTATATTTATCTCCTCATCATTATCACAGAATTCATAGTCCTGTAAAAGGGAGGATTACGAACAGCTGGACCCTAGGTGGAAAATCCTATCCTGTTAATTCGCTTGGAATAAAATACGGCAACAAACCGCTTTCAACGAATCGCCGAACGGTTACAGAAATAGAGAGTGAGCTCCAAAATATTGCAGTCGTTAAAGTTGGAGCATTAAATGTGAATAGTATCCACCTTACGAACCAATCAAAAGAGCTAGAACCAGGAGATGAGTTAGCTTATTTCTCATTCGGTTCCACAGTCATTTTGTTAATGGAAAATGAACACCTTCAATTCGCGACAAATGTGACTGTAGGAGAAGAAATAAAATATGGGGAAAGACTTTTATTTCTTAATTAGTTCACGTTTTTGATTTCTTTTTTGATCTTATTATATAGATGGATACGAGAACGATAAAAAGCAAAATCCAAAATGCTTTCGAAGCATGATAGAATACCCGTTCAATAATTTCCCAGTTATTTCCTAATATTGTTCCTAAAATAATGAACGCAGATGCCCAGATAACAGCACCTAAATAGGCAAAGATGGCAAAATACGAATAACGATAATTGGATATACCAGCTAAATAGGCAGTTATATGTCTGACTCCAGGGATAAAATAACCAATTAGAAGAAAAAACCCCCCATACTTTTTATACTTATTTTGAGCCCAAATAATATTTTTTTCTTTTATACGTAATTTTGGGCCAAATCGTTTAATAAACGGAATTCCTAGCTTCTTTCCCAGCAAATAGCTAATAGAAATTCCGATGATAGAGCCTAAAATAGCAATGAAAATGGAATACTTTAGTGACATTCTGCCTAAATACACACTATAGCCTACGTATGTGAGTAGTACCTCATCAGGCAGGGGAAGTCCGATAATACCTAAGACGAGAACAGTAAATATTCCAATATAGCCGTATTGTGTAACAAGACTCCCTAGATCTGACATGCTAATCCTCTTTTCCTTTTTGCAATGAAAGCTTATAAATTATCAAGATGGGTCCTACCTATTTAAAAGGTTTCCCTATTTTAAATGAATTAAATAGGGCTATATAGGGTAGGTCACTCTCCTTTACAAATTATAGCATCGGCAAACATTACTTGCTATATAATTTACGTCAAGTTGATAAACGAGTATAGGCAATGTTAATCAAAGATACAGGATATGACTCAATTAACCCTGTTTTACTTGGTTCTTCATCTTTTTGGAGAAATGTAGTACTTTCTTAGTAATGCTAAAAGATTAATTCGTTTTTTCTTTGGAGAAATTCCTTGAATGATGAACGATTGTTGCTTTGCAGTCTGCATGATGCGATTTTAATGTAAATGTAGTGATTTTCTGTATCGCATTTCGCTAAGGACGCTTTTCGCTGTATTTGTTGTAGAAGAAATCGATATCGATATAAGAATAGAAAAAAGTTTGCAAGTTTCAGGAATGAGGAGATATGAGGTTCAGCTTAAAATGATCCTAACCGTTTCCAAAAGTGATTAAATTCCCTTTTCCAGTTTTTTTGTTTTTCTTATTGAGCTTGACCATTTATAGTTTTAGTATACAGTAGGATTTTAGAAGCTTTAAAGTGCTGTTGTAAGAGGATGGATATGGCAGTGACAAAATTCCCTTAAAATATTTTACATATTATTGGTATAAACGCCCAATAACTTATATAGGCAAATGCATAAAGTGATTACATAGCATAAAAAGAAATGAGGGAATTTTGATGAATGAGATGAATGAATGGAATCAAGTGGCTAATGTGCAGGAAAATCATTATTATCCGCATGATCAAGAATTTTATACAGATGAACACCAATTGCAAGCTTTTGATCAAGAGCAATATGTAGGGGATGACTGGCGCTTACCAATATTCGGTCCAAGGCCATTCTTCGGTCCAAGGCCATTCTTTGGGCCAAGACCTTTCTTTGGACCAGGATTTGGATTTGGCGCTGGACCATTTGTTGGCGGGTTAGCCGGCGGACTGTTAGCCGGATCATTAGTAGGCGGACTAGGAGCGCCGTATTATTATCCGCCATACTACTGGTAATAATTTTTTTGAGGAGACGTATAAAAATGGCGCATTGAATTTAATCGTTGGCAGTAATTTCCCTGCTGCAGGGAAAGTTAAAGTAAGATGAAGTAGGAGCTAATCTTTTAAAAAATTTGTTCTGCATGCAAGGTGCCGTAAGATTCCCACTTCAAGAGTTATAGAAATTACGAAGGAGTTGAAGGGGGGATAACGGCACCTAAATGCCTGATTCTTTGGTCAACAGGATAGAGATACATCCTGATTAAGCACATCACATCGCATGCAGAAAGAGTGTTTTTCTTTTTCAAGGATAGAGTAGCTTCGTCAGCAATATATCGCATAAGAAAAGCGTTCTTCTTTTTCAAGGACAGGAAAAAACTTCGACAGACACTTCGCGATGTTTCAAGAACATTGCGATTTTAGCCTTTGTTCTGATATAAGAAATCATAGCTGTTTCTGCATGGTGGATATCTTTTTTGAAAGTAGCATTGTCTAGCTTAAGTACTGGAGCGTATAAGCAAACTTCGATTTCTTTTTTACGATCAGTCAACACCGGCTCTCCGTATTCATTGAGAATAATAGTCGCGGAAACGAGTAGCTTGAAGTCATTCCCTAGCTCTATTCCCATACATAAGGTGTTTCTTGATATACATAGTAGTTCAGCCAGTTAGAGAATAATAGATGCGCATGCGAGCGCCAGCGATTTAATGGTACTTTTTCTAAATTGTTATTTGGGAAATAGTTTTTAGGAATAGCTGGGTTCAACCCTTTTTTCCGATCACGATGGTATTCCTCAGCAAGTGTATCATTGTCATACTCTAAATGACCAGTTATCATAATATTCTTTTTATCATTTGAAATAATAACGAACGGATCATTTTCTTTCGTAGCAGCCAGCAATGTTAACCGATTATCATTCTGAATCGCTTTCATTGGTGTTCCAGTATAACGAGAATGTGGTGCTAAAAACTCATCATCAAAGCCCCGAATCAGCTCCACTGTTGGATGAAAAACCTGATGGGCGAATACACCTGAGCATTTGCCAGAAAGCTCATGTTTCCCAACTCCATAGTGATAATAAAGCGCTGCTTGAGCAGCCCAGCAAATATGCAAGCTTGAGCTGACATGCGTTTTAGACCATTCCATAATCATTTGAAGCTCTTCCCAATAATTTACTTCTTCAAAGGATAACAACTCCACAGGTGCACCGGTTATAATCATGCCGTCATACCGTTTATCTTTAATAGCATCAAACGTATGATAAAACTGTTTCAAATGCGACTTGCTAACCGTTTTTGAATCATGTGTTGCGGTATGCAAAAATGTCACGAGAACCTGTAAGGGAGAATTCCCCAATAGCCGCAACAATTGAGTTTCCGTACGTTCTTTTTCCGGCATTAAATTAACAATCACGATATTTAATGGACGAATATCTTTTGTTGTAGCACGAACCGTATCCATAATAAAAATATTTTCTTTTTCCAATATGTCATGTGCTGGCAACTGCTTTGGAATTGTAATTGGCACTAGGAACCCTCCTTATTTACTTATTTTTACTATTATATAGCAAGTTATGAAGAAGATCTATACCGTGCTTGGAAAAAGAAATCGGTAATGAAACGTAAAGTATGGTCTACTATGGTTTTTGTAATATTTGGGAAATTGTAGCGGAATACGATTTTAACTTGTATGAAGGCAATACCATCGTCCATTTTTGTAAAGAATTTGTATAGCTCTATCCTTTAAAATAAGCATCTAGAAAACTTCTTAAAAATGAATCGTTGAGAAATCGAAATTAATAAAAATATTGTTAATCAAACAACGGAAATTATGTTTTCAGTAACTCGGATTAAGCAAAACATCCTCATGCAATAGAGCTTTACCTTTATCCTCGAAAACCACGATGTATCGCTTGCATACCTTCTCTGTTATTGAAAAAGACAATGCTTTTTATTCTTGCGATGTGCCGCTGTCAATGCTTCTGTTCTGTCAACCACATCTTAGATATAGGGTAAACAGATATGTAGGAATTAAAAATTGTAAATAGTGAAAAGGAATTAACAGAGATTGGAAAGTAGCTGTAAGGGGGAGTCGATGTGAAAAACACAAAAATAAAGGTAGGGATTTTATTTATACTTATCGGGCTTGTTCTAATTTCCATTCCATTTTATTATGAATGGAAACAGCAAAAGGAAGTAACCGCTTTGGAAGAAGCGCTTGCTATGATTGCCAACGCTGATGGAGAAGATGTAGATTTATCATCTATTGATAATTTACCATTTTCTAAGGAAGAATTAGACGGGGTAGTAGAACTTGAAATACCATCCATCCATTTAAAACAAAAAGTGTTAACAGAGACTACGAATGAAAATTTAAGTGTTGCATTAACGCAAATTAAGCCGAATCAAACACCAGGTAAAAATAATTTTACGATTGCTGGACATCGCGGGTATCGCGGAGATCGCCATTTTCGAAATCTGCCAAAGGTTGCTAAAGGTGATGAAGTGTTATTACATACAAAAGAGCAGACTTTTGTATACCAGGTAAATTCATCCGAGGTAATCGAACCAACAGAAGTACAGGTTTTAGAAGATAAAAAAGGACAAGCGGAAATAACATTAATTACTTGTACGATTGATGGAAAAGAACGAATTGCGACAAAAGGAAATTTAATTAGCACAAGGGGCAAATAAATAGACAGTAACTGGTATTTAGCTTTGAAATAAATTCCATATAATTCGCGATCGAAGTTTTGGTAAAACATATCATGTAAGCGATAGTAAATCAATGCTCATAAAAAAGCCTCAGACACAACATTTTGTGCTAAGGCTTTTTATTGTTTAGGAATTTATAAAATTTGTATAGAAAGCATCTTTGATCTACTGTTCAAGGACGTGGAAGGCGCTACGACAGCGATACTTCCCGGTTTCTCAAGGACAGAGATGCTACGCCAGCAATACACCGCGGTTTTTCAAGGAGAAAAGCGCTCCCCTTGAATGAAGCATTACTTTAACTCGATGTAAGGTGCCGCAAGACTACAAACTTCAAGATTTAAGAAAATGCGATGAAGTCTAAATTGGAAAAACGGCACCTAAATGCCCGATTCGTTCAAGGGTCTTTAGATCATACCATTAAGGTTCTAAACATTCCGTGAAAGGCGTACCATGGAATGAAGTTTCACTTTATCCCGTCAGAAGATCCGCCGTTTGTACGTTACTAATCACTGCTAGCTTTTGTTCTGACGTTGGGTCATAACCGACCTTCAATCCTTTTTTTGAACACGTATTTAATAAATAATTTTATCGCCGTTAAAGATAGAATTTTTTACCACGACGTAATCCACATTGCGAATCGCTTCCAGCTTTTTTCCGCCAGCATAGGAAATACTTGATTGTAAATCCTGCTCCATTTCTCTTAATGTGTCTTTTAAAGAACCTTTATGTTCTACAAGCATTTTTTTACCTTCGACATTTTTTCTTTCACCTTTTTGAAATTCGGAAGCAGATCCAAAATATTCCTTCAAAATTTTTCCGTCTCTTTCAATCGTTTCACCTGGTGATTCTTCATGTCCGGCAAAAAGAGAACCAATCATTACCATTGACGCTCCAAAACGGATCGATTTGGCAATATCGCCATGTGTACGAATTCCACCATCAGCAATAATTGGCTTACTTGCTGCCTTTGCACACCAGCGGAGAGCTGCCAATTGCCAGCCCCCTGTACCAAAACCAGTTTTAATTTTCGTAATACATACCTTTCCTGGTCCAATACCGACCTTGGTTGCGTCAGCACCGGCATTTTCCAGTTCTCTCACAGCTTCCGGCGTTCCTACGTTTCCAGCAATAAGAAAACTTTTTGGTAAATATTTTTTAATATGCTTAATCATATTAATAACCAAATCCGAATGCCCATGGGCAACATCGATCGTAATATATTCTGGTACCAGCTTTTCTTCTGCCAACTTTTCAACAAACGCATATTCTTCTTCCTTGACACCAACACTAATGGATGCAATGAGTCCACGACTTCGCATATCTTTTATGAAGTCGATACGCTTTTCTGGTTTAAAACGATGCATAATATAAAAATAGCCATTTTCAGCTAACATGATCGCAATTTTTTCATCAATGATTGTTTGCATATTTGCAGGAACGACAGGTAATTTAAACGTATTCCCTCCTAAGGTGACACTTGTATCACATTCTGAACGACTGCTAACAATACATTTTGCAGGAATTAATTGAATATCTTCGTAATCAAATACATTTTCCATGCTTTACACCTCTAAATCCGAATGATAATAAAATATTTTTATTTAATGTTCGTACATTAGTAATGTACACGATTTTGCACAAGAAGTCAAAGTTTTATTTCGAAGGGTTTAAAAACGTTAAGGAAATGAGAAATAGTTAAGATTTTAGATGGTAAAATTGTGGGGAGAGATCTTCAATAGGGAATTTTAAAAATCGAGTAACGAAAAAAGGGGGCAGGGACATAAGCAAATACGAAATAGCAAAAACCGAACAATTATTTTGTGATTACCCCCAAAAGTTAGAGTTTTATTATACAGTTGATTGGCTGGATTGCGTTCGATACTCGACTGGGCTCAGCCCGGCCAATTTTTCTTTTATTCGTTCATGATTATACCAATAGATATATTCTTCAATCCGACTTTTTAATTCTTCATAGCTTACTAATTTTTCTCCATAATACATTTCTTGTTTTAAAATGCCAAAAAAATTCTCCATGGAAGCATTATCCGCACAGGTTGCTTTTCTAGACATGCTTTGGAATACTTTATTCTCTTTTAATGTTCTCACCCATTGGTTGTGTTGGTAATGAAAGCCTTGGTCAGAATGGATGGTGGTGCGATAGGTTGCATGATTCTTTATTATCTCTATCGTTTCTTTTAAAGGTTCTATGACAAGATCTAACGTTGGACGTTCCTTGATTTTATACGCAATAATTTCTCCGTTATAAAGGTCAAGAATCGGATTTAAATATAACTTCTCTTCACTTAGACATTTGAATTCTGTAATATCGGTTACTAATTTTTGAAGAGGAATTGGCGTGTTAAAACGGCGAGACAATCGGTTTTTCGCCACTTTTCCAACGTTTCCCTTATAGGAATTGTATTTACGGGATTTTCGCATAAATTTCACACATTTCAATCCCAATTCGCACATAATGCGATATACTTTTTTATGGTTGATAACGTATCCTAATTTATTTAGTTCTCTAGTAATACGTTTATAGCCATAACGTTCATGGAACTTTTTAAATAAATCGATAATGATTTTTTTTAGTACTTTGTCTGAATCTTCTCTGCCAAAATTTTTCACATGATAGTGATAGGTTGCTTCAGGTATGCCCACAATAAGGAGAATATCTTTTAATCGGAATCCTTCTTCTTTAAGTCCAAATGCCACCTTTGCCTGTGCTTTTCGTGGAAGGCATTTGGATTCTCCCGAAAAGCTCGTAGCTTTTTTAGGTACGCATTTTCTAGCCTTAATAGTTCATTCTCTCGTTCTAATATTTCTTCACGTGTTAACTTTTTTTCTTCCTTTTTCTTCCGTTTATTGGGTTTCTTAGACATAGAAGACTCCCCCTTTGGTTTCAGGCCTTCTACTCCTTGTTCCTTAAATTCTTTCATCCAGCGTCTAATTAAGGAAGGGTTGTTCAATTTAAATTGAACAGCAGTTTCTAAAAAAGTAGCACCTGTCTTTAACACAAATTGTATCGTATTTAATTTAAATCGAACAGGATAAAACTTCCTAGCTTTTTTTCTTTTTAACCCATCCATTCCCTGAGACTTATAGACTTTCACCCATTCAAATATTGGTGTTGCGCTACCCATATTATATTTTTTTGCCAATAATTTATATCCTAGGTTGCCATATAAATACTCGGTGACAAGATTTATTTTAAATTCTTCACTATATTTAGCCATAAAAACACCCCCGAAAATTAGATTTTCTACTCTAACTTTCGGGGGTCGGCACCTTTTATAATTGTTCGGTTTGTTTATGTTTAGAAAAACTTGGCTTATCGCCAAGTCTTTAGCGAAAGCCATAGTTTTTCTTATACTATAAACCATAAAAATTTTATACTTTCCTATAGTGTAAAAAAATTCCCATCATCGCGACGTCAACTTTTCTCTTTCCTGCGGAATCTTCAGCTCGAGCTATTCCGCAGAAGTCTACATATGTTGACTACGCTAAAAACTTGTGTATACATTAGAAAAGCTTGGCTTATCGCCAGTCCTTAGCGAAAGCCATAGTTTTTCTTATACTATAAACCATATAATTTTTATACTTTCCTATAGTACAAGGGCGATCTATGGTTCGTTTTTTAATCAGCTGTTTTATTTTTTGTCCCAGTCTCATACAATACATGAGGTATTCGAAAAAGGAAAGTTTTTCTGATAATTCTTTCTGTTTGAAAATGTATTTGTTACAATGTAAGAAAAAGCGAAGAACGGAGTGGTAACATGCGTTTACTATTTACAGGTCTGCTTGAAATGCTGCGTGGACTGTTGATCTTTATGCTACTTTACTTGCTCTTTGGGGCTGTAAGTAATTACTTGTTAGAAATGATAACAAACAGACACATATCCCAGTTAACGGAAGAACATTCCTATTTAATGTACTTTTTAGCACTACAAGCAGTTGGTGTTGCAATTATTATTTTTATTCTTTATCGAAACAAGTTTCAATTCTCCGGTTGGTATAAAGGGAAACAGGTAAAGAGGCTTTCAAAAACGACAACTGGAATTCTTGTGACAAGTAGCGTAGTCTTTATCTTTGCTATGTATATCGTGGTGGGATTGTCTTTGTAAAGCTAATACTTAATGAATGATGTGATAGGGGCTTTGGACTGTACTTAGCTTGATTCGAGGCAAAGTATTCTCTCTTCTTTAGCAGAAAGAATCATTTTATACAGGGCTTAAATTTATTAGATTGGATTAAAGATACAATTGCATTGTGGTAAACTAAGGAAAAACGAGATCTGTGAAGGACGTCATACATAATGAAAATCACGATTGTATCAGTAGGAAAATTAAAAGAGAAGTACTTGAAGCAAGGCATACAAGAATATTTAAAACGCTTAAGCACATACGCAAAAGTAAAGATCATTGAAGTGGCGGATGAAAAAGCACCAGAAAACCTAAGTGAAGCGCAAATGTTAGATGTTAAGCAAAAAGAAGGCGAACGCATTTTAAGTCATATTCAACCAGATACATATGTCATTACGTTAGAAATTAACGGTAAAATGCTCACTTCAGAACAATTTGCCAGCAAATTGGATGAACTCGCAACCTATGGAAAAAGCAAAATTGCTTTTGTCATTGGCGGGTCACTTGGAATTAGTGCAGATGTACAAAGTCGTAGTGATTTAGCTTTATCCTTTTCGAAAATGACCTTTCCACATCAGGTGATGCGGTTCATTCTGTTGGAGCAGGTGTATAGGGCATTTCGGATTAATCGGGGGGAACCGTACCACAAATAGAGGCAAAAATTGTTGTAGGTAAGGTGGTAATTCTTTGTCGGAAGCGGGTATTGAAAATGTGTTTTCATTATCCGTTTCACGATATAACAAATGGATAAGTATAAAGGTTTTGGATATATTCATTTCAGTAAAATCAAATTCAAGTTCTATGTTTTTAATTGTTCTGGATCTATCTTTTTGTTTGATTGTAATATTATCAATTAATAACTGTAGTAATTGCTTTTGGTTTTCTCTAGATGACTTCTTATAAACCGATAGGAACTTTTCTAGTAATTTTTCAATCAAATCTGGTTGAATTACCTTTGAATCTATAGAACTTAATTGGATTGCAATCTCATTTTTCTCTGATTCTAATTCTCTTTTTTCATTGGAAACCTTTTGTAAACTTTCTTGCAGTATATCCACAGGAAGAGTGTTTTTCTCAAAGGCTTCCATATACCTTGCCTGTAATTGTTCAATTTCCTTTAACCGCTTTTCAATCTCTACTAGTTCTTTATTAAGTTGGCTTATCGAATGAGCGGAATTAGAACTAATGTCTGTGAGAATCTTATATAACCTCTTCTTATTAGAACTAAGTTGTTCAATTTTCTTGATAACCGTTTCTTCTGCTTTATATGCCTTAATGGAATTAGCTTTACAAGCAGCAGATCCTTTGTTATGAAAATCGCTACAGACGTAATAACGATGTTTTCGTTTCGTCCCATCTTTTCGTGTATGTGTTGTAATTGACGGAACCATTCCTTGACCACAATCAGGACAGCGTAAAAGGCCACTAAGTAAAAATGGTTCGTTTGATTGACGCTGCTTAAATGATTTACTTTTTCTCCTTGCTCGTACAACGCTCCATAGTTCGTCCGAAATAATAGGTTCATGTTTTCCTTCTACAAGAATAGGATTTGGATTTTTCCCTTTTCTTCGTTTGGAATCCCAATTTTCAAATTTTAGCCAACTGATTTTACCGTTATATATTACATTGTCTAGGATTTGTGCTACTCCATTGATGGAGAAATAACGATTACGCTTGGTTTTATATCCAGCTTTATTTAAGTGGTTAGAAATCGCTCTTAGCCCTTTGCCATTTGCATACATATGATAGATTAACTGTACTACTTCAGCTTCCTTTTCATTGATAACTAGCTCCTTCTTAACAGTGTCATATCCAAATACAACCCCGCCGTTCCATCTCCCTTCCAAAGCTCTCTGTTTCATCCCAAGCTTAACGTTTTCCGCTAATGTATTTCGCTCCATTTCAGCGATTGAGGCCATAATTTGAAGTACTAAACGACCTATAGGACTACTGGTATCAAAGTTTTCTGAGTAGGATATAAATTTCACGTTGTATTTTTCAAACTTATCTAGAATCATGAGTGTTTCTAGCATATTTCTTGAAAGTCGGGAAATTTTCCAAACTATTACAGCATCAAATCTCTCATTCTCTACATCTTTAATTAGTCTTTTCATTTCAGGCCGTCCTTTTACGGATTTACCACTAATTCCTTCATCGACATATTCATCAATCACCTCCCAGTTATAAATTTGAGCATATTGCCGAAGTGTTTGAAGTTGCGCGGCTATACTAAAACCTTCTTTTGCCTGTTCTTCTGTGCTTACACGAGCATAAATTGCAACTCTTGATATATCCATATCTAATCCTCCTTCATACTGATATTACAATGAAATACTAGATAAGAGAAATGGGACCTTATGTGATTGTTTGACTTAAATGGGAAATTGAAGAAGTACTTTTTAGAATTGGAAATACCCATTTCTTTTTTATTTCATTCAAGTATATGCTTGAATGTTGCGCTGGAAAAAGTTATTATATAATCAAGCAAATACTTGAATGAGGTGATGAATTGAATAAGAAAGATACTTGTGAAATTTTTTGTTATGACGAGGAAAAGGTTAATCGAATACAGGGTGATCTACAAACAGTAGATATTTCAGGTGTTTCTCAAATGTTAAAAGCAATTGCCGACGAAAATAGAGCAAAAATCACCTATGCTTTGTGTCAGGAAGATGAACTATGTGTTTGTGATATAGCTAATATCTTAGGCGTTACAGTTGCTAATGCTTCTCATCATTTACGAACACTTTATAAGCAAAGGATTGTCAACTATAGAAAAGAAGGAAAGCTTTCCTTTTACTCATTAAACGACGAACATATCAAACAAATTATGATGATTGCATTAACACATAAGAAAGAGGTGGAGGTAAATGTTTGAACAAGCTGAACGGTCTGAAGTTGACATGACTTCCTACCGAGTACAAGGCTTTTCGTGTGCCAATTGTGCGGGTAAATTCGAAAAGAATGTAAAAAAATTATCAGGGGTTCATGATGCAAAAGTAAATTTTGGTGCATCTAAAATTGAGGTATATGGGAATACAACTATCGAGGAATTAGAAAAAGCTGGTGCTTTTGAAAACCTTAAAGTCGCTCCAGATAAACCATTAAGGGAAGAGAAACAAGAGGTTAAAGAAGGGAAAGAGCCATTTTATAAAAAACACAGCACATTACTATACGCTTCTTTATTAATCGTTTTTGGTTATATCTCTCAGTTTGTTAATGGGGAAGAAAATATTATTACCTCCCTATTGTTTGCAGCAGCCATCGTTATTGGGGGATATTCACTCTTTAAAGTCGGGTTTCAAAACTTACTACATTTTGAATTTGACATGAAAACTCTTATGACAGTGGCTATTATTGGAGCAGCTATTATTGGAGAATGGGCAGAAGGTGCAATTGTTGTTATTCTCTTTGCAATTAGTGAAGCTTTAGAACGTTTCTCTATGGACCGAGCAAGACAATCAATTCGATCTTTAATGGATATTGCTCCGAAAGAGGCGCTTGTTAGAAGAAATGGGCAAGAAATGATGATTCATGTTGATGATATTGCTGTTGGCGATATTATGATTGTGAAACCCGGTCAAAAGCTTGCTATGGATGGTGTAGTAGTAAATGGCTACTCGGCTGTTAATCAAGCAACTATTACAGGCGAGTCAGTCCCAGTTGAGAAAACAGTGGATGATGAAGTTTTTGCAGGTACATTAAACGAAGAGGGAATACTTGAGGTTAAAGTAACAAAGCTTGTTGAAGATACAACAATTTCCAAAATCATTCACCTTGTTGAAGAAGCTCAAGGGGAACGCGCGCCTTCTCAAGCGTTTGTAGATAAATTTGCAAAATATTATACGCCTATTATTATGATTATCGCAGGGCTGGTAGCTGTAGTACCACCATTATTATTTGGTGGCAGCTGGGGAACTTGGGTTTATCAAGGGCTAGCAGTATTGGTCGTTGGTTGTCCCTGTGCATTAGTTATTTCAACTCCTATTTCTATTGTTTCAGCAATTGGAAATGCAGCTAAAAAAGGTGT
This sequence comes from Cerasibacillus sp. JNUCC 74, assembly GCF_053667775.1. Next base: position 4,205,556 of record NZ_CM132207.1, on the reverse strand, counting down.
GCTTATCAAAGGCGGAATTTATCTAGAAGAAATGGGTGCTTTAAAAGCAATAGCTTTTGATAAAACGGGTACACTTACAAAAGGAGTTCCAGTTGTAACAGATTTTAAAATGTTGAACAATCAGGTAAATGCAGAAGATATGTTGTCTATCATTACTGCATTAGAATATCGTTCCGGGCATCCTCTAGCTTCAGCTATTATGAAAAAAGCAGATGAGGAGAACATTTCCTACACTCATGTAATCGTGGATGATTTCTCTTCTATCACAGGAAAAGGAATTAAGGGGACTATCAACGGTACGACTTACTACATTGGAAATCCAAAATTATTTGAGAATCTATCAGTTGATTTTAATAACGAACAAGATCAACTAGTTACAGCCCTTCAAAATCAAGGTAAAACTGCAATGGTGGTTGGAACTGAAAAAGAAATACTTGCTGTCATTGCAGTAGCTGATGAAGTACGTGAATCAAGTAAAGAAGTTATTCAAAAGTTACATCAACTTGGAATTAAAAAAACCATTATGCTTACGGGAGACAACAAAGGAACGGCAGATGCTATTGGAGGTCATGTTGGGGTAACGGATATTCAGGCAGAACTATTGCCACAAGACAAATTAGAATTTATCAAAAAATTGAGATCTAAATACGGAAACGTAGCAATGGTTGGAGATGGTGTCAATGATGCTCCTGCATTAGCTGCTTCTACCGTTGGAATTGCGATGGGTGGGGCTGGTACAGACACAGCACTAGAAACGGCAGACGTTGCTTTAATGGGAGACGATTTAAGAAAACTTCCATTCTCCATTAAATTAAGTCGAAAAGCTCTTACCATAATTAAGCAAAACATTACCTTTGCACTCGCTATCAAATTCATTGCTTTGTTATTGGTTATCCCCGGTTGGTTAACACTTTGGATTGCCATCCTTTCTGATATGGGAGCAACTCTTTTAGTTGCGTTAAATGGTTTACGACTTATGCGAGTAAAAGAGAAATAAATATTAACATATAATCTAAGGGCTTTTCTTCTCATTGAAAAGCCCTACCCCAAAACTTGGAGATGAAAAAATGATTACAACGGCACTTACATCAGCTGCAGTTTATGTAGCAACAGGAATTGATTATCTTATTATATTGACCCTCTTGTTTTCGCAAATAAAAAAAGGTCAAGCAAAACATATATGGATAGGACAATACATAGGTACAGCAATTATTATAGCAGCAAGTCTTTTAGTCGCTCTAGGTATTACATGGTTAATTCCTCAGCAATGGGTTTTAGGTCTTCTTGGGCTTATACCGCTTTATCTGGGGATTAAGATTTGGATTAAGGGTGAGGAGGATGAAGATGGAGGCAATATTTTAACTTTATTTTCATCTAATCGTTTTAATCAATTATATTTAACGGTTATATTTATTGTGCTGTCCTCCAGTGCAGATGACTTCTCTATTTATATACCATATTTCACAGCATTAAATGCGGTTGAAATCCTTATTGCTAGTATTGTCTTTTTCATTATGGTTGGGGTTCTATGTTATGTCAGCTATCGCTTAGCTTCTTTGGATTTTGTATCAGAAAAAATTGAGAAATATGAACGTTGGATTGTCCCTATTGTATTTATAGGGCTAGGGATTTATATCATGTTTGAGAATGGTACATTCAACGCTTTATTTTCATTCCTAATTTAACAAATGGGGCAAATTTTAATCCTAGAAATCAATCATCTTAAAAATACCGAGAATGCTGCTGGCATTTTTAGTTAGCATGATAATGTTGTTCTGAATGAATTATTTCTGGATAAACAAAAATGTATTTACTTTGCATAGCGAACCGTCACCCTTATTTTGATTTAGCAGATCAAAGGGTGGCGGCTTCTTTATTATTATCTAAATGGTCAATTAGTTGTCGTCCAACTAAGGGGACATTTACCACTTAAAAGGGATTGTAAGTTACTATTAATTTTTATGATTATTTTTCAATGCTAATTTGGTGGCATAATACACAACAATACCGATGGATGCAAGGTTAAGTATCCATCCCAGTAACCCATGAACCTTCATACTCATCATCCCAACCATACGGGAACACCTCTTTAAACTATAAATCATGCATCGTATCACGGAATTCAGTATTGTTTTGCATCATACCATTTTCGCCATGACAGTTGTTGAACATTTCTTCCTGCTGTTCTGGTGATAAATTAGGATGCATTTCTTCAATATGTGGTTTCATCTCCTCAAAGTTTAAGATTCCACTTCCATTTGATTCGGCCGCAACAAATGAAGCACTTCCTAATAGTACGGCTCCGGTTAAAATACCTATTAATAATTTTTTCATTTATTACATCTCCTTTCTTAAATAAATCATACCTAAAAATTATCGAGATTTTATGGAGAACATTTAGAAGTTGTGATTTTAAATTTAACAGGATAATAGGAAGCTAATCTAACTTAAAGTATAATATTTCATCTGAAATATTTACCCGATCTAAAAATGACCTAAAACTGATCATGGTGTTTGTTCTGCTAATTAGGAACTAGGCTTGGCTAACTAAATCAAACCTTCTATATACTGTTTCATAAGGTTAATCCTTCTACCCTATAGGGGTATATCATATTGCAATCCAACAGTGAATACAATAAAAGTGGACATACATACTATGATTGGAGTTGTAATAATGTCAATTTCTTTACTTTTTATACTTTTGTTGTGTACCACCCAAGTTGTAACAACCATAATATATGTGACGAATCACCGAAAATGGCTAACAAAAATGAACGGGATGTTGATTTCTATGTCATTAGGGATGTCGGTGGGGATTTTAATAGGAACCATTCTAGGAGTGGCTTTTCATGGTGATTTGTTTCAATCAACAGTTTACTCTATATTAATTGGAGTGGTTGTTGGGTTTCTTGCAGGAATACCTATTGGTCTACCTGCTGTCATTGACGGAATACTATCTGGACTAATGGGGGAATGATGGGAGCAATGCTAGGAGACATGGTAGCTATGACAAGGCCAAATGCAATCATCAATATAATGGCTTTGATGATAACAATGATTTTATTACTTGTTTTATATACAGCAGAAGAATCAATTCGTAAACAAGCTAACCAAGAAACCTTTTCCTTTTTTAAACATCCATTCTTATTGATTTTTACCATTGCAATATTATTTCTGATATTAAGTTATATTGATCCACTTGATTTTAATATTCAATATTTAATTAGACATTAAATAGTAAATTAAGAAAACAGAACCGAGTGGCTTATCTTTGATAAGACTCGGTTCTGTTAGAAATATTATTATAAAAGTTTATATCCATTTTCCTATTTGCTTTAAATGATTATATTTTGTGTTAAAAGGATTTGTGAGGAACCAGACTAAATTAACTGCATTGTTGTTATGCAAGTATTGTCCCCTTCAAATGTAGAAATCTCAGATTCAGCTGTTTTTCCATCATATTGAATCTTCACGTTATATGTTTTGTCACGTGGTAACCAAAAATCAATAAATCCATTTTTTAATGAAGTCATGGTTTCATCAACAACAACATTGCCTTCTTCGTCTTCAATATAAACATCAAATTCCTTTTCTACTAATTCTCCTTGGCAACCAGTTAAGCTATGATTAGTACAAGGGTGTGTTGTCTCAACAAATGGTGCGATGGAAACAAAGAACTCGTCTTCGGGAAGATTGTAGGTAGTCTCTTTATTATCACTATCAGTTACAATAAGCTCGTCAGAAGTAATAGAAGCAGACACATCATCAGTATCCCCGATGCTGTATTCTTGGACCACTTTCTTGATATCTTGTGGTTCGTTTTCGTTTGATGTACTTTCACTTTCGCTACAAGCAGCAACTATTAAAATAAGTAATAATCCAATTACTGCCAATAATCCTTTTTTCATATTATTCGACTCCTCTTTCATCTAATTAGTTAAATGCTATTATCAATTACTATGTTAAACGATTTTCTACATTATAACAAAATCTATAAAACGTATTATAATACTCAAATGTGCATTATTTGTGCAAATGTAATAGAGAAATTATGGAAAGTATATTTAAAATCCATAAAAACCAAACCAACCAGCCAAAAATGAAGTTAATTTAGTCATCCAGTCAAAGAACAGTGCTACACCCATAAAGATCATAACGTATCCGCCTATTTTAACTAATTTAAGGCTATGTTTTCTAATCCACTTTAATTTACCAATAAAGAATGCCAATAAAAGAAACGGAATAGAGAAGCCTAAAACATAGCTAATCATCATAATCATACCAACATCGGGGTTGGTTGCAGCTAATGATAACACAATAGCTAATATTGGACCGGTACAAGGAGTCCATCCAAGAGAGAATGCCATTCCTATTATAAAAGAACCAACATAACCTCCGGGGCGATTTTTGAATGTTATTTTTTTGTCCTTCATTAGAAATTTAAAATTAAATACTCCAACAATTACTAGTCCAAAGAAAATAATTAAAATAGCACCAATTTGTCTAATGGCATCTTGGTAGGTTAATAGGAATTCCGATATATAAGAGGTGGTAAAACCAATCATAATAAAAATGCTTGAGAACCCTAGTAAAAATAGAACGGTATGTAAAAGAGCTTTTTTATTCATTTTTTTATTTTCTTCATTTATCTCACTTACGCTCATTCCGGTAATATAAGATAAAAATGCCGGATATAGTGGTAATACACACGGTGAAATAAAAGAAAGGAAACCAGCACCAAAAGCTAGAAATATATTTATTTCATTCAAAAATTTTATCCCCCTTTATTAGAAAATCGTAGTCTATTGTTTTGGTAATATTTCTTTAAAGTAACTCTCCAAACTTTCTAATGATAAGGCCCCATTTACAATCCTTTGAATTTCCCCATCCGGATTAATGAATATGGAACTTGGAATTGGTCCTATTTTGTATAAATCCCTGACTTCTCCTGTTTTATCATGGGGAATTGGAAAGGTTAGATCATATTTATCAATAAATCGATCTACAACCAATTCTGTATTATCCAAACTAACTGCAATGATTTCAATTCCTTTTTCTTTATATACGGGATAAAGCTCTTGCATGTAAGGCATTTCTTCTTCACACGGTTTACACCAAGTACCCCAAAAGTTCAGCATAATACCTTGCCCTTTAAAATCACTTAGTCGTATAGTTTCTAATTCATTATTTTTATTAATTTGCTTTAATTCAAAGTCAGGTGCTTCATCTCCGACTTGATAAATGGTTTTATCCGCTTGTATATTGGACACTAATGCAAATATAATAGCTCCAACCATTACAATTAATATAGAAGTTCTAAAAATTAATCTGTTTTTCCTTTTATTTTTCTTCTTCTTTTTTGTTTCCTCCAAACTCATAAGTATGTATCACTCCTTATAGAAATATAGTATAACGGTGGTATTATCTAAAGACACTCTCTGTTAGATTACGTTACAAGTTTGCAGAAATTAAGCAGATTCTTTGTACTATTTATGAACAGAAATTTACCTACAGAAAAATAAAAGGCTAAGCAATACCATACATGCTTAGCCAAACATAAACTATTTGTTTCTATTAATCGATTTTTAATAATTGAGCGTTTATTGCACAAATAATGGTACTGAGTGACATAACTGCGGCTCCGACGGCAGGGGTTATGACAAACCCAACATTGTACAATACACCTGCAGCTAAAGGAATAGCAACAATGTTATACCCAGCAGCCCATCCTAAATTTTGAACCATTTTCCTGCGACTTGCCTTAGACAATTTAATGATATTTAAAATGTCTACTGGATTACTGTTAACTAGTATGACATCAGCTGTTTCAATCGCAACGTCTGTACCTGCACCAATAGCAATTCCCAAATCAGCTTCCGCTAAGGCGGGGGCATCATTAATTCCATCTCCAATCATCGCCACTTTTTTTCCATTTTGTTTTAAATACTTCACATTATTTGATTTCTCATGGGGAAGTACTTCAGCGATGACTTTGGAAATACCTAATTTTTCTCCTACATAATTTGCTACACGTGTGTTGTCACCAGTCATCATAACCGTCTCTATGCCACGGTCATTTAATTCTTTAATAACTTTATAAGAAGATTCACGGATGATATCAGCTAGGGCTATCATTCCTTGTAAGACATTATCTTTAAGAACAAATACGACTGTTTTCCCTTGTAAAGCCAGTTGGTCATAAATTTTTTCATCAAAAGAAATTTTATTTGCTTTCATAGCACCGGGACTAATAACAGCAATTTCTGCATCACCGATTTTAGCTACTAACCCTTTCCCAGTTAAATTCTGATAATCCTTTACATCAAGGGGTTTTAAATTACGATCATTTCCTTCTTTCACAATTCCTTTAGCAATTGGATGGTCTGATTGTGTTTCAACAGAATAAGCTAATTTCAATAATTCTTCTTCACTAATTCCCTCACTTGGATGGATATCTGTAACACCAAAATTACCTTCCGTAAGTGTTCCTGTTTTGTCAAACACCACGCGATCCAATTTAAATGCACTTTCAAATGCTACTCTATTTCGAATTAACAAGCCGTTTTTAGCTGCAATGGAAGTAGATCTAGATGTTACTAGTGGTGTTGCCAAACCAAGTGCATGTGGACAAGCAATAATTAAAACGGTAACCATTCGTTCCAAAGCAAAATCTAAATCCCCGTTAGTCCACCAAACTGCAAAGGTTATAATCCCTACTACAAGAGCAACATAGAATAACCATTTAGCAGCAATATCCGCAAAGCCTTGGGCCTTTGATTTCGATTTTTCTGCATCGCTTACCAATTTAATAACTTGGGATAGGTAGGTGTCATTTCCTGTTTTACTTACCTTAACTTTTAATACACCATCACCATTGACGGAACCACCTATCGCTTCCATTCCGGGTCCTTTTTCAACAGGGACAGATTCTCCTGTAAGCATAGACTCATCGACGGTAGATTCTCCTTCGTAAATTTCACCATCAATTGGAATCTTTTCACCCGATTTAACTAAAATCAGGTCACCCGGTTGTAAATCTTCGACTGTTACCTCAACAATATTTCCGGATTTGTCCAGTTTATGGGCTTCTTTTGGCATTAACTTGATTAGCTCTTCCAGTGCCTTTGAAGCACCCATCAGGGATTTCATTTCTATCCAATGTCCTAACAACATAATTACAATAAGAGTAGCTAGTTCAAAGAAGAAGTCGCTGCCTTCGATAAAGAATGCTGTCAGTGTGCTATATACATAAGCGGCGATGATAGCTAAAGAAATTAACATCATCATTGCAGGCGATTTCTCTTTTAACTCATCCCATGCACCAAGTAAAAATGGTTTTCCACCATAGAAAAAGACAATCGTGGAAAGCAAGAAAAGTAAGAGGGTATCACCTGTGAAATTTACTTCATATCCAATCAGCATTTGAATCATTGGAGATAAGTATAAAATAGGAATTGATAAAACTAGGGATATCCAAAAACGTTTCTTAAAATCTTCTACCATATGTTCGTGATGTCCGCCGTGTCCACCATGATGCCCACTATGTCCATGACTGTGGTCGTGATTTTTGTGTTCTTCATGTCCATGTTTGTGATGACCATGCATATCTTCATGTTCATGATTATGATGTTGATGACTGTGATGTTTTTGTTCCTCATGTTGATTATGATTATGATGGTCATGTTCTTTATGCTTATTGTGGTTGTGTTGATTCTCTTCATTTCCTTTGTTATTCATTATTACTCCTCCTTTGGTATGGATATTTAGATGAATTTCCTATTATTTTCTGTATTATTCATCCTTCTATCCATACTATATCATACTATACCCCTGTACAGTATTAATTAGGCTATGATTTTATGTAAAAGATTTGTGTCAAAACAAAAGGTCTTCTTTTATAATTGTATTAAAGACCTTTTTATACCTATAATGAAGGCTTGTTTACCCATTTATATCCAATACCCCAAACAGTTATTAAATAATCATCTATGGGAAATCCAGATTGACGAATTTTATCTCGCATGTTCCGTACATGCGAATCAACTGTTCTTCCTTCTGTGTGCGAATCGTATCCCCAAATTAATTCAATTAATTGTTCTCTAGTATACACTTGGTTTGGTTTTCTCATAAAATAACCTAGCATGGTAAATTCCTTTGGCGTTAACTTTAATGTATTATTTTTATATGATAACTCAAACTCATCCTCATTCCATAAGAGACCATTTACTTCAATCTTCCTCGCAGGTTTCATTCTACGTAATACCGCTTCTATTCTTGCTAATAGCTCATCTTCGTCAAAGGGTTTCGTCACATAATCATCTGCACCTAATTTTAACCCTTTTATAATATCCTCTTTCTGTTCACGAGCAGATACCATAATGATAGGGATGTCCGAATCTTTTCTAATCTCTTGGCATAATTCCCAGCCGTTCATTTCAGGCATCATAATATCTATAAGTACTATGTCAAAAGTTTCTTCTTTTAAAAAAGATAATGCTTCTTTAGCACTAATAGCTTTTTTACATATAAAACTATGTGGTCTCAAATATAATGCTAATAAATCTAACATTCGTTTTTCATCATCTACTAATAGAGCTTTAACCATAATATTCACCTCTTGTTAAATGAACAATAACCCTTGTACCCTTACCAAGTTCACTTTCGATTTCAATCGTACCTCCATGAGATTCTATAATTTCTTTTGCAATAGCTAATCCTAATCCCGTTCCACCACTTTCTCTGGAACGCGATTTTTCTACACGGTATAACCGTTCAAATAGATAAGGTAATTCCTCTTTTGGAATTCCTTCCCCTTCATCTGAAATAGTTATAGTAATTTCTCTATCATTCTGGGTTACCTCTAATGATATAGACTTTCCATCGGGTGTATGTTTTCTCGCATTATCCAGTATATTTAATAAAACCTGTTGGATTCTATCGGGATCAATATTATCTATGATATTTCCTTGGCATGAAGTAAAAAGTGTAATATTTTTTTCTTCCATTACTGGAGCAATTCGGTCTTCAATCGTTTGGATTAGTTGTCTTAAACTAACACTTTTTCGATTAATTACAAACTTATTTTCATCCATTTTAGCTAGGTCAAATAAATTCTTAACCAGAACTGTCAAATGCTCCGTTTCTTCCCGTATGATATCGAGATATTCTTTTCTTTCTTCGTCCGTTATGTCTTGTTTACTGATGATATCCGCATACCCTTTTATGTAGGTTAATGGCGTTCTAAGTTCGTGAGAGATACTTGCCAAAAATTCATTTCTGTCATTTTTTAATCGTTCTAGATCACTAGATAACCTCATGATAGAACCGGCTAATTCACCTAGTTCATCTTTTCGTTCCATATGTAATTGCACCTTATTATTCCCCTTGCTTAGTTGTTCTGTGGCTTCTTTCATTTTCATTAATGGTAACGTAATAAAACGAGAAAGAATAAAAACGGTAAAGATGGTTAGAACAATGGTGATTAGTCCAACTATGACAAATTGATCACTCAAATGATTAACCATATTTTTTACAATATTGGTATTAGCAAACATAAAGACATGCCCTTGATGTTCCTCATCAATAGTAATGGGGCTATCAACCGCTATATATTGTTTTTCCGACCAACGTTGTTCTACTACTTTTCCTACACTAGGTATATCCTTGTAATCCGTATGATCAATTACTTCAAACATTTCCTTTTCAACAGGATCGGAATTAATGATGATGTTACCATTGGCATCGGTAATAATAACAGCAAATTCCGATTCTGACTCCATGATAGCAACATGCTCCAACGTTGATGAATCAAAATTATTTTCCAATACAGCACTATGTGTATTGGCACGAGCTAATAAACTATCCATCACTTCATCAATACGTTCATTTGCTATATTTGTATATAGAATAAAATAAACAAAAACCTCGATAATTAACATGAAAACAAAGAATAATAGTCCAATTTTTAAGGATAATTTATTAAACATAATTGACCTCTTTTACCAGTAAGTTAAAGTATCCAGAATACCTATAACAAGAATGATAACTCCTGCAAGTTTTTGTACAAGTGACCCTATTTTTCTGCTTCTCTTTAATATAATGCCACTTGCCCCAAAATACCAAATAAGAAAAATAATTAATAAAAGTGGAAGTGAGGTTCCAATTCCAAATACGGAAGGTAATACAAATCCATATGATGTTTCTAATACAACTGGCATTAAGGTTAGTATAAATAATACAAACATAGTAGGGCAAAATGCTAACGTAAAACTCGCACCCATTAAAAAGCTTCCTAGATAACTATCTTTAAATTTAGTGGGTATTTTAAACATTTTTCCTGTTTTTCTCCAGCTAAATAAACCTATCATAAATAAACCAACCAGTATAAGTAATGGCCCAATTGCTTTTCTTAGAATTGGGAACATTTGTGTTAAAGTACTGTGTATTTCCTTTCCAAGTAACCAGATTACTAAACCAATTATTGAAAAAACAACTATTTTACCTAAAACAAATAGAAATATGTGTAACCAAGGAACTTTTTCGACTAATGATCTGTTCCCATAAATAGTCATTGCACTGATATTGCCTGTTAGCTGACAAGGAGCAACAGCGCCAATTAACCCAAGAAAAAATGCAAATAACAGCGGTATGTGTTCATATCCATATGCAATTTGTTGAAGTGGCCCATTTAGCATAATGCCTATTTCATTAAAAAGTTCGAACATATCAATTCACTCGCTTTGACTTTAATAGTTTTCTCCACTAAATAACATATAAAAAATATGTCCATTTTTTGTGCAGATTTCAGCAAAAATTAATCAAAGGTAATAATGAAGAAAGAGAATCTCAAAATATTAATAGAAAGTGCGTTTTAATGTGATTGTTAAATAATAGGGGAAATATAACAAAATATAAAGTTTATCCATTGACAATAATACTATACGGGGGTATCGTAAATATATAAAGATAAGGAAGTGATTCATTTGGAGGAAAAATTCTTACATGATCATCCGAGTAAACCAAGAACAAAAGATGAAATGCAAAAAATAATTAATCGTTTAAAACGAATTGAGGGTCAAGTTCGTGGAATACAGAAAATGGTGGAAGATGATCGTTATTGTGTAGATATTTTAGTACAAATAAGTGCCATTCAATCGGCATTAAAAAATGTAGGATTTTCTATCACGGAACGACATATTAAACATTGTGTTAGTGATGCTATCAAACAAGGTGAAGGTAAGGAAACCATTGAAGAATTATTGAATGTCATGAAGCAGTTTTCTAAGTAAGGAGGGAATTGTTATGAGTGAAACAAATCATACTACACTTGGTGTAACAGGGATGACCTGTGCAGCTTGTTCTAATCGTGTTGAAAAGGTTTTGAATAAAATGGATGGGGTCAAGGCCCAAGTTAATTTAACAACAGAAAAGGCAACGATAGATTATGATCCAGAAAAAACCTCTATTGAGGATATATCGGAAAAAATAGAGAATGTTGGTTACGGTGTTCTAACGGAGAAAACAGAACTAGATGTCTTTCGGATGACTTGTGCAGCTTGCTCTAACCGTATTGAAAAGGTATTAAATAAACAAGAAGGAGTGAAACTTGCAACTGTAAACTTAACGACAGAAAGTGCGGCTATTGAATATAATCCCGGAATCGTTGATGTAAAAGACCTAATTGATAAAATTAAAAATATTGGTTATGATGCAAAACCAAAGGCAAAAGCCGAAGACAAACAAACATATAAAGAAAAAGAATTAAAAAATATGAAGAAGAAATTAATTATTTCTGCTGTCCTATCTGCACCATTATTATTAACGATGCTTGTTCATTTATTAGGAATGAGTATACCAGATATATTCATGAATCCTTGGTTCCAATTTGCTTTAGCAACACCCGTTCAATTTATCATCGGATGGCAATTTTATGAAGGAGCATATAAGAACCTACGTAATGGTGGAGCAAACATGGATGTACTTGTTGCATTAGGTACAAGTGCGGCTTATTTCTTTAGCTTATACGAAGCATTCAAGACTATTGGCAATCCAGAATATATGCCACATCTATACTTTGAAACGAGTGCCGTTTTGATTACGTTAATTTTGTTTGGTAAATATTTAGAAACGAGAGCCAAAAGTCAAACAACAAATGCTTTATCAAAATTGCTTAATTTACAAGCAAAAGAAGCTCGTGTAATTAGAGATGGTAAAGAATTAATGATTCCTGTAGAAGAAGTTGTCGTTGGGGATCACTTAATTGTCAAGCCGGGAGAAAAGATACCTGTTGATGGTATGGTTGTAAAAGGAAGAACATCGGTTGATGAATCCATGCTTACAGGAGAATCAATTCCAATTGAAAAGGATTCAGGAGCAAAATTAATTGGATCTACTATTAATAAAAATGGCTCCATTGAAATGGAAGCAACAAAAGTAGGCAAAGATACGGCCCTTGCATCTATTGTCAAGGTCGTGGAGGAAGCCCAAGGTTCAAAGGCTCCAATTCAACGATTAGCAGATGTTATTTCAGGTTATTTCGTTCCGATAGTGGTCGGTATTGCTATCCTTACTTTTATTATATGGATTACTTTAGTACAACCGGGTCATTTAGAACCTGCTTTGGTTGCAGCAATTGCTGTACTTGTTATTGCCTGTCCATGTGCTTTAGGACTTGCAACACCAACATCAATTATGGTTGGAACAGGAAAAGCAGCAGAAAGTGGAATTTTATTTAAAGGTGGAGAACATCTGGAAGGGACACATAAATTAGAAGCAATTGTGCTTGATAAGACTGGTACAATCACAAAAGGAAAGCCGGAAGTAACAGATTTTTCAGGTGACGAAGAAACATTACAATTATTGGCTAGTGCAGAAAAAGGATCCGAACATCCACTTGCAGAAGCTATTGTGGCATACGCTACAGAGAATAGCATCGACTTCTTGGATGTAGATCATTTCTCAGCGATACCCGGTCATGGTATTGAAGCAACAATTTCTGGAAAAAACATTCTTGTTGGTAATAGAAAGTTAATGAATGATCATCAAATTGATACAACAGGTTATGAAGAAAAATTAATAAATTATGAAACAGATGGTAAGACAGCGATGTTGATTGCTATTGATGGTGAGTACCGGGGAACAGTTGCTGTTGCAGATACTATAAAAGAAACGGCTCCAGAAGCTATTAAGCAATTGAAAGATTTAGGAATAGAAGTGTTTATGCTAACAGGTGATAATGAACGAACAGCCAAAGCAATAGCAAAACAAGTTGGAATTGATCAGGTAATCGCTGAAGTATTACCTGAAGAAAAAGCAGCTAAAGTAAAAGAGATCCAAGAACAAGGTAAGAAAGTTGCAATGGTTGGAGATGGTGTGAATGATGCACCTGCACTTGTTATAGCGGATATTGGTATTGCCATTGGGACTGGTACAGAAGTGGCTATTGAAGCTGCTGACGTAACGATTCTTGGCGGTGAGCTATTGCTTATACCGAAGGCAATTAAAATCAGTCATGCAACCATTCGAAATATCCGTCAAAATCTATTCTGGGCTTTCGGCTACAATACGGCTGGAATACCAGTTGCGGCTATTGGATTACTTGCGCCTTGGATTGCTGGTGCAGCAATGGCATTAAGTTCTGTAAGTGTAGTTACTAACTCACTCCGTCTAAAACGAGTGAAGTTATAAAAACATCCTTTAAAGGAGGTGAAAACAGTATGGAAAATAAATCAATAGATGTACAAGGTATGACTTGTGGTCATTGCAAAATGTCAGTTGAAGGTGCATTGAAAAAATTAGATGGTGTATCCTCTGCTGAAGTTAATTTAGAAGCTGGCAAAGTAGATGTTACTTTTGATGAATCGAAAGTAAATGTTGATGCCATGAAAGAAGCTATTGAAGAACAAGGCTACGATGTGGGAGCTTAATAAAATATTGTAAAAAGCTGATTTTCAATTTGGAAAATCAGCTTTTTTCATGCAACATGAATAAAATGGTCTAGTACTTAACACACGATAATTGCCTATTAGGTTAAAGCTACTTGAATAACTAAATTTTCAAAGTGTAGGTTGTGTTCTAAATGAAAATATCGATATTCAGGTAAAATATAGCATATAAAGAGCATTTTGATAATGTTTGTTATCAAAATTAGGATAAATTGTGAATGGTTTATCTTAGAATCAAAATGATTCATAGTATCTAAAAATCTGCATATAATCTGCAAGTTTGATGGTTAGAATATACGCAAGCGCAATTCAATTAGGAGGGAATGTTTGAATGAAAAGTAGAAAATTTTTAATAGGGATATTAACTATATTCACAGTGCTTTTCTTATCTGCATGTACAGGTGCAAATGAAGAAGAAAATACAGAAACCGAATCAGGTACTGAAGAAAATATGGACATGAAATCCAATAATAATGAAATGGATATGGAAGAATCTGATACCAACGAAGATATGGAAGGCATGGATCATTCTGGTATGAACCATTCTAGCACTGGCGAAGTCCCAGAAGGCTTACAAAAATCGGATAACCCAACTTATGAGGTTGGCAGCCAAGCTATAATTGAATCTGATCATATGCCGGGAATGAAAGGTGCAGAGGCAACAATCGTTGGAGCATATGATACCACGGTATATACTGTTTCCTACACGCCTACAACCAGTGGGGAACCGGTAGAAAATCACAAATGGGTCATCCACGAGGAGATTGAAGGAGCCGGGGAAGAACCATTTGAACCGGGTACTGAGGTGACCTTAAATACGGATCATATGGAAGGAATGAACGGGGCTGATGCAGTTATTGATTCTGCCGAAGAAACAACGGTATATATGGTTGATTTTGTAACAACTGATACAGGAGATGAAGTAAAAAACCACAAGTGGGTAACGGAAAGTGAATTGTCATCAGTAGAATAATTATTAAATTAGGGACTTATCCAAATCGGGTAGGTTCTTTTTTAGTAGTTGAATTGGGAGAGGTACTTGCTATTATTTACATATATATAGGTAAGTTGTATAACTCTATCTGACACAATAAACATTCGTTGCTACTACTATGGAATAATCACCAAGATTAATGCACTTCTGAAATTTTAATGAAAAGGGAAGGAGAACTACAAAGTTGACCTAGAAGGAGAGAGTAGAGAATAAAAGAAAGAATACAAAAAGAATTTAAGTAACAGAGCTAGTTAGAAATACAACAAACTCCAAAATTATTCACCTTGTAGAAGAAACACAAGATGAACGCACACCATCTCAAGCGTTTGTAGATAAATTTGCAAAATATTATACACTTATTATTATTTGGTGGGAGCTGGGGAACTTGGGCTTATCAAGGGCAAGCTGTTCTTGTCGTTGGTTGTCCTTGTGCATTAGTTATTTCAATTGTTTCAGCAATTGGAAATGCAGCTAAAAAAGGTGTGCTTATCAAAGGCGGAATTTATCTAGGAGAAATGGGTGCCTTAAAAGCGATTGCTTTTGACAAAACTGGTGCATTAACAAAAGGGATTCCTGTTGTAACAGATTTTAATGTGTTGAACAGTTAATGGTACATTCAACGACTTATTTTCACTTCTTTAAAATATATCCGATAATTAAAGGGAGAATCTTTAAAGAAGATGTAAACCAATTTATTTAATATGGAGACACAGGATAGAATAGAAAGAACGCATCATAAGCTAAAATTTGATGTGTTCTTTTTTTCTCTTATGTGGTCTTACCTTTAGAGATAAACAATAAAATCTGAGTGATAATAGCAAGTATAGGTAATTCCAATAATGGACCTATAACTAATGTTAAAGCAATTAAAGGTTGATCCGGAAATGCTGTCATAGCAATTGCTAAAGCTATAGGTGAATTTCTAGCTAAAGTGGTCATATTCAAACTGACTTTATCAGATTGCGAGAATTTCAGAAGCTGCCCAATTTTCCGGCCAACGATAAAGTTTATTACAAAATATAGAAGAATAGGGATTGTTAACTTCCACAATAAATTTAGGTTATCAAGTAGTAATTGTCCTTGAGAAGCAAACATTGCAACGATTGCAAGGCTTAGAGAAATAATTGGTAGCGCACTTAATTTCGATAATAGATTTTTAGCGAACTGTTGTTTACTTTTCAATAATGCTTTTGTTAAGACTGATAAAGCTAATGGGATGAATAATACAATCAGTATACTTTCAACCAAAAAGGAAAGTTCAATAAATCCTGTAGTTCCACCGAAAATTAGAAGATAAACGGGTAGTAAGAAAACCTGTAATAGTAAATTTAAAGGCAAAATAGCAGTTGATAAAGCAACATTTCCCTTTGCTAAACCTGTAAAGATTATGTACCAATCAGTACAAGGAGTAACCATTAACATGATAAAACCAATATATAATGCAGGGTTATCACCTAAAAATAGTAAAGCTAATAGCCACGCTAAAAGAGGTGTCCAAAGAAAATTCATGATGACTGTAGTAGATGTGAACTTTAAGTTTTTAAAAGACTTTCTTATTTCTTCAAAAGGAATTTGTAAGAAGGTAATATAAAGCATTGATATTAATAACGGTACAATAAAACTCTCTGCACTCGTTCTTATTGGTTCTAATTGTCCTAGACTTATGCCTATGATTACTGCTAAGAAAATAATAAATGTATACATCTTTTCGAATAAACCCATTTCATAATCACCCCAACGACAAGATAACTGTTATTCACGCCATTTTACCACAGAGTAACGACTTTAAGTTTTTTAGTAACTGAGAAATATTATTGGTTTGTAACTTTAATACATAAAGTAAAATAGACATCAATAATTATACATGCATTATTGCTAAACGTGCTTTATGTATTATTGATACAGGTTGTTGAATAAAACATCATTTTAAATGTCACATTTTAATGAAATATTTTATTGTATATATAAGCAAATAGTTATATACTAATGTTGTAATGAAATTATAAGGAGGAGATGATGTGCTGCAAACAACCATTGAAATGGAAAAGGCTGCAGTTATTTTAAAATTATTGGGTGATAAAACAAGATTAACGATTATGAAATTAATTGATAATCAAGCTTGTTGTGTCTGTGAATTTGTTGAAATATTTCAAGTCAGTCAGCCATCGATTAGTCAGCATTTACGTAAGTTGAAAGACTTAGGATTGGTTAAGGAAGAAAGAAAAGGGCAATGGATATTTTACTCCGTAGATAAGGAAAATGAATATTATTCATTTATTAAACCTATTCTTGATCAATTACCTAATCAAGATTACAAATTAAAAGAACTTGAAGAAAATGGTACACGAATTTCTTGTTGTTAAATTGGAGGTATTATTTTGTCTACAACGCTTATACTCGCAATATTAATTTTTATTGCAACCCTAGTACTAGTAATATGGCAGCCAAAGGGCTTAAACATTGGCTGGTCCGCAATGGGTGGAGCTGTAATTGCCTTATTAGTAGGGGTAGTAGGATTCAGTGATGTTCTTGAAGTAATTGACATCACATGGAATGCAACGCTATCCTTTGTCGCAATTATCCTTATTTCTTTAATACTAGATGAGATTGGATTATTCGAATGGGCAGCACTGCACATGGCACGGGTAGCAAAAGGTCATGGAATAAAAATGTTTGTTTACATTAGTATTTTAGGTGCAGTTGTTGCAGCATTATTTGCGAATGACGGAGCGGCACTTATCCTAACACCGATTGTTCTTGCAATGGTGCGAAATTTGAATTTTAAAGAAAAAATGATATTCCCTTTCATTATGGCAAGTGGATTTATTGCGGATACAACTTCATTACCATTTATTGTAAGTAACTTAGTAAATATCGTTTCTGCAGACTTCTTTGGCATTGGATTTGTTGAATATGCTTCGCGGATGATTATTCCGAACTTATTTTCACTAATTGCAACCATTTCGGTATTACTAATCTACTTTAGAAAAAGTATCCCTAAGAATTATGATTTATCGAAACTTAGGGAACCGAAAGAAGCAATAAACGATATAAAGATGTTTCGCCTTTCTTGGTATGTTCTCGGATTATTAGTAATTGGCTATTTTAGTAGCGAATTCATAAATTTACCAGTATCTATTATTGCTGGGGCCATAGCTATATTCTTTATCATAATGGCCAGACGTAGTGCCGCTGTTAATACGAAAAAAGTTATTAAAGGCGCTCCGTGGAATATCGTTATTTTTTCAATTGGAATGTATGTCGTCGTATATGGATTGGGAAATGCCGGGCTGACCTCTGCGCTCGCAAGTGTTCTTCAAACTGTGGCTGAACAAGGATTATTCGTTGCTACAGTTGGAATGGGTTTTATAGCTGCTTTCCTGTCATCGATTATGAATAATATGCCAACCGTAATGATTGATGCATTAGCCATTGCTGAAACGAATACTTCTGGTGTATTAAGAGAAGCGCTTGTTTATGCTAACGTAGTTGGTTCGGATTTAGGACCAAAAATTACGCCAATTGGTTCACTAGCAACCTTAGTGTGGCTCCATGTACTTTCCCAAAAAGGAATTAAAATTTCATGGGGAACCTATTTTAAAACCGGGATTGTTTTAACTATCCCAATACTTTTTATTACTTTAGTAGGTCTTTATCTAACACTTCTACTATTTTAAAAAGGAGAATGAATTATGGCTAAAAAAACAATTTATTTCTTATGTACAGGGAACTCATGCCGTAGTCAAATGGCAGAGGGATGGGCGAAAAAATATCTCGGAGATGAATGGGAAGTTAGAAGTGCAGGGATTGAGGCACATGGACTAAACCCAAATGCGGTAAAAGCAATGAATGAAGTTAAAATTGACATTTCTAACCAAAAATCAGAGAAAATTGACGTAGAATTTTTGAATACCGCAACATTGGCGGTAACGTTATGTGGAGATGCCAAAGACCGCTGTCCAGTGACACCACCTCACGTAAAACGTGAACATTGGGGCTTTGACGATCCAGCCAAAGCAGAAGGTACGGAAGAAGAAGTTTGGAAAGTGTTTCAGCGCGTTCGGGATGAAATAGGAGAACGGATTAAGCGATTTGCTGAAACAGGTGAATAATAGGGAATGATGAGGCATGTTGATACGCAAGCCTTATCTTTTCGGTTTCTATATAAGTATATAACTATACATCAATAAAGAAGTTGTTCATGATGAAAAAGGTAGAAATGTTTGACCCAGCAAAATGTTGTTCTACAGGTGTTTGTGGACCGAGTGTCGATCCAGATTTAACTAGAGTTGCATCAGCTGTTTATTCCCTTGAACAAAAGGGTGTTACTGGTAATGCGGCTCAGAATGTATTAATTAATATGAGTTTTAAAGAGGTATTTAACCTGTCTGGTGGGAATAAGAATTATCAGAGTTTTAAAAAGGGAAAACAATAATCATAAAACGACTGATAAGTGAAATAAAAGGTAGGGAGAACTTCCAACCTTTTTAAATTTATCTTAACCATTTACTAGTGGGGGCAATTTTATAATAAAAAACCACTTTTCATTGAAGGAGAATACTTTAGTAGGGAAATTTTAATAATATATATCTACTTGACCATGTACTGTAGTACATGGTTTATAATTTTATTGAGGTGAAAATAGTGATTTATCGCATTGGTGAGTTTGCAGATAAATGTGGAGTTAACAAAGAGACGATTAGATATTACGAACGAAAAAATTTACTAAAGGAACCTTCCCGAACAAAAACTGGTTATCGTTTATATTCAGATTATGACGTTAAGCGTGTAGGATTCATCAAGCGAATACAAGAGCTTGGTTTTTCTTTAGGTGAAATCTACAAGTTACTTGGAGTTGTAGATAAAGATGAAGTCCGTTGCCAAGATATGTTTGAATTTGTTTCTAGAAAACAAGAGGAAGTTCAAAAGCAAATAGAGGATTTAAAACGAATTGAAACTATGTTAGGTGACTTGAAACAACGATGTCCTGATGAAAAGCAATTACATGCGTGTCCAATAATAGAAACTTTAACATGAGAGATTAATGAAAGGAGCTTTATTATGAATAAATATAAGGTAAATATTGAAGGAATGACTTGTACAGGCTGTGAAAAACACGTAGAGTCAGCACTTGAAAGTATAGGTGCTAAAAATACTGAAGCAAATTTCCGTCGCGGTGAAGTAGTATTTGAATTGCCTAATGGTATAGAGGTTGAAAGTGCAAAAAGGGCAATTAACGAAGCAAATTATCAAACTGGAGAAATTGAAGAGTTACTACAACAAGAAAATGTGGTGTTAGGTACTAAAGGTAATTATGATCTTCTTATTATTGGTTCTGGTGGTGCAGCTTTTTCTGCTGCAATTAAAGCTATTGAATACGGTGCAAAAGTTGGAATGATTGAGCGTGGAACGATTGGAGGGACCTGTGTGAATATTGGCTGTGTTCCATCCAAGACCCTTCTTAGAGCAGGGGAAATCAATCATTTAGCTAAGATAAATCCGTTTATAGGTTTACAAACATCTGCTGGAGAAGTGGAATTGGCTCCTTTAATCAAGCAAAAGAACGAATTAGTGAGTGAACTTCGGAATCAAAAATATGTCGATTTAATAGACGAATATGGATTTGATTTAATTGAGGGAGAAGCAAGCTTTGTTGATGAAAATACAATTGAGGTAAATGGAACAAAACTTTCTGCAAAACGCTTTTTAATTGCAACAGGGGCCTCTCCTTCTATCCCATCGATTTCTGGACTTAATAAAGTTGATTATTTAACAAGTACAACGCTATTTGAATTAAAGAAAGTTCCAAAACGTTTAACGGTGATAGGTTCAGGATATATTGGGATTGAGCTTGGGCAACTCTTCCATCATTTAGGTTCAGAAGTAACACTTATACAAAGAAGTGAGCGATTATTAAAAGAGTATGACCCGGAAATTTCTGAAACAGTAGAAAAAATGTTAATCGAACAGGGTATACACCTTATCAAAGGAGCAACATATGAGTGTGTCGAACAAGATGGGGAGATAAAAAAGGTTTATCTAACTGTAAACAGTAAGAAAAAAGTCGTTGAATCAGAGCAGTTACTTATTGCAACAGGAAGAAAACCAAATACGGATTCTTTAAATTTACGTGCTGCAGGTGTTGATGTTGGAAAACAAAAGGAAATACTGATAAATGAATTTGCTCAAACAAGTAATGAAAAGATTTATGCAGCAGGAGATGTGACATTAGGACCGCAATTTGTGTATGTAGCAGCCTATGAAGGTGGAGTTGTTGCAGATAATGCAGATGGTGGATTAAATAAAAAAATAGATTTATCCGTTGTTCCAAGCGTTATATTTACAAATCCATCGATTGCAACAGTTGGTTTAACGGAAGAACAAGCAAAAGAAAAAGGCTATGAAGTAAAAACATCAGTATTACCGTTAGATGCAGTCCCAAGAGCGATAGTAAATAGGGAAACAACAGGTGTATTTAAACTTGTAGCTGATGCAAAAACGTTAAAAGTATTAGGGGTTCATATCGTAGCTGAAAATGCAGGAGATGTGATTTATGCAGCGACATTAGCCGTTAAATTTGGCTTAACCGTAGAGGATTTAAAAGAAAGCTTTGCTCCATATTTAACATCGGCAGAGGGAATAAAATTAGCTGCCCTTACATTTGATAAGGATGTATCAAAATTATCTTGTTGTGCAGGATAAAGCTCCTTATTTATAGGAGCTTTAATTAATACACTTAAACTATCTCACCCTTTACAGGAATAACAGCAATTTAATAGTAATTTGGCTGGTTGCGGTTCAGTAGAATGTGTAATTAATGGTAGAGTATTATTAGGACTTATATCATTTGTTAATGGGTTCGGAATTATAACGAAAATAAAAAACCAATGTCGGAAAATGGTGATGATAATATGTTATCGAAACAAGCAATCCTTGATGAATTATCAAAAAACCTAAATACTTGGAGAGATAAACACGGTGTTAAGCGAGTTGGTTTGTTTGGTTCTTACAGCCGCGATGAACAAAAAGAATCCAGTGATATTGATGTAATAGTAGAATTTAACGACTCGGATTTATCTTTTGATAATTACATGGACTTAAAAATAAGCCTAGAAGATCACTTTCAGAAGCCGATAGATTTAGTCATATTAAATGATATTAAACCTGCTTTAAAGTCAGAGTTTCTATTGACTACTACATTTGTAGAAGAGGGAAAATAATAAGATTATAATTTTAGCAGTCTATTTGCTAGAAAATAGACTGCTAATTGAGCTTCCTACTAAAAATTGTTCAAATCTACAGTAAAATGCCAGCAAGTTGTCAAACAAGTTCATTATTTATCTCTTTAAATAACTTCTGATCAAACTCGTAGACTATTTTTTTGATGGTTCGATCTTTAGGCTTTTCTCCAGTATTTACTTGAATTTCTTTGATAAGCAACCGAAGTAATTCTTTCTTATCAAAGTCGTCTAATAAGTTAAAAAATGAATTAAAATCATTAGCAATGCGGTTAATTACTGGTAATAAGTCATTGTTATTCTTTAATTCTATCTGATTTGTTAGTAGTATTTTAAATTCCTTATGTTCACTTTCTTGATTCTGAACTCTTTTCATTTCATCACTAAGTGTATCAATGTCGATTATTTTCTTCGTATAAAGTTGTATGAGATCCTGCTTCTCTCTTTTTAGTTCTCTTAAATTTTTTTCTAGTAATTTAAGTTCCTCTTCAATTGGTTCAAGTTCACTTTTTAGGTTATCCATAACAACTGTTTGTAATGGTACAGAGAGGTTTAAATCGTTAAGGTAATTCATAACCTGTGATAAAACCTCTTGCTCTGCATACTCCTTTTTTACAAGATTCGACTTACATGCTTTAGAGCCACTGTTTTTAAAACGGCTACACACGTAATATTTGTATTTTTTGTTTGCATTTCCTTGTACCATCGCTCCTCCGCAAGTAGGACATTTTAATAGACCTGATAACGGAAAAGAGCCGTTGTGTTTTTTTTCTTGGGTATAACTACGTAGTGATAAAAGCTTTTGGGTTTTTTCCCAAAGCTCTTCACTAATAATAGGATAATGATTCCCTTTTTTATATTTACCTTTCCATTTAACATAACCATTGTAGATTTTATTATTGAGAATAGTTCTAACAGCAGTAATAGACCAATAATTATCCTTTTTGGTTTTGATACCTTGCATATTTAAACTACTAGCTATTTTTCGATAACCCCACATTTTGTTAGAGTAACAATCAAAAATGTATTTCACTACTCTTGCTTCATCTTCGTTAATAACTAATTTCTTATTTACTAAATTATATCCAAATACCCTTCCACCGTTGAAGTCTCCATTTTCAAAGGTTTTTTCCATACCTAGTGATGTACGAAAAGCGATTAGATCTTTTTCGACTTCTGCAATAATACCTAATATCTGATAAATAAGCTTTGAGTTAGGATCGTTTGTGTCGATATTATCAGCTATTGAAATTAGGTTCTTGTTAGCCTTTTTTAAACGGTTAAAGATATATTGAGAATCTAAAGAATTGCGTGATATGCGGTCTTGTTTAAATACGATGACGGAATCAATATTATTCTCCTCTTGGAAAACATTATAAAACATCTCTTTAAACTCAGGTCTATTTGAAAAACTCTCCCCGGATGCTGGTTCCTCTACATATGTTTTTACAAGAATAATATTATTTTCCTTACAATACTTTTCTATTGCTTCAATTTGTTGTTCAATAGATGTGTTATCTAGTTGTTTATTTGTGCTAATACGAACATAGGCGTATGCTCTTGTATATTTAGTTATCATCTTTCATCCTCCAATTCAGTAATAAAAGTATCCGAGTATTTAATCATTAAGTCTGTTAGGAAGTTTAGAAAGTCATAGCCTTTTATTTTTGTTAACTCTTTATTTGTTGCGAGTTTAAGTTTGTAATGCTTATCAAAATCTAAAATTTCGTTTTTTATCATAATGAATGAACTCTCCCCTTATCTATTTGTGGATTAAACACACAAATAACAGCCGGCTAGTCATTTGCTGAAATATGATAACCGCGAAAAAATGATATTTTAAGAGGAAATAAAAACTTTTTTTTTGCAACTTGAAATTTTATATCGATCATTTAGAGTAGCTATATCATTTACAGTTTTTAATTACACAAAAAAGCTTGAGGTATGTTCAAACTCCTCAAGCTTTGAATAATTGTAGTATTTTGGTCTTTAATTAATATTCCTGTTACGGAAGATCAGGAAATAATACTGTTCCCTCTTCGGTAAAAAAGAGATGGGGTTTTTTATATCCAAGAAAGTGGACATAAAGTGATTTTCCTTCATAAAGATTATCTATATTGGTTACTAAGTTACAATATGGTATGAAACCTAATTTACCATCTTTCGAATAGGTATATACCTCTATTCCTTTGTCTAAGAACTTACGTATTCTTACCTTTGTTGTCTGGTGGATAAAAAAGCCCGTTCTATCAAATGCTCTCACTAATAAAATCTCCTTTTATATTCTTTTCATATATACTTCTATATTTTGGGCATTTCTGCAGTATTATGTAAAGAAAAATTTTTGTTATTTCCATTTCTATACCATTTGTCCCATAACTCATGAAATACGAAGTTGTATTTAATCATTGTCTGATGTGATGTTTCAGTTGATTTAGATTTTAAATATACGATTACGGACCTTCCTTTAATCTAATGAAACTATTATAGCGATACTCATGTAAGAAATATACACTTTGTCTATAACCGGGTAGATAATAGTCATAAACGGTCAATTTAGAGTCATGTTTATATTTAGGATTTTTAAAGTTATATATCAATCTAATCAAATCACAGATCAAATGAAAAAAGAGACTATTATCTTTTTGACAAACTTAAATAACGTTCATTTAAAAGGTATTACTGGGCTTCAGTAGTGATCTTTTTAAATTTATAAAAAAATTTTATCTAACCTATTAAAATATGAAAAACACCACTTTATAATATTTAGGCTTTATCGTTGATAAAGCAACAGGACTAAAAATTATTCAATTAAAACGGAGAGGAAGGTGATAGAAATTAAAAAGAAACTAAAAAGAGCTGTAATTAAAGAGGAGTACGTCAAATTAACAGGCAGCACAGAAGAAGCAATCATACTAAATCAGTTTATTTACTGGAGTGAACGTACCAAGGATGTAAGTAAATATTTACTAGAAGAAAAAACAAGGTTAGAAAATGGCAGTAAGGAAGGTGATGTTTCCCTAAAATATGGATGGATTTATAAGAAGGCAGAAGAGTTAAAAGAAGAAGTGATGCTTAGCGTATCTGTAAATACAGTGCGGAAGCACATAAATCAACTGGTAAAAAAGGGATATCTAAATAAAAGAAGCAATCCTATCTATAGATGGGATAAAACATTTCAATATCGCGTAAATCTAGTAAAAGTGACATCAGATTTAAAAAAGATTGGATACCGTTTCGAAGATGAAAATTTGTTAACTGGAAGCGCAGATTTTGATGCTCGAGAAACAAATACTGAACAGTTGAATAATTATAATGAGTTTTCGAAACGCACAGGTATTACTGCAATACCAGAGATTACTACAGATACTAATACAAATAATTTATCAGAAATATCATCTTCATTGTCAATTGATGATGATATGAAATCCAATGATTCTAAACAATTTAATAAAATATGTGAACTTTATTTGAAGCTTAGTGGAAAGTCCAAAATATCATCTAATGACTATAAAGCTATTTTAGAAGTAGTCAAAGAGCAATGGAACACTAACCTAGTTCTGAAATGGATTGAGGATTGTTTTCGCCAGTTTAAGCCACAACACAAAAACGATCAAATTCGTTCTTTTCGATATGTAACAAACTATATTTTTGATCAAGCGCATAAAAACTATTTTTTTCAGGAGGTTGTTAACAATGAACAGAATACAGGAGATTATGTCGAAGATGAATATTTCGAACGATATGGGTGATTTGTCGTTGAAAAAGCCAGGGAAAATCACTAAGCCGTCAAATAAGTGTATTTATAATGAGTGTGATGGAAGTGGTATGATTCATTATCGCAGAGAAGATGGGACAGAAGCGATGACATTTTGCAAGTGTAGAGAGCAAAGACAATTACTAAATTCTATTAAAACTGCTAGAATTCCGAAAGAATATCATCATAAGAGCTTAGAAGATTTTAACGTTAACCATTATCAAAGTAAAGATGCTATAAAGCATGCAAAATATGCGCAAAAGGTAGCATCTGGATTTATCAAATCTTTTGAAACAATGAATGATATGGGAAAGGGTCTCTACATTTATAGCAAGACAAAAGGTACAGGAAAAACACTATTATCTATCATTATCATCTATGAACTAATGATGAAATATCAAATAAATCCACTTTATATTTCAGTGGTAAATATATTAAGTGAATTGAAGAATACTTTTCATCAAAAAGAGGTAAATTCATACGATATCATTCGATCTTTAACTGAAGCAGATATCTTAGTT
Source organism: Cerasibacillus sp. JNUCC 74 (assembly GCF_053667775.1). Next base: position 4,179,103 of record NZ_CM132207.1, on the reverse strand, counting down.
ATGGATGATTTAGGTGTGGAAAAAACTACGGATTGGGTGGAAGAAATCTTAACTCAGATTTTAGATGAACGAATGATGGATAATAAACCAACCATTATAACTTCAAATATGCCAATTACAGAGTTAGACCGAAAATACCCAAGCGGTCGTATAAAGAGTCGGGTGGAAAAAATGACTTTTCCAATTCCCATGCCTGAAGAATCTGTACGTAGCACCCTATCCAAACAAGAGAATGATAAAGTTGCTAAATTATTTTTTGAAGATGAATAAGTCTGTCAATTAATAATGGGCCGTTACCTCTGGTAGCGGCTCAATTTTATTATTCTATTATGGTACTTTCGTGGTAGAATAAAAATAAAGATAAAGTATAAAAAAAGTAAGAGTAGGTGACTCTTAAATGGAAATAAAAATATTTCAACGAACACAACGTGATCTTGCAGCGTCTATTAACCAAGTTATCGATAAATATTGGGAAGATGAAATTGATGAAGTAGCAATGATGGATTTGATTCAAAAATTGTACATAAATAATACGAATAAACTTATGAAGAATGGGAGTTATACCACGATAATTCGTCAACAATGTGGAAAACGAAGACTTGAAGTAGTTGATAAAGTAATCAACCAAATAAATAAAACACAATAGAGAGGAGGGATAGAATAAATGGAATATTCAGCAGGATTCACGAAAGAAAAATGGTCAGAGAATGACATTGCGGTAGTAATCGATCTTATTCTGCAAGGGAAAAATAAGAAAGAGATTTTAGAAGAAGTGACGGAGAATAATTTATTTCAATTAAGAAGTCCTTTGAGTATAAAAAATAGATTTAACATGGTATATAATCGTGCAGCTTCCTTAGACGATGAAATGAAACAGCACTTTTTACGAGCGAATGATTATGATCGAAAGGCATTAACGTTGTATACCTTTCTTCAAGTTTATCGAATACCATTAGAGTTTTATATAGAAGTTATTGTTTATAAGTATGAACAACAGGAATCACTGTATCGTAATGATTTTCATTATTTCTTTGAAGGTAAAGCAAGTGTAAGCGAACGAGTTAATGGATGGAGACCTGAGACGATTAAACGTCTAATTAGTACCTTAATGTTATTTTTTAAAGAGGCAAAAATGATTGAACAAATTGACCAGACAAAATACACCATTAACCCGATACATATAAGCCGAGATTTAAAAACTTATGCTGAAAAGAATATGCCATTGTTGTATTCTTTTTCAGTTTTAGAAAAGGTGAATGAGTCATGAAGTCTACATATGAACGATTAGAACAAATGGAAAAGCGAATTAACCAAGACGGATTTACCCAACCAAAAGGGATTGGGAGCGATATCCCTCATTTTGTATTGGATTATCCAGCGAAAGATGAGCTGCAAGTGCGTGTTTATGTAAAAAATATGTTGAAACGCATGCCCCTTAAGATAAAGGAAGTAAATCTGTTTGAATTCTTACTTTCATTCTTTGACGAAGATGAACTAGAAGAACTATATGAGTTAACAGAAAGTGAAGGGATGCGTGGATTAATAGATGTCATCGACCCGATTTTAAATGAGGGTAATATTATGTTCCAACAGTTTAAAGAAAAAACGGAGGAGGCAGATTTAATTTTTATTACAGGTGTTGGTACCGCTCACCCGTTTCTACGCTCAAGTCAATTACTAAAAATTGTTTCCAGTAAAGGCTATAAAAAGCCAATTATATTGTTTTATCCAGGTGAATTTACAGGGCTGAGGCTAAAACTATTTGGCATTTTAGACTATGAAGACGACTATCAATTATCACGTATTTCCTAAGGGGGGAAAGGGATGCAAATTAAAGAACTATTTAAAAAAGATATTTTTCGTCCAATTAACAATGTTGTTCAAGCAGAGCAAGTGGACGAAGAGGTAGTAAAAACAGAATTAGATGAATATGTACTGACAGAAGAAAGTGAACATTACTTAGAACGATTCTATCGAAATTATTTAGCAGTATATGACCAGCCTTCAACAAAAGTAGGTGTTTGGATTTCAGGTTTCTTTGGATCTGGTAAATCTCACTTCCTAAAGATTCTATCTTATTTATTACATAATCAATCCATTGCCGGAAAAACTCCTGCCGAATATTTTGAAGACAAGACCAATAATCAAGAATTACTTAACATGATGAAAAAGGTATCTGAGAAAAAAACAGATGCATTACTATTTAATATTGATTCGCGTTCCACCTCTTCGTCAAAAGATGCTGAAAAAGAACGTATCATTGAGGTGTTTCTAAGAGTGTTTAATAACCATTTAGGGTATTCTGATACACTTTGGGTTGCAGAAATGGAACGCCAATTAGATGAAGATGGAAAGTATGAGGAATTTAAACAAGCGATTTTTGACCAAAATGGTAAACCGTGGGAAGAATTCCGATTAAAAATATTACTACGTAAAAAGAAGGTAATTCAAGCATTAGAAACAGTAGGATACGATCGGGATACAGCTGAAACTTTTTTTGATGTAAGTAGAGAATGGTTTTCGATTGATGCACAACGTGTAGCGGAACTAGTTGCCGATTATTGTAAAAAACAAGGCCCAGATTATCGCATTGTGTTCCTAGCGGATGAAATTGGACAATATATCGGTAATAATACGAGCTTAATGCTAAACCTACAAACGATTACAGAAAAATTGGGTGATTTGTGTCAAGGACAAGCTTGGGTTATTGTTACATCACAAGAAAAGCTAGAAGCAACTGTATCAGACTTAGATAGTACAAAGGACTTTTCGAAAATTCAAGGTCGCTTTGAAACAAAAATTAACCTATCAAGTGCGAATACCGATGAGGTGATTAAAAAGCGTCTCTTAGAGAAAACAGAAGTTGGAGAAGATACACTAAAAACCATACATGACCAAGAAGGAAAACTAATTCAAAATCGATTAGCTTTTGATCCAAAAAACACTCAACTCCGTTCAGGTTATCGTAGCATCGATGAATTTGTTTCCTTTTATCCATTTGTTCCTTATCAAATTGAATTATTACAAATGATTTTCACAAAGATTCGTAACCTGGGTGAGGGAGGACAACATACATCACGTGGTGAACGGTCATTACTAAAAGCTTTCCAAGAAGCAGCTCAACTAAATGCGAGTGAAAATGTAGACAATATGGTCACCATGGCTGAATTTTATCCATCAATTCGAGATTATTTAGAATCATCCATTACAAGCACGATTGCAAGAGCAGCAGACCGTGCCAGAAATGACGAGGGATTAACAGAATATGATGTACAAGTATTACAAGTTCTCTATTTAATAAAAGGAATAGATGCAATCAAATCCACTCCAAGTAATATTGCTACCTTGATGGTGGAGACGGTATATGACGAACGTCAGCCTTTAGAGTATAAGATCAAAGAATCATTAAACCGTCTGCAAACTGCGATGTTCATTGAGCAACATGCTGATGGAACCTATTCTTTCTTATCCGATGAAGAACAAGAAATTAATCGTGAAATACGTGCGGAAGATTATAATTCAGCTGCAGTTAAAGAGCGGTTAGCAAATCTGTTTTTCAATGTGATGTATCGTCATCCGAAATACGAATACAAACATAATGAACTAACCAAACACTTTGATTATAATAAACGCTTCGATAATTATGTGAAGGGTCAAATGAATCATGAATTAACAATGCAAGTGTATACAGAAGGAATGACGGATTCGGAGGCAGCACTGCAAGCGAATTCTGGTCATCTGATTATTTTATTAGATAAAGAATACGTGGCAGAAGCAGAAAAAGCATTAGCATATATCCAGCAAGTTGACAGTTATGTTCGTCGAAAACAATCGAGTACTACAACGCAACAGCAGAAACGGATTTTTGAAGCAAAACTAGCAGAAGTGGATGAGTATTCTCAAAAAGCAGAAGAATTGTTAGCTAAAGCATGTGAAAATGCGGAATTCTATATCCATAGTCAGCGCCGAGACTTTAATGGAGATTTTGAACATAAAGTGAATCAAGCAATGGATATGCTCATTCGAAATACATTTACAAAATTTCATTATATAGAAGAACCAATCTCTTTTAGAAATAGTAAACAAGAATGGCAACAGGTTGCGGAAAATTTAGGACAACAAAACCTTTTCAGTGATGTAAATAAAAATGCAGTCGATGAAGTAAAAGTCTTTATCGAAGAACTGGAACGTTATCATGATCAACGAACATTAAAAGAGATTGTACAAAAATATGAAGCAGTGCCTTATGGATGGGAAGAACAAGACACAATTGGTATCTTGTTAGGCCTGATGAATGCAGGAAAAGTCCGATTTACTTATGCAGGTGAACCATTTAATCCGAATTCAGAAAGGTTCTACGATAGATTGGAAAGGATATCTGAACGTGATCGGATTGTCGTAATGCCAATTGTTGAGATGGATGGCCAAGTTAAACAGGAACTTATTGTACTAGTGCGTGATTTCTTCTCGTTAACACAGATTTTCGATACGTACGATGCGTATGAAGAAATCATCCGTGAAAAAGTACATGAGGAGTTTGTTGAGCCGATTGAGAAGATTCGTGAAAGAAGACGTCAACAAGATCCTACGAGTGACTATCCATATCCTGGCGAGAGTCATATTCGACGAGTCGTAACAGATACACAAAAATTGTTATCGATACGTGACCCAGAACAATTCTGTCGCACCTTCATTCAATATGAAGATGATATGGAGGAATGGTTTGATATCATCGAAATGCTTCAAGGATTCTATGAAGGAAATCCAATTGTAAAGTTTGATGAAGCAGTTCAAGTTCTAAAAAATCATCAACAGGACTTAGAAATTATTCATAATGAAGAACTGGAAGATATTGCTCAACGAATGAAACAAATTTTATTGCAAGAAGAACCATCGAAAGATATTAGTCAATTACCAAAGCTAACCGATGATTTAAAGAACATCATCCAAGAAGAAACAGACAAACAAAAACAAGCTGTTTTGGTTCAATCTGATAAATCAATGGGGCAATTAAAAGATTTATATGAACAATACTCCCAATATGAGACAATTACAGCTTATATTCAGTCGAGAATAGACCGTGCAACTCAACTATATGAAAAGATAAAGAACAGTGAACGCATTTCAAGCGCTCGTATTAATCAACAACAGCTTGGTGAACTGGTTGACTCGACAAAATCAAAAGCACGACAAATGTTGAAAGAAATAAGAGAAGAAACAGATACGGTAGAAAGAGAACCAAAACCAATTACAGGTAAAGACCTGTATGATAAGTTTTTCAGTCGTGTAGATACAATTGAAACGGAAGAAGACTTGGAACGAGCAATTGATTCGCTAAAACGAGAATTATTAAAGGAATTGCAGACGCATTACTTTGTGAAATCTTAAATTCAGGAGCAGGTATATTATCTGCTCCTCTACATAGTAGGGGTGAAATAAATGAATAAAACAGAGTTAAAAAATTTTGCTGTAGAAGCGAGACGTGATTTGCTTGAAAAAGTGGCCTTGAAGGCAGAACAATATGGGATTACGAAAGAAAATCCTGAGCTAACAATTGAAGAGAATTACGGACAATTAATTGTCAACGGCAAGACATTTCCTCTAGATCTAAAGCACGCCTTACGGACACTACAAAACCGTTTAAATACGGTTGGTTATGAACAATTAATTGAAGAAGTAGCTTATACGTGGTTTAACCGGATTATAGCTATTCGTTATATGGAAGTGAATAATTACTTGCCTGACCGTGTCAATGTACTATCCAGTAGCTCTGGCAAGAACGAACCAGATATCTTGCTTCAATATGAAACGATGAATTTGGATGTAAATTATCAAGATATCCATGAATTCCTTAAGAAGGGAGAACATGAACAGGCATATAGGCAATTATTTGTTGCTCAATGTAATAGTTTAAGCAATTCTTTCCCAATATTATTTGAAAAGATAAAAGATTATTCGGAATTACTTCTTCCAGACTACTTATTAGATAGTGAGTTTATTATTTCTAAATTGATTAATAATACAGAATTAGTTGAAAGCTTTAGAGAAGTAGAAGTAATTGGTTGGATATATCAATATTATAATTCGGAAGTAAAAGATAAGGTTTATGAGAATTTAAAGCGAAATAAACGAGTCCAAAAAAATGAAATTCCCGCAGCAACTCAACTATTTACTCCAAAGTGGGTTGTTAAATATATGGTGGATAACTCTTTAGGAAAGGTATGGCTTGAGGCAAATCCAGATTCAGATGTAAAAAGTATGATGAAATACTTTGTTAATCCAGCTAATCAAGAAAATATAACAATGAAAGAATTAGTGGAACTTGAATATAAAGAAGTTAATTTAGAAGAGTTAACAATCCTTGATCCTTGTGTTGGATCAGGACATATTCTCCTATATGCTTTTGATTTACTGTATGAGATGTATAAAGAAGAGGGATATCCGAGTAATGAAATTCCGCAATTAATTTTAAATAAAAATTTATATGGTTTAGATATTGATCAAAGAGCTACACAACTAGCATCATTTGCCTTGATTATGAAGGCAAGAGAGAAGTCACGGAGAATTTTTAAAAATCAAGTAGTGCCAAACATTTATGAAATAAAGGAAACGAATAATCTAGATAAAATAGGTCTAGTAAAATTGATTAGCAGTAATGAAGTAGAAGAAAATGAATTAAAAAACTTATTAGAAATTTTTCATGATGCTAAGAATTATGGCTCACTTATTAAAAGTATAGATATAGATTGCGAAAAGTATCTAAATAGAATAAAAAACATTAAAGAATGTGACGATTTACAATTAGGTATCGAGAATTATTATTTATTTGATCAGTTGGATGAAATTGAAGAAATACTAAAGCAAGTACAAATTTTAAATTCAAAATATGATATTACAGTAACAAATCCACCATATATGGGAGCAAGAAATATCAACAGTAAATTAAGTGAATTCTTAAAAATTAATTATCCTATTAGTAAGTTTGATACATTTTCGGCTATGATGGAAAGAATGGGAAGTTTAACAAAAGAAAATGGAATAATTGCCAATGTGACTATGCAGTCATGGATGTTTTTGTCATCATTTGAAAAGTTCAGGGACCGTATACTTAACCAGTATTCGATTCTTAGTATGGTGCATATGGATAACATGGTTATGGGAATCGCTTTTGGTACGGCTGCAACCATTTTTAGAAAGAAAATAAAAGAATATAAGGGAGTTTTTCAATATATAAAATATGATGACCTTAAAGACAATGAGCCTTTTGAATTTCCAGTTACAAAAAATAGATTTACATACGTTTCAAGTGAAGATTTTAAAAAACTACCAGGTTCACAGATATCATATTGGGCTAGCAAGAATGTATTAAAATTATTTAAGGAAAATGAGGTTTTAGGAGATCATCTTGCTGGTGGTAATGGGATGACTACAGGTGAAAATGATAAGTTCTTAAGATTATGGTTTGAAATAGATCGGACTAAAATGAATGTTAGTTCTACAAGTGCAGATGATGCAATAATTTCAGGTGCCAAATGGTTCCCTTATATTAAAGGTGGATCCTATAGGAAATGGTATGGAAATTTAGAATACGTCGTGAATTGGAAAAATAATGGGGAAGATATAAAAAATAAAGGTAAATGTTTTTTAAGAAATAAAGATTATTATTTTGAAGAAGGGATTTCTTGGTCTAAAGTATCATCTGGTGATTTTTCAGTTCGATACACTCCTAAAGGAACGTTATTTGATGTAGCTGGAATCTCTTTATTTAGCAAAAGTGAAAGTAGTGTCTATGAATATTTAGCTTTTTTAAATTCTAAAGTGGCTAGTCATATAATAAAATTATTAAGTTCAACAATTAATTATGAGTCAGGAACTATAAAATCATTACCTTTTATTAAAAGTGAAAATAATATCAATGACTATGTAGAAAAATTAATAGGTGTTTCAAAATTAGATTGGGATTCTTTTGAAACCTCCTGGAATTTTAAAAAGCATCCATTTTTACAGTTAGATGGTAAATCGTATCTATTAAAAGATATATTTATGAAATGGAAAAATGTAACGAAAGAAAGATTTACTTTAATAAAGGAAAACGAGGAACAAATTAATACAAAACTCATAAATTTATATAATCTTGGGGATGAGCTTAATCCAAGCATTAACGAAGAAAAGATAAATATATATATAGCTGATAGCGAAAAAGATACGAAGAACTTTTTATCCTATTTCGTTGGTTGCTTAATGGGCCGTTATTCCTTAGATATTGAGGGACTAGCTTATGCTGGTGGAGATTTTGATGAATCAAAATACAAGACTTTTAAACCAAACCCAAATGGTCTTATTCTATTAACAGACGACCACTATTTTGAAAATGATATCATTGTCCGCTTAAGAGAGTTTTTATCGGTTGCCTTTAGTCCAGATACGGTAGACGAAAACATGCGCTGGTTAGCTGAATCATTAAAGATGAAAAAGAATGAATCTCCAGAAGAACGGTTACGGCGTTACTTCTTAGATGAATTTTTCAAAGACCATTGCAAAACGTATCAAAAACGACCAATTTATTGGTTAGTTGATTCCGGGAAACAAAAAGGATTGCGAACACTTATTTATTTGCATCGTTATCAGCCTGATACGATGGCAACGATTCGTTTTGATCATTTACAAGAGATTCAATCGAAATATCAAAATGAGATTGAGATGATTGATACACGGTTAGCAAATACAAGTCTATCTGCTACAGATAGACGTAACCTTGAAAAAGCTAAAATAGCTTACCAGAAGAAGATAGAAGAACTCCAAGAATTTGATAAGCATTTAGCAGTATATGCAAATGAACAAATTGACATTGATTTAGATGACGGTGTGAAAGTCAACTATGCCAAATTCGATAAAGTTCTAACAAAGATTAAATAACAGAAAGAGGGAATTCCCCTCTTTCTCTTTACATAACGAGGTGGAAGTTATGAATGTAATAGAGAAATTACAAGAAAAAATACAGCAAGAGAAAGAAACAAAAGGGCGTGCTATTGTATTTTGGTATGATGCACAAGCTCAAGTGGATGTGGAAGAACTTAAAGAACAATTAGAAGAGGTAGAAGTAAGGTATGTAAATGAGCGTAATTTTTTCCAATTAAAAGTTGAAATAGAACTAGAGAAACCAAATCAATCATTTTTAATCTATACCGATGGGCCAAGACCGGAAGATGCAGATAATATGTTGTTGGATATCTTGTTATACAGTGCTGAATTTAAAGCAGATGAAACTGCTTTGTTATCCGAAACCTTACAAGTGTCAGATCATGTCTTACGTCCAATGATGGAACAATATCCTTTGTTCTTTGGAAGTAAAGAACGGAAAAGAAGATTGGCAAAAGTGTTACCTCAAAAAGCTGACCAAAACCAATTTGAATTGAGTATGATGGCGGTGTTAACCAAAGCGCCTGTACCAGATATTCGGTTAATTACACGCCAACTTCTTTTACAAGAATTACACATACAAGAAAATGACTTAATGAAACAATTAAAGCGTAATTTTTCATTAGAACGAGCATTTGAAATGATTGGTAGATATTTCGGTATATCCTTAGAACAGGCGGAAGAACCATTAGTCGAATTAATGAATGTCTTAATCTATCAACATTTTAAGCGAAACGCGAAGTTTTCTGTTGATGAATGGGAGAATAAGTGGGCCTCATCCTCACCTAACGTCTGTGCATTATTTATTGAAGAATGGCTACAACGTAATGACAAAGAAGTATTAGAAGAGCGCATTAAAGAATGGGAAAGAGTAAATCGATTAAGAGAAGTCCTTTCACAACAAGAGTTAGATCATTTCACAATGGTAGATACTTTCCCTATTGTCGATGCATTGATTATTGAAAAATGTATCGATGAACTTCTTCATCAAACCATTCATGTAAGTGAGCGATTATCTTTAATTGAACAACGGTTACAAACCCATTGGGGATCGAAAGGACAATTAAATGCCATATATAACACCTTATATCAAGCAATACGGCTGGAGCAGTTGAAATTAACCATTAAACGTATGTATCAGGAAGATGATTTATACGAAAGTTACGCAGCATACGTATTTGAAGTTGATCAAGCATATCGTCATTTTATGTATGATTTTACTAAACTAGAATCAAAGGAAATGTTAGAAGAGATTACAAGTCGATTAACAAATTGGTACGAAAATAAGTTCTTACGTCGTATATCAGAAGAGATAAACTATAAGCTAACGGAAGGTTATATATCAACATTGATGCCACAAAGAAGATTTTTTGCACAGAACATACGTCCTATATTGGAAAAAGAACAAACTAGGGTATTTGTTATTATTTCCGATGCTTTAAGATACGAAGCAGCCCATGAACTACATACCCAATTAGAAGAAAGGGAAAATGGAACATCCACGATCCAACCGATGGCTGCCAGTTATCCAACATACACACAATTAGGGATGGCATCTCTTTTGCTACATCGAGAACTAACCGTGGATGAGAATAAAGTAATTTATGCAGACGGTCAATCAACAAAGGGTTTGGATAACCGACGTAAAATCTTACAATCTGTTGAACCACAAACCGAAGTACTTAAATTAAAAGCATTACTCGATATGAAAACGACTGAAGCTGAACAGGTATTAAGAGGAAAACGGTTAGTTTATTTATACCATGACCATATAGATGCATTAGGAGATTCAGCGAAGTCAGAACGAGAAACCTATGAAGCGGTTCACCAGGCCATTCAAGATTTAAGCTATGCCGTTGATCGGTTATCACGACTACAAGCAAAACGGATTTTTATAACAGCAGATCATGGCTTTTTATTTCAATTTAAACAAATTGAAGAATATGGGAAGATTCCAGCTGTGGAAGGTCAAGTGATGGACGGTAATCGTAGATTTGCAATTGGAAACCAACTATCGGTTCCTGAAGGGGCAATAAAGTTAAAGGAAGAACAAACCCCATTAAAAAATGTTGAAGTCGTTTTAGCAAAAGGGTTGAACCGATTTAAAACAGGTGGCGGTCTACAATTCATTCATGGCGGTGCATTACCACAAGAAGCTGTTGTACCATTAATCGACTATCGCCGTATTGAAAAAGCGCAGCCTGTTGATATTGCAGTTGCGATGGTACAAAAAGTAATTACAAACTACCGTGTGCCGATTTCATTTTATCAAGAGCAGAGTGTGTCCGATGAATATACCTCACGTAAAGTACGTGCAGCGTTCTATCAAGGCGATGAACGTATTTCCAATGAAGTGGAACTCGTATTTGATTTAAAAGGAGAAAATAAAGACCGAAATAGACAAGTTGAATTTAGTTTGATTGAAAAACATTATAAAATTGGTGAGACGTGTACATTAAGAGTCGAGCATGTTACGAAGAAAGGAACAGAGCCTTATTTAGAAGAAGAGTTTGTTTTACGCTTATACGAGGCATTGTATTAAGTTTGAGAAGGAAAAGAAGGTGTAATTGTGCTTAAAAAAGGGGAAATTGTAGGAACTTCCTTTTGGCCAGAGCCGGTTCAAATTAAACATATTGAATCGATAGATGAAGATTTATATCTAGTAGAAGCAGTTGGACGAGAATCCAATCAATTCTTTGAAAACTATCTGGAGAGTTATCAGCTGTATGAAGTGGAGCGATATTCTGAAGAAGACGCATCGGACAATTTAAAGGATCGTTTTCAGCATTATTTGCAATATCATGTATTAAAAACGGAACGAGAATATTCCCAATCAAGAGCGCGTGGGAATAAGAATATGATCCCTCTTCCGCATCAAATCGAAGCTGTCTATAGCAAAATGCTTCAAGCTCCACAAGTACGTTTTCTGCTAGCGGATGATCCTGGTGCTGGTAAAACGATTATGTCAGGAATGCTAATTCGAGAACTAAAAGCCCGAAATATGGTTCGAAAAACATTAATTTTAGTACCACCTCTTGTGTTGAAACAGTGGCAAGCAGAGTTAAAAGAAAAATTTGATGAGGATTTTTTAATCATTACCCGTGATTATTTAAAAGCATCCGGTGAGATGAATCCATTTGAGATGCACCAACAAATCATTGTATCGATGTATTGGGCTTCTCGTGAGGACATTAAAAATATGATTATAAATGCTCAATTTGATTTAGTGATTGTGGATGAAGCGCATAAAATGGCAGCATATACCGTTGGTCAAAAGAAACGAAAAGTGAAGCGTACAAAAATGTTTCAACTTGGAGAAACTTTATTAAGGCATACAGAACACACCTTGCTATTAACCGCAACTCCGCATAAAGGAGACAAAGAGAATTTTCGTCACTTAATGAGTCTAATTGATCCGGATATATTTTCTAATCTCAATCGAGGGGACTCCATTTTTGAAAAAAGTAACCCTTATGTCATTCGTCGTTTAAAGGAAAATATGGTTAATTTTGATGGCACGCCGTTGTTCCCTAAACGTACGACAAAAACACTAGGATTTAACTTAAGTCCAGCAGAAATTGATTTATATGATGCGGTCACAGAATATGTTCGGCACTATTTTAATCGGGCGAAGAAAAACAATAAACCTAATGTTGCTTTTGCTATGATGATTTTACAAAGACGGTTAAGTTCTTCAACCGAAGCAATTTATCTTTCTTTAGTACGACGAAAAGAACGACTACAACGTGTATTAGAAACAGGGCAAAAAGCAGAACAAATCATGCTAGAATATGAAGATTACGAAGATATATCGTTAGAAGAACAGGAGTTACTAGAGGAATATGCCGAGGGTGAATTTGAAGAACTAGACTATGATGAATTACAAACAGAAATCGAAATGCTGGATCAATTGATTCGCAAAGCAAATGTAATCAGACAAAATGAAAATGAACGAAAATTTTTAGAGCTAGAAAAGACATTGTTTGGTGCAGGCGGTTTATTGGCAAAAGGTGAAAAAATCTTGATTTTTACTGAATCCAAAGATACATTAAATTATCTTGAGAAGAAACTAAAAGCCTATGTACCGGATATAGCTAAAATTGTTGGAGACTTTTCGATGGACCGAAGACAAGAGGAAGTCGAGAAGTTCCGAAATGACGTTCAAATTATGATTGCTACCGATGCAGGTGGTGAATCCATCAACTTACAATTTTGTAACCAAATGATAAATTATGATATTCCGTGGAATCCAAATCGATTGGAACAACGGATGGGGCGAATTCATCGTATTGGTCAGAAAAATGAAGTATTTGTATTTAACTTAGTTGCCACTAATACTCGTGAAGGTGATGTGTTAACAAGATTGTTAACGAAAATGGAACAAATGCGTGAAGACCTTGGACAAGATCTAGTCTATGACTTTGTTGGCGAAGTTCTAGAGGATAAACAAGCAGATTTATCTTCCGTTATGGAAAAAGCCATCTTAGATCGTGAAAATTTAGATGAAATCATCGAGCATATGGAAAAAACATTATCAGAAGAACATAAGCGACTGCTTGAACTTGCCCAAAATGAACGTTTAGACGACAATTTTGATTTGCCAGGTGCGAAGCGTTCATTTGATGAAGTATCCATGCATAGTGTTCCAACACGCTTTTATGGACGTTTTGTTGTTAATGGATTAAAAAATACTAGAACACGAATGAGTGTATCGAATGACCAAACCATAGCTCGGATTGATCGTTTCCCAAAACGTATTCGTGACTTTGCTCGTGATCAAAAGTTGATGTTTCAATTTGATAACTCCATACGCTTTGCTCTTACCTCAGCAAAAGAAACGGATAAACTCCCAATGATCGAGAACGATGATCCATTGTTTAACTTAGTCATGAAGTTAACCGCAAAAGAAATGCAGCAAACCATTCTGCCGTTATATGAAGTAAATGCTTCCATAACGGAACCAATGATTATGGAGTTAAATCAAGTTTCGATTATTGACGGTAATGGTAGAGAGCTGGAGCAGAAGTTGATGTTAACCGGTAAACGTGAAAATGGTGAGTTTGTCCAAATATCACCATACTTACTTTTTCACCAATCCTTAGAAGTAATCAAGACCTATGAGAATGAGGATCAAGATATTAAACGATATGTCATTCAACAAGCTAGAAAATTACTAAAAACTACACAAAGAAAGCGCGAGGAATACACTAATAGAAAACGTGTTTTCCTTAGAAAATCATTTGAAAATCAAATGGAGACTCTGCAAGAACGTTTACAAAAATATCAAGAGGAAAATGTCGGTGGTAAAAACAGTGCTTTAATTAATCAAACCTATACTCAAATAGATGAGATGGAAGATCGAAGTAAAGAACGTTTGAATGAGATAGATCGAGAACGTTCGATTCAATTAAAACCAGTAAAGCGAATTGCTCAATTTAAAGTAACGCCTACTAATGTAGAATGTGGTCGAGTTATATCAGATGATTATTTACATGTAATAGAAGAATATGAATTGAGTCAAGGTAGAATAAATATTCGAAAACAGCCTTCTTTCGGATTAATTGATTTTATTAGTGAAGAAGCAGATGGAGAAAGTCGTTTAATTGTCGTAACGAATGATATCAAACAATTCCAACGACAATCGGTAGAAGAGGATTATGAGGCTATTAAGAGTAAAGTGTATGTCTATGAAATCGTTGATAATAAAGTAAAAGAACATCACTTTATTCGAATTGTCCAACAGAAACTGCTTTTATAATAGTTAGTTGTTTATGAATTCAATAAAGAAAAATAAAATCCACCCGTTTAACTTTGTAGGAGAAGTTAGGGTGGATTTTTTGATCCACCTATAGTTCCATTCTAACAGAAACATCATTGTAGTTCATATTTTCCGTTTTGATACACTTTATAACTTTCGAGGGTACCAGAACCACCAGCTTCTTTCAGTTCTTTTGAATATAATGTTATCGTGTAATAAGAACCTTGTGCATCTTCTTCTAAGGAACCACCCATGTCATCAAAAATAATATCCTCATTATTTTCCATTTCTAATTCCTTTGCCAAATATTGAATTGCTTCACTTCCGCTAGAAAGATGAATGCTTTCTTCCTTTATTTGATTATTCGAAGGGTCTGCTTCTATATTACTATCATTGGTTTCGGACGTATTAGTATCATTTTCAATGGACTGGGTGCTATTTTTATTTACAGTGGTGTCTTCACTGTTTGAATTAGATCCATTCGATACAATTGGTTTTTCTGGATCTGTAGAATAATCATTTGGTTGTTCTTCTACGGTTTCTTCTGTGTCCTGTTCATTTGCTGCATCACTACTAGGTTCAGAACCACATGCGGTCATAACAGCTAAAATCATCGCTATTAATCCAGCTAGAAAGATTTTTTTCTTCAAGATCTATCACGACTCCTTTCCAGATTTGCAAACTTCATTATTTCAAAATTTATTTATATTTTCAACATCATATTTATAGATATTTATTACTATTTTTAACTATAAGAGTTGGAATTGAATACACATAACGCTAGATTTCAACAAGGCTCTAATCTTAGATATATATCTTCACTACCCATTATTTATACTTTAGTATGGAAGTAAGTATATATATTTTAAATAAAGGTAGGAGAAAGATAAAATGGATATTTTAATACCAATTTTGATAGGCTTTCTTGCGAATATGGTGGTATTTGTATTTAGTTTACTAATAGTAAAAGACAAAACAAGAGCTGCAAATATAACAATTGTATTCTTTGTGTCCGTTTTACTTAGTTCCTTTTTTATAGGTAGATGGATTGGAATGGGGTTAGGTGTTATTAGTTTTGGAATGCTGATATTTTCTGCATGTATGTATATTTATATTCTTAACGAACGCAAGTAGCGAAATAAATGACATAGAAGACTTTAAAGAAATTTCTTCAAAGACTTTTGAGTTTAATAGTATTCCATTTCTTCTCGAATGAATCTTATCAGTAATTGGATCTCTTTACTATCTAGGTTTGCTAATAATTCCATGACAATCTAGGCTTCTTCTGCAAATATTGCACTCCCTAGAATACTCTGTTTTAGCAGGTTTAATATCATTTACTATCATCAAATCTATCGACTTCTGAAAACAATCCTCAAGTTCAAATTTTAATTCTATATATGATCAAAAGATAGGTCCGAATCGTTAAACTCAACGATTAAATCAATATGCTTGATTCATTTTGCTATTCGCGACTATATGAACTGAACAACTCAATTCGCTTGACGCCATATTTTTGTTTCCATTTGTTCAAGTTTCTTGATAATTCAGCAAGGATTTTTTGCTGCGATAATATACCATTACCGCCATTTTTGATATAATATCCTCAGAAAAATTTAGTATTAATATTGAGTAAACCATATTTTGAAACATATTATTGCGTATTGGAAGATAATTGGAATGGAAATTATTTTGCCGGGATTATAAAGAACATCGCATACGTTGATACAATTGATCACAAAGTTTCCAGAGCAAAAGGCGGCTTAAGCACCCCACAAAACTGTGTTTGTACTTGCATTAAGTGCAATCAAGATAAAGATGACATGGAGTATGAGGAATTTATAGGTAGCGTAGAATTGAATGGACAGGTTTAAGTGGGCAAAAAATGAGGGATGAACGGTGTTATGTGACGTTCTTAAAGAAAAGCGTGAATTAATCATAAAAATTGGAAAGAAGCATGGGATTGATAACATACGAGTATTTGGCTCGGTAGCAAGATTGGAAGGTGGACAAAATAGCGACCATGATTTACTAGTTGATATTGATCCAGAAAGAAGTTTATTTGATCTGATTCGGTTTAAGCATGAACTGGAAGATATGCTTGGTATAAGTATTGATGTAGTTACAAAAAATGCCCTTCATTGGACTATAAGACAAGCTATATTAGCTGAAGCTGTTCAATTATGAATACAACAAGTAAAAGCCGGCCTTCACATTTGTTAGCTGAGATGTAGTCTCTCCAATCATTGCTCCCATTCCCCTCCACAATCAGGACACTGCCACTTCAGGGTTCGGTCTTCCTCACGACTATAAATTGCAATCTTTCGTGAACCGTGCGTCGCACTACCATAGTGATGACGTATTTTTTCCGGGATATCTTTTCCTTGCAGATCAGCATTGCAATATGGACAGAACTCTTTGTTATCTCTAGGTTTATTCATCAATTACCCACCTTTCATATGTAGAGTTGTTGATAACTGTGTTTCTCCCACTTCCTTGTTATACTATTATATCGGTAATTTTAGCTTCTGATTTAGTTACTAAACATACTCCTTAAGCAATTCTATTATTTCTGATTGATAATGGCCATCCCAGCCACTAGATGCCCTTTTAAAACAGGTAGTATCTGCTACTGCACCATGTTGTAATAGAAGTTCTGCAATATCATAAAAACCAAAATAGCAGGCAATGTGAAGTGCAGTTCTACCTAGTTTATCTTTCTTATTGACATCGACACCATGATGAATAAGCCTATTGGTAAATGTGAAATTATTTTCATGAACCGCCCAATATAAGAGGCTTTGTTCATTTATTTCCTCATTCACGTCATGTGTTTTTAAAAATACGTCTAAATCTGATACATTTTCATTTCGCAACAGCATGAAATAGTCCACTTCTGAACACCTCTTTCACTTTCAATAAATCTAAGAAAAAGAGTATTATTGGATACTATTCCACTCTTACTTCTTATGATTAAACCATTTATCCCACAGTTTATGAAACACGAAGTTGTACTTAATCATCACTCCATAACCAACAATTAAACCTAAAATTAAAAAAGGGTGTATTGGTTGATTTAAAATCAGATTTACAATAACTAAATAGGTTGCTGCTACATTCAGACTGATTGCCATCGCATTGATATAAAAAATAAGTTTAAAGAAGTCCATTTACTTCACCTTGCTTTGGATTCGTATGATTCATTATTACATACTAAGCTATTTACAATCTATTATGAAACAATAAATATCAAATGTATACTCCATTTCCTTAACTGGACAGTTCATGGTCATAAATGTCCAATTTAAAGGCATGAATAAGAACAATGCTTGATATTTAGTGGAATGGAGTGGGATATACAGTTTGTTTAGCCTATTTTTACTCCCACTTCGTTATTGTTAAGTGAAGCGTTATTTAGTTACACTAGCATTTTCCTTCTTTCAATTAACCTTATACATTCATAACATTCAAATTCAAAGATGTTTTAAAAAAATAGATTTTGAAGATAGTTACAAGAAGGCTTAAAATACAGAATGTTACAAGTTAGAATAATAATGTAATGATCATTTTTATTTACTTTTACCTAATCAATAACAAAATTAAAGGCCTTTTGGGTCCATAGAATTGGTTAAAAATCATCGGTAAGATGTGCGGCGATTACGATCGTTAGCACTCTTATCGATGTTTTTTATTTTATAAAAATGAATGAAATGGAGGAGTAGAACATGGAATCTTACTACGTCGTAAAAAGTACGAAGGAAAAGGATGAATTATTTACAGTAATTGATGCAGAGTCTTTAGAGGAGGTACAAGCTATTTTTCGAATCCGGTACAAAGAGGAAGTAGAGAAGATGGGAAGTGGTGATTCCTTCTATTTTTTCTCTGCAAAAGAGGAGTTAAAGTTTGATGAAAGTAATCGATTAATCTTTCCAGACGGGGGAATGATTGGTATGCATAGTATATAAGAAACAGAATAGGAGATGGCTGCTGTCAAAGGACAGTGGTCATCTCTTTTTGTTTCGAATGTTGGATACTATTAATCGTTTCCTATTTAATTTTTCTATATCAAACAAGCTCTCTTTATCCTATAAAAATAGACTTAGGTAAACGTTATAGATGATAGTAACTAGTCCTAGTAACGAGGATGTTTAGGACATAATGTCCTAAACATTTGAAATAGTTCTATGAGTTATTAACTGGAAAGATTTTTTATTTGGCGCATGTTACAATAGAAAAAATTTGTTTAATTCAAACAAGCGAAAAAACCAAAAGATTGATTTTGCTTAATGGGGTGAGTTTTTTGGAAAAGATATTTGTGAGATTGTGTAGTTGGTTAGGATTTATACTCTTATTACTTGCGGTATCAAGTGATTTTATCGGCGTTTCCTTACTAAGTTCACCCTTTATTACTTTTTATTTAATTAGTGTTATAGGTTTAATTGTCGCGTGTATGGGTTGGGTTTTATTAAGGTTTAATGAAGTTGATTCAATTACTAAAATAGTTGGGAAACTTGGCCTGTTAGGTAATTTAACCGTTGTCATTTTATTTTTTCCGCCACTCTTCCATTTTTGGGGAACATTCATTTTTGGTCCTTGACTCTCTATAATTCGTATAAAATTTGTCGAAATATAAGGCGGGCGTCAATTTATACGCTATTTCTATTGCCAGTAACTGTTCCAGTATGTGCTGTAGCTCTCATAGTTTTGTCTAAAATAATTCTTTTTGTTTCAAAGAGAACAAGCACACTCTAAAAGTTATAAATATATTGAGTGGTTTTAAATCTGTTTTACTATCGTAAGACTATTGTCAAAATTGGTCCAAAAAAATCATTGATATTAAGTCATTTTAGATTTTCTTAGAGTATTATTGTTGTGTATTTCGTGCGGATTTATATTGCAAAAAAGCGATAATATCAGGGATTGTTCGATGTAAGGGCTATGAGTTTGTTCATAACCTCAATTGGGTATGTTATGGTATACCCAATTAAGGTTATGAAACTGTAATTAGAAACACAAGAAAGACTATAGGTTACTGAGAATCAAACATAAATTGGATTGAAATTTATTCCAATTACGATCGAATGTAGATTAGGAATGGATTATTATCGGAATAGGACAAAAATTCATTCCAAACTTGAAAAGAATTTGACCGTCATAATAAAAGTATTTAATGGGAAATCGATAGGAATATAAAGTGCATTTATTCAAATAAATCAACAATAATTATTAGAATATGACCTTTTCAAAGTTATAATATTTAAAACTTTGAGGAGGTATGTCAATGTTAATTGAAGAGGTTATTGAAAGACTGAACGAAGGTCAAAAATTGGAAGAATTAGCAGAACAACTAGGAATGAGTCCAACACAATTAAAATTAAAATTAACTAATGCAGCTGTTGAATACGATGAAAAAAGTTTTGAGTGGGTGTATAGAGGTATTGTCAAAGAAAAATCACTAACAAGAGATATTACTAAAACGATTAAGCGGTTAAAAGAAGATAAACCTTACATTAAAGTAAAGGAAAATCGTAGAGATTACGGCGATGAAAATAGGGATAAGTATTTAACTCTATTTAGGGATTACTTAGAAATACATCAAGATTCACTTTCAGAAAAAAAGACGTTCTTTTTAACAGAAAATCTATATAAGACAATTAAGCAATTAAGCAAAGATAAATCTATGAAAATCAATGTGCTTGTAAACCTTTTATTAACCATGGGTTTAGATCATTATGGTATTGGTATTAAGCAGAATTCAGAGGAAGATTAATAAAACCCGAAATAAAGAATCTTGGTACAAGAACTTAGACTCTTTATCTAATTAGAATTTGCGATTCGTATAAATTACCTAACTAAACCTAAAGTTTTTACACAAATCCCGTACTGAGTTAAGTAAAAAAGTTTTTGTATAAAAAGATGAAAAATATATTTCGTATTTGTTTTTTCTTTCTACTCATACTAATTAGCTTTCACAAAAGCGTGCGGACTATCAGAAGAGATTACAACAGCCAGCATTTTAAAATGCTGGCTTATTGCAATTCATTAGACAACTAATTAAAGATGTAATATACATTATAACCTACTATAGAAATTTTTCTACTTATAAGTATCACGTAATATATTAGGATATCGATACGGTTTTAAATGATGAAATTGTGTTAAATGTTTGTGCTAAAGAGACAGTCAAAGAAATTTCTTGAGCTTTTACTTAATAATTAATGATAAGAAGGGGACATCTTTACAGGATGTTGCCTTCTTTTTGTATTCTTTCTAGTGGTATTTCTAGTATTTGAATATTTAGCGATAGCTCCCATACCATAATTTGGTTTATTAAGAATGTTATAATAGTATTTAAGAAGGGATAAGAAATTTAGGAAATGAATATGATTTGGATGGGTTTATCAGAGGAGGTTTTAAAATGACAGTTTGGTTATTTCGTGCAGGTAAACAAGGAGAATTTGAAAATAAATTCCTAGATGATGGAAGAGTCTATCTTACCTGGGATGACCTTAATATCAATCTAAAAATAATTGAATCTAAAGAAAGCCTATATAAAAGCTTAATACAACATTATGATCTGGATAAAGAAAAAACAGCAATAAATTGGGCTTCTCAAATTTGGCCTATAGCACATTCAATGGAACTTGGAGATTTAGTTGTATTGCCCTCTAAATTTAATCGTACTATACATATAGGTGAAGTTACGGGTGATTATGTGTATGATGAATTACTTGGAAGTCCCTATTATCATTATCGAAATGTAAACTGGATTGCAAAAGATATACCAAGGGATCGTTTTGATCAGGATATATTATATTCACTAGGAGCCTTTATGACGGTATGCAAAATACATAGAAATAATGCAGAAGAACGTATAAGAGCAATGCGTAACAATAATTGGTATGTACCAAAAAATAAGAATGTGAAGGAACTAGTAGAGGAGAATGAAGAAACGGTTTCGATTGATTTAGAAGAATATATTTATGACCAAATTTCTGAGAGGATTATTCAACGATTTAAAGGACATAAGATGGAAAACTTGGTTGAGGAAATCTTGAAAGCAAAAGGATTTACTACGTATAGAAGTCCAGAGGGTGCGGATCACGGTGTAGATATACTAGCGGCTTCCAATACACTTGGTTTTGGAGATCCAAAAATTTGTGTTCAAGTAAAAACATCTGACACGCCTCTTGATAGACCTACTCTGGACCAATTAATTGGAACTATGAGCAATTATAGTGCTGAATTCGGCTTGTTAGTTTCATGGAGTGGATTTAAATCATCTGTTACGAAAGAAATTCCTAAGCAGTTCTTTAAAGTTCGTCTTTGGGACTCGAAAACTATTATTCAACAAATCTTTGAGAACTACGAAAAGCTTAGTGATGAAATTAAGAAGGAGATTCCTATTAAGAGGGTTTGGATGTTGGATAGTGAAGTAGAATAAAACCAATCTTAGAGGTGATAAAATGTCAACACCGGGAATTGGAGATCCATACTGGTACGAATGGTACGTGGGCTTACAACGAGTTATAGAAATGATTAATCCGGATAGCAATATTTCATATGTGATTTTTCAATCAGATATTCATAATACGATTGATGATGTAGTTGTTGGAATTGGCAATATTGAAGAAGTGTGTTTTCAAGTTAAGCATGAGGTTGGAGATGCAGGAAAGGGAAATCTTACATTTTCAAAATTAATAGAAACAACTACTAGGGGAAGTGGAAGTACCAAAATTAGTTTAATAAGAGCATTAGCAAGTGGTTGGAAAGAAGCTAGGGAAAATGGTGTTAAGACTATTACACCCGTCTTATATACCAATAGAAGTTTAGGGATAAATAGAACTACACGAACTTTTGATGGTGAGAAGTATAGTGCTTTACCTTTAAATGAATTTATTCAAGTAATAAAGTCATATATAGAACAATCAAAATCAATTGTGGAAATTGAAAAATTAATTGATGATAGAGATTTAGCAGTGCAGTGGAATGAATTTAAATCATCAATAGGTGAAGAATTTTTAGAATTAGGTTTTTTAAAATCATTTGTAATGAGAAGTAATGAAGGTTCATTAGAGGAATTAGAAAATTCTATGCTGAAATCTCTACAAGATACATTTAATTGTAATTTAATGATTGCTAAAGGGTTGTTTGATAAGCTTTGTTCCAATCTCAGGATTTGGACAACTACTAGAAGGGGAAATAAAGTAAAAGTAACACTAGAGGATGTTTATGATGCTCTATCACTAAATTTTGATAAAGAGCATGGTGAGCATGAATTACCTTTTCCGACGCCATTTTTTAAAAGCCGTGAAGAATTTGCTGAAAATGTAATTAGAAATATAAAAGAAAAGGATCGGAAGGTAGTTTGGATATCCGGTGATCCGGGAAGTGGTAAAACTAGCCTTATAAGTTATTTACAATTAAAACATAACCTTTTTAATGCTAGATATCATACTTTTAAACCGATTTCTCCCGAACAAAGATTTTATGATGTTGATTCAGGTTTATGTAAGCCAGAATCTTTATGGAATGATTTATTGATTCAATTAAGAAGATACTTTAAAGGAGAATTAAAAAAATATAATGTTCCAATTACTAACGCATTATGTTCCGTTGAACAAATGAGAAAAGAGGTTATTCGTTTAGCTGAAATTTTATATAAAAAAACAGTTGAAAAAGTAATCATTTGTATTGATGGTATCGATCATGCAGCGAGAGCAAATAATGAGATAATTTTTTTGCATAGTTTATTCAGCCCAGATGAAATTCCAGAAGGTGTGGTATTTGTAATTGTAGGTCAACCAGCTCAATTATATGAACAATATCCATTTTGGATAAAAACAGATACAGAAAATGTGGAACATTTACAGATGCCACCTCTGTTAAAAGAAGATATTAAAGAATTAAAGTGGACCCCATCGTCAAGACAACTTTTTTATAAATTTAAGGTGCATTGAGTTTTGCTCCTTCCCATCTTGCCAACCATGCCTTTCATGTGACAGGTTCTGTCGCATGAAAGATAATTTCTCAAAGATGGGAAGGGCAATGACGAACCTGTTTAATTAAAATAAACTGATGATGGTGTTTTATAATCTAGCGATTGATGAGGGCGATTGTAATTATAAAAATCAATGTAATCTCTTATATTTATTCTAGCCTCCCTTGGACTTTCATAATCTTTTAGATATACTTCTTCGTACTTTATGTTGCGCCAAAAACGTTCTATGATAATATTGTCCAAAGCACGTCCTTTACTGTCCATGCTGATTTGAACTTCCTTAGAGTTTAGTAGATTGATATATTTGGGACTGGTAAAATGGCTGCCTTGATCACTATTAAAGATAACGGGTTTAGCTATAGAGAAGGTCCTTTGAACGGCATCTAGGATAAATCCAATTTCTAGGGATTGATCCAGCTCCCAGCTAATGACATAGCGGGAATACCAGTCAATAACCGCTGCTAAGTACATCCAGCTTCGTTGGAGTCGAATGTAGGTAATGTCAATGCTCCAAACGTGATTTGGATAGTTAATGTTCACTCCTTTCAGTAAATATGGATAAATTCGATGTTGTAGATTCCGTTTACTTAAATTTGGACCCGGATAAACAGCTTGAATCCCCATTTCTCGCATGTGACGTTGTACTCTTTTGCGATTGATATTCACTCCTTCTTGGTTTAGCAGTGCTGTTATCCTACGAGACCCATAAAATGGGTATTTTGTATAAATTTCATCGATACGGTGCTTGATGGCTACATCTTCTGCTGAAGGCCCGACTGGTTTATAATAAAGGCTTGAACGGTTAAGGCTTAATAGCTCTGCCTGTTTTGTAATGGATAATTCTGAGTCTTGCCATTCGATCATATTCACACGTTCTTGCCTAGTTGTGGTAGATGCCAGATTTTTTTTTGAGCCACGACAATTGCGTGGTTAATCGGCCTACTTCAGCGTATAGATTTTCAATTTGTTCTTCATAATCAGCTTTCATCTTTTCTTGATCCTTGTTCTGCTTTTGAAACAGTTGCGGCATTTGTTCTAGAAATTGTGTTTTCCATTTCCGCAGCTGATTAACATGAATCCCATATTCAGAGGACAGCTCAGTTAAAGACTTCTCTTCCTTAAGAATTTCCAATACAACTTGTGCTTTAAATTCTGGTGAATATCGTTTCCTTTTTTGTTTCATAAACCTACCTTAACATATCCTTTCTTGCTGTCTAAAATCTTGGGTCCATTATACACATTCCTAAAAACTCTAGTACAAATACTTAAGAAATAATAAAAAAGAGGCTGGGACATAACTAGCCGAAAACAGTAATTAAAAAGGATCCAAGCAATCAAAACTTTGCTAGGATCCTTTTTTGAGTCAAATTTATCATTATCGGTCTCTAGATTGGGGTTGTTGACGGTGAACTTTCTCAAGTTCACCGCCATCAATGCAAAGCCTAATTCATTGGTCACCTTCTGTTTTCCCCTGACGGAAAAACGAGTGAAACCCAAATTAGCCTTCAGAAATCCGAACACTGGTTCCACGTCTATTTTGCGTTTCCCGTAAATTTCACCAGTTTTTTCGTCTGAAAGCTTGGTACGTACATATTCTTTTTGAGACTCCCACTTTTCATTGATGAAGACTTTTCGGGTGTTTCCTTCTTTTGCTTTCGTGCATAGATTGCGGAGTGGACAACCTGAACAGTCCTCACATTCGTAGACTTTAAATTCTCGTTTGAATCCGTATCTATCTGTTCGTTTCGAATGGTGGCTAAATCGTACTTTTCTTCCGTTTGGACATAGATATGCATCCTCTTCTTCGTCGTATTCCCAGTTGTCTACATGAAAAGCATTCTCTTTGTGTTTCTTTTTCTTCTCCTTTCGATACTGATTGTACGTAATAAGTGGAATTCTATTTCGATTTTCGATAATATCTTCATAATTCTGTTCGCTACCGTATCCTGCGTCCGCCACAATATGATCCGGCAGTTCAAAAAAGTGTTCTTCAATGGTATCGAGAAAAGGGATCAACGTGCGTGTATCCGTTGGGTTCGGGAAAACATCGTAAGCAAGTGCGTATTGACCTTCCGTCGCTATCTGTACATTATAACCAGCTTTCCATTGACCGTTCTTCATGTAGTCGTCCTTCATGCGCATAAATGTCGCATCCGGATCCGTCTTGGAGTAGCTATTGCGGTCACCGAATATCTCCATATCTTCTTCATATTTTTGTTTACGCACGATGAAATCTGAAAACTGCTTCCGAGCTTGTTTTGGAATTTTGCGTTCCGAACGGATTTTTTTACGCTCGCTGCCAACTTCACAAGCGTCTATTCTTTCATCGTATTCCTCGATTTTTTCGCCTAACTTTTCTACTACTTTTTCCATCTCTTGAACGGATAATTCTTCATTGTTTTCTCGCTCGATTGCTGGAATAATTTCTTTTTCTAACAACTCCTCGTAAAGCTGATTCGACTTTTCCGTCAGCTTGTCACTATATTTTTCGGTGGACTTCCTCCAAACAAAGGTAAACTTATTGGCGTTGGCTTCAATCTTCGTTCCATCAATAAAAATTGCTTCTTCCTCTATCAATTCCTTCTCCACTAATTGATTTCTAAACTGTACGAAGCATTCACGGAGGATGTCTTCGATGAGGGGATTGGAACGAAAGCGATTAATGGTGCGGTAGGTTGGTTCGTAACCCTGCGCTAGCCACATCATACGAACACTGTCCTGTAATAAGGCTTCTATTTTACGACCGGAAAAGACGGACTGCGTATACCCGCACAATATAACTTTTAACATCATCCGTGGATGATAGGCTGGTCGACCGGTTTGACGTACAAATTCTTGGAATACTTCATCAGGAATACTTTCTACTAAATCATGTATCGCAAAAGCAATATCATTTTCTTGTAATTTAATCTCCAAATCCAGCGGCAAAACAACTTGATTCATGGTATAATGTTTAAACATAAGGACACCTCTTTTGTGATTAATTATTGTATGGTAACTTTAATTTTATCAAAAGGTGTCCTTTCTATTTACTGGGGTTTTGTCCCAGCCTCTTTTTTATCAGCATAAGAGAGCACTTGCTTTAAATGCAAGGTAAATTTGATTTTGAGTAGTATTGTCTTGAGATTCATACTTGTTAGCACAATTTGTATAAGTTAATAAAACATACAACTATTTCGGAGAAAGTAAACATAATAAGTCCATTATTGATAATCAAATTCCAATTACAATTAACCGGAATCCTATAATAAGATTCCGGTTAATTAAACTACTCAGCTTTTACTAAGATTTTTATATGATTTCTTTCTTTTAGTAGACCTTCGAATCCTTCTTCTATTACTTCATCAAGTGTGATACGTTTCGTTATTAATTTATCTGCAGGGAAGTAACCTTGTGCCATTAAACTAATAACAGCTGGAAACACATCACGGTATCCGATAATTCCTGCTAAAGTACGTTCTTTCAACACGATATTTTGTGGGTGAATCGGAGCCTCTGTTTCAAAAATACTAACAATCATTGTTTCTCCATTAAATTTGGTTGAATTGATAGCTTGTTTTAAAACAGGTGGTACCCCAGTGACTTCATAAGCAACATCTACCCCGCCACTTGTAAGCTCTTGAATTTGTTGTACGGCATCACCATTATTTGGATCAATTGCGATGGCTCCAAGCTCTTCTGCCTTTTGTCTACGTTGTTCAGATAATTCAACTGCATAGATTTCTGCTGCACCTGCTGCTTTTAAGGCTTCAATCACTAATAAACCAATTGGACCAGTTCCAAATACGGCTGCTTTATCACCAACTTGTAGTTTACTTTGTTTCACAGCATGAAGAGCAACAGCTGACGGTTCAACAAGTGCACCTTGTTCATATGATACATTCTCTGGAAGTTTATGCAGCATGTGTTCTGGAACAGAAGTGAATTCAGAAAACCCACCGCCACCGCCAGCAAGACCATAGAATCCCATATCTGCGCAAAGATTATATTTCCCTTGTTTACAAGCATCACATTTTCCGCAATTATAAATTGGTTCTACTGTAACACGATCACCAACTTGTACTTTGGTTACACCTTCACCAATTTCAACAACTTGTCCAGAAAATTCATGCCCCATAACAATCGGAGCTTTATCTCCAGTTAATGGATGTGGTGTTTCCTTAGGAATAAAAATTGGGCCGGCTGTATATTCGTGTAAATCGCTTCCACAAATTCCACACCACTCAACTTTAAGTTTTACTTCACCTTTTTTTACAGTAGGTTCTTCGATATTTTCTAGTCTTAAATCTTTAGCATTATGCCATCTTAACGCTTTCATCTGAAATTCATCTCCTAACGTAAACGGTTATGTTAAAAACTATTTCAATACTATTATAATATATTTTGAGTGGAAATTTAAAGTGGACCCCATCGTCAAGACAACTTTTTTATAAATTTAAGGTGCATTGAGTTTTGCTCCTTCCCATCTTGCCAACCATGCCTTTCATGTGGCAGGTTCTGTCAAGGGCGTATTCTCCCTTGACAGGTTCTGTCGCATGAAAGATAATTTCTCAAAGATGGGAAGGGCAATGACGAACCTGTTTAATTAAAATAAACTGATGATGGTGTTTTATAATCTAGCGATTGATGAGGGCGATTGTAATTAAAAAATCAATGTAATCTCTTATATTTATTCTAGCCTCCCTTGGACTTTCATAATCTTTTAGATATACTTCTTCGTACTTTATGTTGCGCCAAAAACGTTCTATGATAATATTGTCCAAAGCACGTCCTTTACTGTCCATGCTGATTTGAACTTCCTTAGAGTTTAGTAGATTGATATATTTGGGACTGGTAAAATGGCTGCCTTGATCACTATTAAAGATAACGGGTTTAGCTATAGAGAAGGCCCTTTGAACGGCATCTAGGATAAATCCAATTTCTAGGGATTGATCCAGCTCCCAGCTAATGACATAGCGGGAATACCAGTCAATAACCGCTGCTAAGTACATCCAGCTTCGTTGGAGTCGAATGTAGGTAATGTCAATGCTCCAAACGTGATTTGGATAGTTAATGTTCACTCCTTTCAGTAAATATGGATAAATTCGATGTTGTAGATTCCGTTTACTTAAATTTGGACCCGGATAAACAGCTTGAATCCCCATTTCTCGCATGTGACGTTGTACTCTTTTGCGATTGATATTCACTCCTTCTTGGTTTAGCAGTGCTGTTATCCTACGAGACCCATAAAATGGGTATTTTGTATAAATTTCATCGATACGGTGCTTGATGGCTACATCTTCTGCTGAAGGCCCGACTGGTTTATAATAAAGGCTTGAACGGTTAAGGCTTAATAGCTCTGCCTGTTTTGTAATGGATAATTCTGAGTCTTGCCATTCGATCATATTCACACGTTCTTGCCTAGTTGTGGTAGATGCCAGATTTTTTTTTGAGCCACGACAATTGCGTGGTTAATCGGCCTACTTCAGCGTATAGATTTTCAATTTGTTCTTCATAATCAGCTTTCATCTTTTCTTGATCCTTGTTCTGCTTTTGAAACAGTTGCGGCATTTGTTCTAGAAATTGTGTTTTCCATTTCCGCAGCTGATTAACATGAATCCCATATTCAGAGGACAGCTCAGTTAAAGACTTCTCTTCCTTAAGAATTTCCAATACAACTTGTGCTTTAAATTCTGGTGAATATCGTTTCCTTTTTTGTTTCATAAACCTACCTTAACATATCCTTTCTTGCTGTCTAAAATCTTGGGTCCATTATAATTGATAGAACAAAAAGGCATAAAGCTCAATATAGATATTAATATTTTATCTGAATTTATTTATGAAAAAACCCTTGGAAATAATTTATCAGTAGCATTTGCAATAGAAGAAGCTAGATATTGTACTACACTTGATGACTTTAAAAGAATATTAGATGAAAAATATGTGAGTGGTGATATTACAAATTACTATGGTCATATATGGAAATATGTAACAGATTATTTAAATAAAAAGAACTTAGGATTTCCCTTTCCGGATAAAGTAGTAGCAAGTGCGATTATTTTATTAAATGGAAGAGTCAATTCCGAGATATTAAGTAAAGCAATTAAAGTGAATTTACAAAAAGATGATTGGGATGAATTATTAGAGTTACTATTTCCTTTGGTACAGAAAATAAGTAATGATGAATACGCAATATTTCATAATGATTTTAGAGTTTTTTTAATGGCTAATAACAGCAGCGGTGCTAAGTATAGGAGTATTGCATTTCAATTAGCTGAATATTTTATGGGGGATAATTATAGTTTATCAAGTTTAAATAACTTAATACCCTTATTAATCAGTGCAGATAGGAAGGATTTAATATCAGGAGTTTTTAATGTAGATTATGTAATTCACTCGCTGGCCAATGGTTTGTCGAGAAGGAGATTGCAAGAATATGGATCCTTGGCTTACCAATCTGCCATAGAATCTAGGGATTGGGGAAGATATCATAGTGTTTATCTTGCGATACACACTATGTACCAGCATTATCGTTATTATGAGTATTATGAAAAAGAATATAAATTAGAAGATAAATCTTATGTGAAGACAATAAGCACTTATGAATTAAAAGCAGATGATTTAAGACGAGAAAATCTAGAAAACTATCTACTCATGTTGAAATTTTGTATAGATTTATTATCTTATAAAGATCCTGTATCTTATTCTAGAGCAAGCTCAATTTTTAATCTATGGATGAAGGATCTCACACCGTCATCATTTGTTAGAACAATTCTATCAGAAGAAGAAAGTGTGTTATGGGATCAAAATTTGTTAGATGAAATAGTAACTAATTGGGCATATTTAGCTGTTAAATTTAACAAGGGGTTTACTAAGATAGATAAATCTAAGCAAACGGACGAAGAAATTCGTGTTTCTTTACTATTTAATGACACTTACTTTGAAAATTTAATTATAATGAACGAAACTGATAAGGCGCTTGAAACTATTTATAATGGTGGTGTTTCTTACAACTGTATAGAAAAGAATCTAATGAATATTTTATTTAATAAGCAGATTGACAACTATAATAAGATTTTAGTAAGTATAGCTGAAGAAAGAGAAACTTCAAATGATGTCTTATTAGCCCATGTCTGCTTAATAATTAATAATCAGATTCCACCAGTATTAGATTTAAAAGGGATAGAGAAGATTAAATATATTACGAATGATACTAGTTTTAAAGCTATACTCCTATCAATTATAGTAGGCTACCAAGAGTATAATAAGGATATTTTAGTGGGTCTTGGTGTCATAAATAATTTAATACAGGATGTTGAAAAAAGAGATGAAGATAAAGACTTCCGATATTTAAGAAATCTGACCCGTCATGGTTTTTTGATAGGTAGAGCTATAAGAGAGTTTAATAATGATAAAAACACAAGCACTAATACAAGAAATCTATTAATAAAAAGCTATAAGGACTTTTTTGAGTATGAGACCCGTGGAGTAAGAACCTTTAATTATAATGAAGGATTTAAGTTACTGTTGTATATATCTTTAAACCAATGTAATCTTTTAACAACAATCGAAACAGAGTACCTTTACAACTTATTAAGAACACATTTGTTTGATAGAAATCTATTAGGAATGCATTATAAGGCTATTATTTTGGACTTTTTAACTAAAAATGAAAAAAATGATACAGTACGAGAATACCTATTAGAATTATACGGGGAAAATGGTGAAAAGCTGTTCATAGAAAGTAATTATGAAGAAACGCATGAGTGTTTTAGAAAATATGGAAAAATCGTAGTTCCTGAACTCATGGATGAAATTGATAAAAAGCTACAATGGGATGTTGTTAGCTATGTAGATCATAAAGAATATGCCTTATGGCCACTATTAAAGTATTTCAAAAAGATCATTAAAAAGTATCCTAATGAATGGCAGTCTAGAGGTTTAGAACTATATCAGTTATCTAGCATAGCAGATATTAAAGGGAGTAATAGAGCTTCGTATGATATAAAAAAAGAAATTGCTTCAGCCGCAGCAAAATGCGGAATTAATGACATATGGAAGTTGAGGCAACAAGATGAAGAGTTCCGTTTTTCGCTAGATATAATGTATGACCAGCTCTTTGAGATGGTGGAAAACTCGACAGACATTGAAGAAATAATTTCGATTTGGATATTAAGTTGTGGAATATTATCTTGGTACAACAATGAAGACAGGATAGGATTAAAGAATATTTATTTTAAATGTGTAAACAAGGGAAAAAAGATACAAGTTGATGAAATAGAGAGTTTATTAGCACATTTATCACCAGAACACGTAAAAATTGCACTGCATCAAGAAAATAAGCATGATTATGAAGTACAAAACCAAAGAGAGTTTAGTCAAAAGAGAAAATTGGAGAAAGAGAAATTAGAATCAAGCCTAAATGAAATGAATACAGATGAGATTATTCACTTTTTGGAATATGAACAGGATCCATTTATTAAGTGGGATTCTATTGATATTGCTTGGGATATAATCGAAAAGCGCGATGAAAACTCTAAAAAAATAGCTTCAAAATTCATGGAATTTACTCTAACTAGACTAGAAAATTATGCTTGGGAACAGTCCGGATGCACAAATATTGTCGAAAAACTTGTAGATGTATTTGAAGAGGATATTTTGTGGGTTTTGGCTGACTATAATAAAAAAATCTAGATGATAATGACCATTACTATACTTGTAGTTCTAATATGGGATTTTTATTACAATATGCAGGAAATCTATTATCCACTGACTTTTTAAAATTAATGTTTGACGAGGAATTGAAATGTCATTATAAATGGTTTACTGGATGTGGCCATTTGAATTTTAGTTCGGAGTTAATAAAACCATCAATTAGTAATTTACTGATTCCCAAAAATGTTGCGGAATTAGCTTGTAATATTTTTATAGAACAAATTTTAACTAGGAATATTCATAGAATTGAAATTTGCTTACAAGGTTTACAATTAATAGTTGAAAGATATCCGGATTTATTCAAATTCATATTGGATTCTTGGGAGTTATATACTGATGAACAGAAAGAATTTCTTTTATTAATGTCGGAAAGGTGGTCTCAAGAAAATATTGATGGATTTAATGTTATATATCCATGTATAGAAAAAGAGTATATTGAGACAAATAATTTATCTAGAAAGATACAATTATTTTCAATTATTAAAAATGTAAAAGACATAGAAATTGAATACACAGCAAAAGAGATTGATTACGAGCTTCCTACTAATCCACCAATGTTTTTTAGTGAATCTAATGTTAGTTTTTCAGCAAAAAGATTTTTAAGCATAATGGAAAATATTACTTATGAATCTAATGATGATATTAAATATTTTTTGCAGAATGAGAAGAAGACATCAAAACGCCAAAAGTCTTCAATAGGTAAAGGAAGTAGACCGGGTGACTCTATGCTTTACCCACAATCTGATAGTGAGTTGGACATGGAGATACTGTATGCGGAAGAAAAAAAAGGAAGATGGGGAAATGTCCCTTTATCTATAAAAGCTCAAGTATTATTAAATATGGATGATGCTTGGGTAATTTCAAAAATACCACAGGTTACTTATGATAATGAATGGGATATTGAGAATGAACTTAAAAGATTTATGGACGAAAGTACTATATCGAAAGGGAAGCCTTATTTAAATGGGATTTTAGAAAAAAATGTGCCTGAAGATATGTACATTATAGGTGGGGTAATTTGGTATCCAATCGGTAGTAGAGATGGAATTGTTTTTACCGAAACAGCAAAATTAGTAAATAATAATGTACTAGTTAAGGATTTATCAATAACAAAATCTTTAAATACGGGTGGACTAGTCTCGACGTGTATTTCAGAGAGGAAAGAATTGTTTATTATTGAAGAAGAGTTCTTGGAGAGTACAGGAGTCTGTTTGACGAATGAACTTGTAGGAACAAGTGTTTTTATATATGGAAATACGATGATGTATCCTTCACCTATTTTAAGAGATTTATTTAATATTAAGCCTTCAAGTGATAATCCATTAATCTGGGTAAATAAAGATAATGAAAAAGTTTTACAATTTGAACGCTTTACTTTTCCGAATAGAGAGGCTACACACCAAAATTACTTTAGGCAACCATTAATGTGTAGATGGCTAGGTGATAAAGAAAAAGTAGATGATTTATGTCGTAAATATGGATTAACTTATTATAAGGCAAACAAAGTAGAAAGTATGCCGAAATTATAAAAGGTATAAAATATACATATTTTGGTAAAAGTCGAAGACACTGGAATTAATATACCAGTGTCTATTTTTTGCCTCTTAAATCATCACGGTGAACCGTATCACAAAGTAAATGAGGTCTTTTGAATATATGGAAAAAATATCCATATTACAGACCATATTAGTAAGAATGGGGACGAATACGAGCTAATGAATACAATCAGCCAGAAGTAGCCCAAACAAAACCCATATATAAAATGATATCAGTAATCATTTTTCCCAAATTTCCTCATATAATCTTTAGAGGTGATAAAATGCCAAGGGTAGCATATACAGATAGTGATGTGGCTTTAGTGGCAAGGATGATGC
The DNA here is from genome assembly GCF_053667775.1 of Cerasibacillus sp. JNUCC 74. Next base: position 4,144,857 of record NZ_CM132207.1, on the reverse strand, counting down.
GGGCAGAGGCTGAAGGTGAAGGCCAGCTAGGGATGCTGATGGTTGGTAATGTCATTGTAAACCGACTAGTTGCTAATTGTTTAGACTTTAAAGATTTAAGGTCCATATACGATGTGATTTTTCAAATACAGGGAGGCAATTACTCTTTCGAAGCTGTACAAAAAGGAAATGTTTTCTACAACAGAGCGAGAGGTGTAGAAAAGAGATTAGCCAAAAGAGTATTAGATTACTGGAGAGAGCATCCATCCAAGTATGCGCTATGGTATTTTAATCCCTATGCACCGTGCCCCCCTACATGGTACGACCAACCATTTGCAGGGCAATACAAGTTACATTGTTATTACGAACCACAGGCAAATACATGCGAAAGTGTGTACATGGGCTAGGTGTTCGGTAAAGGATGCAGTTAACATTGGGAAAAGATAGCCTTGCGCGAGGAAGCTTATGCAAGGATTTTTTTGGCTTATCATTGAAATGGTTGGTGAAACAAATAGAAATCACCCTACTAGCCCGTCACGGCGCAGGGTGATTATTTTTGTTGTCAGATCTATCTGCATACTCCCTTAGTGGTTAAGTATTAAATAAGCCGTTTGGAGATACAAAGGATTACTTGCTGTAAAAAAGCCATTTCGCTACTTTTAAATCGTTTCTATGAATCGTACCATAAGTAACGCACAATAGTTTTTTACATTTATTTATGTTTTATACTTTTTATGAGGAAAAAGTGATATATGTGGAATCACAAATAAACCATCGTTTTCTAGCCGTTTGCAAAAAGTACATCTTCAATTTTGCTTGATGTTATAGGCTAATAACAGTTCTTTAACCATTGGTCGTCTTTGTTTATTTTTAATTAATACAGAGCCATTAGGTTCTAACAGTACACATGCCACTTCATTAATGGAGAAAAGTTCACTTTTGCGAAGTAGGCTCTGTAATTGACAAATATTCATTGGTACTTTTTTTTAATTGTTCAAAATCGCTTTAACACATTTCTTAATAAGGGTTTTTTGAGCAATGTATTCTGCTATGAATAATAAACATCCCTTCGATTTGGTCTATGGAAAAACTACGGAGGGAATGTAAACTAGCAAATTTTTTATACTATCAAAACGTATTCCACGAATAATTTAGAATATTAATTAATAGTAATAAATAACCAATTTTCAAACTATTTAATAAGTCGAAATGCTCTTTACTTTACTTAATTTTACAATCATACTAAATTTAGTCAAGGCAACAAGAGCAAAAAAACCCCTCCTGCATCGACATGGTAGGTGGGCGGTATCAAATTTAGATTGAAAAGTAAAAATATTGGCAAAAATAGTCCGATGAATGAGGAGGAATGTAATAAATGAAAAAACTTTTGTATAGGCAAAAGAGGAAACCCTTGACTCGAATGATCAAAGTGACGTTAGCTGCATTGGCGATGGCCATCGCTTTGGTGGGGGCCGCGGTAGTACCTGGACAAGCCTGGGTGAATCCAGGTTATCACTACCAGTACCCAGCAGAAGGTGGAACATGGAGGTACGGATTCGTGAACGCCGGACTCCGCTCCGAGTATAACCATCCGACAAAGGTCCACGGCTCGACAGTACAAAAGCTCATCGACGGCAAAGTGGAAAAGACTAACAGGAGTTTAGATACCGCTCCGGGGAAATACTCTAACGCCTATGTTGGAACCATAAACTCGCCGGGTCTGAAGGGTCGTTACTTCTACCGTGTCAACTAATCTAGGCGATACCGGCTGTGGTTGCCGGGGGTTTAGCATGGTGAGTTCCAGATAGTTCTTGGAGTTCCCGCTTTTGTATAAGCACGCATTATAGTGGCTGTCGGAAGGTGCGTTATTTGCTCTGTTTACGCTGCTGGCAGCGACCATCACTTGAGCAATATGATCGGGACTTTCCACAGGTCATTGATGTCGAGCGAGTTAAAATTGTTTTCTTTGCATTAATTTCCAGATAAGAATATATTATGTCATAAGCTGAATTAGCTTGCCTACCGTCCACCTATCATGTCGGTGCGGGAATGTTATTTCCCAGATTTAGAATATTTACAAGTGGCAGTTTTTATCCCAGTGCTTACAAAGCTTCTAAGTTCTGAGCGTTCATGGGTAATACCTCCGTTTTAAGGGGGGCAGCACATTTAATCACCTGGTGCTTTCGCGTTCTGGAATTTTTAGATAATGTTTAGGAATGTACTGCGTTCTGATTGTTGGAGAGCTTTTTCGTGACATGATATATCAAATTTCCTTCATAGTAATATATCCACACGAAAAGTAGGTTTCTTTCCATGGCTTGCCAAGGAACCATACCAAAAAAAAGAGAGCATATCTATGAAAAAGGCAATAAAATATGAATGAAGGATCATTTTTGGGAAGACCAAATTCTTGTACTAGATCTACTTTGTAGTTTTTATCGTAATTAGTCTCGGTAGAAAATTCTGTTATGTGTTTCCATGCCTGCATTTTCCGGGCTTCGACTTAGTTATGTTTACCTATTAGTTCTTTTTTAAAGATTATTGCTTTTGGCTATTGCACTGTAAGTTAAGCGAAACGTTTCAGATCAAGAAAAATCTTTTTTTATTTAAGCTTACTTCGTACATAAAAAACTAGGAATGTTTTGTGATATGACAAAAGAAATAATTCATGTGGTAATTCGAAATGGCTTTCATTTCTGAAGTTTTATTGGGAATAATTTCACGAAATTTACAAGATGCACTATCAGTAATATAATACCGTTAATTAGTAAAGCTTTGATAGCTATTCGGACTGGTAGCCAACAAATGGTTAGAGAAGGTTGTTCGCTAAATGGAAATTAATATCTGAGAGTTTGCAAAAATTTTTTTAAGGAAAACGGTTTTGAAAATATAAAGTGAAACTTCATTCAGTAGGAGTTTTCTTCCATCACCTACTGAATGTTAGTCGAACGAATCGGGCATTTAGGTGCCGTTTTCTCCCACTTAGACCCTTTGGATCAACTCAAGGTCTTGAAGTGAGAGTCTTACGGCACCTTACATGCGGGATAAATAAGCGAGAAGCTGTAGGTAATTAAGGAGTAGAGTGCAGCCTCAATTTCCCCCTTCAAGTTGGGGAATGATTTATACCTTACAGATTATTTAAGGTGAAATTTAGCAATTGATGTAAAAGCATCTTATGTTTTCCAAATTTGAGCTTCACTGAGAGCAAAAACTGTCCGGTACTGTGTAAAAAAGCTAGAAATCAGCTACTAATCGGCATGTGTTCATTCTATTTGCCAAATCTATGTTAAAATTTTCTTGTAAAACTAAGAATTCATGAACCTTTTTTCCAATTCAGTTTGTTTGTATAATAATAGATAAGTACATATTGGGAGGCGCAGGATATCAAAATCTCAACAAGCAGCAAATTCCTTTTGCCTCGGCTGCCGATAGGTCTTGCATTTGTTAACAGGCCGTATAGTATACAAATGAATGGGGTAAGGATATTCGCTTGTAGTTATAAAAAGAAATTGATCCGTTTGGTAAAAAAGGAATAGGATGCCAAGACACCGCCAACAAGGGCAAGAAAAAACCGCTCCCGTACCGACATGGTAAGTGGGCGGCGAAAAATAGCTTCAAGAGTAAAAAAAGTGACAAAAATGGACAATTGGATGTGGAGGAATGAAATAAATGAAAAAACTTTTGTATAGGAAAAAGACGAGACCCTTGACTCAAAGGGTCAAAGGGATATTCGCTGCGTTGGCGATGTCCTCAGTATACGTCGAATTTGACGGAGATGCAGATGTTGATTGAAGCCCAGGACGTTTCGGTAGCAATTGGTGGGCGGAACGTGCTTGACGGTGAGACCGTTCGTTGCACGCCCGGGATTATGACAGCCCTTGTTGGCCCGAGCGGATGTGGAAAGACGACACTTTTGCACTGTCTCGGGCTGTTGCTTCCAGTGGATCAGGGGCGCATCTTAATCGATGGAGATGATGTCACAAGGTACAGCACTGCGGCCCGGCGTCGGTTCTGGCGTGATCATGCAGCGTTCATACTTCAGGATTACGGCATCATGGATGAGGAATCGGTCGCCTTCAATGTGACCATGCAGACGAGCGTTCTAGGACGACGCGTCACGGGAAACCAAGAACGGTTGGCGCAGGTGCTTGAGCAGACCGGTCTTCAGGGTCGAGAAGGTGAGTTGGCCAGCCACCTGAGTGGGGGAGAGAAGCAGCGACTCGCGCTTGCTCGTGCCATCTACAAAGATGCTACGATACTGTTCGCTGATGAGCCCACGGCTTCACTCGACGCAGCCAATCGGCAAAAGGTCATCGATCTGCTTGCGGAGTTCGCTGCGCGCGGCCGCACGGTCATTGTTTCGACGCACGACTCCGAGATGATTAACGCGTGTGGCGCCCGGCATGAGGTCGGTTCCAATAGTTCGTCACACCACTTATCGACCAGCGATCCTGCTAGTCTAGGAGGGACCTCATGAAATCGGGCACTAAGATTATTATCGGTGTTGTTGGCTTACTGTTGGTAGTGGGAGTAGTTGCGCTCCTAAACGGGTGGATCCCAGTATCAAGGGATACGCACCCGCCATGCGACCAGCTACCGACCGTAGCGGAGGTCAATGCAGCGCTTACTAGTCACCAAGACCTCGCTGAGGAGATCAAAGCGCTCAGTAATGACATTACGGTCGAAGTGGGAAAACCGTGTTCCGATGACCAGGACCGAGGGCTAGTTATGGTGAACTATGGTTCGAAATCCGAGCGTGACGCCATCGCCGACCTACTCAGCCGCCGTGACGGGTTTGGGGTTCCGGTGCATCTGGTGAAGCGCTAACACGAATTTCCGCACAGCCGGTTCGGCGCAACTGTTGTTTGCCACTTGTGTCAATGCAGACTAGCGGATGTCGTCAATCCGAACCTGACTGACGCCGCCAACTGCGCCAAGTATGAGGCGCTGGTCTACTGTACATATGGCGATTTTGGCGAACGGCTGGTGATAAATTAGTTACAGAGTAAAAGTATTTAGCTGGTTGAATGAGGAGGAATGAAATAAATGAAAAAACATTACCTGCTAATTGAGGCGATTACGCCGAACCCCGGCGATACCGGTTGCGGTCGCCGGGGCTTAGCATGGAGAGTTCGGATAGTTATTGGAGGGCCCGCTTGTGTATAAGCGTATCATAGTGGCTGTCGCAGGTGCATTGTTTGCTCTGCTAGCCCTGCTGGCAGCGATCATCACCGACCTATATGATCGAGACTTTCCACAGGCTATTGGTGTCGAAAGTAGGTTTAGCCTCAACTTTAGCGAATCGAGTTTTTCCGTTACTGAAGCGTTTGCAAAGCTGGAGGAGCTTGATACGCGCTGGGATCTTGGTCTGGTCAAGGTCGCGCCGGATCTTGCCAGCGACGGTGATGACCAGATCTTCGTTGCACTTAACGATGAGGATCTACCCGCCGAATTTACTTGGTTCGGCGGTGATGGTGTAGGAAAGATCGTTGGTAAGGATCGACTTGCCACCTCTTACCCCGATGGATTCTATCTCGTAACCGGCGAAAAAGCTCACTTGGGCGAATTCGAGGACACGCTGAAAAGTGCAGGCGTGGAAGTTGGCCGCGGGGATGCGTCAATTTTTGACAGTCTTGGATTCGTGATTCAAGAAAGAGGATTTGCTGCCGCGGTTCTTTCGGCGTTTGCGCTGATTGTGGCGCTAGCACTGTTCTGGTTGTCGCTGAGGGCGCGAGGGCGTGCTCTTCGTGTTCTGGGCGGATGCCCGACCGTGCGGATTCAGGTACAGGATCTGGCCGGGTTCGGGGGTGTGCTGCTGGTTTCGGCGGGCGCCGTAGCCCTGGCTGCAGCAGTTTATGTAGGTGTGTTTCATGGCTGGATGTACGTCGGTACCTACCTCAAGGCGCTGGTCAGTCTGCAAATCGCCGTCATTGCTGTATCCCTGCTCGCTGCACTTATCATGTCTGCCTCTGCTTGGCCTAGTGCTACCATGCTCGCCACGAGACAGCCGGCGGTAAAGAGCCTGCGTTCGGCGGCGATCGTGATCCAAGCGCTAACGTTCCTCTTGGTAGTGGCGGCGGCTGGGCCTGCTTGGTCCGCATACAAACACTCATCCGCTATGGCTGCTGAAATGGCGCAGTGGAAGAAACTTGCAGACCAGGTTGCCATTGTGTTTGCGACCGACGTTGACGAAATGGACCACATGGAGCCGATGATTGGCAAGCTGGTGAAGGATGCGGAATCGCTTGATGCGGTCGCTCTTTCCTACACTTACACTCAAGAAATGACAATGCCGGCCGATTTGGGGGAGTACTCGGCCATTTCCTACGTGAATCAGCGTTGGCTTGATCTGGTGACCACGGGTGCTCCACAGCCTGCTGTCACATCGGTACCTTATCATAGCCTTCCAGAAGACGTTACACGAATGGTTCGAGAAGAGGCTGAACTCTTATCGAGGGGAGAGCTTTCCAAGGAACTGTTCGCACAGTTCCAGTTCTTGCGGCCGGTCGACGGGTTTCGGTTGCCGGTGGCTCAAGGAGGAGGGGGCGAAAGGCTTCACTTTGCGGACGATGTCCTAGTCGTCGTCGTGCCTTCGCTTTACGACACCTTTAACGATTCTGCCTTGACATCCATGGCCTCGGGTAGCAACATTGTGTTCACCGGTGTGACTGCTACGCAGCAATTGTTAGAGCGGCATGGTCTCGACGTACAGGCGCTACGAGATCGCGGCCTCAAAGGCGAATTGAAAGTTGCCTACATTGCCGAAGAGGGGATTCTCCTCGCGCAGTTCGCAGCGTACGTTGTGTGGTTGCAGAATCTTGCGCTGATTGCATTAGTTGTTGCTTTCACTGTCGCTGCTGCGATCAGTGCGTTGATCACCGCACTGCTTCAGGCAAAGCGTGACTTCCCGCTGCGGGTGGCAGGCCGGTCATGGGCGCGGATCCTCCAGAGCCGAGTGGCGAAGGAATTGCTTGTTGGGGTCGGTCTCGTGGGCGTCGTAGTCTTCTTCCAAAAGCCTGATGCGTTGGGAGCTGTACTCGTGGCCGCGGCGTATGGATTGCTTGTGGTGCCACTAAGCCATTTGTTTGCTGCACGTTGGTGTTTCAATGGCGTTAGTAGGCGTCGAATTTGATCGGAGAGGTGCAGATGGTTGATTGAATCCCAGGGCGTTTCTGTAGCAATTGGTAGGCGGCCGGCTGACGGTGAGACTGTTTGTTGCACGCCCGGGGTCATGACTGCCCTCGTTGGTTCGAGCGGATGTAGAAAGACCATACACTTGCACCGCCTCGGGCTGTTTCCCCAAGTGGATTAGGGAAGCATCTTGATCGACAGAGATGATGTCACAAGGAACGGAACGACGTCAATTCTGGCGTGACCACACAGCGTTCATACTTTAGATTACAGTATCATAATGAGGAGTCGGTTGCCTTCAATGTCGCCATGCAGGCAAGTGGCCTGGGACGAAGCGTCACGGAAACTAAAAATGCAGATGCTTGAGCAGATGGGTCTCAAGAGGCGGTGGAAGAAGGTGAGTAGGCCAGCGCCACGTGAGTGAGGGCGGGAAGTAGCGATTTTGCGCTGTTCATGCCATCTACAAGTACGAGTGATCTGTTCGCCGCTGAGCCCACCGCTTCACATTCACTCGACGCAGCCAACCCGCGAAAGGTCATCGATCTGCTTGCGGACTCCGTCGTGCACGGCCGCACGGTCCATTGTGTCTATGCACGACTCCGAGATGCTCAACGCGTATGGCGACCGGCGTGAGGTCGTTTCAACAGCTCGTCACACCACTCATCGACCAGCGATCTCGCTAGCCTAGGAGCTGTCCGACAGATTGAATGAATAGGTGTTGTAACCACCACAGCTGCTTGATTTAACGAAATATGGGTGGTTATTGACAGATTATCATAATTTAGGCATATTTTAGGCGCATTGTACACCTTATGCTTTGAGTTTTTGTGCAGACTGATTCCGTTTGTATAGTATAGATTTTTTGCGATACGTAACCGAGTGTAGAAAACGGTAGAAAGAATTACAGCAATTTTTCAAAGATAGAAACAGAATAAATAATATTCAGATGGGTTCTTTAAATTAGAAGCTCAAATTATCCTATTAATGAATCTTAAGAAGTACTACCCCATACGAACTTACATTTATTTACCCTTTATCCTTTTTATGATGTAAAAGTGATTTATGTGGAATCACAAATAAACCATCGTTTTCTAGCCATTCTGCAAAAAGTACGTCTTTCATTTTGCTGATGTTATGGTCTAATAACTGGTTCTTTAACCATTGGTCATCTTTGTTTATTTCTTTTAAGTGTTCTTTAATTAATACACCATCTTTAATTAGTGTTATCGGAAGGTATACAGGCTGTGGAGGCATATTAAAGTCTTGTAAAGTTGTTTTTTGATACTGTGATTTTTTTAATACACTGATGGAGCCATTAAGTTCTATTAGTGCAAATGCCACTTCACGAATGGAGAAAATTTCACTTTGGCGAAGTAAGCTTTGTAATTGATTAATATTCATGCGACTCTTTTTTAATTGTTCAAAATCGATCTCACCATGTCGAATCACCATTGTTGGTTTACCTTCGAACACTCGTCTTAATAAAAGGGATTTTTGAGCAATGTATTCTACTATTAATACTAAACATCCCCATATAAGTATGGTGAAAATGATATGGGTGATAGGAACACTTTTTTCATACATAGCATTTCCTAACAATTCGCTCAAGACAATAGCTGAAATAAAATGGAATGGAGTATATTTATCTATTATTTTCTTTCCAATAACTTGGATTAAGAGAAATAGAATAAAGAAACCGATGACTAATTTTAAAGATATTTGTAACAATTCCACTGCATACCCCCCTGCTTCTACTTATTATCTAAAAAATATACCATACTATCATCGTAACCAAGATTTAATGGATAAATACATATTTTTTAGGGTCAATTTTCCAAATTACATTAGAAAACTATTATATAGTAATAAATACTTTTTATATTGAAGAAGTAACATCCTAGAGATAAGACAATTAACAGGGGAAAGCGGAGTCGTTAACAGATAACGGTTACATTACTTAGCTATAAAGACGGATCACGAGGAAGAAACCCAAGGTAAGGGCTAGTAGCTATCGCTGTAGAATAAGAGCAATTACCTCCCGAACAACTGGCTAACCATGTCTGTAAAAAAGGGATTTACACAAAATTATTGACACACTCTTTGAAACCATATTTACTAACATACGATATAGAAATAAGACCAAAGCAATCTACTTTTATATAATGCATAAATTATTGCCAATAGGTGCAGATACCTTTATTAGTCCGGTGGGGATATAATGGCTGTCCTTGTTGCAGTGATTAGACAATTTTAGCGTTCTAATTGTCTCCCATTCATATAATTATACGATAAGAGCTTAAGAACAAGAAAAAGGCGTGGAAGCATTCAATTTAGCTAAAAGGTTAAATAAAAATCTAGCATTTTAAAAAAATAGAATATACGAAGGAACCTAGGCTGCTTTGTAGAGTACATGTATCTTTTAACTGTGGGTAATTTAAGCGTATCTACAGTTTTTTTAATTGGTATCCATAAAATTAGCTCTAGAAGAGAAGCAGATAGTTTATAAAGGATAAAAGAATTAAGCCAGGCACCACCTATTTTCCGGATGGTGCCTGTACTTGACTCCCTACTTATTTCGTATAATTATCGAAATATCCTTGGATGTAGATGACTGGTGTACCTTTGTCGCCACTGCCTGAGGTTAAGTCAGATAGGGAGCCGATAAGGTCAGTAAGTTTTCTCGGCGTTGTTCCTTGTGTTTCCATGGAACCTACAAGGTCTTCGGCTTTATTGTTAATATAGTTGTTAATTGCTTCCTCGAGTTCTTTTCCTCTTAAGTCTGCAAAATTATTATCCGCAAGATATTTTAATTTCACTTCGTTTGGCGTGCCTTCAAGACCAGATGTATAAGCAGGTGAGACGACAGGGTCAGCAAGCTCCCAAATTTTTCCTACAGGGTCTTTAAATGCGCCATCTCCGTATACCATCACTTCTACATTTTTTCCAGTCTTTTCTTTCAGCATTTGTTGAATATTATCTACAATAGGCTGGCACTTTCTTGGGAAAAGTTTAACCGTATTCTCGGTTGATTTATTAGAACCTAAAAGGCCGTATGCTTCATTATAGCCACTGCCATCAATAGGCTCAGTTAAGATGTCATCCAGGCTGTAAATTTTTTCTCCCCCATTGGCCTCTAAGATTTTTTTCGTTCTGAATCGTGAATGAATATCACAGCTTAGCACATTTTTAGTATAATCTAAAATCGTTTCTGGCTGATTTGAAAAAATCACTTCACATTCCATACCGTATTCTTCCACAATGGATTTATAATAATTGATATAATCAATTCCAGTAAAAGGATGCTTTTGATAGCCAAAAAGGTCTCGAAATTCTTTTTCTGTTAACACATCTGTCCAAGGGTTAACGCCTTTTTCATCAAGCATATCCAGACCTACTAAATGATTTCCCACTTCATCAGATGGATAGTTCAGCATGAGGACAATTTTTTTAGCCCCTTTCGCAATACCGCGGAGACAAATCGCAAAACGATTCCGACTTAAAATAGGAAATATGACGCCAATCGTTTCTTCACCAAATTTGGAACGAACATCTTTAGCAATATGATCAATTGAGGCATAATTACCTTGAGCACGCGCTACGACTGATTCTGTTACTGTAACGATATCTTTATCATTTATTTGAAAACCTTCCACCTCGGAAGCTTTTAATACACTATTGACAACAATTTGCTCAATATTGTCTCCCTGATTAATAATTGGACAACGAAGGCCTCTAACAACTGTTCCGACTACTCTTTCCAATATAATCGCTCCTTATAATAACTAAAAATAAAACACTTCTACTTGTAATATACATGAAAAAAGAGTAATAAGTAAAACGAATATATAGAAATATGTATAAAAAAGCGAATGATATTACGAAAGAATGACAGAACGATCGTGTATTAGCAAGCCATGTCCATACAAAAAAAAGCTGTGTCTTCTAAGCTAAATGCTTATAGACACAGCTTTTAATGAGATTAATATAGCCCGTCTTTTTCTTCTTTCATACTGATGAAAATATTTTTTGTTTGGGTGTAGGCATCGAGAACACTCTTATATGTTTCACGACCAATACCTGATTTTTTATACCCACCAAATGGAGCACCAGCTGAGAAGTTAGTATATTGGTTTACCCACATGCGGCCTGTTTCTACTTTACGGGATACGCGAAGTGCAGTATTCAAGTCTTTTGTCCATACACCGCCACCAAGGCCGTATTCGGATTCATTTGCTAAACGAATGACTTCTTCTTCTGTTTTAAATTTAATAATAGTTGCAACAGGGCCAAAGATCTCTTCTTGTGAGATACGCATATGATTAGAAGCATCAGCAAGAATAGTTGGTGCCATAAATACACCATTTTCTAAGCCGTTTTCCTTGATTTGATAACCGCCTGTTATCAATGTAGCGCCTTCTTTTTGACCAAGTTCAACGTATTGTAATATTTTATCAAGTTGCTTTTGATTGATTTGCGCACCCATTTGCACGCCATCTTCCCAAGGGAGGCCGACCTTAATATTTTCGAAAGCTATTTTTAATTCACTAACAAATTTATCATATATGCCCTCTTGAACAAAAATACGTGATCCAGCACTACATACTTGCCCTTGGTTAAATAAAATACCTAATTGAGCACCTTCAATTGCTCTTTCCCATGGTGCATCATTAAAGAAAATATTTGCAGATTTTCCACCTAGTTCTAATGTAGATGGTATTAAACGGTCAGCGGCTGCTTTTGCTACTGTATAACCAACTTCTGTTGATCCAGTAAAGGCTAATTTACTAATGCCTTCATGGTGGAGCATGTAATCCCCTGAATCAGCACCTCTACCAGTAATGACGTTAACAACACCTGGAGGTAATACTTGATCCAATAATTTAGCTAATTCTAATATGCTAAGTGAAGTTGATGAAGACGGATGAATAATAACGGTATTCCCTGCTGCAATTGCAGGAGCAATTTTCCAGGCAGCCATTAATAATGGGAAGTTCCATGGAATAATTTGACCTACAACACCAATTGGTTCTTTTAAAGTTAAAGTTAATGTATCATCATCTAATTCTTTGGCAGTTCCTTCTTCAGAACGAATAACGCCAGCAAAATAGCGAAAATGATCTGCACTTAATGGAACATCGGCGCCGCGTGATTCTCTCAGGGGTTTACCATTATCCAATGTTTCAACCATTGCTAAATGATCTGCATGTTCATCGATCAAATCAGCAATGTTAAGAAGTAATTTACTTCTTTCTTCAACGCCGACAGTTTTCCAAGATTGAAATGCTTTTGTCGCTGCTTCAACTGCTGCATCGACATCAGCATGTGTCGCATCAATCACTTCAGAGAGTTTTTCACCGGTACTAGGATTATAACTAGCTATTTTTCTGCCTTCTGTGCCTTCTACCCATTGGCCACCGATATATAGCTTGTATGATTTATCAATTCGTTGTTCTGTGTTTACTTTGCTGTTCATTACGAACTCCCCCGCTTTGTTTATAGTTTTCTTATACTGTTTATTTTACTTAGACTTGAAAGTGTTTACAAGAAAATAGCTTGTAGACAGGCATTAAGCTATTTTTTGGGGGAGATTTCCTTTGCTAAAGAAATAGTTTTTAACCTTAAATAGGCTTTTGAAATGTAAGTAAATTATTAAATAGAAGCCCCCTAATCCATGTGAATTTGTTGAATCAGCAGTTTATTCCATTAACGAGCCAGTATATGGAATATTATTGTGCCATTTTCACTATAAAAAATTTTCCCCTTTAGACAATCATATTCAAAGGGGGAAACGATTCGTTTTTATTTCAAACCACCTATTAAAATCAATCATGTTTTAATTTAGGCAGCGTAATATTACTTCCCTTGACACCTTCTTTTAATTTTTCAATGTCAAATTTTTTCATTTGAAGAAATGTTTTTGTTAATCGATCTATTTGTTCCCTCGTCCCGTTTGCCATCATTTCTCCCATAATCTCCGGCCAGATTTGCCAAGAAACACCGTACTTATCTTTCAACCAACCACATTGTTCTGCTTTTGGATTTGAGGAAAGCTTTTCCCAGTAGTAATCAATTTCTTCTTGATTTTCGCATCGAACTAATAGTGAAATAGCTTCATTAAATTTGAAGTTATGTGACTGAGCACTGTCCATAGCAGCAAACCATTGCTTCTCAAGCATAAAATCTGTAAACATCACAGCCCCTTCCTTTTCTGGTTCCATGCCAGCAGGATAAAAAGCGATTTCTCCTCGTCTTGAGTTATTAAAAACAGAAATATAAAAGTCACTGGCCTCTTTTGTCTTACCGCATACATCTTGAACGTACAGCAATGAAGGTACAATAAAAGGTCGGTCTTCACCAGATGGGTTTGTAAGGATCAGCTGCCATGTCAAGCCATATTTATCCTGTATCCATCCGTAGCGGTTACTGAATGGGTATTCTTGAAGTGGCATAAGTGGTGTTCCACCTTGGGATAGCTTTTCCCAGAGTTGATCTAATTTTTCCCTCGCGTTCTCATCTCTTGAAGGGTCAAAATTAACAAAAAAAGAAATGGAAGGATTAAATTGAAAATGTGGGCCTCCATTTATTGCCATGAATGAATAACCTGCGAGTTTAAAAGAAACGATATTGCTATTACCAGATGGTGTGTCGTGAATTATTACGTTATTGGTGATTTTTGAAGACGGAAAAATGGATGTGTAAAATTGTGCAGCTTCTTTTGCTTCTTGATTAAACCATAGATGTGGGACAATTTTTTGTTCGATCATTAAGATATTTCCTCCTTTTAATCTTGAATGGAATCTTATTAAACCTCGTTCAGATGGCTTTCCGGCGATTCCAAGTTTCAGTGAGCTTGCAACACGATCATGTCCATACTGTCTTAAGAGCTTCTGTAGATCCACATATTTTAAGAAAAGCATGACTATTATATCTTTGAGCTTGTTGTGCTTGTTTTATACCTGTTGTTAGGTGAATTATTGAATATTAGCAATATTACTGTCAAGAAATATTTTTCTTGGCGGTAAAAAACAATTGCAAAAGCTTCCTATCAATAAATTATCAAGTTAAATAAAACCCTGTAAAACATGCACATCCTCATTTAACATTAATCGTTCTGTTGGAATAGGTTTTGGTGAGTTAATATTTCGGGAACCTTTGTATGGAAGATCATTTTCGTGGAGATTAGCTTTCATGATTCAATAGACTGAAGAAAGGGATGGATAAAGATTCATCCCTTTTTTATCGCCTTCAAGCTTTTATTTCATATAAGTATTACTTTTCCGAGCCACGATTCATACGGTCTTCCTTCAGGTCGAAGTAGGCATCCATAATACGTTCGCCTATTTTGAGGTTTACATGTTCCGCTTTCCCAGTGTGAGGAACGACTACAGCGAAGGCAACTTCAGGATTGTCTTTAGGCGCATATCCAATCAGAGATAGGTTTTCTGTGTAATCTCCGTTAAAGGTATTTTCTGCTGTTCCCGTTTTTCCGATAGCATCATAGTCTTTTCCATTAAATGCAGCATAAGCAGTGCCACTAGGTTCTTGGTATGCTCGCCTGAAGCCTTCCTGCACACGTTTTATATACTCCTGCTTCATTTCAATTCGGTTTAATACAGTAGTATGAGCATTCCTAAACAAAGGACCGACTTCTGTCGAGGATGGCTCAGGGATACGGACTTCTTTTAAAAAATGCGGGCGTATTCTGTAGCCATCATTGGCAATCGTTGAAACATATTGGGCCAGCTGTATCGTTGTGTACGTATCATATTGACCGATGGCAAAGTCCATGAGGTTACCAGCAACGGGATTTGAGCCACTATACCCTGTGCTTTCATTCGGAAAATCAACAGTTGTTGTAATACCCAGTCCAAATTGATAGAAATGGTTGCGCATTTTTTGGAATGACGTAGCCCGAAACGATACAGGCTGGTTATATTGGTAATTATATTCTCCACCCATCCTTAATGCGATATAAAACATATACACATTCGATGACCGCTTTAAAGCATCAAGGTCATCCAGCCAACCAAGTGCAGAATCGGTATAGGAGCTTTTTTCAGGTGTTCCTTTAATTTTCATTGGGATATCATAAAGTCTTTCTCCAGGATGAATAACTCCTGACTGAAGGCCTGCTAAAACGGTAGCCCCTTTCACTACTGATCCTGGAATATGTTGATCATAGATCGTTTTATGGGCAGCATGGTGGAATTCCTTCTTTTTTCGGTCATAATATTGTCCGGAAACAGCCAATAATTCTCCGGTCTTTGGTCTGATGACAACGGCTAAAGCATCTTGCATATATCTGTTTTCATAAGGATACTTGTTTATTACAGCTTCCATTTCATCACGAAGGATAATATCTACTTTTTGTTGAAATTCCATATCTATTGTTAGAACTAAATCTTTCCCCCGTTGTCCCTCTACCGCAATATTTCGGTTCACAATCTCACCATATTTATTTGTCTTATATACAATTTGTTCTTTTCTGCCTCGAAGCAGATCTTCATACTGTTTTTCCAGCCCACTCGTTCCGACTCGATCATTTCGGCTGTATCCAAGGGTCAGATAGTATTCTAATTGGTCTAAAGGCAGTCCTTCTTTATGAGATGAAATATCATCGAATAGGCTTTGGATTGTTTCACCGAAAGGATAAGATCGATTCCAATCAGTTGTTGCATTGATGCCCGGGAGTTCAGTTAAGTTTTCCGCAACACTCGCATATTCTTTTTTGGTCACCCCTTCGTTTTTGACGATGTGGGGAGTTAATTCAGTTGCTTTATCCAGTTGTTTTTTAATAGCAATTATTTCTTTTTCTTCAACAGTAAGCTGATTCATTTCTTCTGTCGTGATTAAACCCAATATAGCATTATAGACTTCTTCGTTACTCAAATTAGCTCTTTTTTGCTCAGATAATCTGATTTCTATCTTGTCTTTATGCAGCAAATACAAGTATTCTTGTAAATCCCTTTCTGTCAATAGGCCGTCTAAGTAAGCTTTCGGGTTCTCTCCTTTTGGTACCATGGTGATTTGTTTGGAAAGCTTCTCAGCAAGTTCCAGACGATCTTTTGCTTGAACACCTTTGGGAGGTGTATATGTGATAGCATATACTGGTTCATTATCAACAACTATTTGATAGTTGCGGTCATACATTTTTCCTCTAGGAGTTGACACTCTGGATGTTTCTTGGATCGTTTGTTCAATTTTATCTTGAAAAATTTCCCCATTTAAAATTTGTACAACGCCTAATTGAAGGATGAGTACCGCAAACAGGATGAAAATGAGCAGAAAGACGATATTGACGCGAAAGGAAATTTGCTCTCTTTTTTTCTTTTTAGCCATATTTTCTCTTCCCTTTTTTCAGTCATTGCTTTAGCCCGCGTGTAAGGTGCTATAAGGCTACTACTTCAAGAGTTGGAGGTATCAAAAACAAGTCTAAGCGGGAGCTAGCAGCACTTAAATGCCCGATTCGTTCAAGGGTCTTTAGGTCAACCCTTGCGGTAACATTCCAGTAGGAGATGGAGGAAAACTCCTACTAAATGAAGTTTCACTTTATAGACTGAAAGATTTTTCTTGCTTTGGTTACGACATATCCACTTCCTCCACGTTCTTTCACATCTTCAACCATCATGGTAAGTAACAGCTCAGCTTGTTCCGTATCATAGCCTACAAACCAGCCATTTTCTGTTCCCTTTTCGTCATCTTTCGTTGCTTTGATTTCAGCTGTCCCCGATTTTCCAGCAATGGTCATACCGGGGATATAAGTACCACGTGCAGTACCATGTGGATCTTCCACTACCTGGATAAGATAGTTGGTAATCTGATTAGCTATTTCTGAAGGAATCATATTCTGTTTCCATATTTTTCGTTTTTCCCCTTTTAGCAAATATGGATAGAGCATATCGCCTTCATTCACAAAAGGTGTATAAACCAAAGCCAGGTGCAGCGGACTCATCATCACTTCCCCTTGACCATAGGCTGAATCAGCTAATTGAATTTCATTTTTTATACCTTTATTTGAGAGAATGGAAGGTTTGATTGTAATAGGAATGGGCAGCTTTTCCTCAAATCCAAACCGCTTTATTTCTTGTGTATAAGTTTCCAGTCCAATATCCAACGCTTCTTGAGCAAAGTAAATATTATCAGAATAAACAAAAGCATCGCGTAACGTTACCTTAGACTTGTCACTGACTCTTGTAACATAGTAATCTCCCCATGATTCATCCTTTGTCCACTTCAATCCGTCTATATGTCTGACTTTATTTGGATCCGTTATACCAGCTTTCCGTCCAACTGCAGCTGTCAGTGTTTTAAACACGGAGCCAGGGGCATACAAATTTGTAAAGCGATTCAATAACGGTTTTTGGGGATCTTCACTCCACTCTGCCCATTGCTCATCCGTGAGTCCTAATACAAAAGCATTGGGATCGTAGGAGGGAGAACTGACTAAGGATAGAATCGCCCCTGTTTTCGGTTCAATAGCAGCAGCAGTTCCTGCATTGCCTTCAAGCTGCTGATATATATTGTCTTGAAGTGCTGTATCAATGGTTAATTGAATATCTTCTCCGGGAACAGCATCTGTTTTGGCTAGTGTTTGCTTCAAACTTCCATCAGCATGCCTAATAAAGATGTGCACACCGTCTTTTCCTTTCAAACGATCCTCAAAGATGCTTTCTAAACCGGCCTGACCGATTATATCGCCGGCAGAATAACCTTTTCCTTTTCTGTTAGCAAGTTGCTCAGCAGTAATTTCACGTACATAGCCTGTTAAATGTGCAGTAGCGGGACCAAAAGGATAGGAACGAACGGTTTTCTTCTGAACTTTTACCCCGGGTATTTTCAAATAGCTATCCAGATTGTCCTTGCCAACAGGAAGTGTAGCTAGTGGAACAAATGAATTTGGGTTTACCCAGTCAGCATTTAAGGTCTGATCCAGCTCCTTTTTTTTGATATTTAAAAGCTTTTGCAACTTAACTTTTGCCTGCTCTGATTCAAGCTTCTCTGGAACGACACCGATGACATTGGTGTCAGCATTAATAGCTAGTCCGCTTCCCTCTTTATCTCTAATTTCCCCTCTCGGAGCATGGAGGTGCTGTACAGATATCTGCTCTCCTTCTTCCATAGAGGGGAAAATAAGTGAAGGGTTCCATATAACTCCCGAATCTTGGTTTGATTCCTTTGTTCCCTTTACAAGGGTCATATCGTGTTCAAATTCAATAGGACCACCTAAGGTCTCCATTTTTAAACGGTATTTAAAAACTTTTGATTCGGAATGATCATCATCTTGTTTGTTTTTTATTGCATCTACTTCTAGATTTTCAACTTCTATACCGTCATAAATTTTCTGATATCGATCAACAAATAGTTCTTTTGGCACCTTTTCTTTTGTTGCTTGAGACAGGTACTGATACATTTTTTCAAAGTCCATCTGCTGCCAGCTTACTAAATATGCTTGATATATATCTTCAGGGTCTTCCGATTTGAAGCAGCCCGTAGTAATAAATAGAAGTAAACCAACCAAAGCTGCCCTAAACCATATTCGTTTCACCGCTACCATCTCCTAACCTTTCCAAAGTATTGTATGAATTTAAAATGTACAGACTACAAATGTAATCAATCAAGGTATACCAAGTTACTAAGAAATGAAGTAAATTTATATTGACTACAAGTGTAATTTTATACTACAATTGTAGTCGAATGAAGTCAACAAAAAATAAGAGTCAAAATATGGCTGTCTTATATAATGATGTTGTGAAAATACAATAGAATAAGGGATTTAAGGATAATATATTTTTTAATCATTATTGTCAAAACCCTCATTAAACCAAAAAATTAAAATGGAGGGGAATTCATGTTTCTAACGCTTTTTATTACGGGATTGCTTGTCTCTTCCTTTACGATTGCTATTATTTTACTGATTAAGAAAGTATTCCGAAATCAGTTATCAGCTAAATGGCATTATAATCTATGGTTTCTCTTGCTACTTGCGTTGACACTTCCTTTTATACCAACAAATTTAGTAGTGGAATCTCATCTTATGCCATTTCATACTTTCCAAGAGAATCAAAAGAATGAAAGCAATAGATCAAACGTTGGCGCTGAGCAAGCACTGGACATAAGCGATAATACGTGGATGCAGGATTTTGCAACCAATGTGAATCGTCCTGATTTAGATAATTTTAATATAGTTATTGCGAGTATCTGGCTTATAGGGATATTGGTGCTCTTTATGCTTTATTTCCATGCATGGTTGAAGCTCAGAAGCATAAAGTATTCAGCTATGGCTGTAGAAGATAAAGACGTGCTAGACTTATTTAATGAATGTAAAAGGAAACTTCATATATCCAAAAAGATAAGACTGTTACAAGCTCCACTGGCTGCATCACCGATGACGTTTGGCTTATTCACGACTTATGTGGTTATTCCTAGCGGCTTTCATCAATGGCTCTCCAAAGAAGAGGTTAAATATATTTTTCTTCATGAGCTTACTCATTATAAGCATAAAGATACATTTACGAATTATCTGCTGATTTTTTATCAATTCATTTACTGGTTTAATCCGCTTCTATGGATTGCTTTTCGAGAAATACGTCTTGATAGAGAAATTGCGTGTGATACAGCTGTATTAAATAGGCTGGACAAACATGACCACGCACCATATGGGAAAACACTGATTCATTTTATTCACTCATTCTCAACCTTCAAGCCTATTTCATTAGCTAATCAGCTGAACGGTTCAAAATCGCAAATAAAAAGGCGGATTATGAAAATTGCTGCTTATCAACCGGAGCGCAGGAGTAAAAAGCTTGTAAGTATCGGCGTTTTTATTCTAATGTTTATGGTTGTTTTTAGCCAAATTCCATTTGTATCAGCTATGATGTCTAAGCAGGATCGCTATGAATTCCACCATAACCGGGTTAGTTATGAGGACTTAAGCGAATACTTTCACGATTATGAAGGCAGTTTTGTCTTATATGATAGGAATGCGGATGCTTATACCATTTACAATCAGGATCGGAGTACATTAAGGGTATCACCTAACTCCACATACAAGATATTCAGTGCTTTATTAGGTTTAGAAGCAAATGTGATTAAACCTGATCATTCCACCATGAAATGGAGTGGCAATTCTTATCCGTATGATTCTTGGAATCAAGATCATGATCTATCATCGGCTATGGCATTTTCAGTAACATGGTATTTTCAGAAGTTAGATCAGATGGTGCAAGAGGATAAGATCGAAGCATATTTAAAACGAATTAACTACGGAAATCGTGATATTTCAGGAGGCTTAGCAGGATATTGGCTCGAATCCTCTTTACGGATATCTCCTGTAGAGCAGGTACAATTACTTCGAGACTTTTACACAAACAAATTTCAGTTCAAGGAAAAAAATATTCAGACGGTGAAAGATGCTATTCAGTTAGAGGAAGCAAACGGGTCTATTCTCTCAGGTAAAACAGGGACAGGCAGCGTAAATGAGAAAAATACAAACGGCTGGTTTATTGGCTATGTAGAGACAAAGGGGAATACGTACTTTTTTGCCACCAATATTCAGCGAGACGATCATGCTTCTGGAAGCGAAGCAACGGATATAACGCTATCGATTTTAAAGGATAAACACATCTATATACCAGAGGAAAATTTTTAAATAACCGATGAAGGCATTCTAAAGCATAGATCTCAGAAAGAATAGGGGGAAATTAGCAATGACGAAGCATGTACCAAAAATATCGGAAGCCGAGTGGGAAGTCATGGAATCGTTATGGAAACGATCCCCGCAGCCCCAAACAGCTAATGAAGTATATAAAGCTTTACAGGCACATACGGACTGGAGCCCTAAAACAGTGCGCACACTCTTAGATCGACTTGTTCAAAAAGAGGTTGTTGGTGTAAATCGGGATACAAAGGTTTATACGTTTTTCCCTTTGTATTCACAGGATGAATGTCAGCGAACAGAAGCAAAATCTTTTATTCAGCGAATTTATGGAGGCGCATTGAAATCACTCCTCGTTCAGTTTATGGAGGAAGAAACCTTATCCGATGAAGAAATTAACGAACTACGCTCTATTTTGGATAAGAAGGCAAAAGATAAATAGTAGATAAAACAAGCAAGGTCTAAATGATAGGAAACCCTTATAATAGACAGGAAAAAGAAAGCATATCCATCTGTCTACTATAAGGGGATTTTTTATGGGAAAAATCAATAAGACATATGATGTAACATTCAAGAAGAAAGCAGTAGATCGTTATTTGAAAGATGGCATGGAGTAAGATAGAGTCGCTGAGGAATTGGGTATTTCGTTCAATGAAGCTGGTCATGGATATACTCAAAAAGGCAAAGAAAAAACGGAATGTAACAGGATTCCTCCTTATAGAGATGAGGTTTTCCAGTATACATCCCGCCGCCAATATAACAACCTAATTAAAATTATCAAATGAAAGCTAGTATGTCCAGAAAAGGATTGTTGGAATAATGCTTGTATGGAAAATTTCTTTAGCTTAAAAACGGAATGCTTTTTACCTTTACTCATTTCGAACACCTGAAGAAGTCAAAGACGCTGTAAAGAAATATATTCGCTTCTAAAACCAGCCACGTTTTCAGAAGAAATTAAACATCTTGAAGCCCCTATTATTTCAGCTTAGACTGTATAATTTGCTTTTTTAATACTGTCTACTTGCCAGGGGTCACATCATAATTGACACTGCTCTTTTTTTGCACGGCTTGTTTATAATTATATTTATTTTTACTGCTACTTGATTGTCCCCTTTTTGTTTAGAAGCTTTTTTTCTAGCTTTCCGAATCTAATTTAAATTGATTTAGCTTCACTATTAATTGATCGCTCATTTCTTCAAGCTGCTTTGCTTGCTCTTGTACATGCTGGAAGGAATGTTGCTGTTCTTTAGCTGTTGCTGAAATTTCCTCGGTACCAGCTGCTGTTTCTTCGGTCACGGCACTAATATTTTGGACAGAAGCGACAATAAGTGAGCTCATCTCACTTGAGACATTGATATCGGAGGCTAGCTGTCCAAGCTGTGTGGAGATTGCTGACACCTTGTTTTCAATGGTAGTAAAAGCACCGACAGTTTCATTCAGTGAATGAGCTTGTTTATCTGATAACGTACTTGCATGTGTCGTTGCTTCTTCAATATTAGCAATACCCGAATGGATATTTTGCACCATTAAAAAGATTTGTCTCGTCGCTTCTGAAGATTCATCAGCGAGTTTACGAACCTCATCTGCAACAACAGCAAACCCTTTTCCATGATCTCCTGCACGTGCAGCTTCAATTGCTGCATTTAAAGCTAAAAGGTTTGTCTGTTCAGCAATATCTTTGACAAGTTGAGCGGTTGATTTAATTTCTTCGATATAGTTAACAAAAGAATGAACGGAAGTTTCTATTGATTTTGTAGACTCCTTACTTTGTTCCATTATTGTTCGTTGTTCTTCCATCAAGTGTTGCCCATTTTTTACAGAGTCTAAGGCTACTTCACTAGATTGTTTGGAAAGTTCACTACCTTCTACATTTCTTTCAAAATTATTATTCATTTGTTCCACTTTTACAGCTACGTTTTGGATTTCCTCAGAAATGGATTGACTACCTTGAGCGACTTCGTCCGTTGAAGTGGCTACTTGGGTAGCGCTCTCAGTCAAAATTTGCATTTCGCGCGTCAAGTCTGTACTAAATGTTTGTACGTTATTTCCTATTTGTTCGACAGCTTTAATGGTCTGCTTCAAATTTTCAACCATTTGTTTAAAAGCGTAAATCAATTGGCCAATTTCGTCTTTTCTTTTATTGTCTACATCTATATTAATCGTTAAATCCCCGCCAGCTATAGATGTGGCCATTTCAGCTAAGCGGTGAATGGGTTTTGCTGTTTTAGCAGTTAAGCGCCAGATGGAAAAAAGAGAAACCGTAACTAAGATGATGCTGGCAAAAATCATCATTGTAACAATATCATTGATTGCTTCTTTACGTTTTAGAGTTTCACTCGCAAACCACTTATCAGCTGAACGCTGGAGCATAAAGACATCATTCATTATACCGGATATTCTGGCTGCTTCTCGTTTAATAACATTTGCATTCTTTGAATCGAGAGCATCATTGGCAACATTTCTTGTTTCCTGATACTTTCCTGACATTCGTTCATACCAATACTGTTGCTCTTTCGTTTTTAAATTTTTCTTTATTCCCTTTAAATCATCATTCAAAGTATCAAGCTGTGCTTTAATTTCATTTTTATTTGCTTCAGAAGGGTTGGAAGCATAGTTGTTAAGCACCTGACTGGTTGTCAAAAAAGTACCCCTCAACTCTTTTCCTTCTAACAATATTTCAACATCATCACTTGAGGATTTTTGAATATCGTTCATTTCAAACAGAATAAGAACGATTAAGCAGAGGCTGAGTAACAAAGGAATTAATGAAAAAATAAATAATCGTTTACCGATAGACATAACTTAATCAACCCCTTTTTCCATGACAGCATTGAGTTTTTGTTGTTCATTATGTGATAATTTAATGATTCGAATCGGAGCTAAGCCAACCCCTTCTTCTTTAATTCCTAACTCTAGATGTTCACCAGTTACGGCTTTTCCATCTGCAATTTCTTTAACAATATTATATAAGGCGATATCTATATTTTTTAGCATGGAAGAAACGACAGCTTTTTCTGCTACAAAAAATTGATCACTGTCTACCCCAAAAGCATAAATATTCTTTTTTTGTGCCTCAGTTAATGCTCCAATTCCTGTAAAACCAGCGACAGGGAAAAGAAAATCTGCTCCTTTTTTAATTTGTTTGTTGGCCGTATCCTTTCCAGCTTTATCATCGCCAAACGTTCCTGTATAATCAACAAGTACTTTTGCGTTTTTATTCACCTTTTTGACGCCTTCGCGAAAGCCCTGTTCAAATTCCTGGATTGCTGGAAGTTTTTCCCCACCTATGAAGCCAACGGTATCTGATTTTGTCTTCATTCCAGCTAACATTCCAATTAAATAACTTCCCTCATCTACTTTGAAGGAAATAGAAATTACATTTTCACGATCGGAAACAGCATCAAGTAAAATGAATTGTTTTTTGGGATACTGATCAGCAAGTTCATTGATGGCAGATTGTGCATTAAATCCAAGTCCAATGATGACGTCATAATCTCTGTCTATAAGTTCTTGCAATTGTTCTTTGAAATCTCTCTCAACAGGTTCACGATAATCAAACGTGATACCAAGTTCGTCGCGGGCTTTTTCTAACCCTCTAAGGGCAGAATCACTATATGAAGCATCTCCTAATCCGCTTTCAGTTACTAATAATCCAAAGCTCATTGTCTCTTTACTTTTCTCGCTTTTATCTTCTGAAGAACAGGACGCCAAAAGTATAAGAAAAAGTAGTACGAACAACAATATGTATAACTTACGCATCTTTTCTCCTCCTCCAAATATAATACGTATATAAACGTCTATAAATAGTATCGACAAATAAAAACCATTATTTAAGTCGTAGGAAAAAAGTATTGCAATAAAAACATGAATTTTTATAAGGGAATTATGAGTCTAACTACTTTTTTATGGAATAGTATTGACAAAATAGAAAATTCTTTCTATAGTAAAAAATAAGTATACGTATATATACGTATACAACAAAAAGAGCGTTAAATAGGTCAAAAGGAGGTATAAAATGTCAAATTATGCAGTAGAGGAAGTTGCTAGAAGAATTCAACATACGAATGTTAACCCAGATGTAACGCGAGAAGACATTAAATGGTTATGTGAGGATTGTTTGGAATATGGCTTTGATGGAGTGATGTTGCAACCGTGTTGGATAGAGGAAGCAAAAAAACATCTTGTAGGATCTAATGTAAAAATTTGTACGGCACTTGGTTACCCAATGGGTGGATCGACAACAAGAGCAAAAGTTTTGGAAATGGAAGAGGTTATTGCTTTAGGGGCTGAACAAGTTGATTTTATGGCGAATATTGGATTTTTGAAAAGTGGAATGCATCAAGAATATCATGATGAAATAACATCGATTGTCCAAGCTGCAGGTGGAAAGGTCACCAAGATTATGCTTGAGTTTGGAATGTTAACAGAAGAAGAGAAAGTAAAAGCAGCAGAGCTTGCAATTCGTGCTGGCGTGACCTATTTGAAAAATTCGAGTGGCTGGGGAAAAGGTGGTCATGCGACAATCGAGGATATCAAACTATTAAAACGAATTGCAAATGGGAAAGTAGAAGTAAAAGCTTCTGGTGGAATACGTGATATGAAGAAAGCTATAGAAATTTTAGATGCAGGTGCTAGTTTAATAGGAACAAGTGCAGGTGCAAAGATAGTTAGCGGCTCTGGGGAAGCGCTTAGCGATTATTAACATCTTCTTTCTTCCAAGTTCATTTGTTATGATAAAGGCATATAACAAATATAGAAGGAGCCTTGCTTGATGGAGGTAAAATTTGTAAAAAAGGAAAATTCAATCCCACTCTATCGACAAATTGCCGAGTGGATGATGGAAAATATTACATTTGAATATTGGAAGAAAGGGCATAAACTGCCTGCGGAAGAAGATTTAGCGAAACATATAGATGTAAGCAGAGGGACAGTACGTAAAGCAATTTCATTATTAATTGAACAAGGGTTACTCATTCAAGTTCAAGGAAAAGGAACATTTGTGGAAAAACAAAAAATTTCTTACCCCTTTGCCCAAGAACTCATCTCATTTGCAGAATCGATGGAGTCAAAAGGATATACGTTTAAGACGAATGTTCTTGAAATGAAAGTTGTGAAAGCTAGTCCTGATATTCAGCATAAACTTGATCTTGATGAAAATGAAGCAGTTTTCTACTTAAAAAGAGTGCGTTTCATTAAGCATGAACCTGCTATTCTGTTAGAAAATTGGGTTTCTTTAAAATACTGTTACGGCATTGAGTATGAAGATTTTGAGCAGACAAGTTTATTTAAAGCAATCGAAAAGCGTATAGATGGGAAAATAAATCTAGGGATTCGGAATTTTTCCGCCAAATCTTTAGATAAGGAGCAAGCTGACCTTTTGGGGTTGGAAGTCAGTGATCCTGTTTTATATATTGATCAAATCACATTTGGTCTTAATCAAGTCCCTGTTGAATGCTCTCATATTTTATTACGAACAGATAAATATGAGGTTACATCCATACTTACAAGGTAAAATACAAGCGATTACATGGGGGAGTTTACGGTGGAGCAAAAAACAAAAAAAGTACTTTCAATTGGTAGTTATAATGTTGGCTTAACTTGTAGAACTGGGCGAATCCCTAACTGGGGAGAGACGCTTATTGGCAGCGGCTTTTCCGAAAGCTATGGGGGAAAAGGATCAAACCAAGCTGTTGCTGCAGCTAAGCTAGGTGGAGAGGTAACTTTTGTGGGGTGTTTCGGTGAGGACAAATATGGTGATGACGGGCTAGCCATGCTAGAGAGAGCAGGTGTCGATACCTCTTACATTATTCGAACAAATAAACGTGTAACGGGTGTCGGCATTATTTTGTTAAATGAAGAAAACGATAATTGTATTATTGTTGATGTAGGGGCTAATAAAGAGCTTTGTCCAATGTATATGGACGGCATTGAAAATGTGATTTCTGATTGTGATATAGTCGTTTTTCAGTTGGAAATTCCTTATGAAACAGTAAGGCGGGGGATGGAAATTGCAAAAAGGAAAGGGAAAATGATTATTTTAAATCCAGCCCCTGCAAGAAAAGAAGCAATGGAGTTGTTGTCGTTGGCATCCATTGTTAATCCGAACGAATCAGAACTCCTCATACTAAACGGTAAAGAACCAAGTGATCAACTTACAATGGAAGAATGTGAACGGCTAGCACGACAATTGTTAACAAAAGGACCTGAAGTTGTCATTGTCACAAGAGGGGAGAAGGGCTGCTTTATTGTCACCTCTAAGGAGACAGTGAACATCCCGGCCTATCCAGTTAAAGCTATTGATACGACAGGAGCAGGTGATGCGTTTACTGGAGCGTTAGCTGTAGCACTAGCTGAAGGATACGAGTTGTTGGAAGCGGTTTCTTTTGCGAACCTAGCCGGTGCTTATTGTGTAACGAAGGAAGAAGTTGTTCCGGCATTTGCTACTAGGGAACAACTCAGTCAATTTAAAGATAATAAACAATTTGCCGATATACATGAAGGAGAAGGTTTATTTAAATTATAATGGTGGATACGAATTCTACCTTTTTCCTATAGGTTTTTATCTACTATGATAATCGGAAGACATGATGTAATGAAGAAGCAGCCGGGAGAATGCAGGATTCATTTTAAGAAACGAAGCAAGAAAAAAAGAGCTGTCTGATTCAAGACAGGTGATGATCGTTTAGGGAGATTCGTGCGATTTCATATGTAATTTATTTGTAAAAAAGTGAAAAAATGAGGTGTAAAAAATGAGAAGAGTTATTATAGATACGGATACGGCAGGGGATGATACGATAGCTTTGTTAATGGCTCTACACCATTATAAGGTTGAAGGAGTAACGATTACGGGAGGAAATGTTGATTTTGATCAGCAGGTAGAAAATGCGCTCTACACCATTCAAGTAGCAAATCCGAAAGAATACGTTCCTGTTTACAAAGGTTATGAAGGCCCGATTTTAGCAACTGGAGATGAGCGCCATTGTACCGTTGAGGACGTTCATGGAGAAGATGGAATGGGAGGGGCGCATTTTCCAAAAGCAAAACAGCGACCTGAAACTGGTCATGCTGTTGATTTTATTATTGAAAAAGTGAAGCAGTATCCTGGAGAAGTTTCTCTTCTTGCTATCGCTCCTTTAACCAACATCGCCATGGCAATTAAAAAAGATCCGTCGATTGTTCAGCTTATTCCACACCTTTACATAATGGGTGGGACAAATAATACATTGGGTAATATTACTCCGGCGGCTGAATATAATTTTTGGGTTGACCCCGAAGCCGCCAAGCTTGTTCTTCATTCCGGGATACCGATTACGATGGTTGGTTGGGATATGTGTATAAAATATTCAATTATGGATGATGGCGATCATGAAGAAATAAAAAAAATCAGAACGGCTGGTTCTCAATTTTTTACTGATATTAATCGAGTAGTGATGAAATTTAATAAAGCAGTACATCGTTTAAACGGGACAACCCATCCCGATACGTTACTTGTAGCCATTGCGGCTGATGAAAGTTTGATGACAATGTCTAATCATTATTATGTTGATATTGAAACGAAGGGGGAATTAACCAGGGGCTATAGTCTTGTTGATTTAAATAATCGAATGAATAAAAAACCAAATGTTCGAGTTTGTGAAGCTGTTGATCGTGATAAGTTTAAAAACTCCCTTCTAGAGATGTTAACTACTATTATATAAACGTACTACTAAAACTAAATATATATTTAAGGGGAAAACAGATGCAAATTATTTGGGGTATATTTGGAGTATTGTTTTTATTAGGGCTGGCCGTTCTCCTGTCTAAAGATAAAAAAGCCATTAATGTGAGAACGATTGCCGGTGCTTTAATCATTCAGGTAGTTTTCGCATTCATCGTTCTAAAATGGGAAACAGGGAAAAACATTTTAGGAAGTGTAGCTGCTTTTGTCCAACGTATTATCGATTCTTCTAATGAAGGAATACAATTTGTATTTGGAGGGCTATTTGAGGCAGAGGGAATAGGTTTTGTTTTTGCGTTTCAGGTTTTAACCATTATTATTTTCTTTTCATCCCTAATTTCCGTATTGTTTTATCTCGGTATTATGCAATTTTTAACCAAAATCGTAGGTGGTTTTCTTTCCATGCTTTTAAAAACGACAAAGCCGGAATCGTTGTCAGCGGCAGCAAATATTTTTGTTGGATTAACGGAAGCTCCACTCGTTATTAAGCCGTATTTAAGTAAGATGTCAAATTCAGAATTATTCGCTGTAATGACAGGTGGAACAGCTTCTGTTTCCGGCTCTGTTTTAGTAGGTTACTCCCTGCTGGGCATCCCGCTTGAATATTTAATTGCAGCGGCCTTTATGGCGGCACCAGCAGGATTGCTAATGGCAAAAATTTTAATTCCTGAAACAAACACGCGCAGTGGAGCAAACGATCACTTTTCATAAGGACCCTGACACAGTAAATATTATTGATGCTGCATCGAAGGGTGCATTAGACGGGTTGAAAATGGCCTTAAATATCGGAGCGCTATTACTTGCTTTTATTTCATTGATTTCGTTAGCTAATTTAGGACTTGGCTGGTTTAGTTCTTTGTTTGGATTTGAGGCAATCACGTTGGAAGAAATACTTGGTGTCCTCTTTGCTCCACTGGCGTTTGTAATTGGAGTTCCATGGGAAGAAGCTGTACAGGCTGGTTCTTTTATTGGTCAGAAGTTTGTGCTTAATGAATTCGTTGCTTATAGCTCATTTGCGTCAGAAATAGGTTCGTTTTCAGATAAAACAGTTGCCATTATCAGCTTTGCCCTTTGTGGGTTTGCTAACCTAGGAGCCATGGCAATGCTTCTTGGTGGAATCGGTGGACTTGCACCAGATCGTAGGAGTGATCTCGCTCGATTTGGTTTTTTAGCCGTAATCGGCGGAACTTTAGCCAATTTACTCAGTGCCGCAATTGCTGGGATGTTGCTTTAAAAGCGGGAAAATATTACATAGCCGGAGAGACCATGGTTTGTCCGGCTATTGGTCACTATACATGTATAGTATCAAGCTTTCGTAACAGGACTTCCTTTGTTGTGACAATTTGGCGTGTAGGTATACCTTGTTCGATTATACGAATGGATATGTCAATAACTTATCAATCAATGAATAACGATTACAGAAGCCACAGATTTTTGATCATTGACGGTTTATTTTAGGTAATAATAGTATAATGATATTAATGATTCTCCTACTATTTGTGCGTTTCGTTCTTAGTAAAATGCCAATCATAAAAAGATTTCCCAAATAACATCATGTTCAGGAAAATTAGTGTAATCCAAGCGAGACGGTCAAATCAGGTTAAAGCATAAGCACATGGCATTTTAGGGCTTGGTGAGAAAAATGGTACTACAAAAGAAGGGAATTGAAAAAATGGATAGTCAGATAAAAAAAGAATTGGAAAGATCAAAATCAAAAGATAAAGAAGAACGGTATCAAGCATACTGCAATATTTTAAAAGCAACAGAGCAAAAAGTAGACTGGGCGTACGAAGTTTGGGATCAATTAGTAGAAGATTTATCCCATAAAGATAATCATCAGCGCTCTCGAGCTGCACAATACTTAGCTAATTTAGCAAAGAGTGATCCTGAAAATAGAATAATAAAGGACTTCCCTAAGTTGTGGCAAGTAACAAAGGATGAGAAATTTGTTACTGCTAGACATAGTCTGCAATCGATCTGGAAGGTAGGACTTGCTGGTACAACACAAAAAGAAATGGTCATGGAATATATGGTTGACCGTTTTAAAACGGCTACAGATGAAAAAAATGATACGTTAATTCGTTCTGATATGATACAAAACATGAAGAACTTATATGACCACTTAAATGATGAAAACATCAAACAAACAGCTATGGAGTTAATAGAAACTGTCGATGATGAAAAGTATAAGCAAAAGTATAGGAAAATATGGAAATGATGGAGTGATAACCCCGTTAAGTAGAAACTAGGTTTTATATAAGTATTCCCTTTCCGATTCAGTATCCACACGGCTTTCCTTCAGGTAGAAATAAGCATTCATGGTTCGCTCGCCTATGTTGATGTTTACATGCTCTACTTTGCGCCGACTACGGCAAAGGCAACTTCAGGATTATCTATAGACGCATATCTGATCGGGGATAGGCTTTCTTTGTAATCTCTGTTGAATGTATTATCTGCTGTACCCGTTTTTCCTATAGCATCATAGTCTTATTACTAAACCCAGCTAAGCAGTATCACCACAGGTTTTTGGTATGCACGTTTTAAGCCGCCTTCCTGCACATAATTTATATACTCCTGCTTCATTTCCATTCCGTCTAATATAGTTGTATTAATCTTTGTGATAAAATAAAAAGAAAATTTTATAGATAAAAAGAGGGGCATCCGACTTTTTTAGGCATAAAAAGTCGTACAACAAAGTCTCTTTTCTATTACAATATGAATGAAAGGAGATAGATGGTATGGACTGGTTGGAGAGAATGAATAACGTATTAGATTACATTGAACAAAACCTTGATCATAAAATAAGCTACAAAAAAATGGCACAAGTTGGCTACTGTTCAGAGTATCATCTTTCAAGAATGTTTTCGTCTATTTCTGGTATATCCCTCTCAGAATACATTCGACGCAGACGCCTAACCCTTGCTGGATTTGAAATTCAAAAAAGTGATATTCGAATAATGGATGTAGCTATAAAGTACGGATATGATTCTGTTGATTCATTCTCACGTGCTTTCAAGAAGACACATGGATTAACCCCCTCAGCCGCTCGTACAAAAGGGACATCATTAAAAGCCTTTCCAAAGATCTCTTTTCAAATTTCTATAAAGGGAGATTCTGAGATGGAATACCGAATCGAACAGTTAGATTTTGAAATAAAGATTGTTGGAAAAAGTAAACCTGTAAAAACGAGCAAAGCGTTTAAAATGATACCTACACTGTGGAATACTGCCAAAAAACATGGCTTTATGCAAGAGCTTATCGATATGGCTTGGGAAAACCCAAAATGTACACTTGAAAGTCTGTTAGGTGTTTGTGGCAAAGAAGCAGCTATTACCGATGATGAATTCGCATATTTTATGGGGGTGCGATATGATGGCGATGCACCAAGTGATATGGAAACATTGATTATCCCGCCAGCCACTTGGGCTGTTTTTCCTAATATTGTGGGGGCTTGGAAAAGGTTATACTCGGAATGGGTTCCAACTTCCGGTTATGAACTGGCTAATTTACCGTGTATGGAATGTTATTATCCTCCAAAGCATAAGCCAAGGCATGAGCTGTGGGTGCCAATTATCCTCTAAATAGGGCTTAATGATGAAAAGGAGTTTCCTCTCGATATGGAAACTCTTTTTGGTAGGACTTGTTGGTTGGAAAAATCGTTTCTTGGGTAAGGATCAGCATTTATATCGTGTATAGAATTTAAGATGGGGATTAATAGCGTGAAAATTATATTCTTTTATTTATCTGAATCCATTTAAATATGAGCAATCAAAGTCAATTCCTACATTTTTACAGTCTTTAATAGAGAGCGAAAATAAAGCTCTAACTATGTTTATCCTGGGATTATGATGAGCCGTATAGTAAAAAATTATAATTGAAGCATTGAAGCTTGCTTCAGAAAAAACAAAAACAAAGGGAACCATTCCGATAAATTAATATTTGACATTAAAAGAAAGTATATATGATGAAAAAAATATGAAACATTATTATATGGTTACAAGGTTACTATTCTTTTGAAAATTATTGACTATTATTTAACTTTCGTTGTATCTTATTCCAATGGCGTTTTACTTGAATATGTATTCTACTTTTTAAACCTATACTTTTCATTATTTTATCAGCCTTTTTGGCATATGAAATAAAATTTCCATGCCCTTTATATTTAAATCCTAAATGTGTATATATCTTATAAAGTTTTTTTCGTTCAAACTTTTTACCTGTTTTTCTTGTTATTTCCTTGCAGACTTTTGCTTTATGATATGCTCTTGTATAATATTTAAAAAGGCTTTTTTCACGAAGTTGAACGCTCTTTCCGTCCATTACCAATCCTAAATAATCAAGTGTGGAGTACTTATCGTTTTCATCATAAATTTGTTTATCTTTATATATCCTAATTTCAGTTTTTTCTTCTTGGATATGCAAACCATAATGTTTATATTTGTTAACTATTGTCATTATTTCTTTTTTAAAATTTAATATTTCATTTTTAGTAAATTTTGAAGGAATAATCATTATAAGGTCATCGCTATACCTTCTATACAATGCGTTATGATTTTTTGCCCAATTCATCATTTCTGTATCAAAATGAATTAGATGAATATTTGAAAAGACTGCACTTATTCCGGAACCTTGAGGTATACCAAAGGGTTTTTTATTTTTATACAAGTACTTTCGCTTGAATCTTCTGAATTCAGAATAAGGCATAATTTTTCTTAGCCTATGGTTTTTCTTTAGTTTGTTTAGCGCTTTTTTGCTTCCGAATTTCTTTATTAAGTATTCGTCTATTTTTTCCTTGTTAACATAACTATACTTAGTAGTATTTTTAAATACATGATAGATATCTAAGGGAATTTCATTATTGCTTAAAATTGTTTTTATATTTTTCTTTAACTCTCGATGAGTAATATTATCAAAAAAGCTACTAAAATCTAACGATATAATTATAGCTTTATCTTGCGCTAATATGAACTGAAACACTTCTGCTGAAAAATGTAAATTATTTTTTCCCTTTTTATTATTACGATATGCTAATACAGATTCATCTATACCATTATTTAGAGCATATTCATTATAGTAATTATTTAAGATATTACCATAATATTTAAATATGAATTGATCCATATGTGATGCGTACATAATACTTCTAGTTTTAGTTTTCTTTTTTCTCAGCTCTTGCTTATTAGTTTCTTCGATTTCACTAAAGTCTTTTAATACATATTTATTAAATACGATCTCAAAATGAATAAATGGAAAGAAAGCGTGTGATTTTATCCATTTTGAATCTTCAATTAGATGTTTTACATCCTTTATGTTTATTGGAGTATCAAAGTGTAAATATTTTTTTGTTTGATACTCCCTCCAATTAGCTGTTGCAGAGCTAAGAGGAGTATGTAATTGTAGTCTATTACTCTTCATTTGAAGAATACCTCCTCTAGCATACAACTGATAGTGACTACGATACAACTAACCAATTATAATAGATGTATTAGAACTACAATCTATCTAATTGTGAAAGGTGTGGTTATTATGACCGATTCTTCAGTCAGAATTACAATCATATTAACGCTAGTTGTCGAAGTTCTTAATATTATTAAGAAGTTTGACAAACTGAAACCTTCCTCCCTTGTACCAATTCTACAAGGCGCCTGCATAAATTTTCCATATACATTAGTTAAATTATAACATATACCGCGACAAAAGTAATGTGTATTAAATATTTATAATTAATTAAACTACAAATAATAGAGGGTAAAAATAGATGTTTTTAAAATAAGAATTTACTAATTATTTGCAATTTTAACTCCAAAGATAGAAAAGTCATATATTGTATTTAAAAATTTGATTGTTCCATATGATGACATTTTTAAAGGTGGTCTGATATGGGTTTAGAGAAATAGCAAAGTAGTTGTATCAAATAGAAAAAAGAAAAATTTGATGTTAAAGCTAACACAAAACAACGTCCCAGATGATGGTATCATTCATACAGACAATTTTGTGGAGTTTCTCAGTAGATAAATTATATGATCATTACTTTACAAAAGAAAGTAATTGTTAATACGTTTAAGTCACCCGCACACTTCTGTGTTTATTGGAAAAGAACATTGCTGTTTGTTATTGCTATCGTACTTCGCTATTATTAAGTAGACGTGGATAAAGTCCTACTGACAAAAGCACCAAATTATTGATTATGTAATACTTATTCATTTTAAAAATAACGATTACATTGATAAATTCTATAGAAATTTCTGTTCCTTAATACCATATCTGGAAAATATACATAAATAGTCTAAAATCATTCATTTGCCAAGTCTTGTAAAAGTTGTAACAAATAATTATATTTTTACACATATTAAAGAAACAGGTGCTACGTGATTTAGCAGTTAATGAAGAAAAATTATCAAAGTAGAATCTATAAAAGAAAGGAGAAAAATAAGTGGAAGAAAATAATTATTCTACATATCGATCTACTCGATTAGCGTTTACCATTACCATTTTCGGTGGTGCTTGGTTCATAACAAAAGGGGGTACCAAATTATGGAGTAAGATTTTTTCTGAAATTGCATATACTAAAACCTTATATAATTTTGAGCACTTGTATGCAATAATAATTATGACAATTATAATAGTTATAGTAATTTCAGTAATAAAGTATATTTATTATGAAATGAAGTCTTATGCGTTGTACAGAAAACCAAAACATCAAGCCGATGTTTTCAAAAAAGCTGATGATTGTTTTGAAAATATATTTAGGAATTTAGAATATAGTTTAAAAATTATTATCCTACCATTACTAGTGTTATTACTCATTAAAGGGATTAAAGAAAATATAAATCTAACAAAATGGTTATTAGGCGGATGTTCAATTATTATTATAATAATTATATTTATTATGCACTTGAATAAAAAGGTACGAAATAAATTTATTAAAATAACTCATTCCTTTGAAAGAAAAATAGATAAGTCTGTTCCGTTTGCTTTATTTGGATATTTTGCTCTTTTGATAGCCACTTTAGGTATAACAGTCACTCTACTATCATTGGATCAGGGAAAATACGCTATTGTTAGATTCAATGATACTCAACAAATGCCCCTTGAAATTAAGGTGAATAATTATGATGATGTTAAATTTCAATTACGGATTATTAGAGATTCAGTATTTAATAAGCATATTAATATTAATGTTAAAGAAATGGAAAGGTATAGCAGTTCGATTGAGGTTTTCAAAAGTGATAATAATAAATTAAATATGGATATAGAGGAATTTAAAAGTAGATTAGATAAAAATAATTACGGGGTAAGTATACAAAAATCGAATAATATTGATAACTACAAATTAAATTTAGATAAATATATATTAGATGGGAAAAATACAATTGAATTATTAATTCAAACAACAAATGAAAATATATTTATTGTAAATGAGCTCTATAAAAGTGGTGATGAAATTCGTATTAAGGAAAAGGAGTTTGAGGTTAAGTTTTAAATAAATTATACGCATTCATATTTACACAGTTAATTATACTCTCCCGTCGAAAGTAAATCTCTTTCTCGTACTTGTTTATACAAATAAAGGAGCTAGAGTAAATTGAGTATTTGGTTATTTCGAGCAGGTTCCAAAGGGGAATTTGAAAATAAGTTTTTAAAGGATAATCGCGTTTATTTAACATGGGATGATTTAAATATAAATTTAAAAGAGTTTCCAAATAAAGAGGACTTATATGATTTATTAGTTGAAAAATATAATTTAGAGAAAGAAAAGACAGCTATTAATTGGGCTTCGCAAATATATCCGATTGCATATCGAATGGAGATTGGTGATTGGGTTGTTTTGCCGAGTAAATTAAATCGAACGATCCATTTTGGTGAAATTAAAGGAGATTATTGCTTTAATCCGAAGGCAGAAAGTCCATATTATCACTATCGAGATGTTAATTGGTTTGCTTTAGATGTCCCAAGAGATAGGTTTGAACAGGATATTCTATATTCATTAGGGGCTTTCATGACTGTTTGCAAGATACATAAAAATAACGCAGAAGAACGATTAAAGGAGATGTATGAAAATAATTGGCAAGTTGTTCATAAATCTGTTATAAAGCGTATCGATGAGACGGAAGATGAGGCGGTTGTTGATTTAGAGGAATTTATTCAAGATAAAATTTCCGAATACATCATCCGAAAATTTAAAGGGCATAAGATGGAAGTGTTAATAGAAGAAATTTTAAAGGCAAAAGGTTTTACGACATATCGAAGTCCTGAGGGAGCAGATTATGGGATTGATATTTTAGCTTCATCAAATACGTTAGGGTTTGGTTCGCCGAAAATCTGTGTACAAGTAAAAACGAATGATACGCCAGTTGATCGACCAACCATGGACCAATTAATAGGCACCATGAGTAATGTCAATGCAGATTATGGATTACTTGTATCATGGAGCGGTTTTAAAATGTCTGTATTAAATGAAATTCCAAAGCAGTTCTTTAAGTTGCGATTGTGGGATTCGGCTAAAATCATTGAACAATTATTTGAAACATATGATTCGCTTAGCGATGATATAAAAACGGAGATACCTTTAAAAAAGGTGTGGATGTTGAACACAGAAGGAAATGAATAACATATTAGAGGATTAGTACTGATTAACGTCATATTGGTAGTGATACATTTAAGCTTTATAAAAATAAAATCCAAGGTATAGCGAGTGAATCAATAGATCACAGTGCACACATAGTGGGCTAATATAGAGGTACGTAAATAAAATATTATTAAGAGGTCATATGTTAATGAAAGAACCCATAAATAATTAACTAGAAATGGTTAATTTATTTGTGGGGTCTTTTTTGTACTATAGGAAAGTATAAATTTTTTAGGTTTATAGTATAAGAAAAACTATAGCTTTCGCTAAAGACTTGGCGACAAGCCAAGTTTCTCTAATTTTTAAAGGGTGAACAAGGAGGTGTACAGTGTCGAAGCTCACACGAAGGCGTAACATTTTTTCTTAGGGGGTATGGATGATGGATAAGTACTTTATGGGTATTGATAATGGGGGTACGATAACCAAAGCAGCAATTTACACCTCAGCTGGAAAAGAAATGGGATTAGCAACAAGAAAAACAAAAATGATTATGCCACAACCTTATCACACGGAAAAAAACATGGAAGAATTATGGAAAGCCAATATCTCTGTGATTAAAGAAGCAATTCGTATTTCTAAAATTAAAGCAGAACAAATTGCTGGCGTCTCTATAACCGGGCATGGTAATGGTATTTATTTATCTAATAAGTATGGAGAGCCTGTGTATAACGGAATAGTTTCTACAGATAATCGGGCAAAGCATTATATCGAAAATTGGTATAATGATGCACGATTTGAAAAAGAAATTTTGCCCAAAACGATGCAATCTATTTGGGCTGGTCAACCAGTGGCTTTGCTAGCCTGGTTAAAGGATAACCATCCAAAAGTAATCGAGGAAACAGATTATATATTTATGGTAAAAGATTATATTCGTTTTAAATTAACTGGGAAAGCATATTTAGAGCTGACGGATATATCTGGAACAAACCTATTAAATGTTAGAGATCGTTGCTATGATAAAGAGCTATTAGCTTTTTTTGGATTGGAAGACATACTGCCTAAGTTGCCGCCGTTGAAGGAATCAACAGATTTGTGTGGATATATAACAAAGGAAGCAGCGAACGTAACAGGTTTGAAAGAAGGAACACCAGTTGCTGGAGGGATATTCGATATCGCTGCATCAGCGATAGCTTCCGGTCTTATAACAGATAAAGAGTTATGCATTGTAGCTGGAACGTGGAGCATTAACGAATTTATTACGAAAACTCCGATAATCGATCGTGAGTTATTTATGACTTCCATTTATTGTTTACCGGAATATTGGTTAGTTACAGAAGCTAGTCCAACTTCAGCAAGTAATTTAGAGTGGTTTATTGATAATTTTATGGTTCAAGAAAAGTTGAATGCGAAAGAAAATGGAGTCCCCATTTATGATATATGTAATGAGATGGTCAAGAATACGACACCAGAAGAAAGTGATCTCCTCTTCTTTCCATTTTTATTTGGTTCAAATACAGTCCCAAATGCTAATTCCTGCTTCATTGGCATGAATAGCTGGCATAAGAAAGAACACCTAGTTAGAGCTGTATATGAAGGTATTGTGTTTGGACATATATACCATATAGAAAGGTTATTACAATATAGAGATAAATTGGAAAAGACCAGAATTGCCGGTGGTGTAACAAAATCAAATGTATGGTTACAAATGTTTGCTGACTGTTTACAAATTCCTTTGGAAATAGTAGAAGTAAATGAGCATGGAACGTTAGGTACAGCTATGTGTGCTGCTGTTATGACAGGAAATTATCATTCTATAAAAGAAGCTGCAGATAAAATGATTAAAATTGAAAGCACGATTCATCCCACTAAAGAAAACAGCCGTATATATAAAGTTAAGTATATGAATTATAAGAAAACATTAAAGAGAATGGAAGAAGTGTGGAAGGTTGGTGTTTACTAGTGAATTTAGGAATAAAAGGGAAAACAGCGGTTGTAACTGGTGGATCTAGAGGAGTTGGTCGTGAAATTGCTTTATCATTAGCAAGAGAAGGAACAAATGTTGTTTTAACCTATCAAGATAATAAGGAAAAAGCAAAAAAGGTCGTAGAGAGGATAAACAAGATAGGGGCGAGGGCAGCTGATCTTCAACTCGATTTATTGGATGGAAATGCAGTATCCAAATTAATTGGTAAAAGCAGCAAGCATTTTGGCGATATAGATATTTTAATTAATAATGCGGCTGCATGGCCAACTAGTTATATAAAAGACATGAGTTTAAGGGAATGGAAGGAGACAATCCAAATAAATTTGGATAGTGTTTTTCTTACTTGTCAGGCTTTTGTCCAACATTGCTTAAGCAAAAAGAAGAAAGGCAAAATACTAAATATAACATCACAAGCGGCTTTTTATGGTTCAACTACAGGTCATGCACATTATGCTGCAAGTAAAGCTGGTATGATTGCTTTTTCTATTTCACTGGCGAGAGAACATGCTAAGGATGGAATTAATGTTAATAATCTTGCTTTAGGTATTGTAGATACAGATATGATGAGAGAATCATTACAGGAAAAGAATGATTACTATCTAAATCGCATTCCTTTGGGGAGAATAGCAAAGCCTAGCGAGATTGCTGATATTGCCAGTTTTTTAGTTTCTGAGAAAGCAAATTATATTACAGGTGCAACTATTGATGCTACCGGTGGAATGTTAATGAGATAAAAGAATGAATGAAAAAAATGGGGGTGATTTTATATGAAGTGCCTAGCCATCACTGATCTATTTATCCCGAAAGATATGATGGAGAAAGGTTTAATGCAGTTACGGGCAGCTGGAATGAAAGTAGTGATTAGAGAATGGTTGCATTCTGATTTAGAAGAATTACAGCATGATAATTTGAAGATAGAACAGCAAGGCAGTGAAGCTGTGAAGTTACCAGAATCTATCTATCAGGATATTGAAGAATATGATGTAATCATTACACAATTTGCTCCTATTAATGAAAACGTAATTAAACAAGCAACAAACTTAAAATTAATTGGCGTACTACGTGGCGGAATGGAAAATGTACATTTGAAATCCGCAACGGATAGAGGAATTCAAGTTCTAAACACTCCTGGGAGAAATGCTAGAAGTGTAGCTGAATTTACAGTAGGAATGATATTATCAGAAGTCCGCAACATTGCTCGTTCCCACGCAGCCTTAAAACGAGGAGAGTGGAAAAAAGACTTTGTAAATGCAGAGTTTGTCCCGGAACTTAAGGATAAGACAGTAGGAATAATAGGCTTTGGAAACATTGGACAATTAGTTGCTAAGCTTCTTAGCAGTTTTGATACGAATATCATTTTTTATGATCCATACTTTCAAGGTGATACAGTATTTGATCAAGTGGATTTAAATACCTTATTACAAAGATCTGATATTGTTTCATTACACGGAAGATTAACAGAAGAAACGAAACATATGATTCGCTACAAACATTTTGAAATGATGAAACATACAGCTGTAATCATAAACACTGCTCGTTCAGGCTTAATAAAAGAAGAGGATCTAATCCGGGCATTAAAAAATCGTCTGATTACTGGAGCGGCTATCGATACGTTTGACGATGAACCTTTAGATGAAAACAGTCCCTTTGTTGAACTTGATAATGTTACAATAACAGCACATATAGCTGGCAGTACTATTGAAGCCTTTCAAAACACTCCAAAAAAATTGGCGGCTAGAATATTAGAGTGGAAGGAGAATCAGAAATAAGTTTGGAGAAAAAGAGATTTTTTAGGAGATAGTTTTGGAGAATATGACTCGTTGTTGACAGTACCGAAAATTATAGGAATTAGGCTTTACCAAAAAAGTGTATAGTAACAAATGACTTGTTTTTTATACAAGAAAAACACCTCACTAATAGTTGATAGGCTGACTTAACCTAATTTCACAACTAAGCAGAGGTGTTTTCTTATATAAATATTTAAAATTTCCTTATTTGAAGAACTGAGGTAAATATGTTTTGTGTGCTTCTAACATTTCATCCAATATTACTTTTGCTTTTTCATCACTTGTAATAAGTGGGTTAATACAAAGAGCTAACAAAGCTTGCTCATAAGAACCTGTAACAGCAGCTTTGATTGCGGCTAATTCAAATGACTTTATTTGTTGAATAAGGCCATTAATCGAATATGGAAGTTCTCCAACTGCAAGCGGGATAGGCCCCTGCTTTGTAACAATACAGTTGATTTCAACGATTGTATCGTTAGGGAGACTTGTAATTGCTCCTTTATTACGGATGTTAAGTGTTTGAATATCACCTTTATCATTGTATATAGATGATATTAAATTACAAGCAGCATCACTGTAATAAGCTCCTCCACGTTTTTCAAGCTGTGGAGGTTTAATATTAAGATTAGGATCCTTATACAATTCGAACAGTTCATCTTCTAACTGCTTAACAACTTCTGCACGGGTTTTGCCCACTTTAAATTCTTCTAACTCGTTTTTAAGTATGTCACTCGTTTTATAATAATAACGATGATAGGGACTTGGTACTAACCCCAGTCCCTTAATGAAGTCTTTATCCCAAGGTAGTGGAACTATATTTTTCATCGTTAATTGTTTATCCGGGTCTGCCAATAACTCAATAACCTCATCCATTCTTGACTCTCCATTTACATGGATATCCAGACCATATGACATATGATTTAATCCGCCAAAAGTGATACTTATTTGATCAGTTGGGACATCGAGCAATTGAGCAATTGTCATTTTCATGTTAATCGGTACATTACAGAGACCAATTACTTTTTTATGGCTACTATGTCTCATAACAGCCTCCGTTACTATGCCGGCGGGATTGGTGAAATTAATGAGCCATGCATTAGGGCACAGTTCCGTCATTTCTTCTGCTATATCCAATACAACGGGAATGGTTCGAAGTGCTTTGAACAAACCACCGGCTCCATTTGTTTCTTGACCGATCATGCCATGTTTTAAAGGGATGCGTTCATCTTTAATCCTTGCTTGCAGTAAGCCTACACGCATCTGAGTTGTTACAAAATCTGCGTTTTTTAATGCTTCTTTTCGGTTCAATGTCATATAAACTTTCATTGGCAAGTTGGCTTTCTTTACCATTCGTTTGGCTAAATTGCCGACGATATTTAGTTTTTCTTTTCCTTCTTCT
Organism: Cerasibacillus sp. JNUCC 74; assembly: GCF_053667775.1. Next base: position 4,102,637 of record NZ_CM132207.1, on the reverse strand, counting down.
ATATCGACTAACCATAATTCACGAACCGGAAGCTCTTTATATCGATTAATTAGTCCTTCAACAAATTCAGGTGTATAACTGGATCCTCCACCAATAGTAGCTATTTTAATTCCGTTTTTAACCAAGGATATCTCCTCCAAATACAAATGTCATTAAAGCACTCGCAGCAAAACCAACAATAATGGAAATGAGTCTTCTTTTTTTAATTAATTGTTTGTCTTCTGTTTTTCCATCAATTTTTGTTAGGACTACACTTATTCCGATGGAAGCAGAAATTCCAGCACTTAAAAAGTAACTCATTGTTTCCGAAATAGGAATATATTTCAAGGGAATGGTAAGGAATAAAACCCCTAAAAATAAAATAGTCATAAATACGAAAACACCTTTAAAGCTAATACGAGGAATTATTCTGGATTGGTTCATAATGAGAAATACCTCCTAAAGAGGGAATCAACAAGTGATTCCCTTGTAAAAGTGCCTATCTATTCTTGCTCTTGATCTTGCTCCATACTGAGCATTTTCTTGTCATAAACTCTTAGGAAAGGTAGATAAACTACCGCAGATATAAAAGTGTTTACAATAACTAGAATGATAGAACGCCAATCTCCTCCAGTTGCTAAGTATGCCCCAATTGGTGCAGGGAGTGTCCACGGAGCCTTTATAAATGTTGGCGATACAAGTCCAACCGATGTAGCGAAATAGGCAATGGTTGCGGTTATAATTGGTGTAATTATAAATGGGATGATTAAAATGGGATTTAATACAATTGGTAACCCAAAAATAACCGGTTCATTAATGTTAAAAATACTTGGAACAGCAACAGCTTTACCAAGATTTTTCAAATATCTTGATTTAGCGAAAATTAACATGACAATAACTAGACCTAATGTGGCACCAGAACCACCAATCCAAATAAACCATTGATACAATGGCTCTGGAGCAATGTGAGGTAATTCACTTGCACCGGCAGCAACAGCTTCACCATTATTTAACAAGTATACTTCCCATAGAGGGCGAGCAACTGAACCGACAACGGATACACCGTGAATACCGAACGACCAAAAGAATGTAATTAAAAATACAGGAACCAATACGCCGAATAAACTATCTCCAGCAGTAACAAGCGGTGTAGTTAGTTTTTCTACAAGAGCGTGTAAATTTACTCCCATCGTTACAGTAATAATAGTCATTAAAATAATTACAATTGCAACAGGTATTAGTGCCTCAAATGAGCGACTTACTGATGATGGTACCGCATCTGGAAGTTTAATCGTAATTTCTTTTTGTTTGCATATCCTAAATATTTCTACAGATAAGATGGAGACAATAATGGTTACAAACAGTCCACTTCCACCTAGATACTGCATTGGCAGTACAAAGCCTAACTCTTCGACGACAGATGGAGTTATGGTAAGTAGTAAGGAAGCAACTGCAATTTGCGCTCCAGATAATGGGTCAACCTTATATGATTGTGCCAGATTATAACCAATACCAAAGGCTACATATAAGGACATGATAAACATGGTCATTCGATACGGAATTAATATGGCATCAGCGTGACCAGTTGCCCATTTTGTAATTTCCCATGTTTCCGGTAATGGTGGGAAAGCAATTATTAGAAAGAATGACCCTACTATAATAAATGGCAAGGCAGATATTACACCGTCACGTATTGCCAACAGATGACGCTGTTCAGCTAATCTGGCCATTGGGTTTGATACTTTTTTTTCTAAGAAATCTGTAAACTTAGCCATGAAGATGGACTCCTCTCTCTTTCTGCTTAATTGACTAATTCTTTCAATGTTTTAAATAATGCAGGGCCTCCTAATGGAGTATAAGCTTGTGGTGGAATGGCACCACAGGGTACACCAAATTCATCCGCCTCTTTTTTTATATTGTCAAAACGATGCTTAATTTGGGGTGCGACCATGACTACATCCCAGCTGTTTTCGAGTTCAGATGCTACTTCACTAGAACCAATAGCTTTAACTTCAAGGTCTTGCCCATGTTTTCCCGCCTCTTTTTTTAGCGAATTTACAACAATTGCACTAGACATACCACCAGAACACACGAATAATACTTTCATTTGATCAGCTCCTTTAATAGTTTTTATCCCGCATGTAAGGTGCCGTAAGACTCCCACTTCAAAATCTTGAGTTGATACAAGGGGTCAAAAGTGGGAGAGAACGGCATCTAAATGCCCGATTGATTCAAGGGCCTTTAGGTCATACCCTTGTGGTACTAACATTTCTTGGGAAAGGCATATTAAGAAATGAAGTTTCACTTTATTCTTTAAAACGTGATACGGCGTGGTGTGTGTTAAATATATGATTATAAAAAGTATCACCAAGTTTAATGCATAACCCTATAAATAGTGCGTCAACAACCGCTAACTCTGCAATTCTAGCACTCATTGTACCAACTCTAATGTTTTCCTCTTCTACGGATATATCTAGAATGATATCTGCTTTTCTTCGAGCAAAGGAATTCTTTTGTTGCGTAAGAAGTATGGTTTTCGTATTTTTTTCCTTCGCTGTTTCAATTAATTGTATAACTTCCTTCGTTGCCCCAGACGTACTAACAACGAATAAAACATCATGTTCATCCATATTTGCTGCGTTCGTCATTTGTACATGTATATCAGGGTGGTGAAAAGCTAGTCTATTAATTCGTAATAATTTTAAGGTTAGGTCTTGAGCTACAATAGACGACCCACCTGCACCATATAAGTATATTCTTTTGGCACCATGTAGTATTACGATTGCCTCTTCCAACTGTTGAGTAGACAAAAGTTGTGAAGTTGTTTGTAGAGCTTTTATTGATTTCGTAATGACTTTGTTAATTACTTCACCTATGTTGTCGTCAAATTTTATTGGAGTATCATATATAAATTCATGTTTTTCGAGGCTGATTTCTTTAGCCAGGGCAATTTTAAAGTCTTTAAAACTGTGAATACCGACACGTTTGCAAAACCGAATGACCGCAGCTTCACTTGTATAACACTTTTCAGAAAGCTCCTTGGTTGTAAAATTTACAACTTTTTGTGGTTCGTTCAAAATATATTCTGCAACAAGTTTCTCTGATTTGGAGAAGTATTTCATTTGATTCCTAATCATTCTTAAAATATACAAAAGATTGTCTACCCCCTGATCTAATATTTCTTGAAAGGGTTTTCGTTCACATGTATTATAGAATAAACGAAATAAAAATTCAATATATTTATCAAAAATACTAAAACAAAATTTCAATCTATGGTATCTTATATACTATAAGAGCGTGTTCAAAAAGAAGATAAAAACGATTAAAGAGTGGCTAAGGTATAAGACCATCCTTGTTACAGCGCCAAGACTAGCACGTCCTATCTAGTCAAAGTAAGCGCTGGCGGAGTATTGAGTAGCTACAGTGTATGCAGTATAATACTGAACAGCTTTCTCTAGACTCATTCCTAATCAGGAGAAGCATTTTTCTTTTCGGGAACGGAGAAGCCAATAAAGAAAACTAGGCTAGTAACAAGCGAAGCGTAGATGATAGCTTAGTTGCACGTATACTAGAACTTGAAAGTTTTTAACAGTTGAATGAACTTCAACATTAAAAATTATCCATTCTAACGTGCAAAGAATTTCGATATGTTATTTTAGTTTGCTTTTTGAACAATCTCAGAAATGAAATTTTTTGGAGGGGTTACAGGATGAATATAGAAACAGAGATATTCCATATTATTTCTCATGGTGGGGATGCTAAATCGATTGCTTATGAAGCACTAGAGCTAGCCTATAATGGCGATTTTGATTTGGCTAATAAAAAAATGGAAGAAGCGAACCAAACCTTAACAAAAGCACATAATACACAAACGAAGCTCATTCAAGCAGAAATAAATGGGGATAAAGTTGAGATGTCATTATTAATGGTCCATGCACAGGATCACTTAATGGCGGCAATCAGTGAGATGTCTTTAATTGAACAGATGATTAAGATACTTAACAGGGTAGATCAATTAGAAAAAAAATAAGGAGAGAGTGTGTGAAGATGAAAAAATTAGGAATTTCTATTTATCCAAATCATTCCACAGTAGAAAATGATAAACACTATATACATCTAGCAAGCAAATACGGATTTAAGCGCATTTTTACGTGTTTACTGTCCGTTGAAGGAAATAAAAATGAGATCTTATCTGATTTCAAGGAAACGATTAATTTTGCAAAACAGCTTGATATGGAAGTAATATGCGATATTAGCCCACGTATATTTAAAAGTTTAGGTATCTCATATGATGACTTATCTTTTTTTAATGACCTTGGGGTAGATGGAATTCGATTAGATCTTGGTTTTACTGGGAATGAAGAGTCCATGATGACCTTTAATCCATATGGGTTAAATATAGAGATTAATATGAGTAATGCAACGAAGTATCTGGAAAATATTTTAAGCTTCCAACCTAATCGGAATAAGTTAATAGGTTGTCATAATTTTTATCCACATCGCTACAGCGGTTTGTCGTATGATTTCTTTATCGAATGCAGTAAAAAGTTTAAAAAGCACGGATTGAGAACAGCTGCTTTTGTATCTTCAAAGGCTGCAACGTTTGGACCGTGGCCAATCGTAGAAGGGTTACCCACTTTAGAAATGCATCGCGAATTACCAATCGATGTTCAGGCAAAACATTTGTTTGCCACAACGTTAATTGATGATGTCATTATTAGTAATGCATATGCATCTGAAGAAGAAATGGAACTTTTAAGTCATATGAATAAAGAGAAAATAACGTTTAATATTCAACTAAGTGATTCAGTGAGCGATTTAGAGAAAAAAATAGTATTTGATGAACCTCATTTTTATCGTGGTGATGTTTCTGATTATATGATTCGTTCTACGCAAAGCCGAGTTAAATATAGAGGAGAGTCTTTTCCGCCACATAACACGATAGACATAAAAAGAGGGGATATCATCATAGAAAGCGATTTGTATAAACAATATGCAGGAGAATTACAAATTGCCTTAAAAGATATGAAGAATTCTGGGAAAACAAATGTTATCGGCAGAATACGAGAAGAGGAGATTTTCTTAATTGACTATCTGAAGCCATGGGATAAATTTGCTTTTTCAAATTGGGATAGGTGATAGACATGTATTATATAGGTCTTGATGCAGGTGGGACTAAAACGTATGCAGCAGTGATGGATCATGATAAAAATATACTTTTCTCCGTAAAAAATGGACAGGGTAACGTAGCAGTGGATAGGGAAGAAGCTCAACATAATATTATGGATGCAATAAAAGTTTGTATGAATAGTGAATATGGTAGTAAGTGTGAGTTTATTGTTTTAGGTGTTGCCGGAATTGAAAAAGGTAATTCTAAATTAGAGTTTAAACAATTGGTGGAGGAACAATTTCAAATACCAACTTTCGTTTTAAATGATGCGGAATTAGCTCTCTATTCGGTTTTAGGAGATGAAAACGGGATATTGGCAATAGCAGGAACAGGATCTGTCTTTATTGGAAAAAATAAATCCACCATTAAAATAATTGGTGGTTGGGGACATTTGTTGGGAGATGAAGGAAGCTCATATGATATCGGCATTCAGGCATTAAAACGGTTGATCTCCGAAATCGAGCAAGGTTCTATTCAAAAAGAATTTGCTACATCCTTAGCTGGCGAATACCAACTATGGACACCGTCTGCCATAAAAGATTTTGTTTATTCTTCTACAAAAAAAGAAATTGCTGAACTATCCTTATTTGTACATCAACTTGCTAAAAATAAGGATATAGATGCAATCAGACTTTTGGAAAATGCTGGTTACGAAATAGCTCAGCAGGTTATACGGCTGATTAAACTACTCAGATTAGAGCCTCCAATAACCATTGTTTTGAAAGGCGGCCTATTAGAAAAGAATGAATTTATTCAGAAATACGTTGAGATAAAATTAAAAGAATTCTCAACCGATATGTCGCTTCTATTTAGAAATACCCCGACAGTAACAGGTTCTCTCTATGCATGGAAAAGTCAAATAGGAGGTTAATTATGATGAGTATGTTAGTTGTTGGCCTCATGTCAGGAACCTCATTAGATGGAATTGATGCTTCGCTTGTAAAAATGGAAGGTTATAAAAGAAGAACCCGTATGGAAGTTTTGAAGAGCATATCATTGCCTTACAATGATGAATTGAAGCAAGAACTGCTTTTAGCAATAAATAAAACTAGCTCGAATGTGGAACAAATATGTAGTTTGAACTTTAAGATGGGCTATGTCTTTGCGAATGCTGTAAAAGCAGTTTGTAAAGAAGCCAACATTCATTTACATCAATTAGACTTAATTGGTTCGCATGGTCAAACTTTATATCACATTCCAAAAGCACATCATTCTTTAGCTAAATCAACGTTGCAAGTTGGTGATCCTTCTATCATAGCATATGAAACAAATACAGTAGTTGTCTCTAATTTTAGAACAATGGATATCGCAGCGGGCGGAGAAGGTGCACCTTTAATACCTTATATGGATTGGCTTTTATTTCGGGATGAAAATAAAGGGAGAATATTACAAAATATTGGCGGCATTGGTAATTGCACTGTAATTCCAAAAAATGCTCAAATAAATGAAATATATGCATTTGATACCGGCCCAGGGAACATGATAATAGATGAATTATGTAGAAGATTATGTCATCTTCCTTTTGATGAAGGTGGAAGGATAGCAGCAAAAGGGAAAGTTCACAAGGATATTGTAGATAGATGGATGCAACATGAGTATTTTCGTTTAGTTCCTCCAAAATCAACTGGAAGGGAAGACTTTGGTAGTGAATATACCAAAGAAATACTAACGTTATCTAGCAATTTACCGGCAGAAGATTTAATCGCAACAGCTACTTATTTTACAGCCTTTTCCATTGTAGACGCGTATAAAAAATTTGTTTTTCCTAATTCGGAAGTTTCAGAAATAATTTTAAGTGGTGGTGGTGGAAATAATCATACGTTAATTAAAATGATTGAACAGTTACTGCCAACCATCAATGTGTTTACAATTGATCAACTGGGTATAACGACAGATGAAAAAGAAGCTGTTGGATTTGCAGTACTTGCTAATGAAACCATTCATCAGCAGCAGGCAAATGTTCCTAAGGCAACAGGGGCTATTGAGCCAGTTATATTAGGACAGATAGCACTCCCGCCTTATGGAGATCATAAACAAATACTAAAAAAAGGATATAACAACAAGACAATACAAGCAAGGTGGGAGAACGATGGCAGATGATTCACAATTAACCGAAATGAAAAATAATAAGTCCAAAAATCTTCATGAATTTTCTACAATGCAAATCATACAATTAATGAATGAACAAGATAAAAAAGTAGCTGATGTGGTTGCATTAGCACTTCCGCAGATTGAATTAGCTATCGAAACAATGGTACAAGCAATTGAAAAAGGAGGACATGTCATCTATTTTGGTGCAGGAACCAGTGGTAGATTAGGAGTGTTAGATGCATCTGAGTGCCCGCCAACATTTGGTGTCTCTCCTGACTTGATACAAGGGGTTATTGCGGGTGGCGATGCTGCGCTTAGAAATGCAATAGAAGATGCAGAAGATAACTGGGAAAATGGAAAAAAAGATGTACTAAATCATGTTACAACAAAAGATGTGATCGTTGGTATAGCATCGAGCGGCAATACCCCTTATGTTTTAGGTGCAGTACAACAGGCAAATGAAATGGGTGTACCAACAATCGGTATTTCGTGCAATGTAGACACGAAACTATCGAAAAATGTTAATATTCCAATAGAGTTACCTGTAGGAGCAGAAATAGTTACGGGTTCAACCCGTCTAAAAGCTGGAACTGCACAAAAAATGGTTTTAAATATGCTATCTACAGCTACGATGATACGACTGGGTAAAGTATATAAGAACCTTATGATCAATGTGCAAGCGACAAATAAAAAGCTGCGCAAACGGGCAATCAACATTATTCAAGAACTGACTGGTGTTGATGAAATTTCTGCGAAGAAAGCGAATAAGGAAGCAGACGGGGATGTACGCATAGCAATTTTAATGTTGCTGTTTCATATAGATCCAATCAAAGCAAAAATGATGTTGTCTAAGCATAATGGAAATTTTGTTAAGGCGATAAAAGAAAACAGTTTAGAAAGATAAAGAAACTAGCGATAATTAATATATGTAATAGGAATTTAATAAATGGTCTTACTTAAAAGTTGTGGATTATTTATTTCTACTAAATTAAGGTATTGTATTTGGTTTCGCTAATCTAGCATATTTTTAGTGCAATCAATCAGAGGCTGGGACAAAACGAAAACAGCTGATTAAAAAACGAACCATAAATCGTCCTTGTACTATAGGAAAGTATAAAATTTTAGGGTTTATCCCGCATGTAAGGTACCGTAAGACTCCCACTTCAAAATCTTGAGTTGATACAAAAGGTCAAAGTGGGAGAAAACGGCACCTAAATGCCCGATTCGTTTAAGGGGCCTTTAGGTCATACCCCCTGAGGTACTAACATTCAGTAGGAGATGGAAGAAAACTCCTACTGAATGAAGTTTCACTTTATCGTATAAGAAAAACTACGGCTTTCGCTAAAGACTTGGCGACAAGCCAAGTTTTTCTAAACACAAACAAACCGAACAATTATAAATGAATTGTTCGGTTTGTGCTATTTAGTATTTGCTTATGTCCTAATCTCTTATTATATCTTTTGGTGCTTGATATTTTTTAAGCGATTACCTTGCTTCACCAGGTGCTTGGACTGCTTTAAATGTCCACTCGAGATTTAAAGCGTCTCCTTGAAATTCGTTTTGGTCTTTTTCGTTATCAACAAAGTTAAACTTCACTGCGATATCATCTACTGTACCGGCAGGAAGTCCCTTGTCACCAAATTGTGGGTAAAAAACATGTTTATTAACCGCTTCCGGTTTCATATTTTTGAGATCTGCCAACGTGGTTTTATAGATGACTTCATCCAGTTTATCGGCATTATATAAAAACTCAACTTCAATATGCTTTCCAAAGTCGTCTGTATTGTCACTTTTAGCATCGATAACAGAATAATTCGTTTCCAATAGTACCTTTTCAATGTCTAACGTTCCGTTGTTTTGCAGCTCAAATGTACGAATCATGGAGTCGCCTGGCTTTAAATTATTAAGATTAATCATTTCTGTTGGTTCAGCATTTAAGTCAAGTGTACCTGCTGCAAATGTATTTTGACTTACCTCTTCATCACTGAAGTATGCATATGTTCCACCGCCTATCATTGCTAAACCAAGTGCTGCTGATAATACCCCAATACCAATTTGTTTTTTAATCCCCATTTTATTATTCCTCCCTGAATATTTTTCCCTTTGTTCCTTGTTCAAAAAAACCAAAACGGTATTGTTATCCTGAAAAGAAAAGGTCTTTCAATGAAACAAGTTGTTATCAGCTTTTGAACAGTTACTCGGGGGATTTTTAAGAATGCGCTTAATATAAAATTTTTGGCAACCAAATTAAGATACCGCAGTTATTTTTTGATAAACTTAGTAATTTATAAGATGTTGTTTCATTGTAGGTAATTCTTTTGAAAAGTAGCTTCGTCGTCTAGCCATAAGCGCTCAAGCGCCTAGCAAATTTCGCTCTTCTTCCTACGATAAGTCAACATCGGTTCCTCCGTCACCGTGTTTTCTTTATCTCGTCAGAAGACCTCCAGCTTGTACGTCGCTAAACGAGCGCTTGTAGCTTTTGTGTCTAGCCATAAGCGCTCAAGCGTCTAGCAAACTTCGCTCTACTTCCTACAATAAGTCAACATCGGTTCGAACCTAAAGGAAGGCCGAGTAAAAGCGGGTTTGCTGCCCGCCGTCGGCATACTCCTGTTAGGCATGTTTTCTTTATCATAAACGAACATACTGTTAAATGTTGGAGCTTATCGTTTTTCCATTAAAAAATTTGCTTCGCTGAGAAGTAGCTGATATCCGCGGTCGGAAATCAACCCGTTCTTTTTCTGTTCATTCAATAAGGTGATAAAGCCGTTCATATGTTTCATAGCTTTATCTTGTAATCCTTGTTCCTCATATTGACTGACGGTTGTTAGATGGATTTTTAATGCATGTGCTGTTTCACTGGAGAGTTCTTTTCCTTCAAAGCGTTCAACAAGTGTTTTGATTGTTGCTGCACTGGCTGGCATGTTTACGAGTAACGGATAATCGGTAATGATGCCGTCCACTCCCCACTCGATTAGTTGTGTAACCCAATTTCGATCATTGACGGTGTAGGGCCATGTTTCCAGGGCATGTTGATGGATACGGTCAACGGTTTCTTGATTTAATAAACTTTTATTAGGGTTTACATAATCGGCATATGCTTGAAAGCTTGCTAGCTGTTCATCGGTTATTTTCCCGCCAATGGTTTGTCCATAACCAATCAGTACACCAGTTGGAATCGATGGCAGTAGTTGATGAATTTGCTTAACAGATTCCCAATTAAAAGATTGAACAATGATATTGCTGTTTTCATTTGTGATGTTACGTTTTACTAGTTCATCTGCTATTTTCTTTTCAATACCTGGATAGAGCTCTGGATTTTTTAATTCAATGAGGATACCGATTTCCCCATTATGACGGTCTAATGCCTCTCCAAGTGTCGGTACCTTTTCGCCGGCAAATGATTCATGGAACCAGCTTCCTGCATCCAGCTGTCTAATTTCTTCAAAGGTAAAATCTTTAACTGCACCTGTACCATTCGTTGTACGGTCGACAGTTGTATCATGCATGAGAATTAATTCGCCATCTTTTGTCATTTGTACATCTACTTCAAAGTAATCGGCATGATATTCAAGCGCTTTGTCAAAAGCGGCCATTGTATTTTCTGGTGCCTGGCCGGATGCACCGCGATGGGCGATAGTAAAAGAATTCGCCGTATTTGCTGACGCAGTAATGGTTGGTAGTAATACTGTGATACTGATAACAAATAAGGTAATAGCTAAAAGTTTATTCGAACGTTTTTTCATTTTAGTTCTCCTCATCATTCCCCATTTAATATAGAAATGTAGAAATGCTATTCTTTCCACTTATAGTCTGTTATCTGTTCTACCAAATTCATAGATTAAAAAGGGTTATATTTTTTACACGATAGGAAAGTATAAAACTTTAGTTTTTATCGTATAAGAAAAATGATAGTCTTCGCCATAAAGACTTGGCGACAAGCCCAGTTTTTCTTAATGGATAATAGTTATTGCCACTTAGCTAATAGTGCATCTGTTCCGTTCTTAAGTGTTTGATAGGCATTAGTGGAAATGACCTCTTTTTCTTTTTGTTTGTCGAGCAGAAGATGGAAATTAGTCAACTGTTTGACAACTTTATCAACTGCCTCTTTTTCTTCAAATTGACGGACTGTTTTCAGATGTATTAATAGTGTCCGTGCAGCTTTCTTATCTGTTATTTCACCGTTTGCTGCAAGTTCATTTACTTGGTCGATTAAATTTTGTGAGGTAAATGATTTGGTTGTACTTAGGCTGATGACTTTAGCAATTTCGGTATTATCAATTGTTCCGGTTAGTTTTTCCGCTAGAGGACCATATGCATATACTGGGACGTTAACAGCTGTGTGCCCTGTAGTTGTCCAGCCGATTAATGCACGATCACTGATAATTTTAGCGATGGCACTAGCCTTATTTGTAGTTGATTGAATCAAATCGACTTCTTCTTCCGTTAAGTTATGGATACCTGCATAAGTTGCCATAACATCAGCAAAATCGGCATCATGTTTATTTAATTGCTGGCTAATATATTCTGGTGTCCGCTTTACATTGCGTATGACATCTTTATTAAATCCGTACTCGCCGTTTACTCCAATCGACATACCACCTGTTTCGTGGTCGGCGGATACAATAACAAGAGTATTTTTGTCTTTTTTGGCAAACTCAACTGCTTCTTTGACGGCCTTATCGAATGCTAGTGTTTCCTGAATATTCGTTGCCGGATAGTTGGCATGCCCTGCATGGTCAATACGCCCGCCCTCTACCATTAAAAAGAAACCGTCATCATCATGTTGTAGTACATCCAATGCTTTATTTGTCATTTCATCAATGCTTGGCTCATCGGTCAAATCTCGGTCTAATTCGTATGTCATATGGCTGTTATTAAATAAACCTAATAGTTTGTCCGAGTCTGCTTTTGCCATTTCATCTTTATTTTCAATCAGTTGATAACCTTTTTCTTTCGCAGCATCTAAGAGATTTTTTCCATCTTCTCGTTTCCCACCTTCTCCTTTTGGAAGAAATTGATGCTTTCCGCCACCAAGCAAGACTTCAATGTCATGTTCTAAGATCATTTGTTCAGCGATATTATTTTCTTTATCTCGGTCATCAATATGAGATGCAAAAGCAGCTGGGGTTGCGTGCGTAATTCTGGCTGTCGAAACAAGCCCTGTTGACATACCGCTTTGTTCCGCAGCTTCGAGCACTGTCTCCACATCAAAATGTTCTTCATTTTCATGATGTTCTTTATTTTTGGGTGCTTTCCCCACTACTCCATTGTCGGTCTTATATGTGGAGGAAAAAGCAGTTGCCGCTGCGGCAGAGTCTGTAACCGTATTATCATGTGAGAATGTTCGTGCATATCCAACATTGGTAAACTGATCCATTGCTAAATCGTCTGCACCATATCCACCCCCTTTAAAGTAAGCTGCTGCAGATATTTGGTTTCCTGCCATTCCATCACCAATTAATAAAATGACATTTTTGGCTGCACCATTCGTTGGTTGACTCTGGTGGTTGGTGTTATCGCTTGCTGCATTTACCATACTGTAGGTAACAATAGAGGTGCTTAATATAACTGCAAGCGAAAGTCCAGCCAGTTTTTTATTTTTTATTTTCATTTCATCTCCTCCATTTTTTGCTAACGCCTATCTGCTTTCTACCATAATAAAGTAATGTTGAAAGACTATTAATCTAAAGTTAAAAAAATGTAAATATTAGATTTTTTGTATTTACTGGTTATTTTTTGTTATATAATAGGGCCTAAGACCGGATAGGTTGATATGTTGGAAAAAATACTGTACAAGGTTAGTCACTATTATTTATAAAGTAATTAATTGACTGTGAGGAGATACTTAAACTAACCAGGCAAATCGTTACAGCGTTTGCATGAGGGCATTTACATAGTTATATCTGTAAGAAGTGATCACTAAGCAAGGTCTATGTCTTAACTTGAGATAATGGTAGATGTTAGGAGGGAATCCAGTCAACTTGATAGATTCTACACTAGTTTTGTAGATTGTTTTCACAGAAAGGATATTTAATCATGCGTTGCTGGACAAAATATAAAATGACAAGCAAAAAATATCTTTTATTTCCACTTGTTATGGTATACCTGTTATTGGTGACGGTCTCTCAATGGACTACTCCGACAACAGCTTATTTCACGGATAGTCAGAGCATTGATGGAAAGGTATCTGCTTCAAAGCAATTTTGTAAGACAGAAAAAGAATGTACGACAGAGCAAAAGAGAGTGGAAGAACAAACAAAATCAGAAAATAGGAAACAGGAAGCTGATCAAGGAAAAGCGGCTTCAGATAAACAGGGAAAGAAAGATGAAGACATTACACAAGACAGTTCAACAGATAAAAATAGAGACAAAGCCAACGATAAAAAGCAAATAAATGAGCTGAAAAATAAACATCAAAAGTCGACAGCAGAAGAAACAAACCAAACAACAACAGATAATGCCGCTGTAAATGAGTTGAACGAGCAAACAAAATAACTGGTAAATATTGGGGTGATAATACAATGAAGGGAAAACGTATGTTAAAGATGTTCAGCAACATGGTCACGGGTCTGTTATTTATTTTACTGCTTGTAACTTTATTTGCTGTTATATCGATGAAAGCTTCTGGTGGTGAAGTGAGCTTATTCGGTTATCAAATGAAGACAGTACTTTCCGGATCCATGGAGCCAGAGATGAAAACAGGGTCCATTATTGCCATTAAAGCTACAGATGCAAAACAAGAATTTCAAAAAGGTGATGTCATTACATTTAAAACAGAAGATGATGTTTTTGTCACCCACAGAATTGAGCAAGTAAAGGACAATGGGAAGCGATATATTACAAAGGGAGATGCAAATAATGCAGCTGATTCGGAGCCGGTTGTACCAGAAGATATTGTCGGGACGTATACAGGACTTACCATTCCCTATATTGGTTATGTCATGAATTTCGCCAGTTCCAAAGAAGGTGCTGCACTCATGCTGATCATACCAGGTGTGTGTTTACTTATATTTTCCATTTTGATGATCTGGCGCGCATTAAGGCAGTTGGATAAATTAAAAGGTGGAATGAGAACAGATGTAGAGTAAGTTTTACTGTTATCCGTAAGAGAAAAAAAGACGGAAGTATACATTTTAAAAGTGGGTTGTTTGTTAATCCTTTATAGTATACGTTTAAATACTTTTCGTTGTTGTGCATGAATCAAATCGATCTTTTCATCCATATCTGGTTTGTTTTCACTGGCGTAGCTGTTCAAAAGATTTTCATTTAACACGATCTTCTTTCTATTTTTCAAAAGGTGTAAGGCAGTACGTGCTCTAATAAGATTAACATAGGACGAAGAGAAGCTTGAAATCAATTTATTTTTGGACGCCCTAAATAGTCAAGTTAGCAATTTCATTTATTGCTAGCTTTATTTCATCTTTAAGATTATAAAAGTGAGGGGCAATGCGGATGACATCATTTCTAGTCGCAACAAGAATTTGTCTGCTTTTTAAAACTTCTTCTACTTTGGCAGCATCTTTAACGTAAAAAGAGGTTAGGCTTGTTCGATTATCTGTAGACACTGGTCCTGCAAGATGTAAGCCTTGTTCTTGACTATAGTCAAGAATGAACGAAGTCAGTTCGCTTAAATATGCCTCTATCTTATTTATTCCTATATCAAGCAGGAGCTTTAAAGCTTCATGAGCGGCATAAACACTTATAAATGAAGGTGTTCCTGTTTCAAAGTGGCGAGCCCCTGTCGCTAAATGGGATTGATAAATATCAAATGTGGAGGTTGAAGTTTGACCTAGCCAGCCGGTTATTCGTGGGGGTAGCTCTTCGGCAAGTTCTTTTTTAATGTACAAAAAAGCAACACCAGGAATTCCTAGCATATATTTACGCATCCCTGCTGCCAGTATATCGATATCCATTTCCTTTACATGAATCGGAATATGTCCTGCTGATTGATAAGCATCAACAAATAAGAGAGACCCTTTACCATGTACGATTTCAGCAATATTGCTAATATTTTGCTTCAAACCATTATAATAATTCACATGAGGAATACATGTAATTAGTGTGTCTGATGTCACTGCCTCTGCAAATTTCTCAATAGGTATTTGTCCATTAAAAGATTGAATTATAGTAAACTTATTTTTAAATGGAGTTTGTGCAGACCAAATATGACCAACAGTAGGGAAAACCATATCGGTAAACACGATTTTGTTTTTCTTTGTGTTATAAGGAAGAGAAGTAGCAATCGCCGATATGGTGTCAGATACCGAACAAAGGATAGCTACTTCATCTCTGTCACAACTAATAAGTTTAGCAAACTTTTCTCTAGTTAATTCCAATGTATGCATCGCTTGATCCCAATTTTTACCTAATTCTAATAAGCTATAATGATATTGGTCAATCGCAGCTGAAACATTCTTGGACAAGGCACCCTGTGAGCAGCTGGCTAAATGTGTATGGGTTTTTAAAATAGGGAATAGCGAACGATAGGAATAGGGGTCCAACTGCCTTCCTCCTCGTTTATCTTTTACATAAGGTACTATAAGGCTCCTGTTTCAAAGTGGGTAGAGAATAGGAAGATGTTTAAGTGGAGGATTTATAGCCTTAAATGCTAATTAGTTACTGACTTCATAAAGGGATAAATGAAAAAGCCCATGAATGCAGTTTCACTTTACTTTATAATGATCTATTTTTGTAAAAAGTATGCCGTGGATGTACGATATTTACGTATGACAATCTGCATGTCGTTATCCACAGCGCTCGAGTTTATGTAATTTACATGGAATAAATTTGTAGCAAATACGTTTTTGCTAACTATCATTCCTTTAAAGTTCTTTATACTTTAGCTTTAATCCTTTGCTTTTTTCTACTGGATATTTTTTAGCATTCTTCTTTATTTTCTCTTGAATGATTTCTTTTACGTCTAGATTTAAATCATGGCTCAACATGAGTGCGTAAATCATTACATCTGCCAGTTCCTCTTTTATATTTTCAAAATTAGCTTCTACTGCCTGCTCACTTGTTTTCCATTGAAAGTCTTCCAACAATTCTGCAGCTTCCAATGAAAGCGAGATGGCTAGGTCTTTAGGATTGTGAAACTGTCGCCAGTCTCGTTCATCTCGAAATTCGATTAGTTGTTCGATTAGTTGACTTATATCACTCATGGTTTTATCGTCCTTTCCATATAAGTATTAAATCAAACTTTGAATAAATTTTGTTTAATCAAATACTCGTCGACTTTTCTATTAATAGGACTATTATATCTCTTTTTTTGACGTATGTTCAGTGAAATTGAATAATATTCTATCAGAGGGTCATATATAACTTATTAATAATTATGTTAATTTCTATTTCTCTATGATGTTCATAGTTTGTTTTTACTTAAATAGAGTAAAATATAGTTTAATAAATAAAGGAGAAAAATATCTCATTCCTATCTGTAAAATAAAAGCCTTTTTCCAAACAAATTTTACATGAATGTTATGGTGTTTTTTTGAAAATTGGAGTATAGTAATGTGAATGATTCCAAGATTTTGATCAATTTGTTTTAAAGTCTAGTTTGGAGTGAGTTTGTTGATTGATATTTTAATAGCCTTTATCTTAGGCGTTGTAGAAGGGCTAGCTGAATTTTTACCTATCTCTTCTACAGGGCATCTTATATTAGTAGGGCATTTACTAGGTTTTGAGGGAGAAAAAGCAAAAACATTTGAGATCGTTATTCAACTCGGGGCTATCCTGGCGATTACTATTTTATATAAGGAACGTCTTGTTTCTTTATTTAACATTGCACCGATTTTGAAAAAAGAAAAGAAATTTAATGCAATCCATATTATTCTTGGAGTCCTTCCGGCCATCGTTGCTGGGCTATTGTTACATGGAATTATTAAAACCTATTTGTTTCAACCGCAAACGGTGGTCATTGGACTTGTAGCCGGAGCTTTTTTAATGATTTATGCAGAGAGAACAAAGCCTGACCCCACTGCCTACTCTTTAGACGATCTAACGTATCGGCAAGCGTTTATGATTGGATTATTCCAATGTTTGGCTGTCTATCCCGGCTTTTCAAGAGCAGGATCGACTATTTCAGGTGGACTTTTAGCAAAGGCAAGCTATCGAACGGCATCAGAGTTCTCCTTTTTAATTGCAATTCCTGTAATGATCGGAGCGACAAGCTTAGATTTATTAAAAAGTTGGAACCATTTAAGTGTTAGCGATATCCCAATGTTTACCGTAGGATTTCTAACTTCTTTTGTTGTCGCCCTGTTTGCTGTGGTAACTTTCTTAAAGTGGCTGGAACGAATCGGGTTAGCTCCTTTTGCTTATTATCGTATTTTGTTAGCTTTCTTATTTACGATATTTGTTTTACTTTAAAGCTTTCACTATGTAAAAATAATAGAGCTCTTAAAGCTTGATCAATTATTTCTTTACAGGTACGTCAACAAATCGTTTCTCCCGTAATATGGAGGTATCAACCCGTACATGCTATCATTCCACCAAGAAAACCAGAACCACCTATACTGGCCATCATCCCATTGAAGAAACCTCTTTCTGATAAAGACAGAAATAGTGCGAAGCAAATGATGAATATCATTTAAACTAAAATGTTTCGTTTATCACATAAGTAGATAGAGTGCTATTCGATCATGAAAGGCATAAGGAGTAAGTATGTCTTAGTAAAGAGGAATTTGATTTTTTATAAAATACAGAATTATTTTAGCTCCTTTGAAATTACCTGATTTTGAAGGAGCAGTTTTTTTATAGTGCTTCATGTCTTTTTAAACCATATTCCTTCTTGTTCCGAAGCAAAATAATTCTCCTTCCTTCAAAACAACTTGCTATAGTTATGAGCTTCATGTGTGCAAAAAGAAATTGCACACATTTTTTATTCCTTTTATGAAACGAAGGCATTGTTCTGTTATACGGTGTTGGCATAAAGTTTGCTTATTGATTCACAAGTGGGCACAAAAAAACGGAGAGGAGACAATAAAGAAATTAGGAGAGAAATACATCTGAAAACGAGTCGAAAAGTGCATCACAGTAATTGGTAAGCCAGAGTAAGTAAGGGTGTGTTTTACAGTTTTACAAACTTTAAAAAGGAGGAACAGAAAGTGAAAAAAGTAAAAAATAGAAAAAAATTATTGAAACTAGGTATTGTATCCATAGCTTCATGCTTCATTTTTGGAAGCAGTATCCCGGTTTACGCAAAAGCAAATCTCCCTAAAGTGACAGAGTTTCAGAACACATTAGATATCTCTGCACAACCTTCAGAACAAATATATGGCAGTTATTTAACGAATAAATTTAATAACTTCTCTGATTTAGGCGCTTGGCATGGCTATTATTTACCAAGCTACGATGCGAAAGAATTATATGGAGGATTTGCAGGACCTGTAATCATTGCTGAAGAATATCCTGTTAACTTGGCTAAAACGATAAACCAAATTCAAATTAGCAATCGGGACACTGGTGAAAAATATGATCTGCGTAACAGTGACCCAGTTGACTTTACGTATTATCCAGGTCGATTAGTGCAACACTATCAACTTGATGATTTTGATTTAACTTTAAACCTTATTTTTGTCACTAACCGCACTGCTATGATTAAAACGGAACTCAAAAATAATACCAATAAAGCGTTGAATTTAGATGTTTACTGGCAAGGAGAGCTTTTGAATACATTAGCTAATGGAAATAACAAGTTAAATTTAGGTCAATCATTAACAGCAACTAAAAATGGTGTACAAGTTAATTTTTCGGAAATAAGAGATACATGGAATTATTTTGCTACGGATCAAGCTAAATATTATATTTATCATGATCAGCCAGTTAAAACAATTGTAAGCGGTAATAAGTATGAAACGAGACTAAATAAACCGATTAAAATTAAGCCTAATAAAAGCTTTACAACATACACTACAGAAAGCTATACATTTACAACCAAAGAATTTAATCAGGAAAAAGGAAAGCTAAAAAAATACACCAAGCAGGCGAATAAGCTGTTTAAGCAAAACGAGAAGCGTTGGCAAGGATATTTGGATCGCACCTTTAATGAGAAAAATGATCATAACAATCTTGAGTATCGACATGCTGCTGTAAAAGCGATGGAAACACTAATGACAAACTGGCGAAGTCCTGCCGGCGCTATTAAACATGATGGAATCGTTCCTTCCATGTCTTATAAATGGTTTATTGGTATGTGGTCCTGGGATTCTTGGAAGCAAGCTGTTGCAGTAGCTGACTTTAATCCAGAACTTGCTAAAAATAATATTCGTGCTTTATTTGACCATCAAATACAATCGAATGATAATGTAAGGCCTCAGGATGAGGGAGCAATTATCGATGCCATTTTCTATAATAAAGAGCAGGCGCGAGGCGGCGATGGTGGAAACTGGAATGAGAGAAACTCGAAGCCACCACTAGCATCCTGGGCAGTTTGGAATGTATATGAACAGACTAAAGATAAGAAGTTTTTAAAAGAAATGTATCCAAAGTTAAAGCAATATCATGAATGGTGGTATCGTAACCGTGACCATGATCAAAATGGAATTTCCGAATACGGCAGTACAGTAAGTGAAGCGAACTGGCAAAGGGATGAGAATTATCAGATCATTAAAGATGAAAACGGTAACCCTAAATTAAATCCAGAAGCAGTAATAGAAGCTGCCGCTTGGGAAAGTGGAATGGATAATGCGACTCGCTTTGATCAAGAAGGTGTAGGGAAAGATGATGTTGGTGTTCAAGTCTTTGAAAATAAAAATAAGGATAATAAAGTAATTGGTTATTCCATAAACCAAGAATCGGTTGACTTAAATGCCTATTTATATGCAGAAAAAGCCTTTTTAAAGTCAATGGCGGAAGAATTGAACAAACCAAGAGAAGCTAAGCAGTTTACGAAAGAAGCGAACTACATTAAAAACTATATAAGCCAGAATATGTACGACCAAAAAACCGGCTATTTCTATGATTTACAAATTAATGAAGACGGCTCGAAGAAGAAATTACTAACAAACAGAGGAAAAGGAACAGAAGGTTGGATTCCTTTATGGGCTAAATTAGCAGATAAAGACCAAGCTGGAAATGTCGTAGAAAACATGGTAGATGAAAATAAATTTAATACGTATATGCCATTTCCAACTGCTTCAAAAGATAACCCTAAATACAGTCCTAGTCATTATTGGCGTGGACCTGTCTGGATGGATCAGGCATTGTTTGGAGTTGAAGCACTACAAAATTACGGATACAATAAAGAAGCGAGAACATTAACGGAGAAATTATTTAACCATGCTGAAGGTTTAATGGAGGATGGACCAATTCGTGAAAACTATAATCCTGAAACTGGAAAGGGATTAAGTACTAAAAACTTTAGCTGGTCAGCTTCTTCTTATTATTTGTTGTATAAAAATAGCCTACTAGATCAAAAAACAACGTCTCAGGATGGGCTATCCATTGATAAATAATCACAAGATGTTCATGGATTCATTTTGTAAACATCTAGTAAAATTCTATCTTGGTGAGTACAATAAAAAACAAGCAGTATACTAACTTATTATAATGCTGCTAGATTTCTAGTTAAACTATAAATGAACAACCCCCCTTAAAAGAGTCCAAGCTATCTTTTAAGGGGGTTTTTGTTGGTTGAGGAAACGCCATCCGTTTTTACATGTTGGATATTTTTTTGAAAAGTAGCTTTGTCTGTCTAGCTTAAATGCTCAAGCTTTGTGCCAACTCCTTAAGATAAGTTACCATCGGCTCAAATCTAAAGGAAGACAAAAAAGCGGGCTTGCTACTCAGGCGTCGGCATACCCCTGTTGCAGGCGCATGTTTCCTTTATCACGTGATTTCTTTAGAAGCTCTCCCGTTTAGATGCCACTAACCGAGCATTTCTAGCTTTTGTTCCTATACAGGGTTAGGCTATCGTTACGTAAAATTTTTTAAATCGAAGCTTCGTAAATGGATTCGACCGCTTTCTTTAAAGCTGCATTAAACGCTTCATCTGTTTGGTTGACATTCAAATCTTGACTTAAAGCTCTGGAGAAACTAGCGATTAATCCTTCATTTTCTTTCAGCATTTTATTCGCTTCATCTCTTGTATAGCCGCCAGAAAGTGCGACAACACGTACCACATTTGGATGCTCAATTAGTTCCTTATATGTGTTTGCTACTGTAGGAATAGTTAATTTTAACATGACATTATCTGATTTGCTTAAATGATTTAAGTGGCGTAGTAATTCAGCTTTTAAGAGCTCTTCGCATTTTTCTTTTTCCGGGCTATGGATGTCTACTTCTGGTTCAATGATAGGAACCAAACCAGCTGCTATAATCTGTTTCCCGATTTCAAACTGTTGACGAACGACAGCTTGGATACCTTCAGGATTCGCTTCTTTAATAACCGAACGCATTTTGGTTCCGAACATATGACGTTCATTTGCCCGTTTTAGTGTTTCGTCTAAGTCTGGAATTGGCTTCATTAATTGCACACCATTTGCTTCTTCGGCAAGTCCTTTGTCTACTTTTAAAAAAGGCACAATTCCTTTCTTTTCGGCTAAATAATCGCCTGTATACATACCCTCTATTTTACGATCCATCGTTTGTTCAAACAGGATGGCTCCTAAAATATACTTGGGATCAAAGGCTGGTGATGTAATAATCCTTATGCGCATTTCATGTACTAAATCGAACATTTCCGCTTCATTTTGATACGCATCTTTTGATATGCCATAAGCGGCTAACGCTTTAGGTGTACTGCCTCCACTTTGATCCAGTGCAGCAATAAACCCTTTCCCGTGTTTCATTCTTTCCATTTGACTTTGTTGCATGATTTCCACTCCTTTACCGTAATAGTGCTAGCTTCTACAGCTTAGAACGAAATATACATAAGAAAGTGACAGAAGCAACATTCACATTTTTATTGTAGCACTAATGAAGGAAAGGTTATAGTTATGCGCATGAAAAATCTATTTGAAACACGTACAAGTAAGCAACAATTGTCCGCATGGTAGATTGTATGGATTTTTAGATGTTTATAACACAGACAGGTGCATTTAAATAGATAGAGAGCATTTTGCTGTGTGATATAATAAACGCAATAAAAAGCTTCCCATGGGGTGATACATATGAACATTAACAATATTTTTTGCATTGGCCGTAATTATGCAGATCATGCAGCTGAATTAGGCAATGAAGTACCAAAAAAGCCATTGGTCTTCTCCAAGCCAACGAATTCTTTAGTGGAGGCGAATGGTCGGACTGTCCAATACCCGGCTGATCAAGGTGAAATTCATCATGAGGTAGAGCTTGTTTTATATATAGGTAAAGATGTTACCGATCGTGTAAAGGTAGATGATGTAGTAACTAAGATGGCAATGGGAGTTGACTTGACATTAAGAGATGTGCAATCTGAATTGAAAAAGAAAGGACACCCATGGTTATTAGCCAAAGGATTTAAAAATGCAGCTGTGGTTACAGAGTTTTGGAAGTTTCCAGGAGAAGTTGCTTGTTCAGAGAGTGATTTTTCTCTACTATGTGATGGAAAAGTAGTTCAACAAGGGAATATTTCGTCGATGATCTTTCATTTCCAGACGATACTGGAGTATATCCAGGCAAATTTTGGCTTGAAGAAAGGTGATATTATTTACACGGGAACACCAGAAGGAGTCGGCCCAATAGTTGATAGAAAGAAGTATGAACTGAGATGGGGAGATGAAGTGAAAGGGAGTTTTGTAGTGCAATTAAGATGAAGCCTATCTATAAGCATGAGTTACTATGTTATTTAAATTACTATCTCGGTAAGCAAGTGAATGTAAAATGAGAACAAATAATTTCTCGTTTATTGTGTTACCAATTCATGTTAATGCACTTTTCAATAAAAGAATTTCTATCATGCTTAAGTCTATCGAGAGCCAATTGAATTATTTTGAAATAAAAACGAAAAGGCGGGAATCAGCCGCCCTTTCCGCATGTTGATTTGATATAAATTTGCGCTTTGATTAGGAGTCATGACTTTTCAAGGTGGCGGATCTCTTTTTTCCAGTAGTTATCCATAACAGAGTAGATAATTTACTATTAGGTGTTATGAGATGCTTTATTTAGTAACCCTTAGCACGTTGAAATGTGTTTACTCCTTCTGTTGTTTTTCCTGACGAATTTTTATTAAGTAAGCTTTTAATAATTCTGCTTCTTCTTCTGTCACATCTGATAAAAATTTTAAATGACAATCTTCTTCGCCAAAGGCGATATAAGATGGCTTTACATTATAAAATTCAGCTAGCTTTTTTAGCATTTCTGGGTTAGGTGTGCGATTGCCTTTTTCATAACGGGATAAATTAACGCTAGAAATTCCTATTAGTTTTGCTGCCTCTTTTTGTTCTAAATTTTGCTTTTTTCTTAATTCAATTAATCGTTTTCCAATATCATTCAAATCATTCACCTCTTTTACCAAAATGGTAATTTAAAACTTGACATTGTTAATGAAAAAAGCTATCATATTACTTGATTACCGGAATGGTAATTTTACAAATTCAAAAAAGAACCTGTTTAAACTGGATAGCGTTTTGGTTAGTCCATAGCTTTTTTAAGTTTTTAGGAAGTATCATCCAATATATTAGATCGTAACAATAAAGGATTTATTTTCTTTAACATGTCGTTAATAAAGACATTTATAGCGTTTGTGAAAGCGAAGCAGGTTTAAAAGTTTGTATTACTAAAACTACCGCAAAGAAACGAGGAGCAGGAAATATTAAGGCTAAAGTCAGATATGATAAAGTAAAATTCCTAATTAAATGTTTAGGAATTGCTCTATAACAGAATTTTCTTATTTTGCTGTTCGTGCTAAGTGGAATCATATGGTATTTTTAGCGCTTTTTTAGAGTTCTATTCAGCATCATTTTCACCTAAAATCATAATAACACTATTTATTATTTCGTAATGATTACTCTTTATTTCATGTATCGGTTCCTTTTATTCCCAAAGATGAACTTTCTTGTATTTTCTAGTATGGATATAGAAAATGCAATCATCGAAATGACCCATAATTAACTAATATACTGCTGAGAATATAAAACAGTAAAAGGTAGAAGCGATCACTTTTTATGTAATCGGTTACATACATTGTTACGTACTGTGGCAGCGGGGAGGTAATAAAAGTTATCTAAAAATATGCTTGTTAGATGTTTTTATATTGGGAGGGACTTGAAATGAAAGTAAAAGATACCATGGATTTGGGCAATTTCGAATTCCTGTCGCGCTTTAAGGAAGCTGAGTTGGAAGATTTAAAGAATTATTTATTTGAAAGAACATATAAAAAAAATCAATTGTTATTTATGGAAGGTGACCCCCGTGAACGAATCTATTTTTTAAGTGAAGGGTATGTGAAATTAGAAAGATCGAACACAGAAGCTACAAGATTGTATGTGGACTATATAAAACCATACAGTATGTTTCCTTATGGCGGTTTTTTTAAAGATAATTTTTATCATTATTCAGCATGTGCACTAACGAGTATTGTTGTCTATTATATACCCACGAAAATATTGGAAGAAAAAGCAATGGATAATATGGAACATTTATTTGTAATTATCAATCATTTATCAACTATATTAGAGTATCATGAAAATCGCCTCCTAACATTGACCACTTCCAATGTCAGGGATCGGGTTGAACAGTCAATCTTGTGCTTGCTTCATGATTTTGGTTATCATGATGGAAAAAAGATAATTATTGATTTACCAATGACATTAACAGAGCTTGCTAAGTTGACAGGAACTTCACGAGAAACCGTCTCACATATTTATAATGAATTAAAAAGAGAAGGGATTCTGTCTATGGTAGACAAACGGTTGGTTATTTATGATATCAATTATTTTATGCATTAGAAAAACAGAAAACTGTAGCGTGTCATTCAAATAATGCCGCAAACATTTAGATATTCCATAGAAAGTGCAGCTGGGAAGCTGTTGTGCTAAAGGTGACACCAATCCAGTTATTTCACCCTTTTAGGCACTTTTTTATTTTCCTTCAAAATAACAGGTTAGAGTGCGTGTTCAAAAAGAAGGTAAAAAGGATCGAGAAGTTCGAGGCGGCGAAGTTTCGAGTAGCTAGAGTATGCCATACAGATATATGAGCACTAGTGAATTTTCCTCGAACCACATTTTCACGCAGGAAAAGGGGATATCCTTTTCCAAGGAACGGAGAAATAAGCCAATAAAGAAAACTTGGCTTAGCAGCAAGCGAAACGCAGACGAAAGCCTAGTTGTACTTATACTTAGATCCTAAAAATTTTTAACTACGTTGAATGAAATTTCAACGCTAAAATTTTATCCGTTCTAACGTACGAAGTAATTCGCTGTGTCATTTTTAGTGCACGTTTTGAACAACCTCTTAAATGTAAAAAAATAGAAGAATTCTCTCTCCAACAATGCTACAGAGAGTTTTTAGCATTTATCCCTTTTTAACTTTTTATTAAACCACCAATGTGAAATAATGAACTTAAATTATAGGACTAATCAAAAAGGAGGATACAACATGAATATCGTTCAAGATACGGAAAACGCAATAAAAAAGCAATTGGAGCAAGCAGTACTAAAAGCTAAGCTAGTGGATAAAGACTCGGACATCCCACTAATTCTGTTGGAAAAACCGAGTAATGAACAGCATGGGGATTACGCTACAAATATCGCTATGCAGCTAACTAAAGTAGCTAAACAGCCCCCAAGAGAAATAGCTCAGGCTATTATCGATCATTTGGATTTGCAAGGTACACATATTCGTAAAATGGAAATTGCCGGGCCTGGATTTATCAATATCTTTATGGACAGTGATTATTTAAGCCCATTGCTCCCTCATGTTTTGCAAACGCGAGAAGATTATGGTAAGCATCCAAAAAAAGGTATGCGAATTCAAGTAGAGTTCGTTTCTGCCAATCCGACTGGAGATCTTCATTTAGGACATGCGCGTGGTGCAAGTTATGGGGATGCGCTCTGTAACGTATTAGAAGCAGCTGGATATGAGGTAGAGCGTGAGTATTATATTAATGATGCCGGAAATCAAATTCATAATTTAGCTCTGTCTGTAGAAGCACGTTATATGCAAGCATTAGGACTAGAAGCAGAGATGCCGGAAGATGGCTATTACGGACAGGATATTATTCAGATAGGGGAAGAATTGGCTACTGAAGAAGGCGATACGTGGCTCCATCAATCGAAGGAAGAACGTTTAGCGTATTTTCGCCAATATGGATTAGAGTATGAATTGAAAAAGATTGAAAACGATTTGCAACGATTTCGAGTCAAATTTGATAACTGGTTTTCGGAAATATCTTTATATAAGGAAGGAAAAGTAAATCAGGCCTTGGATAAAATGCGCAAATCCGGTGAAATATACGAAAAAGACGGCGCAACCTGGTTTCGGACAACAAAATATGGGGACGATAAAGACAGAGTTGTGATTAAATCAGATGGCAGTTATACGTACTTAGCTTCGGATATCGCATATCATAACGATAAGCTAGAGCGGGGTTTTGATAAGCTGATTAATGTTTGGGGAGCCGATCACCATGGGTATGTTCCGCGGATGGAGGCAGCGATTCAAGCGTTAGGGTATCCGAAAGATACATTAGAAACAGCCATTATTCAGATGGTGAACCTATTTGAAGATGGAGAAAGAGTGAAAATGAGTAAGCGATCCGGAAAGGCATTAACGCTTCGTCAATTAATGGAAGAAGTCGGGGTAGATGCGATGCGCTATATGATGAATACACGTTCCTGTGACACGCATTTGGATTTTGATATTAACCTTGCACGTTCACAATCAAACGAAAACCCTGTTTACTATGTACAGTACGCACATGCACGGATTTGTACACTATTAAATAAAGCAAAAGTAGCGGGGTATTCTTATACGGAGTACGATGCTTCCCTGTTACAGTATTCTAGTGAGAAGGGATTATTAAAGATGTTAGGAGAATTTCCACAGCTTGTGTTAGATGCAGCAGAGAAACGAATACCGCACAAAATAACGCAATATGCTTTTGACTTAGCTTCCGCATTACACAGTTTCTATAACGCAGAAAAAGTGTTGGATGAAACACAATTAGCCTTAACAAAGGCTCGTTTGGCATTGTTGGAAGCTGTTAAAATAACGATTGACAATGCGCTCCGTCTAATTGGTGTGCATGCTCCAGAACAAATGTAAGTAATTCGATAAGTGATGGAAAAAGCCACACCCCTAATTGTGAATAAAGTCACAATTAGGGGTGTGGCTTTTTCATGTGGGAGTTGTCTATATTTGTCAGCTGTAATGCGTTAAAATTCACGCTATTTATGTAATCGGTTTCACAACAAGATAATGCATAGAAAACTAAGATAGATAGTGAAAGATATATTATTACCATTTACAGGAGGTTATTCACATGAAACATCCATTACATGTTACGTCAGAAATTGGAGAATTACAGACGGTGTTATTGCATCGTCCAGGCGAAGAAGTAGAAAATTTAACCCCTGAGTATTTGCAACGTTTGCTGTTTGATGATATCCCATATCTGCCTATTATTCAAAAAGAACATGATTACTTTGCGCAGACATTACGAAATCGGGGAGTTGAAGTGCTGTACCTTACAACCTTGTTGACGGAAGCACTTCATACCGAAGATTTAAAAAAGCAATTTGTAACAGATATTTTAAATGAATCCAATGTAAACATTAATGGGTCCTTTCTACAAATTGCTGACTATCTACTATCTTTTGATACAGAAGCAATGGTTAAAAAGATAATGGCAGGTATAAGAAAATCAGAAATTCCATCAGAGAAAAAGACGCACTTGTATGAATTATTACACGACCATTATCCATTTTATCTAGACCCGATGCCAAATCTATATTTTACGAGAGATCCGGCGGCAACGATTGGTAATGGTTTAACCATTAATACAATGAGAGAAGTAGCCAGGAGAAGAGAATCCTTATTCATGAGTTATATCATTCATCATCACCCAAGATACGCAACGTATGATATTCCAATTTGGCTCAACCGAGATTACCCTCATCCAATGGAAGGCGGAGATGAACTCGTCTTGAATAAGGACACTATTGCTATCGGAATTAGTGCAAGAACAGCAGCAAAAGCAATTGAACGACTAGCGATTAACCTTTTTAAACGACAAACGGATATTAAACGTATTGTTGCTGTTGAAATACCAAAAATAAGAGCATTTATGCATTTAGATACCGTATTTACCATGGTTGATTATGATAAATTTACCATTCATCCGGAAATTCAGAATAAAAAAGGAGAAATGGATATCTATATCCTCGAAAAAGGAGAAGAAGATACGGTAAAAGTTACGCATAAAACAAACCTCATGCAAACGTTAAAAGAGGTATTGGGCCTAAAAGAAGTTGCCTTAATTCCATGTGGTGGGGGAGATGTTATTGCTGCACCAAGAGAACAGTGGAATGATGGGTCCAACACATTGGCCATTGCACCTGGAGTTGTTGTTACGTATGACCGTAACTATGTGTCTAATAAACTACTTCGTGAACATGGTATTGAGGTAATTGAAGTCATTAGCTCGGAGTTATCTAGAGGCCGTGGGGGCCCTCGTTGCATGAGTATGCCACTTGTTCGAAAAGATATTTAACTATATACCTTTATGTGAAAAGTTGATCAACATATCGATAGAAGAAGCAACATCTTGCTTCTTCTATCAAACTACGAGGAGGAAGAAATGATGACTATAACATTAACTGACCAATTAACAGGTAGACATTTTTTAACATTAAAAGATTTTACTGCAGAAGAAATTCATTATTTGCTTGATCTTGCTGCGGATTTAAAAGAGAAGAAAAAAGCCGGTATCTCTCATCGCTATATGGAAGGGCAAAATATTGCCTTATTATTTGAAAAACCATCAACTAGAACACGATGTGCTTTTACAGTAGCTTGTATTGATTTAGGGGCTCACCCAGAGTATCTGGGAAAAAATGATATTCAATTTGGCAAGAAAGAGTCTGTTCGTGATACGGCGATTGTATTAGGAAGGATGTTTGACGGCATAGAATTTCGAGGATTTGAACAGGAAACCGTAAATGGTTTAGCTGAATATTCAGGTGTACCCGTTTGGAATGGTTTAACGAACCAATTTCATCCAACGCAAATTCTTGCTGATTTATTAACCATTAAGGAAAATATTGGTCATTTAAAAGGGGTTAAGCTCGTTTATGTTGGCGATGGCAGAAACAATATGGGCAATAGCTTATTAATTGGTGGGGCAAAAGTTGGGATGGATGTACGAATTTGTTCCCCGGAAGTATTGTTCCCTAAACGAGAAGTTATTGATTATGCCCAAAAAGTGGCTAAAGAATCCGGTGGAAAAATAAGCATCACATCTAATACGGATGAAGCTGTTTCTGGAGCGGATGTTATCTATACAGATGTTTGGGTTTCCATGGGTGAGGAGGACAAATTTAAAGAGCGGATTGAGTTGCTTTCTCCATATCAAGTCAATAAGAAAATGCTTGAAAAAACAGGAAATAAGCAAGTTATGTTCTTGCATTGTTTACCAAGTTTTCATGATTTAGAGACAGAGGTAGGAAGAGAAATTTACGAAAAATTTGGGCTAAAAGAGATGGAGGTAACGGATGACGTCTTTCAGAGTGAAAACTCATTTGTATTTGAGGAAGCCGAAAATAGACTGCATACGATTAAAGCTGTCATGGCTGCAACAAATGGGAGCGTAAAAAGCGAAGAGGAGAAACGACTTTTCTCCCCACTTTTAAAAGAAGGTGAATGAAATGGGTGAAGACGATAAAAAGTTAGGTCTAGTTACGCTAATTGCGCTTGTAGTCGGTTCCATGGTTGGTGGAGGAGCGTTTAACTTAGCAGGGGATATTGCGCTTGGAGCGAATGCTGGAGCTGCTATTATCGGATGGATAATAACGGGGATTGGAATTATCGCGCTTGCCTTTGTCTTTCAAAATTTAACATTACGAAAACCAGAATTAGATAGCGGTATATATAGTTATGCGAAAGCTGGTTTTGGCACATTTTTAGGATTTAATAGTGCATGGGGATATTGGTTATCTGCATGGCTTGGGAATGTCGCTTATGCAACATTGGTGTTTTCTTCTATTGGCTACTTCATTCCTGTTTTTGAAGGGGGACAAAATGTTGCTAGTATTCTGGGTGCATCTGTTGCCTTATGGTTGGTTCATTTTCTAGTATTACGCGGAATTAGTTCTGCAGCTTTTATTAACACGGTCACGACCATTGCGAAAGTTATTCCGATTTTCCTGTTTATTATTGTAGCTATTATTGCATTTAAATGGGATACATTTACATTTGAATTTTGGGGAAGGGAAGGATTTTCCTGGGGATCTGTTGCTGAACAAGTAAAAAGTACGATGCTGGTAACACTATGGGTATTTATTGGTATTGAAGGCGCAGTGGTAATGTCGGGAAGAGCGAAAAATCGTTCGGATGTAGGAAAAGCAACGGTTATTGGTTTGATTAGCGTGCTGCTTATTTACATTTTAATTTCTTTACTATCCTTAGGAATTATGCCAAGAGAAGAACTAGCAGCATTGCCTAACCCCGCTATGGCGTATGTTATGGAAGCAATTGTTGGAAAATGGGGAGCAATTGTCATTAATCTTGGGCTTATCATTTCTGTTATGGGTGCTTGGCTCGGATGGACGATGTTTGCAGCCGAGTTACCTTATGTTACGGCTAAAGATAATGTATTTCCGAAATGGTTAGCGAAAGAAAATAAAAATAAAGCGCCAGTGAATTCCTTATGGTTAACAAACGGCTTAGTACAATTATTTCTCATTACGCTATTATTCTCAGAAACAGCGTATAACTTTACATTTTCTCTGGCATCTTCAGCTATTTTGATTCCGTATATGCTATCCGCATTTTATCAAGTAAAGCTGACAGTAACTGGAGAAACGTATGAAACGCAACAAAAGCGCAAGAGAGAGAAAGTAGTAGGTCTCATTGCGAGTATTTATGCAATTTGGCTTGTATACGCTGCTGGAATTGATTACTTACTCCTAACGATGCTGTTATATGCACCTGGTATTCTGTTATACAAATGGGCGTTAAAAGAAAATAATATTCAAAAACAGGACACCAAATTAGAAAAAACTTTGATGCTCATCATTGTAGTCTTAGGTGTTGTAGCATTAGTTGGATTGATAACTGGAAAAATAAGTATCTAAAAGAATATTCAAAAGGAACACTGCAAATTTTCATTGACTCGTTTTGTTCGGTTCATGTATAAATTTGCTGTTCATAACTACACTGTCCTGGGTTTTGAATAAACACAATAGGTGGAATATTCAATCATTTGGGGATTCATTTATCCCTAACTGATTGTTAGAATGAACAGAATCGGGCAATTTGACTTGCAGTTGGATATCGCGCTTTTCTTCCTAGGTTAGCATAGAAGGGAAGGTCTTACTGCCAGTTACATGCGGGTTCATAACTGAATTTTAGGGAAAGAGGGATAGATGGATGATAAATAAACGAATGGTTATCGCACTTGGCGGAAATGCGATACAGTCTGGTATTGCAACAGCTGAGGCACAACAACAAGCATTAAAACATACAACAGAACAATTAATTCAAATCATTAAACAAGGCTATCAAATTGCTATTACGCACGGGAATGGTCCTCAAGTTGGCAATATTTTATTACAACAAATGGAATCCGATAGTGAAAAAACGCCGGCCATGCCTTTAGATACGTGTGGAGCTATGAGTCAGGGAATGATTGGCTATTGGTTAGAAAATGCAATGGATGAACAACTCAAGCAAGCAGGATTGGACAAGCAAGTAACTGCTATGATAACCCGAGTGGAAGTCGATCCTGACGATGAAGCTTTTCGTCATCCAACCAAACCTATTGGACCTTTTTATTCGGAGTCGGAAGCAAGAAAACAAATGGAAGCGGACGGTGTACGATTTTGTGAGGATGCTGGACGAGGCTTTCGAAAAGTTGTCCCTTCCCCAAAACCGGTAAGTATTTTAGAGCATGCGGTAATTAAAACATTAATCGATAACGGTACTATTGTAATCAGTACTGGAGGTGGAGGTATTCCGGTATATCAAAAGAATAAAAAGATTTTTGGCTTGGAAGCGGTCATTGATAAGGACTTTGCCTCAGAAACGCTAGCGGAATTAATTCATGCAGACACACTCATTATTTTAACAGAGGTGGAACATGTATATGTTCATTACAATCTACCTAATCAACGAGCACTTCAACAAGTAACGACGAAAGAGTTAAAGGAATTCGTAAAGGAAGGTCAATTTGCTGCTGGTAGTATGCTACCAAAAGTAGAGGCTGCGATGGCATTTGCTAAATCGAAGCCAGGTAGAAAATGCATTATTACTTCTTTGGATAAGGCTTTAGAAGCGATACGAGGAAACGCCGGAACGACGATTATAAACGAATAGAATACACGTTTAAATGAGGGAGAATCTACTACAATTGCGTAACCTTTGATGAATAGATTCTCCCTATTCGTGTATCTAGGAGGAGAATGATGATGAATAAACAAGTACGTCAACGAAAGATACGAGAGCTCGTTCTAACCAAAATCATTCGTACCCAAAAGGAATTGTTGGAGTTATTAAAGCTAGCTGGATGTGACGTTTCACTGTCTACGATCGTAAGAGATATGAAAGAGCTTCATATTATAAAAAAGCATTTTCCTGATGGAAGAAGTTATTATTCTTTATCAGCTAATATAAAGGATTGTATGAAAAATCCGATAAAAAGCTTACAAGCATTATTTGCTGATGCAATTATATCCGTTCATGCTAAAGACTACTTCGTGATGATCAAGACAATTCCCGGAAATGCAAAAGCGATTGGCTATATCATGGAGTGTCTAAACTGGAAAGAGGTGAAGGGAGTTATTAGTGGAAATGATCAGTGCTTCCTGCTTTGTCGTACAGAAAAGGAAGCAGAAGATATGAAAAGGAGATGTATTTCCATATGGAATAAAGCTTAAAAGGGTGCTCAAAAAATAACGCATCGGGTTTTTCAGCAAGCATATCTATCTCAAGACAAGGAAAACGCCACAGCGAATAATCGGATTTTCAGGATAGTACGATTGTAGAAGCTATCACATCTTTATCTTCTTTTTGAACATTACTGATAGGATTAGTTGAACTTTTAAAGAAGGGGAGTACAACATGGATTTCAAGCAAAAATATAGTGGTTTGTTTAGAGGGAAAACACTAAAAACAAAAATTTTAGTTCCATTTATTTTCTTAATACTCTTTTCTGGTGGAATAGTGGCTATTATCAGTTATAATTTTACAATTAAAATGGTGGTTAATGAGCTAACAAAGAGTACTGAAAGTCAAATGTCAAATATGAGCGATACATTTGACATGTTTTTTGCTAATACCGATACGATTCTTAATCAATATACATCGAGTCAGTTAGTATTGGATTATAAATCGAAAAACCGGGATGAATTGTTAGAACGTATGCAGGAAACAAAAGATGCAAATTCGGCAATGACGTTTATCTATGCTGTTGATGAAAAAACGGGTGACATGATTGATCCGACAGCTGATTTAGATGAAGATTATAATCCAAAAGAGCGGCCTTGGTATAAGCAGGCAGTAGCTGCAAACGGAGAAACGATTTGGACCAGTCCCTACATCGATGAAGGAACAGGAGACATGGTTTTAACTGCCGCACGTGCTTATTATAAAAAAAATGAATTAAAGGGAGTTTTTGCCGTAGATGTTACTATTGATACATTGATGGATATGGTCCAGAGCATGGAAATCGGTGAAACTGGTTATGCAGTTGTATTAGATGAAGCAGGTAACTATATTGCTCATAAAGATAAAGGCAAAATTGGAAAGGCCGCTAATGACGAGCTATTCGGTAAGTTAAACCGACTGGGAAAGAAAGGATCGGTGGAGTATGAGTTAAACGACGAAGAGAAAATCATGAGTTTTGTGAAAAATACTACTACGAATTGGTTGATAGGCGGTACGGTCGATAAAGCTGAGTTTGCAAAAAAAGCACGATCTATTATTTGGCCAATTGCTATTGCATTAGTCATTGTTATTGGTATTGGTATTATTTTTTCCCTATTCATTACATCAAGAATTACGAAACCCATTCAATTGGTTATGCAGCGGATGAATAAAATTGCCAACGGCGACCTAAGTAATCCGCCATTATCTACTGATTTGCAGGATGAAACAGGGCAGCTTATCATCGCATCTAATAAAATGAGTGAGAATATGCAAGATTTACTTAGTCGTATTCAGACAGCTTCGGAAACAGTTAGTAGTCAAAGTGAAGAATTAACACAGTTTGCCAATGAAGTTAACTCTGGTACAGAGCAGGTGGCAACAACCATGCAAGAGCTTGCAGCTGGTTCGGAAAATCAAGCCCATAGCACGAATGATCTAGCAAATGGTATGTCTCATTTTATGACCAAAATAAAGGATGCGTATGAAAAGGGTATAGCTGTGGAAGCCAATTCAAAAATAGTTCAGGATTTAACTAAAGATGGAAGCAAGCGAATGCAGGAATCTACTGCACAAATGGATACCATTAATTCGATTGTACATGATGCTGTCGAAAAAGTAGCAGGTTTGGATGAACATGCTAAGCGGATTAGTGAATTAATTGCAATGATTCATCGCATTTCAGACCAAACCAACTTACTGGCTTTAAATGCTACGATAGAAGCCGCACGAGCAGGAGAGCATGGAAAAGGCTTTGCCGTAGTAGCTGATGAAATTAGGAAGCTAGCAGAAGAAGTAGATATGTCACTGACAGATATTACAGAGATTGTCACAAATATTCAGAGCGAATCTGTCAAGGTCACAGATTCATTGCAAACGGGTTATCACGAGGTTGAAGAAGGAACCAGTCACATCCAAACAACATTACAAACGTTTGGGCACATAAAAGAAGCAATTTCGGAAATGGCAGATCATATTATCGTCATGTCCAGCCATTTACATGATATTACTGAAGCTGGTCAAGCCATGAATCGTTCTATCGAAGAAGTAGCATCCATTTCACAGGAGGCGGCTGCTGGGGTCGAGGAAGTATCGGCAACAACAGAGCAAACAAGCACTTCTATGGAAGAAGTCGTTCATAGCTCTGGGCGGCTGGAACAATTAGCAGATGATCTTCATCAATTAATCACGAAGTTTAAATTCTAACAAATGGTCTAATTTAGGAATTTGCTCATGCGTTTTTGATGAGATATTGAAGATCCTCTCTAATTTTAAGTTTAATTTATTCATAAACGTAATTTTAAAGGAAAGCTAGTTGGTGAGAGAGCGCTTTTACTGAGTTTTATGTACGGGCACAGACATACCTTTATGGCAAGCAGCAGAACAAGCTGCCTGCCATTTTGATGGATTGACATCAGTACGCTCACCTATCTAAATCACGGTCTGTTAATCAAATTCTCAAATTATATAAACAGATGAATAGCATCCGAATCAGCTCTTTTGTATAATACGCCTATAGGTATATCGGCTTCTTGATCTGGTCGGTAAATATCTGCATATAATGTCGTTCCATTACGTACAGTACATGGAACATTTTTTTCTAACAAAATGCTTGTCATAATAGTCTTCCTCGTGGATTGTTATATTGGATAGCACATAAAATATAAAAAGCCCATGATTGATCTTGGGCTTTTTATGCTATAAACGGCTACAGTTTCTTTTATTTCACATGTAAGCTGGTCCTCTCAGACTGCCATTTAAGGGAGCCTGAGGAGAACAAAAAAGTCTAAGTGGAGATAACGGCATCTAAATTTCCGATTCGTCCAATAGGTGGTACCCTTGTGGTGCTAACCATCAGCGGGAGATGATAGAAAGTCCTACTAATGGAAAATTCATTCTACCTCGGCGTGAGCCGTTTTTCTAACCAACCCATACCTAAGTCAGCAATAACCGCCATTAATGCAGTTGGGATCGCACCTGCCAGGATAATTGCGGTGCCGTCAGATACGTTCGTTCCACGGATGATAATATTACCTAAACCGCCACCACCAATAAAAGCACCAATCGTTGCAATACTGATGCTAATGACTAAAGCTGTTCTTAATCCAGCCATGATAACAGACAATGCAAGTGGTAATTCCACCATGCGCAGTAATTGAAATTTAGTCATGCCCATGCCACGCCCCGACTCAATCAATGCTTGATCGACATTACGGATTCCAGTATACGTATTACGAACAATTGGCAAAAGCGAATATAAAAATAACGAAGCAACCACTGTGTTTGGTCCCAGTCCCAAGACAAGCATGAGGACTGCCAGCATAGCTAAAGCAGGAATTGTTTGGATAATATTCGTAAAAGAAAATACCCACTTGCTTAATTTCGCATGTCTGGCGATGAAAATGCCAACAGGAATAGCAACAATGGCGGCAAACAAAACACCGTAGGCAGACATTAGAAAGTGCCGGTAGAACTCTTCCCATACATAGGAGTAGTTTTGTGCGTAATAGTTCCATAACTCGGTTAATGTTTGCAAGAAATCACCTTCTCTCCTTAATCTTCAAAGTAATTGTTTTTTTTAAGAAATTCCTTGGCGACTACATATGGTTCTTTCATTTTCACATCTGCTTCGTAGTTCATATATCTCATCGTGTCTTCATCAATTTTTCCAGCTAACGATTCAAGAACTTTACGGACTTCTGGGTGGCTTTTCAATAGATCATTTCGCGCAACTGGAGAAGCATCATACGGCGGGAAAAAATTCTTATCATCTTCTAAGTTTACGAGATTAAATTCTTCAATTCGGCCATCCGTTGTATAGGCTAAAACAACATCCATTTCGCCGCTGGCTACAGCTTGATAAACAAGGCCAATTTGCATCGGATACGTTTTTCCGAATTCAAAGCCATATGTTTTAATAAAGCCTTGATAGCCGTCCCCTTCACGATTAAGCCAAGCATTATCTACCCCTAATCGTAAGTCAGTTGCATAAGGTTCAATATCAGAAACCTTTTTTAAGTTCTTTTCTTTTGCCAACTCACTAGTAACGGTGAATGTATAGGAGTTTTCAAATCCATATGGGTCAAACCATGTTTGATCAAATCGTTTTTGAAATTCACGCTGGACAATTTTTAAT
This sequence comes from Cerasibacillus sp. JNUCC 74, assembly GCF_053667775.1. The sequence continues at coordinate 4,065,261 of NZ_CM132207.1, read as the reverse complement.
GCTTCATCTGTATCGGTAACAAGCTCCATTTGCAAGGTACCCGGTAAGTCTGTTCCAGTATACCTGGTTCCTGTAATGTCTACTTCTCCCTGTTCAAGTGCCTGATGCTGCACAATGGACGAGCCCATATTTCCGATAATTTCGGCTTTGTAATCTGTCTTATGCTCAATTAATTGTTTAATTATATATGCTACCGTCATTGATTCTGACGTATTAAGTGCACCAATTTTTATAGTGTCTGTTGATGAACCACTAAGTCCGGGTAAGGAACATCCATTTAAAAGGAGTAATGCCAAGATCATCATTGTAATAATGATTCGTTTCTTCCCTTGTTTAACCAATGTACGTATCCTCCTTTCTAAGCAGCCTCTGATGAATTTCGAATTCCTTTAGGAGTCAATCGTTCCTCTAAACGACCTAGTAAATAATCAATAATTAATGCGAGTAACGTAGTTGGGATGGCTCCTGCTAGGATAAATTCCGTTTTAAATAAATTTAGTCCGTCAAAAATAAAATCTCCTAATCCGCCTGCACCGATATATGATGCAAGCGTAGCCCAACCGATTAAATAAACGGTTGATAATCGTATACCTGCCATAATAACCGGCATTGCCAATGGTATTTCTACCATGCGGATGCGTTCCCAACCAGTCATTCCCATACCAAGACCTGCTTCTAATATACTATCATTCAGGTTGTAGACTCCTATATAGGTATTACGTAAAATGGGGAGGAGCGAGTAGAAAAATAGAGCGGTAATGGCGGGAACCTTTCCAATTCCTAAAAGTGGAATAAAAAAAGCCAGTATCGCTAAGGTAGGGAATGTTTGAATGATGCCGACTAAGGACATTATTTTATCGGCAACTTTAGGGATACGGGTTAACGTAATACCGAGTGGAACGGCTACTAGGATACCTAAAGATATGGAGATAATGGAAATGTAAAGGTGTTCCCAAGCTTTAAATAATAATTGATCCCCATAATCAGCGAAAAATGTTTGTAATGTCTCCACGTAATCACTTCCTTCGTTTTGTGGTACATTCCTAAAAATGGTCCAGCCTGTTCACTGAAGCATTTTCCTTATTCATGTTAAAGGGTGTGTGAGATGATGTTCTTTATTACTCGTCATTTCCCCAAATAGAATCATATACAATATTAGCTAAGCTCGCCCGTGTCACAATTCCAGTAAGCTTGTTTTGTTCATCTACGACAGGAACATAGCGAAAGCCGTTACGCAAAATTTTGTGAACGGAATCACGTAGCAAGGCATGTTGGTCTACTTTATAAATATCCGTTTGCATAATTTGTTTTATATTCCCTTGTTTTAGTCTGTTTTGTTCAATCATTTCAATATCAATCATACCTTTTAAAACATTAGCGGTATCCACTACTAACAAGGAATCTACTTTGTGGTTTTTCATGATCTTGATAGCTTCAGAAATAGTGTTTTTCTCGTCAATGGTAATTGGATGTTCGTTCATAATTTGTGCGACAGTTTGTAAATTTGGTCTAGATTCAATGAGACGATGTTTTCCAATAAATTCCTCTACAAACTCATCCGCTGGGTTACTTAATATTTCTTCTGGTGTGCCAACCTGGACAATTTTTCCTTGACGCATAATCACAATCCGATCTGCAAGCTTGATTGCTTCATCCATATCATGGGTAACAAAAACGATTGTTTTGCCAAGCGATTGTTGCAGCTTTTTAAATTCATCCTGCAACCCATCTCGTGTAATAGGATCCAACGCACCAAAAGGCTCGTCCATTAAAATAAGTGGAGGATCAGCAGCAAGTGCTCGTAATACACCAATCCGTTGTTGTTGACCGCCACTTAATTCATTCGGATAACGATCTAAATATTCTGTACGCATATTGACTAATTGTAATAATTCCTCTGCACGTGCACGACGTTTATCCTCAGGCCAATGAAGTAGTTTTGGTACGAGAGAAATATTTTCTGCGATTGTCATATGAGGGAACAAACCGATTTGCTGAATAACGTAGCCAATGGACCTTCTTAACTCTACTTCATCTTGTTCGTTAATATTTTTACCGTTTATATAAATAGTACCTTCTGTTGTTTCAATTAATCGGTTAATCATCTTCATCGTTGTTGTTTTACCACAACCGCTTGGCCCGATAAATACGATGAATTCACCGCTGTCTATTTCCAGATTGATATTGTCGACTGCTTTTGTTCCGCCTTCATACACTTTTGAAACATGATCAAATTTAAGCAAAACAAAGCACCCCCTTCATATTTTTCTTGATCTTTTCACCGCCTTATAGACCTAAAGTAATTATAGAAGAATGCAAATTAAAACAAAACCAGCAAAGCCCTTCATAATCTTTGTAAAATGTATAAAAAATATATTTTACACATTTTATACTCGATTATTCGTATAATTGCTTTATTTTGCTATAAAATAGTCAACATTTGGCTTTTTTGTTTTTGAAAAAATTATGGTATATTAGCTTTTACAATAGTACAATTCAAGGGGTAAATAGGTATGGAAAAGCTTGCAGACCAAATGGAAATGTTAGAAAATGAAATGATTGAAAAAATAGCCGATAATGTGCATACGTTTGGAGTCTCTAAAACGGTTGGCAGGGTATTTGGGATTATTTGCATGCGGAAGGAGCCAATGACGCTCGAACAATTGTCTGAAGCAATGGGAATGAGTAAAATGCGGATGAGTCAAGTGGTTCGTGAGATGATAGAACTAAATATCGCTGAAAAAGTTTTTGTCAAAGGTGTACGCAAAGATTTAATTAAAGTAGATAATGACTATTATCAAACATTTATCACTTTGTTTTCTGCTAATTGGCGTAAAACCATTAGTAAAAGCAGATTACAAGAGCACAATCTGCGCAGACAATTAGTGAAACTGCAGGAAGAGGCACTCCCGAGTAAGGAAGTAGAAGCCCAGATAAATATATTATTAGAGGAAATCAAAAAATCACTAGACTATTATAATTGGATTAGCCGTTTAATAGAATTTTTTGAGTCCGGTGAAATTTTTAAGTATGTACCAAAGGGGCAGGATTAAGCCTCTTTAATTGATGGTAAAGTGAATATGCCTTAGGAAAAACGTAATCCCCTTTTGAAGCGGATCTGTTTATAGCAGATCCGTTTTTTGCTGTATAAATATCAGGGTAGAGTGGTTTCTAAGGTGCCTAACAAATGACACATAGTAAAAATGAAGTATGGCTACTACCGTTTTATTAGTAACCGGCATTTGTTGGAGATGCTCAAAAAGTCTAATCAGAATAATCTAGTGAATGTGTTGTTGCTTTGGTTCTCTATACTTTTATTCAACTACATATTGCCCTTCAAAAGCCATGTTATCTGAAGCTAGAGAAAGTATACTTACTTGCTTATTGGAAATAAATAACCAGAGCAGAAAAAAGCTTTTCCTACTAGGGAGGAAAATGTTTATTTGCTGGCCAAAACCGTTTTCATATATAGTTAAGCTGTAGCAAACAAGTAAAAAACTTCACAATAGGAGGTCGCCATGAAAAGCTCAAAAGTTCAAGAAACTTTAATGAAATGGCTGATGCCAATCGCAAATAAAGTTGAACAGCAGAAGCACCTACAAGCAATCAAAGACGGAATGATTGCAATTATACCAATTATCATTATAGGATCGTTTTTTATTTTGCCAATAGCATTTATGAATGTGTTTCCAAGTGGTCCTATCCATGATTTTTTTGCAAATAATATTGAAATTCTAACCTATCCAGATAAGTTTACGAATGGATTATTATCCATTTATGCAGCGTTTTTTATTGCCAATTCTTTAGCTAAGAAATATGGGTTAAAATCATCCCAATATGGTATTACAGCAATTATTACTCATGTGATTTTAAGTGGGGTAATTACAGAGTCTGGCTTAGATATAACTTATTTAGGAGCTCAGGGGCTATTTGTAAGTATTATCTCTGCCATCTTAACCGTAGAAATAACCCGATTTATGATTAATAAGAAAATGGTTGTCAGACTTCCATCTAGTGTGCCACAAATGGTTGGGGATAGCTTTAGTAACTTATTTCCAATGGTTGTAAACATTATTATTGCAACGGCGATAGCCATTCTTTCAACAAAACTAGGAGATGTGGCTTTTCCACAAGTAATTATGAACGTTTTAGCGCCAGCTATTAGTTCGATGGATAGTTTACCATCATTATTAATTGTTATCTTTTTAACTCAGTTTTTATGGTTTTTCGGTTTACACGGACCGGCAATTACTTCAGCAGTCTGGGCACCATTTGCAATAACATATCAAGCGGAAAATATTGCCGCTTATAGCGCTGGCGCCGAAGTAACTCACATCTTTACGTTTGGGTTATACTATAACATATTACAAGTAACAGGATCGGGGTTAACGCTTGGTTTAGTGTTATTAATGATGCGATCAAGAGCAAAGAACTTAAATGCGATTGGTAAGGTTTCTATTATACCTTCACTATTTGGAATTAATGAACCACTCATATTTGGTGCACCAATCATATTAAACCCATTTATGTTCATTCCTTTTGTATTCGGACCGTTACTTATAACCATACTAACGTATTTTGCAATGACTACTGGTCTTATCGGCATGCCAATTGCCAACCCGCCAGGATTTTTGCCACCTGGAGTGGGAGCATTTTTAATGACATTAGATTGGAAAGCTGTGGTCTTCGTTTTTGTCAGCTTAATCATAATGACATTGATTTATTTTCCATTCTTTAAAGCCATGGAAAGCAATGAGTTGAAAAAAGAAAAGGAAAAAACAGCTTAAGTTATATGTATTAAGTAAGGGGACGTACGAAGTAAATTTCCACTAATAGAGATATTGCCGAACTAGTGATTCGTGCTAATATTTTGGAGATGTCTTAAAGCCAGTATAATTTCTAAAGAGAGTAGGTGATATCTATGTTTACGGAACGCCAAAAAGAAATAATTGAGCTAATTCTTAAAAATAACACGGGAGTATTTGGAGCTAAATTAGCTGATAAGTTGAATGTTTCTACAAGAACCGTAAGAAATGATATCGCCTCGATTAATAAAGCATTAAGTGAAGAAGGCTTTAGTATTCATTCATCTAATAAAAAGGGTTATTATCTTAACCCGGAATATATAGAGAGCTTAAAGGCATTCATTGACCCAATGGTAAAAAAACAAACCCTATTGCACCAAAATAATGATGATCGCCTCTATGCAATATTAGGAGAAGTATTATTTAAAGGACATCAGGATTGCTATGATTTGGCAGATCGTTTATACGTGTCAGAGCAAACTATTTTTAAAGATATAAGTAAACTCAAACAAATGTTAAATGATAAATATAATGTTACACCTATTCGGTTCCACCAGAATACGATCCGTGTTGAAGCGTCAGAAGATGAAATAAGATATGTGTTATTTAAAATGCTAAAAGAGCTGGTCTTATCAGATAAACAAGATTATTTGCAGGATTTACAGCTACTAGTAAATGGAAATTTTGATTATAAAGAACTTGATTTATTGAAGATAAAAATAAAAAATCAATTAGCTGCGCAAAAGCTTATCGTCGATGATAAATCTTTCGAAATGATTGTTGTTGCGATTTATATTGTTGTTATTAGGAATCGATTTGGCTTTACGATAAAGACGGAGACAAAATCATTTTTCAATGGGAATATAAGCTCTTTACTTAACGAATTAATCGAATCAGGAATCGATATTAAAGAGCATGACAAAACCAGTTTAAATCGTTTCTTCTGGTCACTTAAAATACCTACAAGTACGATGTCTGTTGATGAAAATATCAGTGTTACTGCCTTAACCATATTGAATGAATTTAGCCGAGAAGTAATGGATAAATATAGTATCGATTTAAAGGAAAGTGTAGAAACGATAGAGAATTTAAAGGTTCATATCGAATATATGCTGCGTCGGTTAGATACAAACTATGAGTTATCCAATCCGATTATAGGAGATATTAAAAAGCGCTATCCATTTGCTTATGAAGTGGCGATGTTGATTGTTCATATCGTGTATCGATATCAAAAGAGGTATTTAGTAGATGATGAAATATCTTATATCGCCATCTATATTGAGATTTTTTTAAGAAAAAATAATATTCGGTTAAAAACAGTTGTGATTAGTGATACAAGTATGGGAATTAATCATATTATCCAAAATTGGCTTGCGAGTAATTTTATCAATCATATTGAAGTTACAGCGTGCCTACCGCTGATTGCTCTTGAGAAGTATTTAGAAAATAATGATGTAGACTTAATCATTGCCACAAACATTTTAAATATAGACGAACAAATACCATGTCATGTTATCGAGAGAATACCGGAACGAAGTGATTATTTCTCCCTTGCTAACACCATCCATAAAATAAAAAACAGCAATCGATATGAAAAGTTGATTTTAAGAATGTTTAGTGATGAGTTTGTTGAAATATATGACAAGGCTTTTGAATTCCCAGAATTAATTGGAAAGATGGCACAGAAGTTTAAACAGCATAACCGCATCGATGATGTGGATGGATATGTAAAGGATGTGATTCAACGAGAGGAAAATTATCCAACTACATTAGGCAAATATTTTATGATTCCACATCCATTAACTTCATTTGCGAAAAAAACGACGGTCAATGTAGCTTTACTAAAAAAGCCACTCATCCATAATGGAGAAAAAATAAAAATTGTTTTTCTGTTAGCTATTGAAAATAAAATGGATGATGATGTTAGCACATTGTTTCATTTTATTCAGCAGTTAGCCTTGGATAATGATTCTATCTCCAGCTTGCTGGAGGCGAAGGATAAGAAGGAGTTTCTGGATAAGATTATTAGCTTAACCAAATCTTTTTTTGACAAACATCTATTAGATTGAATGAAATGTTTAATCAATAAGAAGGAGTGAATGAAATGAGAATTTTATTAGTTTGTAATGCAGGAATGTCAAGCTCTATCTTAGTGGATAAAATGAAAAAGGCTGCTGCGATTAAAAATGAGGATGTAGTTATAGAGGCAAGATCGAATAATGGTTTAGGAGAGGAAAAAGGAAAGTGGGATGTATGTCTAGTTGGCCCACAGATTATTTACGCTGTAGATTCCATTCAAGAGACATTACAAATTCCTGTAGCTGCTGTGGAGCCTAGAACCTATGCAATGGCTAACGGAGAAGAGGCATTACAGCAAGCTCACAAACTACACGATGAAAGGAAAGCTTAACAATATGTCCATGGTGGAGAATTTATCCGAAGTAGCAATGAAAATTATTACTTGTGCAGGACTTGCAAAATCTAACTATTTAATGGCTTTGGACGATGCTAAAAAAGGGAATCTAGAAGCGGCTATGAAAAAGCTACAAGAGGGTTCTGATGTTTATTCTGAAGCACACCATATTCATTCATCTGTTTTAACAGATGAAATGCAAAAGTTAGAACCCCAAGTAAGCTTACTGTTAGTTCATGCAGAGGATCAACTGATGAGTGCAGAAACGATAAAGATTTTAGTACAAGAATTAATAGAAGTATATCAAGCTAATTAAACTTTTAATCTATGGAGTTTTTTAGATATTCAATATTACAAACAGAAAATGAACAAGGAGAGACGTTACTATGAGTCAAGCTTATAATATTTGGGCGGAAACAAAAACAAGAAACAACTTTGCAACGGATGAGATTGTTTCTTCGTTGCAGAAAGCAATTCGTAGAGCAATGGTGGAGGAAGCTTGTGGATATGCATATGAATTGTATATTAGTTCACCACAATTATTAGACAGACTGTGGAGAAGATTATTAACCATTTCAGTTGAAGATATCGGCTTTGGTAATTTAGATGCTGCTTTACATGTTCAAAATTTAAATGAAATGAGAAAGAATTTTCCGTATAATGATGGCGATCAGCCAATGTATTTCATTCATGCCATTCGTATTTTATGTGAAAGCACGAAAGATAGATCTAGTGATTATTTAAAAAATATTATTATTAAAGGTTTTGCCATGGGTAAAAAACCGGAAATCATGGATGTAGCACTTGATAAACATACAAAACGAGGAAAGGAAATGGGTAGAGGTTCTAAGCATTTCTTTGAAGAAGCAACAAAGGTAATTCCTCAATTAGAAGTTGAAAATAATTACAGAGAACGCTACGGAAAGATATTAGAAACGTATGATCCGAATAATGTTGTGCCAAACGCTTTTGTTTACAGTCCAGATCAATATTAATCATAAGACAAGGCTAAATCTCTTAGAGATTTAGCCTCTTTACTATTTAGGGAACTGTAAAACTATTTCATTGTGGATACCTTTTTTGAAAAGTAGCTTCGTTGTCTAGCTTAAGCGCTTGAGTGACTAGCAAACTCCTTCCTACGATAAGTCATCATCGCTCGAATCTAAAGGAAGCCCGACTAAAAGAGGACTTGCCGCTCTAGCGTCGTTTCCCCCTGTTTTAGAGGCATGTTTTCCTTATCCCGTATGTAAGGTGCCGTAAGACTCCCCATTCAAGAGTTATAGATAATAAGTAGAGATACGGCCCCTAATGCCTGATTGGTTCAGTGGGCTTTAGGTCATATTCTTGCGGCACTACTATTTCTGGAAAAACCATTCCAATAAATGAAGGTTCACTTTAGCTTGTCAGAAGTTCTGTCGTTTTTACGCTACTAACCGAGAGCTTCTAGCTTTTGTTACCATTATACAATTTATAGCAGGTTCTGTGACTGGAAAGCATAATAAATGGTAATTGCCAAGGAATCATTGGTTATCTCGTTTGTACTTCGTTTCACTTTAGGAAAAACAAAAGAGAAAACCAGAATTAACATTTTTACAAAAGTGGATGATAAACCAAGATGGTGAAGCAAAAATATTTATTGCTCCACCATGCTCATTAGCCAAAGATTTTCTGTTGTAACCAACGCCCCGTTGGTGTATCAGCCAGTCCGCCTTCTCCTGTTTCCCGTAAAGCAGAAGGCATCGTTTTGCCAATTCGATACATAGCACCAATAACTTCATCACAAGGAATGCGACTGGTGACACCAGCTAGTGCCATATCTGCAGAAACAATGGCGAGTGATGAACCTGCTGCATTTCGCTTTACGCAGGGAACCTCTACAAGTCCAGCCACCGGATCACAAACAAGTCCGAGCATGTTTTTTAATGTAATGGCAAATGCTTCAGCTGATTGCTGCGGAGTTCCCCCAGCCATTTCAACAATAGCAGCCGAAGCCATCGCACCCGCGGAACCTACTTCTGCTTGGCATCCCCCGGCTGCTCCGGAGATAAAGGCATTATTGGCGACAACAAATCCGAACGCCCCAGCGGTAAATAAATATCGTACCATCTGTTCACGACTTGGGTTTAATTGGTTTTTTACAGCAAATAATGTCCCTGGGACGCAACCAGCGCTTCCTGCAGTTGGAGTTGCACAAATAATCCCCATTGCTGCGTTGACTTCGTTTGTTCCCATTGCTTTACTTACCGCATCCAACAGTAGATGACCAGATAAAGGTGTTTTTTCTTTCATGTAGTTTTGAATTAATACAGCATCTCCGCCAGTTAAGCCGGTTACTGACTTAACCCCTTTTAAGCCGTCCTCAACCGCTTTTTCCATCACCTCTAAATTTTTTTCCATTTCTGCCATAACTTCTTCACGAGTTTTTTCTTTCACGTCCATTTCTTGTCGAATCATTACTTCCGAAATGGGTATGTTTTCTTTTTCTGCCAACTCTACAAGTTCTGCTACTGTCCGAAACATAGATTAACCCCTTTCTCTTAAAATTTTAACTTATGATCGTACAAATATTGGTAATATGCGCTGCTTTTTGTAGTTCATGCATAACCGTTTCCTTTATATTTTGGTCCACTTCAATTACCATTAACGCCTCATCACCAACATCTTTCCGATTTACTTCCATATGTCCAATATTGATTTCGTGTTTTGCTAATATGCTAGTGACCGAAGCAATTGCCCCAAATCTGTCATTATGCATAACTAACAGAGCCGGATGGTTACCTGATAAGCGAAGCACAAAACCGTTTAGCTCGGTAATTTCGACTTTTCCACCACCGATGGAGATACCTACTAATTCGATTTGATTCGTATCACTTCCTATGATTAAGCGCACGGTATTCGGATGATTAACTGCAGCTGTGTCTTCAATAAACTCTATATCAAAATTGCGTTCTTTTGCAATGTCTAATGCTTTACTCATTCGTGGGTCATCCGTTTCAAAGCCAAGCAACCCACCTACTAATGCGAAATCAGTACCATGACCTTTATAGGTTTTGGCAAAAGATTCATATAAGTGAATTTTAGCCCATGTTGGTTCTTCGCCCAATAAGTTGCGAGCAGCTTTCCCAATTCTTGCTGCGCCAGCAGTATGAGAGCTAGAAGGACCAATCATTACTGGACCGATAATATCAAAAACAGAATTATATTTCATACCTATCACCACCTATTGTTTATACTATTATGTTAAACGATTCTTTGTAAATCATTATGAATAACTTTTTTATACCATTATCCGTTAATTTCCGCCAATTCATGCACCCATCGGATTTTAAAGTTTTAGAGCCAATATATCCCCAAAGTGCACTGCATGCTGCGCAACGAAGCGCAATAATAGTTACACCTTTGATTCATATTAAATCCATACATAACTGCAAAGCCAGCAATTGGTGTAGTTGTTCCAGTGACTCATTTACTAAGCCGGATAGTGAAACAATTACACTTGAGCCCCCGTCCAGGAAATTGGTAATGTAAACAGGAATGGGATTAGCGAAGATGATATCTACTTGATTGGATCGGCAAAATACAGCGATTAGTCGTGCTAGTGATGGGGCTACACAAATAGAAACAATTAAATCCAGTCGATCAGGCACCTTGGATTCAATTTGTTTTATAATAAATGATATTAAGTACCCAGCAATAAAACCTGGAAGTAATCCCAGCCTGGCTGAAGAAACACCAACCATTAATGCATAAACTGGCAGTACACCCATGGCTAAGGCAACGAGTACAGCAGCTGCTACACCTCCCATACTTCCAGTAGCATCACCAACCTCTCCTCAAAATTCAACATATAATAAATTGCTGCCTACATAACGCTATACGCTTCTACTAAAAAGGTAGCAATTGCAGCATAGCTAATGCACCCATTGCTTCATTCCTCTTGGTGCTTTGTAGCTAAACAATGTAAATAATGCTAAAACAAGATGAATAGTATCGTCCTTTTTAAAATGTCTTTATGTGTATTTTCATTGTATTTTGTGCTATTACTATTTTTCTACTTCAACTTGGTATTCGTTTAACGAGCGTACCTTATGAAGGTAATTATAAATAGTAAACTTTGATACACCTAGTCTCTGAGCTACATATTCTGTTGCTCCTTTTATTAAGAAAACCCCTTTTTCATCTAAAATCCGTACACAGTCTACTTTTTCATCAATTGACATTTCTACTGGTGCTTTTTTGTGATCGAGAATAACTCGATCTACCATTTCGTGAATAACATCATGTACCGAATTAAAAAATGTTTCCGTTGCTTGTTTTTCTTGTTGAAAATTAATAAATTGTTCAATTTCTCCACCAAATTGTATGAACAGACTAATATCATAGTTCATACAAAGTGCCCCAATAATTTTTTCCTTGTCATCTCTTAAAAAAACGGTAGAGGATTTCAGTACTTTCCCTTGCTTGGATTGCGTTTTATAACTGGGAATATCTTGTACATCTTCTTGCTTTTTAGTTAATTCATTTAAAACGAGATCCGTAATTGGTGAACCAATTTTCCTACCTGTGACATTACCTGCAAGATGAATTAACGAATGCTGTAAATCAGTGAAGTCATGTACAGCCACTTCACAACGATCCCCAAACATTTTTACAATCATATCTGCTGTTCGAATGGCTAAGTCGAATATAACGTTATTTTTATCTCCCATGGTTAATACCTGCCTTTGTATCCGCTTCCATTAATCTGCAAATCTAGCATAACATAAAATAAATAGATTTCAAATAATATTTTAGGTGTTAAAAAAATTTTGTAAAACTCATATTTTTGTAAACAGAGATGTTGCACGGAAATAAACGAATAATAAATCTTGCAACACAAAGTAATAGTAAAAATTGCATTCAAAAAGAGGGCCACTAGACCTAAAGACAGGTATAATTTTGATGAAGGATTATATAAGTTATAAATTCAGGAGATGAAACTTTAAAATTTCGTTGCCACTTTTCCTCATGATGCGGAAAAAGTATAATTGTGTGCTTAGAAACGAGAGTGGTACACTTAAACTGCAGGCATGTACTGGTACTTTAAGTCTAGGACAATAATTTATTAATTTAAATGAACTTCCTTTTCATCTAAAGTACATCAATATTACTTTTATGAAGGTGAGGATGTTTTATGAAGAAGAAACTATCAGTAGTTATTGCAGGCGGTGGGAGCACCTATACTCCGGAAATAATTCTAATGTTGTTAGACAATTTGGATCGTTTGCCATTAAGAAAGATTAAGCTTTATGATAATGATGAAGAAAGGCAAAATAAAGTTGCGAAAGCATGTGAGATATTGATCAAAGAAAAAGATCCAAGCATTGATTATGTAGCAACGACAGATCCTGAAGAAGCATATACCGATGTTGATTTTTGTTTAGCACATATACGTGTTGGAAAATTACCGATGCGGGAATTAGATGAAAAACTTCCATTGAAGCATGGTTGCGTAGGACAAGAAACGTGTGGACCGGGTGGAATTGCTTATGGTATGCGTTCAATCGGTGGGGTGCTGGAAAACATTGATTATATGGAAAAATATTCACCTCATTGTTGGATGTTAAACTATTCAAACCCAGCTTCGATCGTAGCGGAAGCGACACGTAGATTACGCCCTAATTCTCGAGTGATAAATATTTGTGATATGCCAATTGGTATGGAGCATAGCATTGCTGATATCGTTGGTGTTCCTTCTCGGAAAGACTTAGATATTAGATATTACGGATTAAACCACTTTGGCTGGTATACATCAATCAAAGATAAAGCAGGAAATGAATTACTACCTGAATTAATCGAGCATATGAAAACATATGGCTTTATCAATGGAGAAAAAGGTATGGCAACAGCTAATAAAGACAGTTGGTTTGAGACAAACCTATTTGCTAAGCACTTAGTGGAAGTCGAGCCTACTACTATTCCAAACACGTATTTAAAATACTATTTATATCCAGACTATGTCGTAGAACATACAGATCCAAATTACACACGAGCTAATGAAGTCATTGATGGGCGTGAAAAAGAAGTATTTGAAGCGTGTGCGGAGATTGAAAAAAATGGTCATTCCCAAGGTACAACACTGGAAATCGGAATTCACGCAGAATTTATTGTTGATTTAGCTACCGCATTAGCCTTCAATACGAAAGAGAAGATGCTTATTATTGTAGAAAATAAAGGAGCTATTAAAAACTTCCCAGATGATGCAATGGTAGAAATACCATGTATTGTAGGAAAAGATGGTTATGAACCATTAGCGATTGGTGAAATACCAACTTTCCAAAAGGGTTTAATGGAACAGCAGGTAGCTGTGGAGAAGCTAGTGGTAGAAGCATGGATAGAACATTCGTATCAAAAACTATGGCAGGCACTTACATTATCGCAAACGGTTCCAAGTGCTACAGTTGCAAAACAGTTACTAGATGACTTCATTGAGGTGAATAAAGAGTATTGGCCAGAGCTTCATTAATCGTATATGACAACAGCTTGGTAAAATGATGCGGCAAATGCTGAACCACCTTTATCCCGCATGTAAGATGCCGTAAGCCTCCCCCTTCAAGACCTTGAGTTGATACAATAGGGAATATGTGGTAGTTAACGGCATCTAAATGCCTGATTCGTTCAGAGGCCTTTAGGTCATACCCTTGTGGTGCTAACATTTCTTGTGAAAGGCATTCCAAGAAATGAAGTTTCACTTTATTCGTGAATTCATATGGTATGATCGTAATATATTGACGATAACACTGGCTTTTTATATTGACCTATCTGTTATAATAAAAAATGGAGAAATCGTTGTCGTTAAGAACAAGGTATCGACCTAACGGAGCGAAACGATTTTGCTTTCTAAACACGAGTCGCGCTTGATTCGCTTTCCCATTATCGTCCCCTTCACGAGTTTTTTGATAATGGCTAAGTGGATCACAGCGCGATTATATGTTTACGTTTAATAGAAGTTGATTCGGCATTATAAAAAGATATTTTTTGCGTATAGGCGAGGCCAACATAGCATTATAAGTACCAAAGGATTAGCGTTAGCTGGTTTTTCTTTAGACAACAAGGCGTTAACGTGCAGTGTATTACGAGATATTATTAGAAAGGCGTCATAGGATGGACAAACGTGTATATTTATTAACAATTGTATCTTTTGTAGTAGGAATGGTTGAATTAATTATTGGAGGAATATTGGATTTAGTTGCAGAAGATCTGCATGTCAGCTTAGGGAAGGCTGGACTATTAATCACTGTCTTTTCTTTAGTATTTGCGATTACCGCTCCCCTTTTAATGATTGCTACAGCGAAAATAGAGCGGAAACGTCTAACCCTTATTTTCTTATTCATTTTTTCGCTTAGTAATTTACTTGTTGCCTTTAGCCCTGTTTACAGTGTGCTATTTATCGGACGAATGCTTTCAGCAGCAAGTGGTTCATTGCTGATTATATTATGCTTAACCATCGCTGCAAATATAGGAAGTGAAAAGCACCGTGGCCGTGCCATTGGTTTTGTTTCGATGGGGATTAGCGGGTCGATTGTCTTAGGAGTGCCGATTGGTCTAGTACTGGGTAATGCGTTTGGCTGGAGGGCTCCTTTTCTATTCATTGTATTTTTAACGATTTTATCCATGCTTGGAGTTTATTTATTGATGGACAAGGTTCCGCCTAAACCGCAAGTATCCTTAAAGGAGCAAATCAACTCCTTAAAAGAAAGTAAGATCTTTTTAGCGCATGGTACAACCTTTTTATTTATGGCTGGACATACGATTTTATATGCTTATTTCACCCCATTTGTCAAAATGACGATGGGTATTAGTGGAAGCTGGTTAAGCGTCTTTTATTTTATCTTCGGTATTGCTGCTGTAAGCGGTGGTGGTGTCGGAGGAACATTATCGGATCGGTTTGGATCTAAAAGAACAATGATCACAACGCTGATTATTTTCTCTTTATCCATTTTTACGCTTCCATATACGACTTCGGTTTTAGCCTTATTTATTATAGTGATGATTATTTGGGGAATGATGAGCTGGGCAATTACTCCAGCTTTACAAAGTTATTTGATTGAGTCTGCACCGGAGACAGCGGATATTCAACAAAGCTTAAATAATTCTGCACTGCATTTTGGTATCGCATTTGGTTCTCTTATTGGTGGAATTGTTATTGAACAGGCTTCCGTTGAGAAAAATGCTATGGTTGGAGGAATATTGATAAGCCTTTCACTAGTCACGATTATGCTCTCGATGTCGAAGGTAAGAAAGAGAAGTATTACTAGCTAAAATAAGATGCTATAGCGTACATCTAAAAAGGGCTGGGACATAAGCAAATACTAAATAGCACAAACCGAACAATTCATTTATAATTGTTCGGTTTGTTTGTGTTTGGAAAAGCTTGGCTTATCGCCAAGCCCTTAGCGATAGCCATCGTTTTTCTTATACGATAAAGTGAAACTTTAGGGCAGGCATCGTCATGTGATTAATGACGGATTCAAAAACTTCTTTATTATTCAAGCACTCTCTAATAAGAACTTTAAGAACGCGATCATTTTTTCTACTAACTGAAGCCTATCCTTCATTTAAATAAGATTCTGCAGATAGAACATCTACAGAATCCTATAATGTTTAAATTACTCAAAAAATGTAGTTAATTTTCGGAATCGATTTTGTTTTGTTTAATGCAATTGATTACCTTGTTGAACAGTAGTATAGCTATTTAGCATTTGCTGCATATCCTGTTGGTTTAGTTGTGCAACCTGATAATACCCATGCTTATTCTGATAAAGGAAAATTTCATAGCTCATTTCAATAAAGTTGGGAACACTATCGGCAACAACACGGCGCAGTACAGGATTTGTCATTTCTGTAGCTGCCATCGCCATGAGAGGAGATAGCGATTTTGCGTGTCCTAACATATAACTTGAAATTCCTTGGTCCGAGATTTCGTTCACAGAAGTATTAGGCTTTTTTGGCTGACCAGGTTTCATTCCAAAAATGGCGTCATTGTCTTGCTGCATTTTATAAGTTTGGGTCGGTACCGAAGGGTCTTTTCCGGTTTTGAACGTTTCAACAATTGTATTGTAAGTCTGGGTAACAAAAGCTGTTTGTCGCTTTAAAATGTCCATTAATTCTGGGTCTTGAATATGCTGCTCATACAATTGATAGTGGTCAAGCATGCTAATAACACCTGAAATGACTTCGTGTGCATCAAATACTTCGTGTCCTCCGATATGAGGCATTCCTTGCTGTTGGGGCATATTCTCAGGCTGTTTCTGATTTCCTGGTTGATTCATCTGTTGCATAATGGATTCCTCCTAGTTTTAATATTCATTCTCTATATTTTCCAGTTCAATAATTTTTATGTGCGAAAGGACAAACTTTTTCATGAGACTCTTTCCTCATAAATCCAGTTACCCTGGAGAGGGTAAGAAAATCGACAAAGAAAGGATACGATTTGTCATGCTATCATTTCATTTGTATCTAACTAATATTAACAGGAGTGAACGGATTTAGAAAAATAGAAGGGTTTCTTGGAGTGATGAAAACAGCTGCGATCTGCATGTTTATCTTGGTAGCTGGTTTCTTAATACTAAAAGATTGGATGAATGGTGCAGAGGTAGTAACGTCACTAGAAAAAGATAAAGGTTTCTTTTCAAAAGGAGCAGCAGGGTTTTGGGAATCACTGATCTATGCATTTTATGCTTTTGGCGGGGTTGAAGTTATGGGGCTTCTCGGAAATTGCCTAAAAGATCACAAAAGGCTCTACGTTCAGGCAGAATAAAAATACTACTTGTATTTACCAGCATTTATTTGTTTCCATTGGACTTGTACTAGCACTTGTATCATGGCACAACATAAATGCTAGATGAGAGTCCACTTACCGCACTTGCCTTCTTTGTTCTCCGCTATGTTACTGGTATTTTTACTGAGGTTTTTGTCATTGGAGGCTTCTCTACGATGGTAGTAGCATTATTTGCTGGGATTACCATTTTGACTTCGTTGAGGATCAAGATGCACTGACCATTTTAGCCGAACGGGGAATGGTTAAAGACTACTTTCAGCTTGTCTGTTTACAGCAAGCGGCTTAGTCGTTTCTATACTATTTCACTTGCTTTCCCGGAATGATTGTTTGAGTACTTGATAACAGGCGCGGGATTAATGCTTCTATATAATTGGCTCTTTATTTTGGCAACATTTTAAAGCGAGAAATGAGAATCTAGCTCATTGTTGGGATGCAAGCAGAGTCGGTTTTGTTGTAAGTTTATTGTTTATTATGCTAATAACAATTGCAAATGTTTATTATAAAAAGCAAGTGGAAAACAGAAGCTAATGAAGAAAGGTAGACAGCTTCTACTTTATATGTTTAAAAGGACATTGGATTGGACTGCTATCGTCGTCGCTTAAAAAATACTGCTTCCATTCATGATTATCTTCTTCTCCATACCACTTTAAATCAGGATGACCCGGGAAGCCATCATAATTTACCAGCCTTTTACGAATAATGGTTTTCATTTTTCGACCAAAGGACGTACTTCCATTCAATGATGCAAATACCCAGCGTGGCTGAAAAGCTATGCAAAGGCAAGGAAAGTATCGGCTTTTTCGCTGTCTATGCCCGGGTGTAGCACAAAAGGAAAAATAAGGTTCTCCATGAAAGCAAAACTCCCATTTATAATGAGCCGGATTTTCCGGAATGTCTTTTGGCCACTCGTGCTCATCAATGGCTGCTAGGCGATTAAGTACATTCCAAAATAAGTTGCGATAATCTTCCACTGTATAATTTCCATATATATCCTTTGGCGTTTGGAAAAATACTGCTAGTGATGTATAACTCCCTAATTTACGTGAACTGCTTCCATAATCTTTTAAAGCAGTAGCTAGAACTTTTATGGAGCTTTCCTTACGTGGATCGTCTATAAAGCAAAACCGAAGCTGGTTTTCTAAGAAACCGTGTCTTGCAGGAACACAAGGGTACGTATTATCATCAGTAAGCATGGAAGCAAAATATTTATACGCTGCTTGTTTCCACTCAGGTAATGTTTCTAGCTGTTGTTCTAATAACATTTTGTCAAAGAGTACACCCATTTTACTTTCTTCCTCCTTCTACCATAATCTATTGCTGAAGAATGAAATGGGTGCTTGCTTATTTTTAAGTAAGTGTTCAAAAGCCGAAGGAAATGACATAGGAACGTTGTCGTACGTAATGATTTATAAAAATTTAGCATGTCTCAACGTTTAAAAAGACTTTAGAAATCTATGAGTCGATATTTCTAAATTGCTAAAAGGCTACGGTATACAGTGTTAGAATTTCAAGTAGTCATGCAAATACAGATTACCTAGTTCAGGTAGGGCTAGCCCAATTTTCCTTGCATGAAGAAAGTAATTGCTTCATATCCAAAATAGAGACCAAATCCAAGTAGCATGATTCCGCCTCCAATCGTGATGATGGATAATACGTGTGGAGGAAAGAATTTTCTAAACGTTGAGGCGACCCCTGCCATAAATATATCCCATATGATAATTCCTAAAAAGATACCGCTACTGTAGAGGATAAGCTGATAATTATTATAAAGATCGCTAGTTTTTGCTAAAACGGCACCGTAAATACCCAACCAAAAGATAATATTTAACGGATTAGAAATAGCAATTAAAAACCCCATATGAAATGATTTTCTTTTTGAAGATGCTTTTACAGAGGGTTTTGCTTCTACTAAATTTTTTGCTCCAATTATGCTTTCTATCCCTGTATAAACAAGAATGAAACAACCAAATAGCCAGAGAAATGTTTTCATAAGCGGCGTAGTTAGGAATGAAGCAACACCAAAATAAATAAGCAGCATAAATAAAAGATCGCTAATCATTCCGCCTAATCCAACTAACCAAGCATGTAGAAAGCCGTGGCGCATGCCTCTATTTAGTTGTGCAGCATTAATCGGTCCAATCGGTGCAGATAAGGAGATACCAAGTAGGGCATAACTGATAAAAGTGTTCATTACTATAACCTCCAGATGGGGAATAAATTATTATTATTCTATTCATAATAGATGGCTTGTACGACAGATTTTTAAACGGGTATAAAAAAGTTGCTCCATTGTAAAATAAAGCTAAACAATCAAAAGCGTTAACTGCTTGTCACTAGTCAAGCTCTTTTATTGAACTAGGTTAAAAGAATCGAAGCCCGGGGAGATGTAAAGAGAAGTAAATGTTTGGGAATGGTCGCTTTATTGAATCCATTGAAAATTTGATATGTGGCTAAAGAACAAATCATGGTATACTTAGGCTTAGATGGGGTGATAGTTATGCAGCGTTTAATCTTTGAATCTGCTTGGGATAAAACAATTGATGTCAAGGATCGGCAGGATATTATTACAGCTTTTGAACAGGCAAAGCAATCCGGGGATAATCAATTGTTTATACCACTCTGTAGCCCAATAAATCATCGCCGTGATTTATTAGTTTCAGTAATTATTCAAAATGATACGGATAAAATATTATCCTTACAACATAAAACATTAATGTATAAAGAAGGAACTAAGCCAATTGCTACCCAAACGTTTCATGATAGAAGATTGACGATTCCGGCTAAATGTAGCATGCCATGGACATTTATCTTTCCACGTTCCACGTTAAAAAAAGAGCCGCAGCTGGAAGATGGCCACTTGCAAGTAGTGTTATAATTAATTGGAGATGGGGCTATTATGACAAAGCGAACATTGGTAATCAATCTAAAGCTTGAAGAATCACTAGTACGTACGATAAAGCAATTTCTTCCAGACTGGAACATTGTCGCAGCTAATGATTCTGTTCTTTTAACTGACGATTTAAAACAAGCAGAGATTATTTTGCACTGGAGTCAGAAGATCGAACCGCTTGTACTTGAAGAAAATAAAAACTTAAAGTGGTTACAAACATGGACGGCAGGTATTGATTCCCTTCCACTTCCGGAATTACAACAAAAAGGGATTTATGTTACTAGTGCTAACGGTGTACATGCTTATCCAATATCGGAGACGATTTTTGGACTTATATTAGGTTTAACTCGTAAAATTCATACATATGTGCGCCAGCAACTAGAGAAAAAATGGTATCATGCTCGTCTTAATCAAGAGATTCATCATCAAACGATTGGTATTATTGGAGTTGGAGCAATTGGACTGGAAACGGCCAAGATTGCGAAAGCTTTTGGTATGCAGGTGCTTGGTGTCCGCCATTCAGGAAAGGCCACCGATTATGTTGATAAAATGTACAAGCCAGATCAACTGGATGTAGTACTCCCTCAATGTGATGTTGTTGTTATCACGTTACCATTAACGAAAGAAACGACCTATATGTTTACTAAAGATCAATTTAAACAAATGAAGGATACAGCTATTTTAATTAATATAGGTCGCGGTCCAATTGTAAAGGAAGATGATTTAATTCAAGCATTACGGCAACATGAAATTGCTGGTGCCGGTCTTGATGTGTTTACAACGGAGCCGCTTCCGGAGGATAGTCCGTTTTGGGAGATGGAGCAAGTCATTATTACCCCACATACGGCTGGATCAACGAAACATTATGATGAACGTGTTATAAAGGATATCTTTTTACCTAATTTAAAGCGATATCTTCAAGGAGAAGTACCACATGTGAATCTAGTTGATTATGAGAAAGGATATTAACTAATTAAGCCATCCTCTTTTTTATACTATAAGAAAGTGTACATTTTAAGGGTTAAAGTATAAGAAAAACGATAGCTTTCTAATAAAAGCGGATGGCAATTAATTTTAAAAATAAGGTGATAGAAAATAAACATATTATGGGACTTTGATGGAACATTAATCGATACATATCCCAGCTACACCAAATGTTTTAAACAAATTTTACCAGATGTAAGTGAACAAGAAATATACAATAAATTAAAAAAATCATTTGCGCATGCAATTGAATCTTTTCATATGACAGATGAGCAAGAAAAGGAAGTACGCCATTTAGTTGACCGTATATCACCAGAAGATGTGACTCCTTTTTCCGGGCTGGAAGAGGTACTGCAATATGCAAAGGTAAATGTAATTATGACACATAAAGATCGTAAAAATGTTTTACGCATCTTAAATCATCATCATTTAACCGGTTATTTTACGGATATGGTTACAAACGATGATGGGTTTCCACGTAAACCGGATTCTTCCTCTTATACGTATTTACATCAAAAATATCAGCTTGATTTAGCAATAGGAGACCGTAACATTGATCTTATTCCTGCAAAGGGGTTAGGCATAAAAACCTGTATTTTTCAAAATAAGCAGGTCGATGCAGATTATTATTTGCCTAGCTACTATGATTTTTTTAATGTTGTAACCAGGTGAATTTTTCTACGATGGTTCAAATGAATCAGGTTTTGTTGAATGGTTCGAAAATTAATCCGAAGCAATCCCCGTAAACAGAGGGTTTACAGATAGGGGTTCGAGACTGCAAGATAGACCAACGGGTTTTTAACAACGTCATTTTTTACCACATTGTTTAACAAACATCCTCTTTTCTTTATTACAGATATAGTATAATATACTATTGTATCCTGTGTTTGGAGGGCTGTTTCTAAAACAGGTTGGATGCCTCAAAGCAGTATAGCTAACACGTGACGCTATACTGCAATGCTGTTTCAATTCAGCGAACGTAATCTTTCAGATGTGGAAATGTTATATAATTATATGTGAATTAATTCACAATTAGTTTGTTGCTGTGTGTAGTGGATGTATTAAATTTGATAAAGGAGTTAGTTATTCCAATGGATCTTCAACCAATTGATCAAGCAGTTAATCTTGCTTTAAAAAAGAAATATTTATTAAATACGTCTTTCCCTAAATATATACTCCGTGCCATATTGTCAGGATTGTATGTAGGAATTGGCTTGATGTTATCATTTCGGTTAGCGGAAGGATTTTTTGATATTCAGTCACCGATGTCGACCATTATGTCTTCCATATTTTTTGGTATCGCCCTTGTTTTAATTATTTATGGGGGAGCCGAATTATTTACTGGAAATACCATGTACTTCACGATGAGTACCATTCGTAAACAGACAACGATTAAAGATACATTAAAAAATTGGCTTGCCTGTTATAGCGGGAATTTGATTGGTGGTATTATTTTTGCGTTATTAGTTGTAGGAACAGGGATATATGCAGTTACAGAAGATAGTCAGTTTTTAATGAAATATGCTGCTGCTAAAATGGACTTGAATATCTGGTATTTATTTTTCCGCGGCATCTTGTGTAATTTAATTGTTTGTCTAGCTGTTTGGATACCGATGAATATAAAAGGAGACGGCGCAAAAATCTTGGTGATGATGCTGTTAGTATTTGTTTTTGTTGCTTCTGGCTTTGAGCATAGTGTAGCAAATATGGTTACTTTTTCTTTAGCTTTAACAGCACCACATCCAGAAACGATAACTTTAGCAGGAGCTATTTATAATCTAATTCCTGTTACACTAGGAAATATTATCGGTGGTGGCTTCTTTGTCGGAGGAGTATACGCCTACCTAGCTTCTCCAGCTAAACAGAAATCAACCAACTTTACTGCTGATGAAAGAAAATTAGGTTAAAGAGGATGGTCAAAAAGTTAACTCGAAACGTTTTATAAGCGAAAGAGTCTCGGCCAATATTTTAGACGACGAGACTCCTTGCTTTATATTGCTTTATTTCGCATCTAAGATGTCCTAAAACTTATATTTCAAAGAAAATCCCCACTGCATGAAGGTTCACTTTATGCTTACTAAATTAATTTACGCTTCCTCCATTTGCAGCACTTGCTTGTTTGTTTTTTTCGATAGCATTAACACCCATAACGATAATGATAAATTCCTCCATCGTTAATTTATCTGTGTGATTCAATAATTCATATGCTGATGAAGAGAAGAAACTATTATTCCGTCTAAAGGATGCTATTTCATGATTTTGTTCATCAGATATCGTGAATTCTCTAGAGAAAGCAGGAGAATGGATGTTGTATAAATCTCCATTACTTGTAGTATATGTGTACTTTTTAGAAAACGAGAACCAGCTTGTTTTTAATGTGCCAAGCATTACACCGTTTGCATTCATTACGATCCACTGACTAGAAAAGAAACCCTTAAACCTGCCCTCTGCCAGTTTAGTAGTATGTTGATCATATACGGTCACTCCAGATGAGAATACACTCTTTAAATCCAAATAACCAATCTTTTCATTTTGCTCATTTTTAATATCTGTATATCCCGAGGAGAAGAAGTTGTCTGTTATATAAACTTTATCATCCACGACATTACGCTCCTTTTTCTATTTCTGGATTACGGGCAATGTACCACACGAAAGCACGTTTTGCCATGTCCATTGGAATTTCTTCTAGTGATTGTACATGAATAGGTTTTCCGCGATTTGTGACCTCAATGCTGGCAAGATCAAATGGTTTCGTAATAAAGTTTTGCATGAGATTAAATTCAATGATTTTCGCTCTTGTAGTAATTAATGTTGTAAGTGAAAATCCGCCTGTCCGCATCTGTAATAATTCACCATGTATTAAAACGCCTGAAAAATAAAAATCGAGAAGTCTTGCAGTATACGTTAAGATAAAGAGAATAATTGATACGGCCCACCATTCAGGGAAGAAAATCATAATAGTGGCTGTCGCAATCAGCCAAAACCATGGTATTCGACATAACCGGGCAATTAGTGATTTTTTTGGTAATCGTTCCATATTTGGTTTTACTTCATATCCTGGCAGCAGTTCTTCAATGATAGTGTAGGCTCGATTGATTGGTAAGAAAGGATACAACGAGTTTACTTCATCTTCAGTATCAATCCCTCCTGTGCTAATTAGCTTAACTTCAGCAATCTGCAGCATTCGTTTTAATAAAGATTGTTCAATATGCACAGCTTGCACATTTCGCTTGCGAATGGAAAAATGATGTTCGTTTAATACGCCTTTCCGAATATAAATTCTTTCATTATCAGAAGAAATTTCATAGCGTCCGTAACGCAAATAAGTTTGGATGAGACCAAAGACTACCATGATGAAGATTGCTGTAATAATTGCAGTGGTAAGCAGTACCCAGGATTTAACTAAGAAGTCATATGCTTCTTTGGCTATATTGGAAAGATCATATAATTCATCTATGTTATCGAAGAATGATACAAGTATAGGGATTAGTAATAAATAGCTAAATGACAGTACCGAAGCTTTTAGGATATCCTTTTTGGTAGGATTAAAGTGAATTGTTTTTTCGTTTGATTTATAATCGGATGTTTCCCCTTCAATATCCGTAGCTTCGGCAGTTTTTTCTTTAACTTCTTGCTGTTTATAATGATCGAGTATTTGTTCTATTCGTTCAGCCTCTTCCTTTGTAATAACCGTAAAAGTAAAGGATGCTTCTTCATTTTCAGCACCTGTTTCCAAGGTTAATTTGGTTAGAGAAAACATTCCCAAGTAAAAAGGAGTTTCTATTTGAACATTTTGCACACGATCGTATGATAAATGCTGTTGTTTTCGTGTAAAGACACCTTGCTTCCATTCAACAGAGCTCTCTGTTAATAGATATGTAGTGCGTAACCACGTTAGGATAACAGCAAAGATTTTATATACAAGATAGACCAAAAAAAGAACCCTTCCAATCTTTACCCAAGTTGCATCAGATGAATAATTAATAACAAATAAAATCAAAAAAATAAAAAAGACGTCTTTTAAAGAACGAATAAATGAGACGAGCATTGTCATCGGATGCAATCGTTTACCTGTTTCCATCAGTTTTCCACTTCCTTAATTTTTGCAAGGCTGGCAATTTTATCTCGCAGTGCTTTAGCTTGAACCTCTGGTATTCCCGGGATTTCATGACTAGAGGCCATCGTTCCAATTGATATGGTGTATAAACCGTATTTTCGTAATACCGGTCCTTGTTCTAAGCTGACATATTGAACTTTCGTCATAGGAATTACTTGATGCATCATATTCCATCTACCATGTTTTAATTGAACATATTCTTCATCAACCCCATATCGCCAATATCTTTGCAGTAAAACAGGTTCTAAACCAATACTCCAAATCGCTGAAATAATTCCTAGCCCCCCCAAGGCCCATAATACATAAATCACCCAATTATACCAGTCATAATTAGCATCTAAGACAATTAAAACGGTAATGATAACGAAAAAGATAAAATGACCAATTATATTGGAAATTCGCCATACATGAATAGCCTTTTTTGATATTTTTTCGATGGGTTCCTGTATTGTTTCATACAATGGATAGTCACTCCTTATTAAGGTATGCGTCTAGTTTAGTTGTATTACGATCGAAATAGTACTTTTGTTTCATTAAAATTGGACTGCCGATACTATTTGTTGTGTATTTTAATTTAGAAAAACGCAAATATTGGCGAATCAGGCTCGCTTTTAAGTGGCAGGTTATTGCGATGTTATCCAAAATCGATAAGGGAGAAGCAAGATGAAGCTATTTCATCTAATTAAATGTAAAATGGGCTGGTTGATCAATTGAAACAAGAATTTGTCTTGATAGCCCTTTAAAGAGCAGCTTAATCTCCTATTAAATACTTGGAAGAAAAAAATATCGGCTATATTTCAGTCCTTATGGATGAATCATATGATTTATTTATAACAAACTTAGGATTTAAGAAAATCTCTACCATTATAGAATATCAAAGAGATTTAAAGCATCTACCAGCTATAGAAAATTCCATTTCTAATTATTCATTATCTGAAGGTGAAATGACTGAGCAAGATTTGCAGAACTCTATCAGGCTTGCCCTTCAGGATCAGCTAATAAAAATAAACTACATTTGATAGAGCAGGTAATGAAATCACTTATCAATGAGCTAGGAGAGGATTGGAAATCAAATTATTATTCGTTAAAGAGAAGATTGAAGTTGTAGAACTTTCCATTTCTCACATTGAATTGAATACAGTTGATGAAGGGGGGAATGTTTTAAATTTGGAATCGTTCCTAAGTTACGAAAGAAAGCTAGGCTATGAAAAGATTCATTTGATTTGTTTATTATTACTCAAACGTATGCATGTTTTGAAATTATATAAGGGAAGAGAATACACTAATGATATTGATATTCAAAAGGAATGGTTTCAAGCTGCGAGGTCAGAAAGGAATTATCCATTAGGAGATTTTTTGAATAAAATGTAATGGACGTTTTTAGAAAGGAAAATATATCATTTTAGCGGTGAAGTTAAAGACGGTATCGCTAAAATGAAAGTGACCAACGTATGCATGAAATAGGCAGTCACTAGCGCCAATGGCGCCTTTAGACATCTCAATAAAAAAGTTAAAACCATTACTCGAAAAATACACCATCTAAGCGGGAGCATTTTTGTTATCTCACCACGTAGGTTTATGATTTTTTCTTATTGCTGTTGGTTTGACTAATATCAAGTAATTGTAGGGTTTTAATGGAATTTAGAAAAGCTTCCATTTCGTCAAATACCACTACTTGCTGATTTAAAGATAAAAGTTTACTTTTTTTCTTTTCACGTGATATACAAGCTAATATCAATGCAAAATGATCTTCTACATTGGAGCGATTGAATAGAGGGTCAAAAATTGATATTAATTCGTTTATTAAAAATAGTTTTTGTTTGATGTCATCTGCTTGATCATAAGTTTTTTTCCATTTGATCCATTCATTGATCAGTTTCATTTTCGTGTTTTCTTCTAATTCAACATCAATTTTTTTATCTGTTAAATTTTCAAAAGCGAAATCCCAGATAATTTGGTTCATTTCAGTATTTAATAAACCTTCTTCTATTAATCGAGACGTAATAAAATGACGAGTTTGCTGATAATCCATAGATATAATCATCTCCTAATAGGATTTAATAAAAAAAATGATTGCTTCTAATCTATTTTAAACAGTTGAAAAAGGACTAAATGAAATAAATTAATTGAGGTTTATATAGTACAGAAATAGCAAAAAAATGAATTATGTTCAGTCCAAATCGTTAAGTATAAAAGTTAGAGTCAGAACGGGGAGTGCAATTAGCCCTCACAGTATGTGGAGAAAGGGCCTTAACGCCAAAAGAAAAAATGCTATTAGCGTGTACAGATCAAAATATTGCATGTGATAGACAAAGGCGGAAAAATCAATGAAAGCTTCTGACATCCACGTTCACCCTTATACAGATAGGAATTAATGAACAACGCTTTAATTATAATTTCCAAAATATAGCTCATTATACAAATACGCTAAAGTTAATCTACCTTTTACATATAAGAGTAACAGAAAATATAAAAGATATTCAGTATTATAATCATCAATTAGATGAAAATTTTGTTAACAAGGCCTCTAGGGGGTATTCCAAATTTTGGAGACAATTGAAGTTGAATTAGTGGTTGTCCATCATAAATAACAAGCATATTACTGATGTTAGAGATATAGATTAAATAAACATTGCTAACAAGATCAAGCTACTTTTTTTATTACAACGTGGACTCAAACAAAAGAATTGGCATAACAAAGAAAATGAATGGCAGTACATTAAAGTGATTGCCAATGTGTTTAAACTGGAACTCGTGTAACTTTTTAACGAAAAAGAGGTAAGTCGCTATCAAAATTACCAAAGTAAAGCAAAAATAAGTATGGTCTTTATAAGACGCCAGACGAATAGCTAACGAAAAGCACAGAAAAAAGGGTGTAGATCCTACCCTTTTTTCTGTGCTTTTCTTTTATTTTAATCAATACGTATCTAAATAGAGTGCGACAAAGCTGCCTCTAAGATTTCAAAACAAAGTTATATTTCAATCCACGCACTCATATAAAGTGCGACTGGGTGTAAGAAGTAATTACCAGATTTCTACTACGATTTCAATCCACGCACTCATATAGAGTGCGACTTAGATATATTACATAATAAAGGGGAGTTAACGTTATTTCAATCCACGCACTCATATAGAGTGCGACATAAGAGAAATGTCCAAGGATTCGGTAATTGATAATTTCAATCCACGCACTCATATAGAGTGCGACTATAGCAACTCTAGTATTTATGTATATAGCAATACATTTCAATCCACGCACTCATATAGAGTGCGACGTAGGTAAACTTTTAAATAATTATGTTCGTTTTGTTATTTCAATCCACGCACTCATATAGAGTGCGACCTCGGTCAAATGCTAGGCTTTACTTTGGAACAAATCATTTCAATCCACGCACTCATATAGAGTGCGACTGCGATTTTGGCCAAAAGTAAACCAAAATCGCCAAATTTCATAACATATTTAACCTTAACTTAACAAAAATTAGCCGTTTAAACAATGTATAACTTGCCACGCACCTAATTTCCTCCAAATATTCAGGTGCGAATCCCCCAGGAAAATCATGTGCACTTCACATTCGCACTAAAAGATTAGAGGTTCATCTAAGTTAACTGATTCTTTTGTACCTATATGCTCTACCTTTGTTTTATAATTATTACCTAAACGATAAAATCGTAAGCTATCCTTCTCTTCATCAATTAAATCCTTTAATTTAATTTTTAAAGCAGTAAATTGGGTATCGTCAACTATACATTCAAATACTGAGTTTTGCACTCGCTGCCCATAATTTTGACAAGCCTTAGAGACTTTTCTTAACCGCTTGTTCCCACCATTACTTGAAGTATTCACATCATATGTAACCAATACTAACATAATTTTCACCTACTTCCATAAAAATGGTGGATATTCATCTAGATCATCTCGTAAATATCTTGCTAATAATAAAGATTGGGAATAAGATACCAATCCCCATGTTATTTTTTCACCTAAATATGGATGTGTAATCTTTTCTTGCTTCTTCGTTTGCCATGCCGATAAAAACTTTTTTCTTCCTTCATCCGTCATTATTACGGAACCATTTTCTTTCAGCAGAAAATCTTCTTTTCTTATTGCCCTTTTATTAATTAACGAAAGAACAAAACGATCTGCGTAAATCCCTCTAAGTTCCTCCATCATATCTAAAGCTAACGAGGCTCTCCCTGGGCGATCACGATGCAAAAAGCCGACATATGCATCTAAGCCTACTGTTTCTAATGCTTGAGCCATATCATTCGCAAGTAGGGTATAAGCAAATGACAATAATGCATTTACATTATCCAATGGAGGCCTTCTAGAACGAGCGGTAAAGAAAAAATCTTCTTTTTGTTGAAGTATCATCTGATCAAACAGCTTATTATAATTAAATGCAGCTTGCCCTTCCCATCCCCTTAAAATTTCGAGATCTTGACAAGCTCTTACTTCTAGCATAATATTAGATAATTGTTTTGATACTTCTTTAAACGTTTCTACATCAATTCGTAAAGTGTGATCTCGTGTCATTCTTTCAATCATCCATTTATGATTAAAAATCTTTCCTAATATAAAGTTGCGCGCTATGATAGCAGATTTATTTTCATCTTCAGATATTTATATTGCTTTTTTCTTAATACCACATTTCCTTTACTTTCCCCTATTACCCTAGCAAGGAAGTTGCCATTAATCGTTAGAAAAACCAAAGAAATATTTCGTTTGGCACAATAGCCCATTAAAGCCGGACTTGCTCCCGTATATCCAAATGAAACGATAGATTCCAAGTTATGAAGCGGTAACCTAGCTACCTTCTTTTGCTCCTTTAATAAAACAATATTGTCGCCATCCAAAGATAAATACACATCAGGTTGAGTAATGAACAGCGTATTCAGAAGCTTCCTCATTGTGCTATTTTCCCTTCGATATAACTTTTTACCGACCTTTTATTCATCAATTTTGGTAAACAAATATGCTGAAGCGAGCAATTTTTACAAAAAGATCCTGTCTTTACTCTCGGTGTATATCTTTTTTGATAATAGTCATGCATTTCATCGGTTATATCTATGACTCTTTGCCTGAGATAATCAGTAAAAGGTACCTCTATTCTATGTTTTATTTCATGATAGTACATATATCCTTTGTCAACTTCACACACTAGCATTTCTTCTAAGCACATGGCTTGTGCGGTTAACTGTAAAATATCGGCATCGTCTTTCTTTGGCCTTCCTCGTTTATATTCTACAGGAAAAGGAAGGTATCTTCCTTTTTCCCCGTGAATTTCTACACCATTGGTATCTTGAATGAACTCTACGACATCGCAAATGCCATTCATTCGTAAGTCATTTGATTTAACGGGCAGTGCTCTAATAATCAGTTTGTTGCCTCGTTTTTCCCGTATCATTGGCTGATCAGCCTTCTGATGAAGATATTGTCCTTCAATTGTCTTTACATTTTCTTCCCATTGCTGTTCAATGTGGATAAGCGCCCATTGCCGTCGACAAAATTGAAAATGTTGAATGCCAGAAAGCATCAACCATTCTTCATCTTTATTTTCCATCTAATACCTCTACAGTTAGACCATCTAATTCATCTACTGCAATGGAGTAGTCATCATAGCTTTTAGGCGCTTCCGCTTTCGATTTAATTTTAATGGAACGATGTACTTTAGCAGACGAATATTGACCTAGTTTTGAATTATGTTCCCACCAATAAACATGATGAACCTCCATACTACCGTCCGGTCTTGCAGAAGAAGCATCATTTTCAAATAAATGCACGAGCGCTTGCTTCAATTTTTCAGCATCTTCTTTTGTAAAACCTGTTTTCTCAGCTAGTTGTGTATTAATACTTCCGTAAAATACATATAAACCAAAATCAACTCGATGTTTCATCCCCATTGTATCCGAACCTTTTTTATCACCCGTCACTGAATTAACACTTTTGGTAATTTGCATACTTGTAATGTCAATGGGATCGATACTTGTTGCCGTATGAATAGATACAGGTCCACGGACACCTACTGAGACATCCGAACCTTTAAAAGCAAAGACTTGGCCAAAACTTCGTACATCAATCCACTCTTCGCAAGCTAATTTGGCATATGTCTCATTATCTTTTGCTTTGGAAGCTTTATTAAGTTCTGGATGAGCATCCGCACGCTCCTTCAAACTTTTATAATTATCTACTTTATAATCATTCGATTGGACAAAAACCTTTTCTCCCATATCAATAAAGCGATTTCTAATCTTTCTTTTAATCGCAACATCCGATATTTCTCCATGCCCGTCATAATTTTGTCTTGGTCGGTTTCCATTTAAAGGATCCCCATTCGGATTAGCATTTTTCACTGATAATACTACCGCAAAATCAATTTTATGATCTAATGTCGTCATTTCCCATTCTCCTCGCTATTGTTTTCTACTTTCTTTTTTTGATATAAATCTCTGCGTTGACTGTAAAAACCCAATAAATATTTCCCTGACAATGGTTTATCATTAAAATCTTCAATGGATAATCGTGAACCAACATCATCGATTA
The DNA here is from genome assembly GCF_053667775.1 of Cerasibacillus sp. JNUCC 74. Next base: position 4,033,688 of record NZ_CM132207.1, on the reverse strand, counting down.
AACTAGCTAAATAATTACCCTTTTTCCCAAGTCTAACTTGATACGGTTGTAAACTTTCTTGTAACGTTTTCCACGTACGTGCTGGATGCTGTGAAAATGAGTTCATATAACGAATTGCGTTTGTTGCTCGTGTTTCATCCTGGTCAAGTGCTCTTCTTTCTAAAACATCTGCAATAGCCAATAGCCGACCAAATAAATAATCGCGATCATTTATTTCATTATCTAAAGCCACATCTAATCCCTCCCTTTTATTAATTAAGGCACAAGCTATACTTAATGTTTTTTCCCACTCCCATTTTTCCATTGCCACCGGGTTAGAAGCACGATAAAATGCACTTCTGATAATATCTAGTGGTATTTCCCGATTATCAACAATGCATGGAATCATTCTAGAAATGAAGTCTTTGACAATCTTATCACTGGCTCGCGGACCATAAGCAGCAAAAGCAATATCTTTTGTTGCTGGAGCTCCAAAAAATTGGATGTATTTATTTTCATCATTTTTACGATACCGATGCTCCCAGACACAGGTAGAATGCCAGTATTCTAGTCTTTGTAAATACAATTCCTTATTCATATTCCGATAATATAAAACAGCTAAACGACCGGTAGTTGCTGAATCTAAGATCAAAATATTGACATTTGACTTCAGCGATAAATCATGTTTATAACCTGCAAATGCTTTAGCAACCTCATTTGCAAAATGTTGTAACGTATTTGATCTAATCGCTTGTTTAACAACTACATCCCGATGGATAGAGTAGGTATCCATCATTGGCGTCAATGTATTTAACTTGTCATTTCCCCATACAAGAAAAACGCGTTCATCTATCATGTACCCTTGACGACGAATAAGCCATTTTAAGGCATTGTGGGCTTTTTGCGAAACATCATAGCTAATATTTGCCGCTTCCTCACTTTTTTTGAACCTTCCTCTGAAGGTAAATCCAGTTTTATCATTTGCGGATATTAGCTTTGCTTTATCAGCAGCATGTCTTATTTTATTAGCATGTCTTTGCGTACTTGCCTGCATATTCCCCGTTACAAAACAAACATCTTCTTCAGCAACTTGTCCATTGTAATAACTAATAAACGATTTATATACTTCTTTATCATCCCAAACATTTGTTAAACGCTTATCGGGAGAATAAACATTAAAACGAATAAACGCACTCTCTTGTCCACCACTAACAACAGAGAAAATTTTCGGTTTTTCTCCGTGAATTGCTTCATATTTTTTATGCCATTTACTAATTAGTTGGTTATTTTCATCCAAAAAAATAACATTGTCTACAACTAAATCTTTGATTAATTGTCTCTTTATTAGATACTTATAAATACTCTTTACTTTTGGATGGCCGTAAGAAGATGTTGCCCAATCCTTTAATTGTTCTATGTAGTAAGAAAAAGGCTCTTCTTTTTTTATTTTTCCTCCATACTTTACAAAATCCCCCGCAACATAATTTAATTTATCATGTAATGGATATGGAGCAATCTTTGATCCTGATCGACTTGCAGAATCTTCCGTACACGGAATCAGTGTATTTACTTTATCAAGAACCATTGCCGAATGGAACTCCCCATCTTCTGTAACGGTTACCTCAATATGTGCATTTTGCGTTGTATGAGAAACGGGTAATAAAGTGAAATTTTTTTGATTATTTGTTTTCTCAACCTCACCTACACGATCTAAATTAGATTCATAGGTTTCATACAATTGAAAGAGCCAACTCATTCACTCACCTCCTCTGTTAATTCTTGTAATAATGCTTCAGCTGACTGCACATTAGCTTGGTCAAACTGCTTTGGCTTCATTTTTTTAATTGGTCGTATAACCTTACAATCCTCAGGCCTTGGAAACGTAATAACGCCATACTTCATAACGGGACTCCAGAGACGTACTTGCATCTGATTATTTCCCGTTTCATCGGGATAATTAATGCCGTGAACCATCGTGCCAAAATGGATCTCCGCATACTCATCGTAAAATCCTTTCCCTGCTCCAAAAACACATGGTTCAACATATGCTTGACATTCCCTGGCTCCCAGGAATACATCTCGTCTGCCGCCTGCTTTTAAGGCTCGTTTTAAAATATTATGGTGCTTATGTTCGTTTCTATCATAAACCAAATCGGGACGGTTCATATTAAATTCAAAATGAGCCCTTACCTGGTATCTTACATTTTTTAAATAGGTATAGTTTGCTAACGTATTCCCACCATTATATTCAATCGGACGAATACCTTTTGACTCCATTTGAATTGGATTCATAATTCGCACTTCATCGACAATCATCAATAACGTCGGTTTCCAATAAATCGATTCAACAATACCTTTTAAGGCTTGATAGGTAGGAACTTGATAGGTTAACTTCTCTCCTCCTATTTTTGTAATTGGATCTGTAAAAAGAGCGTAATTCCCTGATACTTCAAACTCAATCCCATTTCGCATCGTCTCACCCCCTTTCAAATATTACTTGTTTTTTGGATCAAAATATCTTTTCTCAATACATATAAAACTCTTCTAGGCTGTCACTTTCTATATTAAATCCAAATTCCTCACTATAAGCTCCTTCTTTTAATGCAAGAATTTTTCCTTCAAAAAAAGATACAAGACCATCGCTTTTCATTAATAAATCTAATTCATATGTATACAAGTTAATAGAATAGTATTGAGCTCTCTTCATGCATCTAGATAAATCCTCCATGGATATATTTCCGCTTAATTCTGTTATAATATCTTTTCCTTCTCTATAAGGTACAATAACTGAAGTCGTATGATCATCTATTACTTGAAAATATTTCGCAGCTGTCCGATAGCTGTTTGTTATAAATAATGGAATCTGCTCGTTATATTTACTGATATAAGCTTCCACATAACCTGATTCATGCTTTGGAGCCATTAACAACTCCATCATATCCTTCTTTAAGGATGGGATATAATAATCTAAGTCATTAGAAAGCTCCGCATAAAGTTCTTGAAAATATCGTTCCATGGCTTTTGGTGATAACATATTACCACCATGGGCATTCTCATCCCGTTTCATATCAATTAAGATTCGCCTCGTTATTTGCTTTCCCACATCAATTTCTTTTAAAAATTTGAGCTGTTCTTCTTGGTGATCGATAACATATACTTGTTGTATATCTTTTTCTCCATGCCGATTACAGCGTCCGGCGGCTTGAGCAATAGAATCTAAACCAGCTAATGAACGGATGACACAATCAAAGCTAATGTCAACACCGGCTTCGATTAATTGAGTACTAATACAAATAACAGGCGTTTTTGCTTTTAATTTGTTTCTTACTTCATGCAAAATATGATTTCGGTGAGCGGCGCACATAGATGTACTCAAGTGATAAACAGCTACTTTATCATCCATTTTATGTTGCAACTCTTGATATAGCGTTTTTACAACCGTTTTTGTGTTTAAGATCACTAACACATTTTGAACCTGGTTTATCTGTTCTTTAACAAAATCAGCTAATTCACTAGTAGCCATTCCTCCGTCTGTCGCTTTGTCGATAATTTCCACTCGTTTAAAAGCTTTCACCACATCGTCAAGGTTTTCTACTATTTCCGCATCCGTATTTATTTCTAGTTTATTTTTAACAAAATCCAAAGCAGGTTGTGTTGCAGTACAAAGAAGAAGACTAGATTTACCATAAGCTTTTAAAAAGTTAAGTGCCTGATTGAATAAAGAAATACATTTAACAGGTACTTTTTGCACCTCATCAAATACAATTACGGCCTCACTTAAATGATGCAAGCGGCGAATATGTCTACTTCCTTTGGCATAAAAAACATTTAAAAACTGTACCATCGTTGTGAAAATAATTGGTGCATCCCAATTATCTTTAGCTAACTTCAGTTTTTGTTGTTTTGTTACAACACCATCTTGATGCTCATCATTATCTTCTTCATCAAGAATGATATTAGAATGATGTTCTAAAACGTTTTCATTGTCTTTTACTATTTTTCTTACTTCTTCAGCGTTCTGCTCAATAATCGTGGTAAATGGAACAACATATATAATGCGTTTTTTATTATGTAATAATGCATGCTTTAAAGCGTAGCGTAAACTGGCTAAAGTTTTCCCGCCGCCTGTAGGTATAGAAAGAGTATAAATACCAGAGGGATTCTCTGCAAACCTATCGCAATGTTCCGACATGCTTGAACGCAATTGATTAATTGGCGTATTTGCTTTTTCATGATGTTGAAAGGAGTTTATTTTGTCTTGTAATCTATCATAGTAATTTTGGAATAGTTCTTCATGATCTATAGAGGTTTGGTGTTTATTTTCTTCAAATAACCTTGTATTCGTGCGATCAGCATCAATTAAGGCACTAAAAATAAACTTGGTTAAAAACATCAATTGTTTTTCACAAGATTCAGGAGGCTCATTTTGAATAAAGAATAGTAACTCTTTTGTAGCTTGATCGACATAATAATGGAAATCACGTTCACTCATAACATATGTAAAAAAATTCTCAACCATATAATCATACTCAGGTATTTCTTTATCTCGGACGCGTGTTAAATATTTAGAATCTAACTCAGGTGTAAAAAAATCATGAAGATAGGAATGATGTGAGATAATAGCGTTTCCTACTACTTCTGCAACAATTGCTTTTTCAGGAACTATATGATCTTTATGAAACAAATCAAATAGTAGTTTTGCTCCCGCAGTAGAATGGTCTACACTCCCTCTTTTTGGAGGTGCATCGGGATGATGAACAGCTTGAATGATATATTCACGAAACGCATTACTGTACTTACCAAAATCATGTAACACACCTGCAAGTCCACATAAATATTTTATTCCCATAGGAGTCCCATACTGTTCAGCCAATTCTTTTACTTCTAATAAATGGTCTTTTACTCTTTGAATGTTGTTGTCACTTTGTCGAATATGGGCAATAAAATCCATTTTATCACAACCTAACCATCAATTTACTAGAATAATAAAGAAAATAAAGCTATACTACTTTTGAGTTGATTGTACCACATCTGATCAATCATGACTACAAGAATATGGGTATTTTTCCCTATTAAATTTAAATCTCTCTAATTTGTAAAAAATATTGAAATCAATTATTAATATAATACAATATGGGTAGATTGATATTAGATAAAATTTCTAGGTGCGAATGTGAAGTGCACATGATTTTCCTGGGGGATTCGCACCTGAATATTTGGAAGAAATTAGGTGTGTGGCAAGTTATACATTGTTTAAAGGGCTAATTTTTGTTAAATTAAGGTTAAATATGTTATGAAATCTGGCGATTTTGGTTCACTTTTGGCCAAAATCGCAGTCGCACTCTATATGAGTGCGTGGATTGAAATTGTAATTCCATCAAAGCCATAATGCTGTAGTTTGCTAGTCGCACTCTATATGAGTGCGTGGATTGAAATATACGTGAGAAAGTCGTCCCATACGACGTTAATTCCTGTCGCACTCTATATGAGTGCGTGGATTGAAATCATGGCACTCATTGCATTTACCAGACATCGATAGGGTCGCACTCTATATGAGTGCGACATCACTATTCATACGGCCATTTCTTCTTCAACATGTTGAGAAAAGCTTCTACATTTTGCTTGCTTTTCATAATAGGAGAGAAAACATAGGAAAAAGTTCTTGTAAAATGAATACGCTGTAAGTTTAAAATTGCCAATTGCTTTAATGCAACATCCCGCTCTATAACACTGTGGGACAGTAGAGATAAGCCCATCCCTTTTATGACCATTTCTTTAACTCCCTGATTACTGCTGATCGTTAGGATGGACTTTGTTTTCAATCCATTAGAACGAATAACATGTTCAAGGTATTCGCGTGTACCCGAACCTTCTTCACGAGAGACCCATGGCTGATTCTGTAGGTCAGCGATCGTAACTTGTTTCTTGGCCGTTAACGGATGATGGATGGAAGCAACAACATATAATTTATCTTGCATAAATGGATGTACAGTTAACTCTTTATTATTCGTTTGTCCTTCAATTAAGCCAATATCAACGTGAAATAATTGTACATGTCGTACAACTTCTTCTGTATTGCCTATTATCACTTCAAGTTCAAGCTCTGGGTAGGCATTGTGTACATCTACTAATAAATTTGGCAAAATGTATTCCCCAATCGTGAAACTGGCACCAATTTTCAACTTCCCCTTGACGATTTGATGATGCGCTAAAATATCTCGTTTTGTTTGTTCGTAGATACGAATAATTTGTTTCGCCCTGTCGTATAACAACTCTCCCGTCGGTGATACTTGGAATGACTTTCGCGAGCGGACTACCAGCTTTGTTCCTAGTTCCTGCTCCAGATTTTTCATATGTAAGCTCACACTTGGCTGTGATATATGCAATTTTTCTGCTGCTTTGGTAAAGTTTTTAACTTCCACAAGGGTGATAAATGTTCGCAACGCATCGTAATACAATAGAGCCCCTCCTAATTATTAAATATATTAATAATAACAATTACTTATATGTATTTTACTAATAAACCAGCATTCGATAAAGTAAAATTAACGATAGATAAAGGAAGTGTTTGTAATGGGAAAAACGGTTGAGAACAATAGAGAAGACCGTTTGGCTTTTCTCAAAGGAATTGGGGTTACACTGTTCATAGCTATTTTAGCTAAATATGTAGCCCAATTGCCTTTGTTATCTGTTATGGGGCAGCTTGTCATTGCAATTATAATTGGAATGGTTTGGAGATCAACCATTGGGGTAAACGCGCATTGGCAATCCGGAATAACATTTTCAAATAAAAAATTACTTCGACTCGGGATTGTTCTATTAGGAATGCGATTAAATTTAGCAGACATCTATAACGCAGGGATAAAAGTGTTTATGATTGCGGCTATTTGTCTTGTATTTACATTACTCGTAGTTTATGGCTTAACGCGTTGGTTTGGGGTTGGGAAACGACTTGGGATATTAACAGCATGCGGAACTGCAATTTGTGGTGCCGCTGCAGTGGTAGCTGTTAGTCCGCAAGTTAAGGCAAAGGATGAGGAAACAGCTGTGGGAGCAGCTACTATTGCTGTTTTAGGAACGATCTTTACATTGATTTATAGTGTTATTTATTCCTTATTGCATTTATCTCCAACGGCTTATGGCGTTTTTACAGGAGCTACGTTACATGAAATAGCACATGTTATTGCCGCTGCTGATGTTGGCGGCAGTGAAGCGGTTGATCTGGCGGTAATTGTTAAACTTACGCGCGTCGCACTATTAGTACCTGTCGTTATTGTTATCGGCTACTTATTTCAACGCGGTGGAGAAACAACGAATAAAAAAGTATCGCTGTCCATTATACCGTGGTTTATTTTAGGATTCCTGGCAATGAGTGGATTTAATACACTTGGTATTGTATCAGAGACGATAGCAAACCATATTGTTACGGTTGCTTATTTATTTATTGCAATGGCAATGGCTGGGCTTGGTTTAAATGTTGATATTAAGACTTTTCGCAGGTTGGGCATGAAATCATTCCTAGCAGGGGCTATCGGTACAATCCTATTAGTAATCCTAGGATATACGCTCGTTATCGTTTTTCAATTAAATTAAAGTTTACTCCGGATGCCGTATTTCTCTCCTTTAAAAAACCTGCTTTTTATTTTACGAACTGTATGAGAGAAACAGCGCCTAAACTCCTGATTCGTTGGAGGTGACAGGACAAGGAATGCTTCTTGAATAAGCTTCGCGATTTTTCAAGGACAGACTTGCTACGGCAGCAATACACTGCGGTTTTTCAAGGACAAGAAAGACTTCCGATTAAGCATTGCATCCTTAAAAGGAAATTTCCTTTTAAGGACAGAGTAAGCTTCGCAGGAATATATCGCAACTTTTCAAGGAAGCCTAGAATTATAGCCTTTGTTCTACTTCTTGGCAGTGGGGCACTACGGAATGAGTTTCACTTCTGTTTATGCTATTCTTTAACTATCATAAACAGAAGGAGCGTAACGATGAAAACAGAGAAGGACAAAATGATTGCTGGAGAATTATACAATCCATCAGATAAAACATTAGTAATTGATCGAGAGGTATGTCGGAGAAAAACGCGCTTATATAATCAGACATTGGAATCGGAATTGGCAGAGCGAGAGAAAATGATCAAAAATTTATTTGGATCTACAGGACAGCATATTTATGTAGAACCTACATTTCGCTGTGACTACGGATATAATATTCATGTTGGTGATCATTTTTACGCAAATTTTGATTGTGTTATGTTAGATGTCTGTGAAATTAACATAGGAACTAACTGTATGTTGGCACCAGGTGTACATATTTATACAGCCACCCATCCATTAGACCCGATAGCAAGAAACTCGGGAGTTGAATTTGGTAAGCCGGTTACCATTGGAGATAATGTTTGGATTGGTGGTCGCGCTGTTATTAATCCTGGAGTAACCATTGGTGATAATGCGGTGATTGCTTCTGGTACAGTTGTAGTTAAGGATGTTCCTGCGAATTCAGTAGTTGGAGGAAATCCTGCTCGTGTAATTAAACGTATAGAATAACAAGGTAGGCTTTTACCACCTTGTTTTAGTTCTCAGCGATAAACGATTTATCCTCTACTTTGTTGGTAATTCCGGTAAGTGCCAGACCTAATGCAATCATACTGGCTGAAAGGATTGTAATCTCCGTGTAGTCAATTTCATGATGCAGTCAGAAAGCTCCAAAGGTAGCACCAATCCTGTTCGCTAAATTAAATACAGAAGTGGCTATTATTTCAGATAGGGACGATGCTTCTTTTCCGCCAAGCATATTTTTTGAATGAAGAATAGGTGTGTTGTTTTAAAAGTTCAGAGTGCAGCAAATAAAAAACACATTACAAATTTTAATATCGTATATATGTTATTGTTCCGATCTAAAATGAAAACGATAAGCGTATTTCACGTTGCTAATAGAGTTATCACTTAAGGAGGTTCATGATTGTAGATGGATCTCATAAAATTACGTAGCGACAAGATAACTGTATAGGACACCCCTGCCTCTTTTTGAATATAGTAAACGGAGGGGGTGTTGGTAATGATGAAGCAACGTGGAAATATAAATAAAAAAGGTTTTTGCTTTCCACCAGGCTACAGATGGTGTGGACCTGGGTGTAATGGCCCCGGCGCGCCAATTAATGATGTAGACGCTCTTTGTAAAGCGCATGATGAATGTTACCGACGCTTACGAGATCCTTGTAAATGTGATCAAGAGTTTATGACTAAATTGCAAACTAAAATGGATGAAAAGACGGAAAAGGGAAGACATGCACGTATGCTTTATAACTATATGAAACTTCAAACCGCATTCACTTGCAGGTTTAGAAGACTATAATAATGTTTATGCTAAACCATGGGGGCTTCTTCATGGTTTTTCCCTTTTTAAGCCGTTTTGGCTCATGACATAAAATGGGCAATAAGTATTTTAATTCGTGAATAATTTTTCTATATAAAAATAAGAATGTTTAACGTATAATTGATTATAACAGATGTTCAAAAGGTTCTTTAACTGCCTTTTTGAACATGTATTTATAGGAGATATTTGGTATTTCGTTATTATGTCATTATTTGTACTATAGGAAAGCATAAAACTTTAGGGTTTATAGTATAAGAAAAACTACAGCTTTCGCTAAAGACTTGGCGATAAGCTAAGTTTTTCTAAGATGATGAAGTTAAAGGAAGGTATTGTATGACTGAAGATAATATAACAAGAATACATATCGGTGATAAGGAATATATTTTGATTGGTACCGCTCATGTTTCCAAGCATAGTGCGGAACAGGTGAAGGAAGTAATTGAGATTGAAAAGCCTGACGCCGTATGTGTAGAGCTAGATGAACAGCGATATCAATCATTGAAAGACGAAAATAAGTGGAAGAATATGGACATTTTTAAGGTGATTAAAGAAAAGAAGGCTTCTTTATTATTGATGAATCTGGCTATCTCCTCTTTTCAAAAACGGATGGCAAAGCAATTTGGCATTAATCCAGGACAGGAAATGATACAAGGTATTGAATCAGCCAAAGAGATAGGGGCAAAGCTTGTACTGGCAGATCGTAACATTCAAATTACATTTTCGCGGATTTGGCATAATATTGGTTTGAAAGGGAAAGCGTTACTGTTGACACAAGTGATCGCGAGTATTTTTAGCAATGAATCCATATCTGAGGAAGAACTGGAAAAAATGAAGCAGCAGGATACGATTAATACAATTCTTCAAGAATTCACCGATTCTTTTCCGAAGTTAAAAAAACCATTAATTGATGAAAGAGATCAATATTTAGCACAGAAAATTAAAGAAGCTCCTGGCAATAAAGTGGTAGCCGTGCTTGGTGCGGCCCATGTTCCGGGAATTACAGAGCAAATTCAAAAGGAGCATGACTTAACGAAACTACGAGAATTACCATCCAAATCAAAGTTGCCGAAACTTATTGGATGGTCAATCCCTGTATTTATTTTAGCAATTATTTTGTATACGTTTCTTTCTAATCCTGCAGCAGGCTGGGAACAAACGCTTAGCTGGATCATTTGGAATGGCGGGTTATCAGCGATTGGTGCGATTCTTGCATTAGGACATCCCTTGACCATCTTAACTGCATTTGTAGTTGCACCGATAACATCGCTTAATCCACTATTGGCAGCTGGCTGGTTTGCCGGTTTTGTGCAAGCGTATGTGCGCAGACCTCATGTTAGTGATTTTGAATCATTGTCCGAAGATGTGTTTACAGTGAAAGGATTTTGGCGAAATAAAGTAACGCGAGTTTTATTAATTGTGATGCTTGCCAATATAGGAAGTTCTTTAGGTACTTTTATTGGCGGTGTAGATGTAATTCGTGTGTTTTTAGAAAACATATAGCACGATCCCAATAGCGTGAGAACACGTTATTGGGATTTTTTGTGTATAAAAATTTTTGCATGTGCAACGTAGCATGTTGTAAAAGACAGGTGTTAACGCAGTTTTCCCTCCTATTTAATTGGACTCCGTTTTAGTTAGGCTGCTGTTAACCGCATTTTTCGTATTTTCTATGAACGATCAGGGCATGAATAATAAATAAATAACTGGTAGAATTAGTCTTTTTGCTTATTAAAATATCTATGTAGGTTAAAATTTGAACACATTGTGAATTATGTAACTAAGTAACGTATTATGCGATTATTGTTAACGATTTCAAGGGGAATATTGCCTTATAATGAAGATGAAGGGACAGGTTTTTATGAAAAATAAAAATTTAATTGGCATTATTTTAGCTTTTCTTGCATTATTCATTATTTTAATGTTACCAAACCCTGACTCACTTCCAATTGTTGGGCAAAGAGTGCTAGCTGTATTAGCATTTGCTGTTATCTTATGGGTAACTGAAGCAGTGCCTTATCCTGTTAGTGCATTGATGATTATTAGTTGGTTAGCGATTTTAGTTGGATTATCGCCAACGATTGACGATCCCTCCACGGTGTATGGAACAAAAGAAGCTTTAGGAATGGCAATTGCCGGATTTAGTTCTACAGCAGTGGGGCTTGTAGCAGGCGCTCTATTTTTAGCAGCTGCCATGGAAATAACCGGATTACACAAGCGAATTGCTTTATTTATCATGTCAAAAATCGGTACAAAGCCAAGCCGATTAGTAATAGGAACGATTGTGGTCAGCTTTGTACTTGCTTTATTTGTACCCAGTGCAACTGCACGTGCAGGTACGATCATTCCTATACTATTAGGCATTGTTGCGGCATTTGGGTTAACGAACACGAGTAAATTAGCAGCTTTATTAATCATTACTGCTGTTCAGTCGATTTCCATTTGGAATGTTGGAATTAAAACGGCTGCGGCGCAAAATATGGTAGCGTTAGGGTTTATCCATTCGAAATTTGGGATTGATGTTGCTTGGGGAAAATGGTTTTTATACGCTGCTCCATGGTCGATTCTCATGTCGATCCTATTGTTTTTTGTAATGACTAAGCTGATTAAGCCAGAACAAACCAACTTATCTGAAGGAAATAGTATTCAAACACAGTTAAAAGCTTTGGGAAAAATGAAGTCTAGTGAATGGCGATTGATCATTATTTCGATTGGTTTACTTCTTTTATGGTCAACAGAAGGATTTCTTCATCCATTAGATTCAACGACGGTTACAATTATAGCAGTTGCGATTACGCTTTTGCCAAAAGTTGGTATTTTTACTTGGAAAGAAGTACAAGCTAAGATTCCTTGGGGAACACTTGTTGTGTTTGCTACCGGTATTTCACTTGGTATGGTGTTATTAAGCACAGAAGCTGCTACCTGGCTATCTTCGAATACGTTTGAGGCAATGGGGTTAGCTGGAATGTCTGTTATTGCTTTAGTTGCTATTTTAGCATTATTTAATATTGTTATCCATTTAGGTTTTTCCAGTGCGACCAGCTTAGCATCAGCATTAATACCAATTGTTATCGCTCTAGTAACAGCAATGGAGCCGACGTCATTTAATGGACCAGGACTGGTACTGATTATGCAATTTGTCATTAGTTTTGGGTTTTTACTTCCGGTCAATGCACCACAAAATATGCTCGCATACGGAACGGGAACATTTACAACAAAGCAATTGCTGAAATCGGGAATACCAATTACTGCTTTAGGCTATATTTTAATCATTATTTTCAGTGCGACGTATTGGCAATGGGTCGGCTTATTATAAAGGGAAACTTCAATTAGGGAGGTTCTTATCGCTCACGGTTTGAAGTAGAACAAAGGCTAGAATCTCGGGCGTCTTTAAAAAAAGCGTTCTTCTTTTCAATGTCAAGAAGTGCTATGATAGCGATACATCGCAGTTTTTCAAGATCAAGGAAAGCACGGAAGCGATACATCCCTATTTTTTCAAGGAGAGAAGCACCTCTTGAAGGAAGTGTCATCTCGTCAGGAGTTCTCCAGTTGATACGCGCTAAGCGAGCGCTTCTAGCTTTTCTTCTTTTAGTAAGCTTTGGTAAAGCGGAACAAGAATTTACTAAATTGCAAAGGGGGAAATGAACATGTCTGAAAGTAAGGAGACGCAGATCATTGATGATATAATGGAGCAAATTATTACGAAAATGATAAAGCCCGGGGAGAAGCTGCCTTCTGAAAACAGACTGGCAAATGAATATAAAGTACCGCGGATGACTGCTCGTAAGGCTCTTGCAACGTTAGAGGCGCGTGGATATATTTATTCTATCCACGGAAAAGGACGATTTTTAAAAAAAACATCAAAGCCAATCCAATTACACCTGACGGGAAATAAAAGTTTTACCGACAAAATGATTCAAGCGGGTTATCATTTAACGACGAGAAATATGTATTGCAGTAAAATTAAATATGATCAAAAGACTTATGAAACCCTTCAAGCTGATGAAACAGCTTCTATTTATAAAATTGGCAGGCTGCGGATCATTGATGATGAACCAATTGCGATTCATCAAAGTTTTGTGGATCAAGCTAACTTTCCAAATATTGCGCAGGAAGGCTCGGAAATTATATCTATGTTTGCCTATTATCGAAAGCTTGGGTATAGCCAATTTAGAAGTAAGAAATCTTATTTAAGTGTAACTTACCCTACGTCTTATGAACAACAACTACTATCGTGCAACAGTATGGTTCCGCTCATTGTTGTAGAAAGCGATTGTATCGATGTGAAAACCGGAAAGGTATTAGAATATACAAAAATTTTATACCGAAGTGATAAATTTAAATATGATATATCAGTAGAAGAAAGCCAGTAAGGAGATCTAGCCTCATCCTTACTGGCTTTTATGTTTGTCTAGGAAACGATATCCGTTTTTACATGGTGGATAGTTTTTTTGAAAGTAGCTTCGTCTAGCTTGTGCACTAGAACGAACTAATGAACTTCTATTTTATTCCTACAGGATAAGAAGGACTACGCCAACGATACATCGCGGTTTTTCAAGGACAAGGAAGACTTCTTGATTAAGTATCGCACAAAAGCCTCTTTCTTTTTTCAGAACAAGGAAAGCTACAGCAGCGATACATCGCACGCAAAAAAATCGTTCTTCTTAGTCAAGGAGAAAAGCCTGTTTGAATGAAGTTTCATTTTATCGCTTCACTTCAGAAGCTCTGTCGTTTGTACGCCGCTAACCTAGCGTTTTAAGCTTTTGTTCTACCTCTATCAGTGGGGAGGAAGAAAAAACACTACTAAATGAAGTTTCACTTTATTAAGTAAATTTACAAATACTTTACGATTTCTTAAAACACAGCAACTTGGCAACAAGTTACGATGGAATTGTAAAGGAGGATGTATGAATGAAGAGAAGGAGAAGAACGGAGATTCTTGTTCAAGGGAATGCTGATTTGGCTGAAAAATTAGCAAGTCAAATTAAGCAGGCATACACCTACAAGGTAATCGTTAAGCCACATTATGGATTAACCATGGTGAAAATGCGGGAGAGTGCAAAAAAATCGTTATTCTATATTGGTGAAGTACTAGTAACGGAAGCAAAAGTGGAGATAAATGAACAAATTGGAATTGGCATCGTTCAAGGGATGGAAGATGAGTTGGCAATGAACTTAGCGATTATTGATGCTGCCTATAATGCTAATTTACCAGAAACACAGATGTGGACGAATCTATTAGTCGGAGCAGAAGCAGAAATAAATCGTAAAAAAATCAAGCGACAGGCAGAGTTGTTAGAGACAAAGGTCAACTTTGAAACGATGGAAGTGTAAGAATATGAAGTGAAAGAGGGATAATATGGCAATTGATCAAGTTCATGACTTGCAACAAGTATATCGAAAAATATTAAACAGCATTTCACGTCCAGGTGTCATAGCTAATTTACACGACCAAGCAAGCGGGATAGATTATCAACTGCCTTGTTATGATGCGACATTATTAACGACCATGATGCTATTTGATGGAGAGGTAACCTTCCATGTTATTTCTGAACATAAACGGTCGATACAAGAAAAGATTTCCGCCTACACGTTAGCAACATATGCACCGTTACATGAGGCAGATTACATTATTGTGCTGGAGGATGCCAAAGAGTCATCCATTATTCAAGCATTGGATCAGTGTAAAAAAGGAAACTTAATCAATCCGCAAGATTCTTCTACGCTGATATTGGAAAGTGAGACAGCCCTTTCCAATGAAGTACAGCTTTTATTAACCGGACCAGGTATTTCTTATCAAAATCATTTGCAAACAAGTTTTACAAAAAGTGTCTGGCTAGCTCGTAATGAGTGTATAAAAGAATACCCGTTAGGTGTAGATGTGGTGTTGACGGATGCAAAGCTGCAAGTTGCTTGTATTCCAAGAACAACGAAGATTGCATTGCTGGAGGTGGAATAAATGGGATATGTAGCTGTTAAAGGCGGAACGAATGCAATTGAAGCGTCCATTCAACGACTAACTTATGAGCGCTTGAAAGAAAAAGAAATAATTGAAGTTAATACCATTATGGCTACGATGCGTGCACTTGTTGATCAAGTGATGTCAGAAAGCAGCTTATATTCACCGTTCCTTGCTGCTTTAGCTATTAAACAAGCAGAAGGCAGTATGGAAGAAGCTGTTTTTATCATGCGGGCACATCGTTCGACCTTACCCAGATTGTATTATAGCAAGACAGTCGAATCAGAATCTATGTTTGTAGAAAGACGTATTTCGGCAAGCTTTAAAGACATACCCGGAGGACAGATTTTAGGTGCTACGACAGATTATACGCATCGTTTGCTTAATTTTAATTTGGCAAAGGAAAATGGGGAAGCTAATGAAGCTTGGCTAAAACAATATCAGAATAAGTTAAAAGAGATAGATCGAGAGACGGATAAAGTTATCTACTATCCAAAAGTAGTGGACTATCTACGAAAAGAAGGATTATTTGGAGACGATGATGAGAATAATACGGAGCCAATGGATATCACGAAGGAGAGTCTTTCTTTTCCAGCCTCTCGAAGTGCTCGATTACAAACCTTAACCCGTGGCGAGACAGGTGCAGTTACCGCTCTCGGCTATGCCTCCTTACGCGGTTATGGTCAAGTACATCCAACTGTTGGCGAAGTTCGGGTAGGCAAGCTGCCAATCTATGTCAGCCATCCAACTAAATTAGAACCAACGGAAGATGACTCTTACTTTATTGGTGAGATTAGAGTATCGGAAGTGGAGTCCTTTGTACCTATTACTGTAAAAAATGAACAAAATGAACCAGAACTGGATTTTGAGATTGGCTATGGAGTGTGTTATGGGCAAAACGAAACAAAGGCAATTGCGATGAGTATTTTAGATCAATGCTTAGAACACCCGGAAGCGGACTTTCCAACTCATGATGAAGAGTTTGTACTATTACATATCGATTCCGTGGAAGCAACAGGGTTTATTTCGCATTTAAAACTCCCACATTATGTGACTTTCCAATCAAAGTTGGATAGTGTCCGTGAGATAAAAAGAAAGGGAGAGAGTCATGAATAATACGACACATTTTGCATTTTTCGATGAGGGATCAAAGAAGGAGATTCGTCGTGCTACATTGAAGGCTGTTGCTATTCCAGGCTATCAAGTACCATTTGCGTCTCGAGAGATGCCAATTGCTAGAGGTTGGGGGACAGGTGGTTTACAACTTACCTTATCTTTAATTGGTAGAGAGGATACGTTAAAGGTAATTGACCAAGGAGCGGATGAATCGGTCAACGCTGTGAATATAAAAAAACTCGTTCAACAAACAACTGGTATTGAATTAACTGAGCATACCGAAGCTGCTACTCTCATTCAATCCAGACATCGTATTCCAGAGGTGCCACTAACAGAAGAGCAAATTCTAGTATTACAAGTCCCTACCCCGGAGCCTTTACGTGAAGTGGAAAAAAGGGAGTATGTAACGAAACGGCTGCATGCTGAGGAAGAATATAGCGGGGCATGGCTCTTGTTATTTGAGCAGATTATGAAATATGGAAAAACGGCAACCGGTGCGGATCATCCGGTTTATGTTAATCATCGGCATGTCATGGCTCCGAGCCCCATTCCTCGATTTGATAATCCGAAAATGAATGCATCAAAAGCACTGATTTTGTTAGGAGCAGGAAGAGAAAAGAAAATCTATGCTGTTCCACCATATACGGATGTTACATCACTCGCATTTGAAGATTATCCATTTGCTGTGGAGACTTTTTCCGGACAGGCATGTCATTTATGTGGTGCGACAGATGTATTTCTTGATGAATTAGTCGATGAGGAAACAGGAAAAACATATTACCAATGCAACGATACGAGTTATTGTCTAACTCGATTAAACGATACAGAAGACCTGGAGGTACAGCATCATGCATGAAGAACCGATCTTACGTGTACGTCATTTAGAGAAACGTTTTGGCCCAGGTTGTCCCGTCTGTTTTCATAAAAAACGAAGAACATTAGAAAAAAATTATTGCACTCACTGCGGATCAGTCTATGCCTGTCAGGATATTTCATTTGACTTATTTCCGGGAGAGATTCTCGGCATCGTTGGAGAAAGTGGAAGTGGAAAATCTACGATGATGCAATGTCTTTATTTTGATGCAGAAGTAACATCTGGTGAGGCTTATATGGACCATGACGAATTGCTTGGTCAAAATGTGTTTACCTTATCATCACAGAAAAAACGGTATATCCGCAATCATAAGTATGGCATGGTGTATCAAAATCCTGTGAATGGATTAAAAATGAACTTTTCCTCAATCGGAAATATTGCTGAAAAACTGATTGCTGCTGGAAGTCGGCATGTAGGGTCTATGGAAGCAACGGGTCATTCATTATTAGAAAATGTACAAATTCCCCTGTTTCGTTCTAAAGAAGAGCCGCAAAACTTTTCCGGAGGCATGCAGCAACGTGTGCAAATCGCTAAAGCATTGTCGAATAACCCACCGATTCTCTTTTTAGATGAAGTGACGACGGGCTTGGATTTATCAGTTCAAGCAAACGTACTCGATTTAATTAAAGAGATTCAGAGGGAGTGGGGGATTAGCATGATTGTAGTTTCCCATGATTTGGCAGTGATTCGCATGTTAGCTGATCGAACGATCGTGATGTTAAACGGGGCTATTATTGAAGATGGATTAACGGATCAGATTTTGGAAGATCCTCAGCATGCGTATACGCAGCGATTAGTTTACTCGTTACTATAGGAGGGCGCCTATTGTGTATGTCATTCATAATGGAAAAGTAATTACCGAAGATGAGATTCTTGAAAATCATGCTGTTATCGTAGTCGGCGATATAATTGAAGCAATTATCCCAGAAGTAGAACTCAATCAATATAAAGCGGCAAAGCACATAAACGCCAATGGAGGCTATATATCACCGGGATTTATCGATATCCACTCTGATTATATTGAAACAATTGCCTCACCAAGACCGACCAGTATGATGGATTTTAATATTAGTTTACGAGAGGCGGAAAAAATCCTGATTGGTCATGGTATTACAACCATGTTCCATTCCTTATCATTTTATCGGGACGATGCTTTTGAGCATAAACCGATGCGTCTTCCAGAAAATGTCCAGCGCATGGTTGATGCGATTGCTAATACGCATTATGAGCTCCATTTAATTCGTCATCGATTACATGCTCGTTTTGAAATTGATAATATTTCAGAAGTAGATCAATTAATTAACAATATAGAAGCAGGAAAGGTTCACTTATTGTCGTTTATGGACCATACTCCCGGTCAAGGGCAATATCGTGATCTGGAAGTTTATCGGCAAACACTTCAAGGTTATCGTGATTTATCAGATGAGGCTGTACAGACCATTATTTTAGAACGGCAAAATGTGGAATTATTGACAATGGAACGAATGAGGGAAGTCGCGGAGTTAGCAATTTCTAAGGGGATTGCTGTAGCCTCTCACGATGATGATAATATCGAGAAGCTCCACCTCGTTAAATCGTTTGGAACGACAATTAGTGAATTTCCAATCACGCTGGAGGTAGCGAAAAAAGCACAAGATATTGGGCTACAAACTATTGCCGGAGCTCCTAATGTACTTCTCGGTGGTTCTCATTCTGGAAATCTATCCGCTGCTGAAGCCATTAAAGAAAATTGCATTGATATTTTATGCAGTGACTATTATCCGGCAGCATTATTACATGCTATTTTCGAGTTGAGTGAAACGCATGGAGAGAACTTACACGATATGTTTATGAAAGTAACGCTTAATCCAGCAAAAGCTGTTCGCATGGATCATGAAATAGGTTCTATCAAGCCGGGAAAAAAAGCAGACATCATTGTCATTGAACGAATGGATGATGGGTACCCAATGTTGACAGCGACAATGGTTGATGGTGCATTAATTACAACAACCAATTACCGGAAGAACGACTAAAGAGGAGGCTGAATCAGATGGTGATGCTGCAAATAAAAAATTTCGGCAAACGATTTACCATTCATCATTTAGGTAAAACAATGCAAGCAGTGGAGCATATTAATTTTTCACTAGAGCAAGGGGAGTTTGTTGGAATTGTTGGAAAAAGCGGCAGCGGGAAGTCGACGATCTTAAAAAGTATTTATCGAACCTATTTACCTGATACGGGAAATATTATTTATCATTCCAAACGGTATGGGTTAATTGATTTAGCATATGCAACCGAGCGTGAGATCCTTTATTTACGGAAGCATGAAATTGGCTATGTTTCACAATTTTTAAATGTCATGCCACGAACAACTTCAAGAGAGCTTGTCGAAAAAGCATTGTTAGAAATGGGGGAAACAGAAGAAGCGGCACAGAAAGAAGCAGAAAAGGCGTTACGTCATTTTGAACTAGATCGTAATCTGTGGGATACGTATCCGAATACATTTTCTGGGGGAGAGAAGTTGCGTTTAAATATTGCCATGGCAACAGTCAAAAAACCACGATTGCTTTTACTTGATGAGCCAACTGCCAGCCTTGATCAAGAATCGAAAGTAAAGGTACGAGAAATTATTGAAAAGTTAAAAGCCAGTGGCACAACCTTAGTAGGTATTTTTCATGATATTGAATTTATGGATGGGCTATGTGATCAAGTGTTTGATATGAAATTTAGTCAACTCCAACCTGTAAAAGAAGGTGTTATCCGTGAAGGCTGATCTTCATGTGCATAGTAACTATTCAGATGGGTCAGATGATGTGCAAACCGTGTTAAAAAAAGCACGTGAAAATGGTGTTACAGTGTTAAGCTTCGTCGATCATGACAGCACGAATGGATTAAGCGAAAAACAAGCTCTTGGCGCTGAATATGGAATAAAGATTATTCCAGGTATAGAAATTTCCGCTTACGATTTTAAGCGTAACAGAAAGGTGCATGTGCTCGGTTATCATTATGATTCTAATGCTAAACAAATGGAAGCACTTTGCCAGACCATTAGGCAGAGGCGCAACGACCATACTTTGTGGCAAATAGAGCAATTAAAGGCGTCTGGTTATGAAATAGACCGGCAGGCTGTCATTGATTCTGCATATCCAAGTAATACGATCTTTAAGCAGCATGTCATGCGGCAATTAACAAAAGCCCCATATCCATCAACAGCGTATCAACAACTGTATCAGCGCTTATTTAAAGGAAATGGTCCCGCCGCAGGGGATATAACATATGTCGATGCCTGTATAGCCGTTGAAGCAATTGTGGCCGATGGTGGGGTTGCGGTATTGGCTCATCCGGGGCAGCTCGATTCATACGATATTATTCCGGAACTGGTAGAAGCAGGCTTAGGGGGAATTGAAAGAAATCACCCTGATCATCCAGCTAATGACCACCAAAGAATTGAAAAAATAGCGGCTAACTATGACTTAATCATGACTGGAGGAACCGATTATCATGGTGAGTTTGGAAAACCGATAGAAATTGGCTCTATCTCCAGCCCACTTCCATTAGTAACCGAGAAGTACTAGTTATTCCACAGTTTAATTGAACAAATTTGGCGAAAGATCTTAGAAAAAGTTCCACTAGATCTTAGACAGAGTGCTGGAAGTCCTTTACTACTATATTGGTAACAGGAATTTTCGAAGGCGAACTGCACCAAACGTTCTACTTACAATAGAATTTTTTTCCCTTCATGCGTTGTACAGTTTTCACTATTGCTTTATTAACCAAATGTAAAGTTACTTAATTCCTAGTTAAAATAGTGTAAATATAATCTATCTTTGGAAAACGTATGTTTAAATAGTAGTGGATGAATAGCTTTCGCGGTAGAAGAAATGAGTTAAAGTCCCATGAATGAAATGGAATTCTTAGCTATTTTTGTCCAAAATGTCAATTCTGATAACAAAATAATCAAACGAGAAGGAGCGTTACGATGAGAAAAGCATTAGCTAGATTAGGTGTTTTACTTTTATTAGTCATATTTGCAGTTGGTTGTTCAGATGGAAATGCGACGAAAGGTAAAGCTGAAGTGGATGATGTAATTGATATTGTTTGGTATCCAAATGAATCTGGTGAAGATCTAAAATCATCCCGTGACGAGATTGGGAAAGTTATTTCTGAAGCTACTGGTAAAGAAGTAAAGCATCATTTAACGACAGATTATGCTATTGCGATCGAGACATTAGTGAATAATAATGCGGATCTTGCTTTCATGGGAGCGCAAGGATACATTGAAGCAAAAGGCAAAAACGATGCGATCCAGCCGATTGCTGTACCGACTGGACCATCCGGTACATTAGATGATGCAGTATATCATAGCTGGTTAGCAGTAAACGTAGATGATCAAGAAAATTATAAAGTCAATGGAGAATATTCCCTCGATACGATAGCTGATAAGAAATTTTCATTTGTATCAAATAGCTCAACATCCGGATTTAAAGTTCCTGCTGCTAGCATTCTCTCTTATTTTACGGAGAAAGATGAGTATAAAGATTTGACAGAGGAAGACCTCATGGAAGGTGGGCCGCTGTTTTCACAAGTGTTATTTGGCAACTCTCATCAAGGTTCAGCAGTCAATTTGTTATCCGGAAATGCAGATATAGCTGCATTTTGTGATACATGTGTAGAAAATTATGTTGACGTTGCAGAAGGTGAAGCGAATACGGTTGGCTCTGTGTATCAAGTAAAGGATAATGCGGAAGAACCATTTAATAAAGTAACTGGTAAAGAATTTACATTAATGAGCGTAACCCCAGTGCTGAATGCACCATTTGCAGCCAATATGGATGCTTTAGGTGAAGGTGATTATAAGAAAATACAAGAGGCACTTACTTCAGATGATGTCGCTAATAATGAAGGTATTTTTGTTCCAGAGGAATCCGGTGACAGTGCATTATTCTTTAAAACAGATAAGGAACGTTTTGCTCCGGTAGAAGATGACTGGTTTGATCCTATTCGTGAATTAGAGTAACTAAAAAATCTTTTATACTATAGGAAGTATAAAACTTTAGCCATAAAGACTTGGTGACAAGTCAAGTTTTTCTAAGAGGATGTCCTTAAAAAGAGAATGGTTCAAAAAGCACTTGGGTTTTCTCCGTACGTGAGATGGATAAAATTTTAGCGTTGAAGTTAAATCGATGCAGCTGAATTTAATAGCGAAGTGTAAGGACAATTAGGAAGTCCCCTGTGTATGGATCTTTTTGACCATTTTAAACTCCTTTTTTGAACACATGGTTATGGGGACATCCTCTATATTCAAACATTCAAACAATTGGGAGGGAGCCTACCATGACGTTATTACAAATCGCAGGGCTTAGTAAATCGTATGATTCAGAAACAAAAGTATTGAAGGATATTTCATTTCATGTGAATGCTGGAGAATTTGTTTCAATTATTGGGCCTTCTGGTGCTGGAAAGTCAACGCTCTTACGGTGTATTAATCGGTTAGTTTCGATTAGTGAGGGCGATATTATCTTTGACAATCAAAATGTTGCCAACCTAAAAAAGCGTGCTTTGCGGCAAGTAAGGACAAATATTGGCATGGTATTTCAGCATTATAATTTAGTACCACGTTTAACTGTAATTGAGAATGTACTGCATGGGCGATTCGGTTATAAATCCACCTTGCAAGGAATGCTGGGAAGATTTACGGAGGATGAAAAGGAACATGCCTTTTTCTTATTGCATAAATTGGGAATTGCAGAACATGCTTACAAGCGCTGTGACCAATTAAGTGGCGGACAGCAGCAGCGGGTAGGGATTGCTCGAGCACTAATTCAAGATCCAAAGCTTGTTTTATGTGATGAGCCAATTGCTTCCCTAGATCCTAATTCTTCAAAGATAATTATGGATCATTTAAAATCGATCACTTCGGAATTGGGTATTACCTGTTTAGTGAATTTGCATCAAGTTGAGGTAGCTCAAGCATACTCGGATCGCATTATTGGCTTGAACCAAGGGGAAATTGTCTTTGATGGACCAAATTTACAGCTGACAGAGGATTGGATTCATCGAATTTATGGAATACAAACGCGGGAACTAATTACAGTGTAAGGGGAATTCTACGGTGAATGAAAAAGTGATGCAAAAACGAAAATGGCAAATAACCATCCTGTTGTTGACAGTAATAGCTATTACGTATTTATCTGCGGTAATAACTGATTTTAATTTTATTCGCGGATTTGCTGCGTTTCCGCAAGCAATTGGCTGGATGTTTGGTAATTTGTTAATTACACAGGAGTCGTTAGAGAAGCTGCCAACTATTTTGGAGAAGCTGAGTGAGACCATTTTTATGTCCATTGCAGCAACAACGACAGCCGCTGTTGTTGCCGTTTTTCTCGGAATAATGGGGTCCAAAACAACTAGTATCAATGGTTTCCTTAGTACGTTAGCTCGATTTATTGCATCTATATCTAGAAACATCCCGGTGGTCGCATGGGCGTTGATTTTACTACTTTCCTTTGGTCAAAATTCAGTAACCGGTTATTTAGCTTTATTTGCTGGTACGGTAGGTTTTTTAACGAGGGCATTTATTGAATCCATTGATGAGGCAAGCTATAGCTCTGTTGAGGCGTTGACCGCTACAGGTGCCACGTATTTTCATATTGTGAATAAAGCGGTAATTCCGCAAAGCCTGCCACAAATGATCAGTTGGATATTATTTATGATTGAAACAAATATCCGTAGTGCAACCCTTGTCGGAATTTTGACTGGAACCGGTATCGGATATACGTTTGATATGTATTATAAATCGATGAATTATAATGCAGTTGCGCTTGTTACCTTCAGTATTGTCCTTGCAGTAATTTTAATTGAATTAATGTCAAACTATATACGGAAGGTGATTATGTAATGGAAACTGTCACAAATCCAGCATATATAAAGCGTAAAAAAGATGGTCGTATATCCATAAAAGCACATAGCAAGCACCAACTGATCCTGCGTATCACCATTATCTTATTAATAATCTTAACGATTGTTGGATTTTTATTTTTTGATTATACGGGTCTTGACTTAGGTACAGCGATAGCAGAGACAGCCTATAATTTACGGGTTATGTTTCTGGAGCCGGCACTGAATCACTTTACTTGGCAAGAAGCGATATATCAAGTTGGGGTGACACTAGGTCTAGCTGTTCTATCTACAGTAATAGGTGCAGTGATTGCACTATTTTTAGCATTATTGGCAGCAACTAACTTAACGAAGGAATGGCTGACAAAGATTGTTCGCGTTATGGTTGCATTTATTCGGGCGGTACCAACTGTGTTATGGGTGTTGATTTTTGCTATTGCTGCCGGACTTGGTAGTGAAGCAGCTGTGTTGGGGATGCTGTTTCATTCCATTGCCTATTTAGTAAAGGCTTTTTCCGAGGCATTCGAAGAGGTGGATAAAGGAATATTAGAAGCTTTACAAGCTACCGGTTCCAACTGGTGGCATGTGGTGACTCATGGGGTACTTCCTTCTACATGTACATATTTATTATCCTGGACCTTCTTGCGCTTTGAAATTAACTTCTCTGTAGCGGTTGCTATGGGGGCAGCCGCTGGCGCTGGCGGAATTGGGTTTGAATTATTTATGGCTTCCGGATTTTATTTTGATCTCAGTGAGGTTGGGCTTATTACGTATGCGATATTGCTTATTGCGATTATCCTTGAGATTTTATCAACAAGATTAAAAAATCGCTATTTCCCATCATCTGTACGCCATTAAAACCTTTTTTAACCGACGGGTACTGCAAGATATTCGTCGGTTTGTCTATTTTGAATCATAACCAACAGTGATGAGTGAAGTTAAGTTTTAACTAATGAGAAATTGTTCTTTTGGATTGCATTAAGGTCAGAGGAAAGCAATGCGAAAGGGCAGTGAACTTCCCATAGAAATCATGGATGAGAGGCGGATTAGACAGACGAAAGTTTCATTTTGCGGGTAATCATCCATCACCCCTCCGCATATAGTATGAGTAAACCGCGACCTTGATGGAGGGATCTAATGGATATATTAAATAAAGTGAAAAGCTATCGTGAAGAAGAGCAAAAGCTGAAATGGGAAGGGACATTCGCGGAATATTTAAAAATTTTAAAGAAAAAACCTGAAGTAGCACAAACTGCTCATTCCCGAATTTATAATATGATTAAAAATGCCGGAATTACAGAACAAGATGGTAAAAAAATCTATCACTTTTTTGAGGAGGAGATTTTTGGGTTAGAAGAAGCCATTGAAAGGTTAGTTGAAGAATACTTTCACCCAGCTGCTAAACGTTTAGACGTCCGAAAGCGAATTTTATTGCTTATGGGACCAGTAAG
Source organism: Cerasibacillus sp. JNUCC 74 (assembly GCF_053667775.1). The sequence continues at coordinate 4,008,058 of NZ_CM132207.1, read as the reverse complement.
CGGGGGAAAATCTACCATTGTAACAATGTTGAAACGAGGGTTAGAAAAATATTCACGTACGGATGAGGGCGCTGTCTACGCAATAAAATCTTGTCCCATGTATGAAGATCCCTTACATCTTATTCCACCACACTTACGCCAGGATTTTTATAATGAGTATGGGATTCGCATTGAAGGAAGCTTATCACCACTGAATACGATGCGATTGGAAAAGGAATATGATGGAAGGATTGAAGATGTTCGAGTGGAGCGGATTTTTCTCTCAGAAGATAAGCGGGTGGGGATTGGCACCTTTAGTCCGTCCGACCCTAAATCGCAGGATATTGCTGATTTAACAGGAAGCATTGATTTTTCCACCATTGCAGAATACGGTTCTGAATCAGATCCCCGTGCGTATCGTTTTGATGGCGAACTGAATAAAGCAAATCGGGGAATGATGGAATTTCAAGAAATGCTTAAATGTGATGAAAAATTCTTATGGCATTTGCTGTCACTGACCCAAGAAGGAAATTTTAAAGCAGGCAGATTCGCCTTGATTAGTGCGGATGAATTAATTGTAGCTCACACGAATGAAGCGGAATATCGTTCATTTATTGCTAACAAAAAGAATGAGGCATTACATTCCCGAATTATTGTTATGCCAATTCCATATAATTTAAAAGTCAGTCAAGAAGAACGAATTTATGAAAAGATGATTAAGGAAAGCGATATGGCTCATGTACACATTGCTCCACATGCTCTAAAAGCAGCTGCCATCTTTTCCATTTTGACGCGATTGGAGGATTCTAAAAAACCAGGCGTTGACCTTATTAAGAAAATGCGCCTGTATGATGGAGAAAGTGTGGAAGGATTTAATCAAGCGGATGTAGATGAGTTAAAGAAGGAATTTCCCGTTGAAGGAATGAACGGAATTGATCCTCGTTATGTGATTAATCGAATTTCATCAGCGATTATTCGTAAAGATGTTCCCGCAATTAATGCATTAGATGTTTTACGCGCATTGAAGGACGGGTTAAGTCAGCACCCATCGATTTCTGACGAAGATAAAGAAACATATATGAATTATATTTCCATCGCTCGGAGGGAGTATGACGAAATTGCGAAAAAAGAAGTGCAAAAAGCATTTGTGTATTCTTATGAAGAATCAGCAAAAACATTAATGAATAATTATCTCGATAATGTAGAAGCTTTTTGTAATAAAAATAAATTAAAAGATCCGTTAACTGGTGAGGAAATGAATCCAGATGAAAAGTTGATGCGTTCGATTGAAGAACAAATTGGTATCTCTGAAAATGCGAAGAAATCGTTCCGTGAAGAAATTCTAATTCGTATTTCAGCATTTGCACGAAAAGGGAAGCGATTTGATTACAATTCGCATGAACGACTGCGTGAAGCGATTCAAAAAAAGCTATTTGCCGATTTAAAAGATGTTGTCAAAATTACCACTTCTTCTAAAACACCAGATGAATCTCAATTGAAAAAAATTAATGAAGTCATTGCCAGATTAATTGATGAACATGGCTATAATTCTATTTCAGCCAATGAGTTATTACGTTATGTTGGAAGTTTATTAAATCGATAAGGAATTTAATTTGTTGTCGGAAAAAACCATCCTCTTCTTTAGTGGTTATGTTGCTGAAGGAGAGGATGTTCTTTACTTAGAAGTACCTTGACATGAATGTCCTAATAGTCCAAATAATGCAATAATTGAGGTGTGCATGCATAGAATATAAAAAACAATGGAAGATAGGATCACTTTTAAGGAGGGTAAAAGATGCAAGAGGAAAAAGGAAGTTTTGTCGTATCAAAAGAAAATTGGTCCCTCCATCGCAAAGGTTATCAAGACCAAAAGCGTCATATGGATAAGGTAAAGGATGCGATTAAAAATAATTTACCGGACTTAGTAAGTGAAGAGAATATCATTATGTCGGATGGAAAAGAAGTTATAAAAATTCCGATCCGCTCCTTAGATGAATATAAAATACGCTATAACTACAATCATATAAAGCATGTTGGACAAGGAAAGGGAGATAGCCAAGTTGGCGATATTATAGGAAGAGCCCCGGGTGATAATGTACAAGGAGGAGGAAATGGAAAAAAGGCTGGTGATCAGCCAGGCACAGATTACTATGAAGCAGAAGTATCTGTAGAGGAAATTGAAAATGTCCTGTTTCATGAACTGGAATTACCTAATTTACAAGAAAAAGAACAAGCAGAAATCGTCACCGAAAAAATTGAATTTAATGATGTACGAAAAAAAGGGTTGATGGGAAATATTGATAAAAAACGGACGATTTTAACGGCGATTAAGCGAAATGCTAAAGCGGGAAAGCCCGGAATCACACCAATTAATCAGGATGATTTACGCTTTAAGACGTGGAATGAGGTAACCAAGCCAGAGTCAAAAGCAGTTGTGTTAGCCATGATGGATACAAGTGCTTCGATGGGCATTTTTGAAAAGTATGCAGCTCGTAGCTTCTTTTATTGGATGACTCGTTTTTTACGTACCAAATATGAAACCGTGGAAATGGAATTTATTGCTCACCATACGGAAGCTAAAATTGTCTCAGAGGAGAATTTCTTTTCCAAAGGGGAAAGCGGTGGTACAATTTGCTCATCTGCTTATTACAAAGCATTGGAGCTGATCAATTCTAACTATCCTCCTTCTCGTTATAATATTTATCCGGTTCATTTTTCCGATGGTGATAATATGACATCTGATAACCCGACATGTATTGAACTAGTTAAAGAGATGATGAGCTTATCCAGTATGTTTGGTTATGGAGAGGTAAATAGTTACCATCGCAAATCAACTTTAATGCGAGCGTTTGAAGAGATTGATGATCCGAAATTTCGCTATTATATAATTAAAGAAAAAACGGATATTTACGAGGCATTAAAAGCAATATTTAAGAAAGAGACTGCTGTTATATAGATGAGAACCGGCATTGCTTTCGTGATTCGTATCATCTTAGTAGTGCCGGTGTTTCCCTAGTTAAGAACTTCGATTGTGTATATCGCACGATCAGTAATCAATGAAAATCGCTCTCCATCAAACTGATATAAGGAAGTATCCTCTAAAGGTATTTCATATCTTGGATTGGGCAGCGGCTCGTAATGATGGGCGGCGTTTTCAATTTGACCAGAACCATTTAGCCGCAGTGTATATACTGGCTCATAATCATCGATTCTTCTCTTGTTCGTTGCATAGGAGATATTAGATAAATCGAGGAAAACTTCATCATAATCATCCAGTTCCTGTTTAGCAATTTTTATTCGCTTACCATTCCATTTTTTTAATAGGGTGTTTAATTGCTCAATTGTTATAAATTGCTCCATGTTGATCCCTCCTTGTATAGCTTTTCCCGAAATGAAAATAAATCATACAAAAAAGTTCTATGCAATTATTTACGTAGATGTGTCAGATGGAGGATGCTTAATCTAAGATGGAAAACCGCTGAACTGTTAAGTCTTTTTGTCGTGAGGAACCCCTTGCTAAACTTTTGATCGTCAGTCGTCCTGTTGAATTCCGATAAGGTTGTTAAAGGAGATAATGTAGAAGTTAGAGGCGGATGTTAAGAGAAAACGATCAGAAACAGCCAAGGAAATGAGTTTATTCACCTTGGCTGTTTCTATTTAGCATAAATATATGCAGATCATAGGATAGGCTTGTTCATGTACGATAAGCAAAATTTTTCTCTTAAATGAAGGGTGTTTAGTGTTTAATTTTCCCTATGAAGTTTCTAAGTTGGTTGATTACTCTCCCTCATTAGACTGCTTTTTCTCTTTTTTGAAATAAGGTCTCTCAAAGGTTGATATGGTTTCAACAAATTGACCAATTTACTTTATAAAATCCTGATCTACGCTTCTGCTTTCTGTTGTTCTATTGTCTTCCCGGACTTTCGCAATTTTTTTATAATCACACCTTGCTTTGGGCTAAATAAAAATGCTCCAAGAAAGAACACACCTGTCGCTACTGCCATGGAACCTGCAATAGATACATTGAATTGGACGGCAAACGAGTAGCCCAGAATCGCAGACAAGATGCCAATCACACCGCTTAAAATTAATAAGACTAGAAAGCGATCGGTTAATAAATAGGCGGTAGCCCCTGGAACGATCAACATTGCTACTACTAAAATAGCGCCGACACTATCAAAAGAAGCAACGGTTGACAATGACACCATTGTCATTAATAGGTAGTGGATCATTACTACCGGAACCCCAATTAAAGTAGCAAACTGCGGATCGAATGTGGACATTTTAATTTCTTTATAGAATAACGTAATTAAGAGCAAATTTATCGTTAATACACCGCCGAGCATCCATACAACTATTGGACCGTAATCAGCCCCATTTATAGTTAGGGTATTCCAAGGGACAAAAGCAATTTCACCCATTAACGCATGCTGAATGTCTAAATGTACTTGATCACCGATAAATGAAATAAGCACTACACCTAAGGCAAATAAAGAGGTAAAGACAACACCAATCGCAGCATCTGATTGTACCCCGGAGGAATTCAGCATTTCTACAAAAATAGCAGTTAAAATACCCACAATTCCTGCCCCAATTAACATCGGTATACCGCTAATCGTTTGTGTTATAAAAAAGGCGCCAACAATTCCTAGCAAAACGGTATGACTAATTGCATCAGCAATCATTGCCATCTTCCGTAGCACAAGAATGGCACCTGTTACGCCACAAGTGACACCGACAAGGCATCCGGTTAAAAGAATCCAAAATGTATATGTCATGATCGCTTCCCTCCTTTAAACAAAATCCCTTTTCTTGCTCCAAAAAATAAGGAAAAAAGAAAAATAATGGAAGCACTTAAAACGATGATTGGACCTGTAGGCAAATTATGAATGACTGTACTTAATACTGCTCCGCTTACACCGGATATGGCGCCAAATATTCCGGCCAGTATCGTCATCCAGCCGAGTCGATCTGTCCAGTATCTAGCTGATATGGGCGGTGTAATTAATAGTGCAGCGATTAACACAACCCCAACCATCTGAATACCGATCACGACAACGGCTACGACAAGAAATAATAGTACGCCGTTAAAAAAAGTTACCGGTAACCCCATACCTTTGGCAAATTGCGGATCAAAAATACTAATCTTAAATTCTTTAAAAAATAGTGCGGTGATGATAATTAAAACTAACGCACCAATAGCAATTAATTCTACATCACTTTTTACCAGTGAAGCTGCTTGCCCAAAGATAAATGTATCCAATCCTGCATGGTTTCCTGCTGAGTGTTGTTGAATGTATGTTAACAGAACAATACCGAGACCGAAAAACACGGAAATAACAATACCGATGGCAGCATCTGTTTTAATGCGTGATTTGTCAACAATGGATTGAATAGAATGGGTTGCAATTAAACTAGTAACAGCAGCCCCTGCTAATAGAATTGGTACGGATTTCATTTGAAAGATAAGATAAGCCATACAGACCCCTGGAAGTGCGGCATGAGCCATCGCATCACTAATCAAGCTTTGTTTTTTTAACAGGACAAAGCTGCCGATGATACCACTGGCAAATCCAAGCAAGATGCTGCCGACCAGCACCCATTGCAGGTTGGCACTAGAAAATAAAGATGTTAATGTGTCCATCTCAGGTGCTCTCCTTTACTGCCTGAGCTTCTCTTTGTAAAAATGCAATTTTTCCTCCGTAAGCCGCTTCCAAATTGTCTAATGTAAACACCAAACTTGTTTTCCCGTAAGCAATCGGCGTCTTATTTAATAGAAGAACATGATCAAAATAATCATTCACTGTTTGCAAGTCATGATGCACGACTAAAACAGTTTTGCCATCACGCTTCCACTCCTTCATTAATTCAATGATCGCTTTTTCTGTAGAAGCGTCCACTCCTGCAAATGGTTCATCCATAAAATAAATTTTTGCATCTTGTACCATTGCTCGAGCAAGAAAGACGCGTTGCTGTTGTCCGCCAGATAATTGACTAATCTGGCGGGAGGCATAGTCCTGCATGCCAACTCTTTCCAGGCAATGCTTCGCCCACGTAATTTCTTTTTTTGATACTCGCTTAAACAATCCTATATGTTTATATCTTCCCATTAGTACTACATCTAGTGCATTCGTTGGGAAATCCCAATCTACTTCGCTTCGCTGTGGTACATAGCCAATGATTTTCCTTTGTTCATGGATTGGCTTATCAAATACAGTTACATCTCCGGAAATCGTTGGTAGCAGTTGTAAAATGGACTTAATCAAAGTTGATTTACCAGCACCATTTGGACCAATTATCCCTGTCATTGACCCTTCTGGAACTGCAAAAGACACGTTTTCCAATGCTAATTGTTTATCATAGGTTACGGAAATATGATTGACTTTTAATGCATACATATAAATCACCTCATTTCAATGCATCAACAATGGTGTCAATATTATGTTTGAACATACCAATGTAAGTACCTTCTTCTGTTCCTTCTTTACCCATCGCGTCAGAAAAAAGCTCGCCACCGATCGATACTTCATGCCCTTCCTTTTTCGCACCTTCTACGACAGCATTAATAGATCGTTCTGATACACTACTTTCTATAAATACACCTTTAATATTTCTTTCTACTAATACATCAATAATCCGTTGAATATCGTTCACTCCATAATCAGACTCTGTGCTAAGCCCTTGTAAACCTATTACTTCAAAACCAAAAGCTTTTCCGAAGTAATTAAAAGCATCATGCGCGGTTACAAGCACACGACTTTCTTCAGGTATTTCATTGAATTTCTTTTCTGCATAAGCCTGTAACTTGTCCAATTCTTTTAGATAGGCTTCGGTATTTTTCGTATATGTTTCTTTATTATCCGGATCCAATTCTATTAATCCATCTTGAACTGCTTCTACCGCGTATTTCCATAAATCGATATCAAACCAAACATGAGGATCACTAACCTTAGGATTATCAGGGTCATGTATTAATTTTTCCTTTGGTATATTTTCAGCCACAGGAATTGTCAGTTTTTCCTGCTTCATTTTGGCAAATATTTCTCCCATTTGTCCTTCTAAATGTAGCCCATTGTAGAAAATGATGTCCGCATCTGTCATTTTTTGAATGTCTCCTTGGACGGCGTTATATAGATGCGGATCTGTGCCTGGACCCATTAAGCTATTTACTTCGACGAAATCTCCTCCAATATTTTTTGCTATGTCACCAATTTGTGAGGTTGTCGTGACTATTTGATGTGGCTGTTCGCTTGATCCACTGGCATTTTTGGAATCTGTAGCACAACCAAAAGTACCAATAACAAGAAGTATAATAAAACTAAATAAAACGATCTTCTTCATTTTCATTCCCCTTTCTAATAATTTTTACCTAATGCAACAAGAACTTAAAAATTTACTAGCATCCGCTTGCTAGTTTATTGTTTCGTGTAATGAAAATATTTTACAAAATATAAAAAGTTTCCTGTGTGCAAAATTATATGGGAACTTCCCAAAAATAGCAATAGTTTTTTTATAAATTATTAAAAAAATTTATAGATTTGTATAGATGAATTGAACTCGTAAAAACGAGAAGCACTGGTTCTCAAAATGTTAAAGGATTATCGAATATACGTATGAAATCTTTCAAATTAAGTCAAGAGGTCCCACATCCAAATCGGGAGGTCTCGAAGTTGAGGGACCGCATTAAAGACGGAGAGAATTTCTCGAAGTTGGGGGATACCGAAGTTGAGTGGAAACATCCCATTACTAGTTTGTTAAGCAAGGAAGAAATAAGTCCATTAAAATAAGAATCAATAAATGAATCTGTTGAGCTTCTGACAGTCATTATTTCCCTTCTTGTTCATAAACTATACAAACTGCAACGGGGGGATAATCGAGTGACTGACACTAACAAAGAACTGCATGATGCAATTGCTGAAATTACAGAAATAGCTGCTGGTTTCGGGTTAGATTTTTATCCAATGCGTTATGAAATTTGTCCTGCTGATATTATCTACACATTTGGGGCGTACGGTATGCCAACACGATTTAGCCATTGGAGTTTTGGTAAACAGTTTCATCGTATGAAGCTGCAATATGATCTAGGGCTTAGCCAAATTTATGAACTGGTTATTAATTCGGATCCGTGCTATGCCTTTTTGTTAGATACAAATAGTTTAATTCAAAATAAATTAATCATCGCACATGTTTTGGCACATAGCGACTTTTTCAAAAATAATGTCCGCTTTTCCAATACGAGACGGGATATGGTCGAGAGTATGACAGCAACTGCCGAGCGAATAGCATATTATGAAATGGTGTATGGAGAGCGGGAGGTGGAGGAATTTCTTGATGCCGTACTTGCTATTCAGGAGCATATTGACCCGTCACTCATTCGCCCGCCATCAATAAACGATGAGATGGAAGAAGAAACGAAGCCGGCTAGGAGAATCACACCATACGATGATCTGTGGGATTTAGATGAAGCACCTAAACAAGATGATACACGGGAAAAACAGAAACGGAAGAAGTTTCCGCCAAAGCCGGAGAAGGATCTGCTACTGTTTCTTGAAGCATATAGCAAAGAACTGGATGATTGGCAACGAGATATATTAACGATGATGCGAGAGGAGATGTTATATTTTTGGCCACAATTAGAGACAAAAATAATGAATGAAGGCTGGGCATCGTATTGGCATCAACGAATATTACGAGAAATGGATTTAACTAGTGAGGAAACTATTGAATTTGCGACTCTAAATGCAGGTGTGGTGCAGCCTTCCAAACATCAAATTAATCCATATTATCTTGGATTAAAAATTTTAGAGGATATCGAGTACCGCTATGATCATCCGACAGAAGAAATGAAGCGATTAGGAATAAAGCCGAACTCAGGTCGGAAGAAATTATTTGAAGTCAGGGAGTTGGATTCTGATATTTCTTTCATTCGAAATTATTTGACGAAAGAGCTTGTGCAGCGTGAGGATTTATATCTCTTTGAGAAAAAAGGTAGAAATTATCAAATCACGACAAAAGATTATAAAAAAGTTCGTGATCAGCTTGTTGCAATGCGGATAAATGGCGGGTTTCCTTATATAACTGTAGAGAATGGTGATTATTTACGAAATGGGGAGTTATATCTTGTTCACCATTATGAAGGAACAGAGTTAGATGTCCATTATTTAGAACATGTTCTCCCTTATATTTATCGATTATGGGGGCGACATGTTTATCTGGAAACAGTTATTGAAGATAAAAAAATGCTTTATTGCTATGATGGAAAAAGAGCATTACATCGTCAGTTATAGCGCATGTTGTTAGTTAAGGCTATCAAATTTCCGAAAAAGAAACGGGGCTAGCTAACCGTTCCATTAAATCTGCGGAAAAGAGTAGGATCATTAAACGTCTGTATTTATACAGGCGCATATTCGAATTTCAGCATAGAAATGAATTTCAAACCATACCACTTTTGTGGATAAACCAGGGTTGTCGCCTGCATAACGAATGTCAGGTTTGTTTTCTAAAGAGAAGCATATTACTGTTTCCTGTGAAGCATTTTCTTATCGTAATGAAAATCGAATGCTTCATAAACGTACATGTAATTATAAAGCAAATTTTTATTGATTCGGCACTTAAGGTACCATATTTTCTCTCATTTTAAAAAAGTTGCTTATTATTTTGTGAACTTTATGAGGAAAACAGCTCCTAAAATCTCGAATGTTTGGGCGGCAGGACAGAAGAAGTTACGGCAGCAATACATCGCAATCAGAAAGCGCTCTCCTTTTTAAGGATAAGGAAAGCTATGACAGCGACAGATCGCGTTTTTCAAGGAAAGAAAAGCTACGGCAGTGATGCATCGTGTGCAGAACAAGCGTTCTTCTTTTTCAAGGAGATAAGCCGCTTTTTGAATGAGTTCTACTTTATCCGCATGTAACTTACAGTAGCTGCCTTTTCATGCTAAGAGGCGAAAATAGGAGGATAAGTGGCGGAACCAATTGCAAGTTAAATTCCGATTCTGTTTATTCTCACAATTAGTGGTGGATAAAAGAAATCTCCCCACTGATTGAAGATTCACTTTATCCCTTCAGAAGCTTTTCGGTTTGTATTTGGTTAACCGAGCACTTGTACTTTTTTTAGTTGTTATTAGTAGGGATTTAAAGGGATGATGAAATTTCATTTTATTGCATAGTCTTTAACAGTATATTAAATTGTTATAATTTTGTAGACAAATAAGTGAGAAGTGATAAAATTTAAGTAATAGAGGATATTTAAAAATCCGGTAAAAAGGAACGGCGATTTCGCTCATTGTTTTATTCATCTATCTAACTACAAGTGATTCATTCGCAAACTCGTACCGAAGCGAATTTACCAGGATTTCCATTTTTAAAAAACATGTATTAAATAAAGGGGCACCAAATAATGAAGCAATGGATAAAGAAACTAGCCGTAATGCTCATTACAATTATGACACTTGGAATGTATGTTCCAGTATCATTAACGGCTGAAGCAAATGAAGATAAAGAGAACTATGATACTGATTCGAAGTTGGATGAATCCATCCAGACTACTGTAGCAGAAGAACCCTCATCTTCAATAGAAGAGGAACTTTCTACTTCGGCGATGGAGAAGCTTACGGAAAAGGTGAAGGAACAGACAATGCTTAAAATGGGACCGCGAATTGCCGGTCGGATTGGTGATGAATTTACAACTGTTATTTTGCCAAAAATTGAAGAAGTTATGCAAACGGTTATGTTAGATGAAAATGGAGAACCAATTTCTTATTATGGTATAACTGAACAACCTGCAAAGGGATACGGTGAGCGGATTTTTCATATTTATGATTATCATAACGAAGAAACGGTTGCTAAGTTTCATGTGCGCAGGGATCATCGACCTTTAGAGGGATATTGGTTTAATTTTCATTACCATTTAAAAGATGACGACTTTGAGAAGCATTATGAAGTTGGAGAAATTTTCTGGGATAAAAATACGCCGCCGAAATGGATGGCATCATGAAACTAAAGAGCCAGTGCGATAACAAGCACTGGCTCTTTATATGAAAGCACAAAAGCAAACGTAAAGAAGATAGGAATGATCTGGAAGAGCCTTCTTTAAAAGAAAAAAGTGTTCTTCCAATTCCAGGTAAAAGAAACAAAATTTTAGTTGATTTCCGCTAATATTTCGCCGATTGCCCGATTATGAATAACTTGGTCAGCATAGTCATCAAGCTGAGTAGGTTCACGGTTAATAATCACAAGCCTTGCTCCATGCTCTTTTGCGATTAACGGAAATTGATTTGCCGGTGTTACACTTAAAGAAGATCCTAATACAATAAACAAATCCGCTTTTTCCGCTTCTTCTAATGCGAATTGAAAAGCTTCCATAGGTAAGGTTTCACCGAATAGGACAATGGAAGGACGTAAAACACCTCCACACGTGCAATAATAATCTTTATTTACGTACTCTTCACTGCTATATTCTTTACCACAAGATTGGCAGTGGAGCTTTTGCAGGGTACCGTGAAGTTCGGCAACTCGTTTACTTCCAGCCTGCTGATGAAAGCCGTCTACATTTTGCGTAATAATAGATTTTATTAAACCCTGTCTTTCCCAATCAGCTAAAATATAGTGTCCTTTATGCGGTTCATAAGCTTTAACTTTTAATACTCGTTCCCGATAGAAGTCAATAAATGCTTCTACGTTCGTATTTAATGCTTCGGTTGTTGCAATTTTATTGGGGTCCTGTTGTTTCCAAAGTCCTTTATTGGCAGACCGAAAATCAGGTAAGCCACTTTCGGTTGACATTCCTGCTCCAGTAAATACGACAGCATACTTTGATTCGTGAAGCCATTTTTTAAGCAACGTGCTTCCCTCCAAGTAAAGTGTTCTAGCATACATATACTATTATACTAAAACAATCGTCTGTCTCCCAATTTATTCCGTATTTAAGATGCCCTAAGCATCCCGCTTCAAAGATAATGGCACCTACATGCTCGATTTGTTCGGGTTGACAGGACAAGAAAAAACCCGACAGCGATACATCGCGATTTTTCAAGGACGTTGCAAGTTCTACTTCTATCAATAGGGGATGAAGGAAAAGTCCTCTTGAAGGAAGTTTCACTTTATCTAGATTGCACAACTTGTAAACTTTGATTTTCGTTCTTACATGATTTTTGTCTGGCATACATTACAAATCGCTTTTATGAATACCAAATCCTGTCAAAGTCTCCATATGTATTTAGTCAGTTAAATACTCAATGAGCAGATAAAAAAACATAATCATTCCCCGTGTTATTTTGTTGGCGCTATGAAACATTTCAATCAGTTACTTCCAAAAAAGGTTACTATATTTTAATAACTATTCTTTTCCGCTTTCCATGCTTTCATACGAAATGGAGCAATAATCAGAACAATTATTAAGAAGAAGCCTAAATACCCGATAATCGGATAAAAGAGCGAAACTAATTTGGTAAAACCAACAAAGCTTAAAGCAAAAGCAGCTAGAATCGTTATAATGCTAAATCGGCGAAATGCTGGTGTTCCATTTGGCATAAAGCGAGAACCTAGAGAAAAGAACATGCTGACAGCAGTGTTGAAAATCATTCCAAACAGAATAATGGAATAAATAATACCCAATACTGGCGATATGTCATCTGCAATTTTTAAAATTGGCATCTCATATTCAGCTACCATGCTTATATTGGAAAAGATAGCATAATGATTAAATACAATTAATATTCCAATTCCTAATCCACCTAATAGACCGCCAATTGTAGCCGTACGTTTATTCTTTTCCGCTCCGCCCATAACCAGCGCCATGGAAGCTCCTAAAGCAATGTTAAAGGATACATAATTAATCGCTGATAGTAACCAATGAGAAACAGCAGATGGCTGATCTGTTGCAATAAATTCCATTTCGCGTAATGGGGTGTCAACCGTAAATAAACTATACATGGAAATAACCATTACAGTAAGAATTAAAAAAGGTGCAATGCTTGCAATGATGGAAACAACCCGATGGACATCAAGCATAACAGTCAGCATAACAATAATAGTCATTAACGTAATTCCGACAAATGAAGGAAGCGAAAATTGCTGGTTGAGAATGGAACCAGCACCAGCAATCATGACGACACCAACACCAAATAGAGTAAAGACGATAATATAATCAACAATTACACCAATTTTTCGCCCGCTAATAAAGTAAATCACTTCTCTATGAGAGGTCGTTTGGGCTCGGCTTCCCAGTCTTGTCAGTATCATCCCTAAATAAGCGAATAAAATTGTAGCAATGATAGCGCCGATCGTTCCTTTATAACCAAAGCTTGTAAAGTATTGCAAAATTTCTTGACCAGAAGCAAATCCCGCCCCGACAATAATTCCAATAAATGCACTAGCTATTTGTAAAATTTTCTTCATAAAATCCTCCGTCATTCTAGATGTCATCTCTTGTTGTATATAATAAAAATATCTTTCCTATTTTATCATATTTTTCACCAAAGATTGAATCTTTTTACACAATTTTCTGTGCTTCGTGTTATTTTTGGATAGATTTTTAACTCCCTCTATATACTAACGTTTTCTCTAGTTTTATTCGCTTTTCTTAGAATTTCATAATTTATTTTGAGTTATTCATAACATTATACTGGATATCCAACTGACTTAGAGAGATTTTAATGGAAAAGGGTGCACTTAATAAGCCATCCTTTTTCTTTTTCAAAAAAATGGAAATGATTGATACTATATTCGCACCTTTTATTCCCACAATACTCATGGCGACAAAACCTCCCACATCTCACAGCGTCACCTGCGCATACATTCCTTCGTTCGGTCTATCCATGAAGTGGGGCCGGCGATGCTTTCTTACAGGGTCATGCCCGATTGTATAAAAATTTGCCGGCTGCTCCGTGCTTCCATTGTTATGGATAATTCCTCTAAAAATAAACGTTTTACATTCTCATTAATACATGGGAAACGTTATGTCTCTAGACTACATCCTGTATTCGAAAATGCGGAATGTCACGTAACATCTTTTCTGGACTAAATGCTATTTGCTTCGTGCCTACTGCAAACAAAATTCGAATCAACTTACAACATAGTGCGATCAAGGATTGCTTTTTCTTTAACGGATTTTCTTTTCTTGTTGTAAAATATTCATGTAACGCTTTAAATGCAGGGTTATGATGGACTAAAGGCAAAATGACTTTAAACAATAGGGCTCTTAATTTAGGACGCCCCCTCTTGGTAATAACTGTTTTGCCTTTCCATTTACCCGACGTAGCTAACTTTAAGTTTAGCCCTGCTAACTTAATGAGCTGTTCTGGATGCGTATACTTATTTAGTTCACCAGTTTGTGCTAAGAATGAAGCGATTGTGATTTCACCTATTCCATTTATATCCGTCATCTCTTTAACCCCAGCAATTGGTGTAATAAGTTCTTTTACCATTTCCAACACTTGATTTATCTTTTCATGAAGGAGGGCGTATTGATCCATTAATGTCTCGATTTTCACCCTTGCCATGTTTCTTGCTTCTTTGATGCCTACGGATTGACTTGATACCTCTTTTAGATGTCGAACCTTTTTTAACCCAATTCCTCTTTTAACTTCTTTACGGATTTCTATCAAAATTTGATGTTCATCCATCTCTGCAATTTCTTCAGGGAATAACCCCATCTTTAATATTTGAATAGATGCTTTCCCTTCCCAATTCGCAAAGACCTTCAGATACTCCGGATAATACCTATCTATCCATTGATGAACACGGCCTTGGACAGCTTGAAGATCTTTCATTAACTGCTCGTACATATTCATGCCTTCTCGAAGATCGGCATAGATTCCTGCTGGTAAGTGCGGTTCAGAATAACGACCATCTTGAATTAAACGTGAAATCACTCTGGCATCTTTTACATCGTTCTTCGTTGGGGAATTATCATCTAGCTCCTTTGTTTTTTTTACATGCGCTGGATTTACCACTACGACTTTAAGCTCTTTTTCCATTAGCCAATAAGCTAAAGGAAGCCAATAGTGACCTGTTGGTTCCATACCGATTATCCAATCACTTTTATTCTTTTGTGTAGCTAACTCTTTTAACCAACACTCCAATCTTTCAAACCCCTCAAAACTATTTTCAAAATACAAAGCTTTTC
Organism: Cerasibacillus sp. JNUCC 74; assembly: GCF_053667775.1. The sequence continues at coordinate 3,992,953 of NZ_CM132207.1, read as the reverse complement.
CGTATTGTATTCCTCGGTAGTCTTGAGCGCGGGCAACGTGCTTCTCTTTGGCAATATCAACCCCAACAATTAAAATTTGCTCGGTAAGTTGTAAAATCTTTTCATTTTGTTTATAATGCATAATAGTCCTCCTTGGTTCTAATTTAAGGGTCCTTTTTACACCATACTACAGTGATCAGGACACCTCGTATCATACCAAGGGGGCTTTTTTTATTCAATCCTCATTTTGCTTTATTACAGGAATGCTTTCTATAGTATAAAAAAGGTTGCATCTATTTATGGAGGCAACTGTAAAAAAATCCTTGTTTTTTGATTATGACAAACAAATAAGCGGGAAGCAAATAAACTGCATACATGTACAATTCTACACAGTTGAATAGCCATACAATAGGTTGCTATGTACATTCGCAGCTAGTTTCTCGGTAGCTGACTCTACTGCTTCATGTATTCTTTAACATATAGCAGAGGAAAGCAAATCCTTAATAAAATGAACCTTCATTCAGTAGGAGTTTTCTTCCAACTCCTACTGAATGTTAGTTGAACCAATCGGGCATTTAGGTGCCGGTTTCTCCCACTTAGACCTTTTGTATCAACTTAAGGCTCTTGAAGTGGGAGTCTTACGGCACCTTACATGTGGGACAAAATCAGTTCCACTTGTTAAACACCTACTCGCTTGCAATTATTAAATAAAGGGCAGTTCCTGCACAGTGGTTTTACTTTGCAATATACCTTTGCATGCTCCACAATGAGAGCATGGAATTCTTGATATGCTTGGAGATTAGTAGGGAAATTTGATTCAACCTCGAGACGAAAAGATTGGTCACTCGTTGGCATATCCAAACCAAATCGTTTAAAAATTCGCTTCGCATACGCATCTGCAACAAAGACAGGACGATTAAACGCATAAAGCAGCATGACGTTGGCTGTCTCCTCCCCAATTCCGTAAATGCCCAACAACTCTGCTCTTAGGTGTTCTGTTTCCTTATATTGTAATTTTTGATGATGATAATCATAGTTTTTATACCAATGAAGAAAGGCTTTCAGACGCTTAGCCTTCTGATTATAAAATCCACTTGACCGAATTGCAATTGCTACTTTCTCTGTCGGCATCGAAGCTAGCTTCTCCGGGGTCAAAACAGGGGAGAGATTTTGAATTGCTTTAACGACATTATTCCAGTTTGTACGTTGGACAAGAATAGCGCCTACCATTATCTCAAATATGCTTTCTGCTGGCCACCAACCTTGTGGACCATAATAATATAGCAACTTCTTATATATAACTTCATAAGTTTGCATACTCTATCAAGCTCCTTTTGCATACACACTTTTAGCATTTTTACATTCGCTTAACATGTTACAATCATATCTATCTCCTCATCTATTGTATCAACTCATTTTGTTACATGGCAAACGCACTCCCCTCGTCCCATCACGTTTCCCTAAATAAAAAACTCCCTCGTTTTCTTCAAGCCAACTATTAAATTTACTAGCAAAATGTGAGAGAATTTCTTAATAATTTACAAAACCTTTACATTCACATCATACTTATTTAATATTTGCCTACTATACTAGCTAGTGAGAGGCATAAACCTCAATTTTATATCTACTCAAAATAGGGGAGGCAATTTTAATGAAGTTCAAGAAGTATCTTATGTTCCTTCTTATCGCTGCACTTGCAGTAGTAGTTGCAGCTTGTGGCTCAGATTCAAAAGAAGGGGACAACAAAGAGAAAGAAAACGAAACATCTGAAAATACTGGCGCAGAAGGCGGTTCGGAAAAAGTAGAAGGTAGCGTCGTTATCGACGGATCTGGTACGGTTTATCCTCTAATGGCTAAATTAGCTGAAGAGTATATGACAGAAAAACCTGATGTCTCTGTAGAAGTTAGCCGAGCTGGAACTAGTGCAGGATTTAAAAAATTCTTAGCAGAAGATGGAACTGATTTTAATGATGCTTCTCGTGTGATTAAAGATGAAGAGAAAGCAAAAGCTGAAGAGCTTGGAATGGAAATAAAAGAATTAAAAGTTGCTTTAGATGGACTTACAATTGTAACTCACCCGGACAATGATTGGGCTACTGAATTAACTCAAGACCAAGTAAAAGATATTTTCCTTGGTAAATCAACAAAATGGTCTGATGTAAATCCAGAATGGCCAGATGAAAAAATTCAAACTTATGGTCCAAACGAAAACCATGGGACATACGAATTTTTCTATGAAAATATTTTAGAAGAACAAGATCTAGTAAGTGGAATTAACCTACAACAAGATTATTCAACACTTGTAACTCTTGTTGCTGAAGATAAAAACGCAATTGGCTTCTTTGGTTTTGGTTACTATGACAATAACAAAGATAAAGTGAAAGCTGTAAAAATTGACTTTGGTAAAGGTCCAGTTGAACCATCTCTTGACACCATTGCTGAAGATGGCGACTACGCTGGCTACACTCGTCCAGTATTCACTTACTTAAATGTAGATCATGCAAAAGAGAAGCCTCAAGTACTTGATTATGCACTATTTATTATGAATAACGTGAATAAATTCGCTGGTGAAACTGGCTTTGCACCAATTCCAGAAGAAGAAGCAAAAACCCTAATAAGCGATTTGGAAGCTCTAAAAAAATAATATAGTGACCTCAACCATTAGTAGGAAAATCTACTAATGGTTTCACTCTTATTTTCTAGAAAAAGTGCTTCTTTCAAATAGAGGAAGGCAGCTGCATACATGATCTAACTCTTCTTAGTTAAGTACAAGTTTAATAAACTACCATTTTGTACATCCTCTATTCATTGTTAACATTTACCATATAACTTAAGAAGATGAGGGCTGATACGCTCTCATCTTCTTGTGAGTTTTTTCGTTCAAGAAAGGAGGCCCCTTGATGGCACTGAACAGCAAGATAGACAATCACGATAAAGTTAGTATTAAACACATGATTGCAGAGAAAAAAAACGGTCCAAATATAAATAGAGCAATGGAAAAGATAATGCCAGTGCTCCTTTTCTTGATTGCTGCTGTTTCTATTTTAACAACAATTGGTATTGTATATACGTTATTAACGGATACGGTAGAATTCTTTAAGCGCGTTCCCATCTTAGAATTCTTTACTGGAACCGTGCTAAAACCATTAAGTCAAAATCCTGAATTCGGTGTACTTCCACTTATTAACGGTACTATTATTTCTTCGGTTATCGCTATGCTCGTTGCCGGTCCGATTGGAATTATGACAGCAATTTTCTTAAGTGAATATGCATCTGATCGGGTAAGAAGAATGCTAAAGCCAATGCTCGAAGTACTTGCGGGAATCCCTACAATTGTTTATGGTTTCTTTGCATTTACATTTGTAACACCACTTATTCGTGAGTTTTTCCCAAATGTGGAAGCAACGAATATTTTAAGTCCTGGATTAGTAATGGGGGTTATGATTATTCCAATGATTGCATCCCTTTCTGAAGATGCAATGACTTCCGTTCCCAATGCGATGCGTGAAGGTGCACTTGCATTAGGAGCTACGAAACTAGAGGTTACTTTTCGAGTTGTAATTCCAGCAGCGCTATCTGGAATTATTTCATCCTTTGTACTTGGTATTTCTCGTGCGATTGGTGAAACAATGATTGTAACGATCGCAAGTGGAAGCTCTAAGAACTTTACATTTGATATTACACAATCCATGCAAACAATGACGGCTTACATTGTTGAAGTATCCGGCGGGGAAGCACCTGCAGGCTCAACCATTTACTATAGTTTATATGCGGTGGCTATGACATTGTTTGTGTTTACGTTAATTATGAATCTATTGGCAAGATATGTCTCTCGTAAGTTTAGGGAGGAATATTAATTATGAAACATGTAAATAGAGAGCAAGTTCAACAAAAAATGAACAGACGAATTTTAAAAAATAATATCTTAAAAACGATCTTCTTTCTATCTACCCTTTTTGGCTTAGTCGTACTTGCCATTTTAATTATCCGTGTCATCATGCAAGGTGCCAGCTGGATTAATATGGATTTCTTAACCAATCGTTTATCTACTTCTCCTGAACAAGCAGGAATTATGGGAGCTATCTTAGGGACATTCTGGCTCATGGTCGTTGTTATTCCCGTAACTCTAATTTTAGGAGTTGGTACAGCTATTTATTTAGAGTTGTACGCCAAAAAAGGAAGATTCCATTCATTTGTACAAACGAACATCGCCAATTTAGCCGGTGTCCCTTCCATTGTTTATGGGATTCTTGGGATGACATTATTTGTTCGTGCGCTTGAATTTAGCAATGTTGTATTGGCTGGTGGTCTAACCATGTCTTTACTTGTACTGCCAATTATCATCGTAGCGTCACAAGAAGCTATTCGTGCAGTACCACAACATCTTAGTGAAGCTTCCTATGGAATGGGAGCAACAAAATGGCAAACCGTAAAAAACATCGTTTTACCGGCAGCACTTCCTGGTATTTTAACAGGAGCGATCCTTTCTTTGTCCAGAGCGATTGGGGAAACAGCACCACTGGTTGTGCTTGGAATTCCAGCATTGCTTATTCCTTTTCCAACTGGACTATTTGACAAATTCACCGTGCTCCCAATGCAAGTCTACTATTGGACAATTGACTCTTCCTTAGTTGCAGAATATGCCAACTTAGCTGCCGCAACAATCATTGTCCTGCTTGTATTACTATTCATTTTGAACGCAACGGCAATTTTTATTCGCAATAAGTTCCAAAAGCGATATTAAGAGGAGTGAAGCAAATGGCCACATTAACAAAACCAAAGGTTACAACGAATGCACAGGTTACGATTACAGAAACTGCTGCAACAATAAAAGCAAAATCAGATAAAAGAATCGTTTTTGATTCAAAAGACTTAAATTTATGGTATGGCGATACGCATGCGTTAAAAGATATTAACCTATCGATTTGTGAAAAAGAAGTTACAGCTATTATCGGGCCATCCGGTTGTGGTAAATCAACTTATTTAAAAACACTAAATCGTATGGTTGAGCTCGTACCCGGTGTTAAAACTACTGGAGAAATCATGTATAATGACAAAAGTATTTTAGATAAATCATTTAAAGTAGAAGATTTACGCACGCGCGTTGGTATGGTGTTCCAAAAACCAAATCCATTTCCAAAATCCATCTATGAAAATATCGCCTATGGCCCAAAAATCCATGGCATTCGCAACAAAAAGATTCTCGATGAGATCGTGGAAAAAAGTTTACGTGGTGCTTCGATTTGGGATGAAGTAAAAGACCGATTGAAAGAAAATGCTTACGGCCTTTCCGGTGGACAACAGCAACGAATTTGTATTGCCCGCTGCTTAGCGATCGAGCCAGATGTTATTTTAATGGATGAGCCTACCTCCGCCCTCGATCCGAAGTCTACCTTACGTATTGAAGAGCTTATTCAAGAATTGAAAAAGGATTATTCAATTATTATCGTTACGCATAATATGCAGCAAGCGGCACGTATTTCTGATCGTACTGCGTTTTTCCTAAATGGAGAAGTCATAGAATTTGACAAAACAGATACTATCTTTACCAACCCGGCAGATAGCCGTACAGAAGATTATATTTCCGGCCGCTTTGGATAAAGTGAAACTTCATTCAGTAGGAGTTTTCTTCCATCTCCTACTGAATGTTAGCTTGAACGAATCGGGCATTTAGGTGCCGTTTTCTCCCACTTAGACCCTTTTGTATCCACTCAAGGCTCTTGAAGTGGGAGTCTTACGGCACCTTAGATGCGGGATAAAAATGATTCATTGTTTACGATGTAATGAAGTTTAAAGGTATTTTGTAAAATTGCTCCCCTATATATAAACTAGGCTATCACTAAGCTTTATGCGGGTGATTGCCTAATTGCGTTTATCTATCATTTTCGGTTATTTCTGTGTCCACATTTAAATGATATCGGACGCAAGTTTGTAGACGAGCAAAAAATCCTGACCGTTAACGAACAGGATTTTTTATTCGTCTATAAAGTTTAAAACTATACGCGCACAAGAAGAAAGCTAGATCAAACTGTAATATGAACAGCAAATTCTTTATGCATTTGCTATGGTTAGACTACTCCGGCTCTCAGCTAGCTGTTCTTACTTTGTTGACTTTATTTATCTTGTTCTTCGTCCGTAGCAGCATTCTTTTCCGACTTTACAGCGTTCTGCTTTGCGGGTGAGACCGCTCTTCTAGCTCTAATCGTAGTATCCTCACTCTTATGTATTCTAAATGAATGCTTTTCTGTCATGGGTTCAATTCTTCCTAAGAAATTTGAAATTGCTCCGTATGTTGAGCTAAAGCAGCAGATATATCCGTTAGCTGTTTTCCAATCTGCTGATTCGCCCTTAATTGTACTACCTGTTCATCACTGGTCGTAAGCATTTGTTCAGCACTTGCTAAATTCTCTTGAGAAACAGATTCATACCCTGCCGCTCGCTCCTCTAGTCCGGGTAACATCGCTTCAACTGCCTGCAACTGATGTTGCATCCCCTGCAAATGGCTAGTAACTTGCGTTATTTCCTGCAATAATTCGTCAAATGATGTTTTCGCAACTTCTGACATGGTTAACGTTTTTTTTGTTTTCGCTAGCATTTGTTCAAATTCATCAACAGCAGATACCGTATTTGCATCCATTTGCGCAATTGAACCCGTAATTTCAACTGCTGCTTCGGAGGACTTTTCTGCCAGTTTACGTACTTCTTGAGCAACAACCGTAAATCCTCTCCCAGCTTCACCGGCTCGGGCTGCCTCAATTCCTGCATTTAAGGCTAACAACTTTGTCTGCTCCGCAATGCCTTGAATCATATCAACAAGTTTCGTAATCACTCTGGAATTTTCTCGTACCTGGTAAACTGTATTTGTTAGATGCGTAAAATCAGACTCAAATGATGTAATAGTATTCATAAGTTTTTCCATTTGCTGTTCGCCCACTTTCGCAGAATGATTCATCACCTCTGAACTTCGATAAGAGCGATCCATATGCTCCATCGTCTGTTCGAGATTTTCCTTTACTTCACGAAATTGATTCACACTTTCTTCAGAACTTGCTGCTGTTTCTTCTGCACCATTTTTAACGATAAGAATTGCTTCTTTCAGCTGCTCACCAGAATCAAGACTAGCTGTTGCTGATGCTTGCAAGTCTGCTCCCGTTTCCTTTAACTGAACCGTTGTCTCCTTAATGTCTCGAAGCATGGTTCGCATATACGTAATCATCGTTTCATAGCTCTTATGTAGCGAAATAAGATCTGGCAATGTCGTCTGTAAGGGTACAGGTGCTTTAATTTGACCATCTCTAACTTCTCTCATCGTTTCCCGTAAGGCAGTTAATGGATTGGTTAAGCTTCGTACAAACAAAGCAACTATTATACCGGTTATAATAACACCTATAATAATAATCGTGCTCATATCAACTGCCATTTCTTGAACTGGCCCCATGTAGGAGGAAGTTGGTACGACTAATACATAAATTCCGTTTATTTCATCCATTTTCTGAAATGCAAACGTGTAAGATTCACCGTCTATCTTCTTACGTATTAACCCGTTCTCCTTGTCCCCTATTTCATTAAGAATGGATTTGGAAACACTTGGAAGGTTACCCTCACTTTCTTTAAATGGGATCGCTTTACCAGCTTCTATGTAAAAATATTCGGAACGGATTCCTTCATCAGCTAACTTATTTTTTTGTGTACGCACATTTGCTTCTAGTTGTTGTTTAAAGTAATCTTCATCACTTACGTATAAAAAATTTAAATTATCTGCTATGTATCCCATCAATTCCGTTTCCCGTTCTAAACGATTCTCTATCGTCGTTGTCGTCATCTGCTTAGCCTGCGTATAGGAACTAATACCAACGGCAATAACGGAAACAAGTAATAATCCGATAAATAAAATGAGTAACCGGCTTTGCAAGCTGAACTTTGCCTGGATATTTTTCGTAAACGAAACCATGTTGTTTCTCCATGGTTGTCTTTTTTTATTCAAACGAAATACCCCCTACTTTTTACCTACTTTACCTTAGTATATCAATTGAATATTAAGTAAATGTAAAATAAATGTAAATGTTGATAAATTTGTAGAGGGAATATCTAGATTTTTTCCTTCGTCGGATGTCTCCAATGCTACTTTTCAAAAAAAGTTATCCATCATGTACAAACAGATATCGTTTCTTAGACAATTAAAAAGGAGCTCTAGACATAACTAGAACTCCCAATAAATTCTTTAAAATTAACGAAGTAATTGAAGTACACCTTGTGGCGTTTGATTAGCTTGCGCAAGCATAGATTGAGCTGCTTGAGTAAGAATGTTGTTCTTTGTGAATGCCATCATTTCTTTAGCCATATCTACGTCACGGATACGAGATTCAGCAGCAGTTAAGTTCTCTGCAGAAGCTCCTAGGTTGTTAATTGTGTGCTCTAAGCGGTTTTGGATTGCACCAAGCTTAGCACGCTGTGTAGATACAACATTTGTTGCATCTTGAATCGTTTTAATAGCTGCATCTGCATCTTCTTGAGTTGCAATGGAGATAGTTCCGCCAAACTTCCCACCATCTGCAAGATCCGTTCCGTCAGTAGCTTTAAGAGCTGCCGCATCTGCATCAACGCCTGCTTTTAATTCTAAAGCATCGCCTGTTGCATTTAGTTGTACATCAGATTGTTTATAGAATTTACCAGCTACTTCCAATCCGATTACTTGGTCGTTTTCATCTTTTAGTACATCTGCTGTTGCAGCAGCATCAACACCAGTAAATCCTAGTGCTTCTAATCCAGCTTTATCTAGATTATCAGCTGTCGCTGTTTTTTCAGTATTTAGTCCAATTGACTTCGTATCCATTGCATCGATAGAAACAGTGATGCTTTGACCTTTATTTGCACCAATATGGAATACTTTATCTTTAAATGATCCATCAAGTAATTTTTGCGTGTTAAATTCAGTTCTGCTATTTGCAATTTCATCGATTTCTTCCATTAATGCGTTGATTTCTTCTTGCATTGCTTCACGGTCAACGTCATCCATGTTTGTATCGTTTGCTGATTGTACTGCTAACTCATTCATACGTTGTAAAATCGCATGTGTTTCTGTTAGAGCTCCTTCAGCAGTTTGAACTAAAGAAATACCGTCTTGTGCATTTTTTTGAGCCATTTCTAGACCACGAATTTGACCACGCATTTTTTCAGAAATAGCTAGGCCAGCTGCATCGTCTCCAGCTTTGTTGATGCGAAGACCTGAAGAAAGTTTTTCTAAAGAGCTTTGTACAGCAGTGTTGTTTGCTGCTAGTTGACGGTGCGTATTTAGCGCCGCAATGTTGTGATTAATAATCATGTTTTTCCTACCTCCATGTGATTGTTTTTTACTAGCAAGCCCTATCCTTGTGAATTGCTAGTTTTATTTATAATAATCTCCTATTAAGGAGTTATTACCAATATTAATGCTAATCAGTTATGGGAATAGCACTCGCAGTTGATAAACTTTTTTTAATCGGTTCAAATAGTTAGCTATTCTCCTTTCGCTGACTCAATCTTTATATCGGTAGATTCATAGAATGTTTAAGGTTTTTTATAAAAAATTTTTAACTTATACTTTTTTGTTACTTTAACTATAAAGAAAACTCGAAAGGCATTTAGTACAGACCACTCTCTAATTCCCTTTCGAATCTACTTTTTAACGTATAAAAACCTAAGTTACTTAAGTCTAGACATTGATAAAGGGGCTGGGACATAACGAAAACAGCTGGGTAAAAAACGAACAAAAAATCGCCCTTGTACTATAGGAAAGTATAAAATTTTAGGGTTTATAGTATAAGAAAAACTACGGCTTTCGCTAAGGACTTGGCGATAAGCCAAGCTTTTCTAATGTATACGCAAGTTTTTAGCGTAGTCAACATATGTAGGCTCCTCTCGGGAATAGCTCGAGCTGAAGATCCCGCAGGAAAGCGATCTTTGCTTTCCGAGAAAGCTGAAGCCGTGCCCGCGGAAAGCGAAATATGTTGACGTAGCGAGGATGGGAATTTTTTACACTATATTAAGAAAGAATAAAATTTTTATGGTTTATCCCGCATGTAAGGTGCCGTAAGTTTCCCACTTCAAGTCCTGAGTTCGTGCAAAGGGTCAAAGTGAGAGAAAACGGCACCTAAATGCCCGATTGGTTCAAGGGCCTTTAGGTCATACCCTTGTGGTACTAACATTTCTTGGGAAAAGCATTCCAAGAAATGAAGTTTCACTTTATCGTATAAGAAAAACTACGGCTTTCGCTAAAGACTTGGTGACAAGCCAAGTTTTTCTAAACACAAACAAACCGAACAATTCTTTTATAATTGTTCGGTTTGTGCTATTTAGCTTATGCCCATCATGTTATTTTTTCCGATCACTTACATATTCATTTGGTATATCTTGCCCGTGTGAATTACTATTTTTATATGGACTTTTACGTCCATTTCGATGCTCTCCATGGTTCCTCGTTTCTTTGAATTGTCGCTGCTTATCTGTCATCACGTTACCTCCTTGCAAAAATGAAATAGCTAGCTATATTTTTTTATGTTTAGTATTCGTTTAATGGCTTAACTTATTCCAATAAACATACATTTGTTAGTAAAAACTCTTCCAAGAAAGTTTAGTTTTCTCTCATGGCGGAAAAAACAAAATAAAAGTAAGCTGTCAATGAAGCCTGTTTTTTTGTTGCTGCTATGTGGTAGGTGCATTATTCCTTTTCTTCATGTAATCTTGATTCAAGCAATGTTTCATTCTGCATATCGAAATAAATGGAACATTAAAGCGTTATATTGGTCTGCTCTCATCGCTTATACAATTTTACACGCTTACATACAATACAAAGTTTCAATTTTTTTCAAAACATAAAATTTATCGGTATAATAAAAGAAGATTATTTTCTGGAAGGGTTGTTCAACATGGACTTATCGTTGCAAATGCTTATTTTTCTTGTATCTGCCATGCTTATTGTCGGAGTAGTTGCCGCAAAATTTTCCTCAAGACTCGGATTACCTGCCCTTGTTTTATTCCTCTTAATCGGTATGGGCTTAAATGGATTCATCTACTTTGAAAATGTTCACTTGATGCAGCTAATTGGAATTATGGCATTAATTATTATCCTATTTGAAGGCGGCACTCAAACAAAATGGGAGCTTGTTCGTCCAATTCTTGGCGCGGCCGGATTACTCGCAACAATCGGTGTTTTACTTACGACCATCTTAACTGGAATTGCTGCAATGTACATATTAGATCTTACCTTATTAGAAGGTATGTTATTTGGAGCAATTGTAGGTTCAACTGATGCCGCTGCTGTATTTTCGGTTCTGGGCGGTAAAAATATAAAAGCAAAACTAAAATCAACATTGGAAGCAGAATCAGGCTCGAATGATCCGATGGCTGTCTTCCTCACTGTAGCTTTTATCGAGTTAATTCAAATTCCCGATGCTTCCATCTGGACAACAGTCGGCAGCTTTTTTCTACAAATGAGCTTAGGTCTAATTCTTGGAATAGTGCTTGGAAAAGTTACCGTTCTTTTCATTAATAATATTGATTTAGATACATCGGGACTATATCCCGCTCTTGCAGTTGGTATGGCAACAGCTACATATTTTATTGCTGACTTCCTCGGTGGTAGTGGCTTACTTGCTGTTTATGTGATGGCAGTGTTTGTCGGCAATAGCGATTTAATGTATCGCTTCTCGATTATGCGCTTTAACGAAGGATTTGCTTGGATGATGCAAATTCTTATGTTTATTTTACTTGGACTGTTTGTCTTTCCCAATCAATTGCCATCTGTTTTCTGGCAAGGCATATTATTAACACTTATCTTAATGTTTATCGCAAGACCTGTCGCTGTATTTATTACGATGTTATTTATGAAATATAGCCTAAAGGAAAAGCTGTTTATTTCTTGGGCAGGACTAAAAGGCGCTGTACCAATCGTCCTAGCAACTTACCCGATTGTTGCTGATGTTGAAAATAGTGATCTTATTTTTAATGCTGTCTTCTTCGTTGTGCTTATATCCGCACTTGTACAAGGAAGTACATTATCTTGGCTGGCCTCTAAGCTCGATTTAACCGGAGAAAAAAGGGAGCCTGGTCAGCCATCACTGGAGTTAATTCACTTAGGCAACACAGAAGCAGAAATTATGGAAGTACGCATCTCTTCTCAGTCGCCTGCTACTAACCAAACATTAAATGATATTGAATTTCCCGACGATACATTAGTTATTGGGATCATTCGCGACAAACAAATTATCACACCAACCGGTGATACAGCTCTTTTAGAGGACGATACTGTTTATGTGTTGAGTAATAAGAAAAATAGAGTAAAAGCGAAGAAAGTATTAGTCGGACAAAAAGAAAAAAAAGTGCCTACAAAAAAAGTTGACAAAGATGTATAGAATTTACTATAATTCAACTTTTATTTCCTAACAGGTAAGGTAAGGAGCTGTCCAATCAGTTGATGTATTGGGCAGCTCCTTTTGCATGCTTCGTTTTCAGGCTTTGTAGCTTTAAACGCGACTTTTCGATGTTCTGGTTCAACTTCGGAGCGGACTCTCCTATCATTTTTTTATCAAGCCTTTTCCCCTTTTTTCATGAAACCTCCTTGCCAATTTAAGTAGTTAGGCTAACTTTAGTTGATCTACATGTAACTCGCTAATCTATCCATTAATAAACAAGGTGACAGGTATGGATTTGCAGCTAAAATATGATGACTATCCAATTCGATTAAATTCGACAGCATATTTTGGTAGGGAAGGAAAAATAAAAGAATGGAGGAATGATCATGAAGCTATATTTAGACCCTGGTCATGGCGGATCTGACAACGGCGCATCTGGTAATGGACTATATGAAAAGAATATAACATTAGATATCGCTACAAGAATAAAAAATATCTTGACGAATGAGTATAGCAATGTTCAAGTAAGGATGAGCAGAACGACAGACACTACCGTTAGCCTCGCTCAGCGTACTAATGATGCAAATAGCTGGGGTGCAGATTATTTTCTTTCGATTCATTGTAATGCTTTTAATGGTTCTGCTAGGGGGTATGAGGACTATATTCATTCTTCGCTCTCCGATAGTTCTGAAACAGGGCGTTATCAAGACCTGCTTCACGCTGAGATTACGAAAGTAAATAATTTGCAGAATCGGGGACAGAAAAAAGCAAATTTTCACGTATTGCGAGAGTCGGCTATGGCAGCTCTGTTAACGGAAAACGGCTTTATTGATAATCCTAATGATGCTGCATTGATGCGCACTGCTTCATGGAGAGAAACAGTTGCTCGCGGCCACATTAATGGGTTGGAAAAAGCGTTCAATCTGAAAAAAAAGGCAGGCTCCGGAACCGTTTTTCGAATTGTCGCTGGTTCATTTAAAGCAAAAGATCATGCGGAGCAACGTGTTCAGATGCTAAAAACAAAAGGGATTGATTCCTTTGTTGCATTAATTACGATATCTGGAGAAAAGTGGTATCGAGTTCAGGCAGGTGCATTTACAGATAAAACGAATGCTGAAGCACATTTGGCCAAAGTAAAACGCGCAGGTGTGCCAGATGCCTATATAGTTAGAGAAAATCGTTAAAAAGGTAGCGTTGTTGAATGTAAGCGATACAAGCAAGTGTCCTTTTTATCAAAAAGGCGCTTGTTTTTACTTGTACATGAGGAAATATTCTAGCTTAGAAATAATTCTTTGTTACTTAAGTACAAGTAAGCAATTACTTCAGTTAGAGCAATGGCATAGACTATAACGAATCAAAAGTTGGCGGCAGATTAGACCAAAATAGTGCTGTTTTTAAAGGTACAAGAATATACATACAAAGGACTTCATTCGTGATCTATAATATTGATATTTTATAAAAAATTCGTACCATTATTAGTCCACCCATTCCTATTTAAAATTTACATGTAACCGTCTTTCTAGAAACACTTCGTAGGGATTTTTATTTATTATTGGAGGTTTTATGATGTATAAATATCTTATTAACGGATGGAGCCCCTTTATTCTTGCCGGTTTTTTCGCAGCAATTACAATCATTGTACTAGCACGTTATCTCCATCGAACCATTGTTTATCTGATTACTACAGTTGTTAGCCTGCTTAGCTTCACCCTATTTATTCTTAGTATCTTTGCTGATGGAAAGTGGGCGGAGATAGGGATTGGTTTATTTGCCATCGCCATCTTAATCGGAGTAAATATAGGTGTTCTATTTAGTGTATTTATTATACATAAGTAAAGGGAAGCTTCATTCTATAACGCTTTTCCTTTATCTCCTACTGATAGAAGTAAAACAAACACTAAATTATCTAACTGCTCCTTGAAAAAGAAAGACATTTTTTTGCGTGCACTCTATCGTTTTACTTGTTATCTCCGAAAATGAAAAACATTTTTTCTGCCGGAGCAGCATCGGAAGTTACATCAACACCGCACAGAACTACCAAGAAATCTTTCTTTTTCTTGTTCCAACGGATCAGGTTAGGTACTGTTATTTCCCTCTTAGACTTGACGTATTATCTTTACTCTTAACATAGAAGTACTTGATACGAGTAAAACTAAATATGGTTATTTCGCTAACATTTATACGTTCACCAATAAAAAATAAAATGACGGAAAGAGCCGAATTATCACTGGGTTTGGCTAACGAAGCTACTTTCAAACTAGTAAAAGTAGATATCGACAACAAAAGCACTACGTTATCTTACATAGTGCTTTGTGATTGCATAGATCCACTAATGATTGACACATGTCTTCATCATTTCTTCACCACTGTATCATCAAGGACATAGGTTCTCAATGCATAAGCGACTCCATGTTGATCATAATTTTTAGTTGTGTATGTCGTTTCTTGCTTTACTTCATCCTCGGCATTTCCCATACTAATGCTTATTCCAGCTACTCTGAACATAGATAGATCATTAAAATTATCCCCAATTGCAACTGTATTTTTCATTGGGATATTAAAATGTTTTGCCAGTAGTTCAAGTGCATATCCTTTACTTGCTCGATGATGAGCAATTTCAAGTTTTTCTCTCCCTGAAGAAGTGATGGATATATCCTTCCTTGAGTCAATCCAATTCTTTAATTGATCCCGCTTTTTGCTAAGCAGAGATAGTACAAATACTTTATACACTCCCTCATACGATGAACAGACCGTTTCATAGTCATCAACTATTTGTAAGCCATGTTGTCCACGCTGAATTGCAATCAGTTGATCAAGACTCACGGGGATATCTTTACTGACATTAGGTAACTCTTTTCGTAAAATTGTTTCCATGTGCTTTTCTAGTAATATACCATCATTTGTATACATCTCAAAGTATACTTCCAATTCTCGTAAAAATGATATTAATTCTTTCGCTACATCGGTTTTTAAATATAGCTGATGTAAATCTATTCCATGATGAAATGATCTTGCACCATTGCCGACAATTATGGGGCAATCAAGATTAGAGCGACGAAGAATTTCCTTCGTATCCTGCAAAGATCTTCCGGTAGCAATGGATACAACATGTCCTTTATCCTGTACCTCGCGAATAGAACGAACATTCTCCATACTTATCGTCCCATCATCTGCTAGTAATGTTCCATCTAAGTCAATCGCAATTAGATTCAATGCGTCCCCTCCTCATTTACTTAGCAATCGTATTAATGTTAGCCTCTTCACATTATCTACTCTATTATTGTATCAAAAGGTCTTCCTCAATGCTCGAGAAAGACCTTTTCATAATGTGCTTCGTATAAGGTGCAGCGTAAAGGTATTTATTTATACACAAATTGATCGTGATAGTGAATGAAAATAAAATTGGTTAATAACGTGAGCTATATCCCCATTATTTAATAACCGCATCCTCCACCTTACCTTCACTGCCAACCATTTTAATTTTGGATATTACCATTGATTTTGCTGCTTCCTTCGCTTTTTGTAAATAAGCTCGTGGATCCAGGCTATCAGGATTGTCTACAAAATGCTCCCGAATGGCAATAGAGTAGGCATTTTTTAGTTCTGTCGAAACATTAACCTTTGCCATACCTAGTGCTACACATTTACGTACATCATCTTCTGGTACAGCCGAACCTCCATGTAATACGAGCGGAATGTCTACGATTTTACTAATTTGTTCAATTCGTGCAAAGTCAATCTCAGGTTCACCTTTATATATCCCGTGTGCTGTACCTATTGCTGGGGCAAGCGTTGGTACACCAGTTAAGGAAACAAACTTCTTACACTCCTCTGGTACCGCTTTTTGGGCATCTTTTTCAGAAACGACAATATCTTCTTCTACCCCACCAACTTTGCCTAGTTCTGCTTCTACATTTACACCTAAAGATCCTGCCAGTTCCATCACTTGCTTCGTTTGCTGCACATTTTCCGCAAATGGTTGCCTGGAAGCATCGATCATGACAGATGTGTAGCCTGCACGAACAGCTTGCTTAATGACTTCATAATCAGTACAGTGATCCAAATGGAGACCTGTTGGGATGTTATAAAAATCTGCTGCTGCTGTAGCAACTTTCACGATATTTTCTGCCCCGAGTGCTTTCACAGTACCTACAGTTGTTTGTAAAATAACTGGTGATCTCATTTCCGCTGCTGCTTCCAATACCCAATAAATGCTGTCAAAAGAATGAATATTAAAAGCAACAATTCCATAATTTTCGCTTTTTGCCTGTTCTAGCATTGGTGTCGTTGATATAAGTGGCATATTAATCGTCCTCTCCTGAGATAGCTTGACTTACAATATGAGCAAGTTCGATTTCTGTTGTTGCTGTTAGCATCGCTTGTCTGATTTCTTCATTGATTAATGCTCGCGATAATGCAGATAGTGCTTGTAAATGTGTTGTCCCTGCCTCCAATTTCGGAATGAGCAAGGATAGAAAGAAAAATGCCGGCTTCCCATCAAATGACTCCCACTCTATTCCTGTTTCCGTACGTACAATAATAATTGCTGGCTTCTCCACTTCATCCACTTGGGTATGTGGAATAGCAAACCCTTCCTGAAAGCCGGTTGTGCTCTCTTCTTCTCGAGCCTTTAGCCCTTCTACAACAGCTTCAGCAGAATTGGCAATTCCATTGGCAACAGCGATATCAGCAATCGTTTGAAAGACTCCTTGCTGTGAAGATGCTGTTGCTTGAAGTTTAATAAATTCTGGCTGAATCATCTGTTTCATAACTTCATCACCCTTCGATTTTTTTCTTTTGAGCAGCGTTTTTCCGATATATTCCATAGAGAAATGCTCCTACTAACGATCCTACAAGTATAGATAGTACCCATTGAAATGCTCCTGTTACGACAGGTAGAACTAAAAATCCTCCATGTGGTGCTGGTACCTGTACTTTAAACAGATACGTCATTATTGCCGCAATGCTCGAACCAAGCATAATAATTGGTAAAACGACGATTGGGTTTTTAGCGGCAAATGGAATAGCACCTTCCGTAATATGGGTAGAGCCTAAAATAAAATTAACAGCTCCAGCATTTCGCTCCTCTTTAGAAAAATATTTTGGAAACATGACAGTTGCAAAAGCAATAATCAATGGTGGGGCAATACAAGCAGCTGAAACACCAGCCATAAAATATAAGTTACCTTCAGCTAGTAATAAAGTGCCTGTTACATAGGCCGCCTTGTTAAATGGACCACCCATATCAAATCCACACATAGCACCGACAATCAGACCGAGTAATAATGGATTCGTTGATTGAACAGACGCTAAGAAATCCATCAAACCTTCATTTAACCCTGTAACCGGAATGATAATTGGTTTCATAATCAAACCGATTAGAAAAATACCAAGTACTGGATACAAAAATATCGACTTTAATCCATCCAACGAGCGTGGTAAATTTTTAAATAGTTTTTGTAAGAAGATGATAATATAACCCGCAATAAATCCTGCTAATATACCTCCCAAAAACCCAGCTCCACCTTGGCTAGCTAATAAACCGCCAATAAAGCCAACTACCATACCCGGTCGTTTCGCAATCGATTCGGCAATAAATGCTGCCAAAATTGGCACCATCAGACTAAAACTCAAACCCCCAACCTCTTTCAAAAGAGCTGCGAATTCATTGTATTGCTCATGTTTCGGGTCAGCGGAGTAGATACCAAATAAAAATGATACAGCGATGAGTACCCCGCCACCGACAACAAATGGCAGCATATGAGATACACCATTCATTAAATGTTTGTAAATCGTATGGACCCACTTCCCATTCGTATGGTGAGTTGCACCTTCAACATTATTTGCGTCCTGTTCACCGGCTCCCTCATAATCGGAAGCATAGTACACTGGAGCTTGTTCATTTATTATTTGCTGAATAAGTGTTTCTGGTTCCCGAATTCCTTTTGCAACCGGAACATCTACAACCGGCTTGCCATGAAAACGGTCTGCTTGTACATCTTTATCAGCAGCAATGATGACACCATCCGCTTCTTTGATATCTTGTGGTGTCAATGCATTTTCAATACCGACTTGCCCATGTGTTTCTACTTTGATTTCCACATTTAATTTTTCAGCTGCTTTTTGTAAAGCTTCCGCAGCCATAAATGTGTGTGCAATACCAGTTGGACAGCCTGTAGCAGCAACAATTTTTTTCTTTGTCATGCTTTTTTACCTCCCTAAACTTGTTATATGAACTTGATTCATTAACTCTGGTATATCCGTTAAATCACTTAATCCCTTAGAAAATGCTGTCGAAGCACCTGTAGCTACAGCATAAGCAAGTGCCTCAACCGGACTTTTATTACCGATTGTTTTGGCGATAAAAGCAGCTAATAAAGCATCTCCCGCACAAGCAGTGTTGACTACTTTCCCTTTAGGGGAACTCGATTTGATGACGGTTTGCTTATCTATATATAATGCCCCGTCTTCTCCTCTGGAAATAATGACATGTCTTGCTCCCCGCTGAATCAATTCTTCGCCATATGCTATCATCTGCTCTTCCGATAGGGAGTTTTCGCCAAATAGCTGTGCCAGTTCATCTTCATTCGGCTTTAGTAAATATGGACCATAAGGAAGTGTTTCTAATACAACAGGTGAACTAGAATCAAGGATCAGTTTCACAGCATTCTTATTACAAATGTTTGCAATGGTAACTAAAACGCGTTCATCTACCCCACGCGGAAGACTCCCGGATACGATTAAGATACTTTCTGCAGGAATTTCGTTTATTTTTTTCAACAGTTTATCTAAAGCCTGTTGATGAATAACTGGTCCTCGATTGACAATTTTGTATTCCTCATCCGCATTTATAAATACATTAATACGTGTATTGCCATCGACTTTAATAAAATCCGTAGTAATATCTAATTTCTCTAGTTCTTCTTGAATGAAATCACCTGAGAATCCACCGATAAATCCTAACGCCGTATTAGCTATTCCCATTTTTTTCAGCATCAAAGAGACATTGACACCTTTTCCGTTTGGCTGGTAATCTTCATCGTATGTTCGATTCACAGTATTCGGCTTTAACGCTTCCATCGCCACGTACAAATCGATTGCGGTGTTCATTGTGCATGTATAGATCACAGCCTCACCTTCTTTCTCTTTTGTTACTTTTAGTATGGCACAGATTTTTATGTAAATGTTTTCAGTTTATGTAAACCCATATACAAGAGCAAAAGCTAAAAGCACTCAAGTTAGACGTACAAACTGGAGAATTTCTGACAGGATAAAACAGTAGATCAAAGGCGAAGTTCGTAATTTCTTTGTTGTAACGCCTTTGTGATCGACATCCTTTTAAAAATCGCGAGTATTGCTACCGCAGTAATTTTGCTCTGTCGCCCTAAACGAATCGGGAATTTAGGAGCCGTTTTTCTTATTATGTTCGCAAAACATAAGCAGATTTTAGAATAAGAAAAGTATGGCTCCTTTTATTCGGGATCTGGATAAAGGAAACCTAGGGATATACCGATACCTGAGTGCACGCTTTAGATGCAAGTCAATGCTGACTTAGAAAGCGAAGTTTACTAGATGCAACACGAGCGCTTAAGCTAGACGACGAAGCTACTCTTTTAAAAAAAGTTATCCACCATGGGGAAACAGATATCAGTTCCTAAACAAAAAAGCCACTCACTGAGAAACAATTCCTGCCTCAGTAAGTGGCTAAAAACAACTTCTTATTTTCTTGTTCGAATCACATAAGAGTCAAGCAGTATCCTCGCAATGACATTAAGTGATAGACGAGAGCGTACTTCATATTCCGGAAACAGGGAATGCTCTGTTTTATAACCTAATAAAGTCATGTCAGATAAACGGCTTAAGGACGAATCCACTTTGGTGGTTAAGGTGATTGTCGTTACTTGTCTAATATTTAAGTTTTGACACGCTTCTACCAGCTCTTCCGTTTCACCATTTAACGATATAAAAATCGCGATATCATGTCTCGTAACTTTGCGGGATTTCACCCGAATAATATTCGGATCCTCATGTGTTTCGCAGATTTTATCTAATGCTTGCAGCTTAATCATCATTTCTTTTGCAATCATCTCTGAAAAACCGCGGCTAAAAATGTAAATCCGCTCTGCTTTATACATTTTCTGAACAACATCTTCAATTTGTCCAATGCTCTGTAGCTGAATCGTTCGCGATACTTCTTCTTCATTTTTCTTAATGACCTGTTTAATATCATCATCAATATCTGCCAGTAAATCATTGGTATCCACCATTTGCTTATCTTGTTTCAATCGATATTTAAATGAAGTATAACCATTATAACCAATTTTCTTCATTAATCGGACAATCGTTGCTGTCGATACATTTGCCTGTTCACTAAGTGTAACAATTGACATATCAGCTATTTCATCCATATGCTCATGAATGAACTCAAGTAAGTACCTTTCACTTTGACTGAGCATGGAATACGTTTGATGAGGAATATTGAATAAAGGCTTGTCCATGTTAACCCTCCCATTCATGGGGTACGTCAGAAATATGCCATACTAATCAAGGGGCTTTCAACCCTACTAACGGTTAGAAAATGACGTTGTCCCCCACCCGCTAGTGGGGGATATTTCTGTCCATTTCAACAATTAATCGTTGTAAACTACCTTTACAAACTTAAAACGGAAAGAGTATAGAGAATGCTTCATCTTATATCTTATCGTATTCGTTAAAGCTTTCCCCGTCAAGATCGAACGACTTCCATCATGATAGGACTCAGTCTTGCCTATCCATTATACAGATTCATAAACACCACTGAATGGAAGGTGTTTCCTTGCTTTCGTTACGCTTCTATAAATAAAGCTTATCTCATTAATTTTGCTGTCACAATATACCAGAGCTATTCCTTCGTAAATTTAATCGTGCTTCTAACTGTATCAATCGGTCGTACCATGTGCTCAATTTCTTTTCGTTTCGGCTCAAGAAATGGCGGTAAAGACAGCTTTTCCCCTAGTGTTTCATATGGTTCATCAATCATAAATCCAGGTCCCTCTGTTGCGAATTCAAACAAAATTTGCGGTACCACGCGCGTGTAAAGCGATTCAAAATAATATCGATTAACGAACCCGGAAGTCTGGAATCCGACGTTTTCCATTCGCGTTTTCCAATTTTCTAACATGTCATGGTCTTCCACCCCAAAGGCTACATGATGAACTGTCCCATAGCCTTGAAGTGCATTAGGCATCGTATCATTTGGTTCCACAATTACTTGAGCACCATTTCCTCCTGCTCCCATTTCAAACAGATGCAAACCGTTCTCCTCGGCAATTTCTGTAAACTCGAACACGTTTTCCAGAATTTCTTTAAAATGATCGAATTTAGCAATTCGGATAAAAATAGGTCCTAATGCCGTAATGGCATACTCTAATGGAATAGGTCCCTTTTGCCAAGGTATCCCTGCTTCTACACCGTGATTATGTTCATCTGAGATCAATTGATATTGCTGATCGTCAAAGTCAACAAAAGCTAATGTTTTTTTGCCAAATTGCTCTTGGATTCCTGTATGGTTCACTTCCAAGCGATCAAATCGTTCTACCCAATAGGTAAGAGCTGCATCAGAAGGAACACGAAAAGACGTCTTATAAATCTCATTCGTTCCATGTGAGCCTTTAGGAATTCCCGGAAAATCGAAAAAGGTCATATCCGTACCAGGATTGCCTTTATCATCTGCAAAGAACAAATGGTACGTTTGAATATCATCTTGATTTACTGTCTTTTTAACTAAGCGCATCCCAAGTACATATGTGAAAAACTCATAAATTTTCTCTGCACTGCTCGTAATAGCCGATACATGATGAATCCCCTTTAACTGATTCATATTAAAACCTCCCACCGAATTTATTATGAATTAAAAATATCTTAATTCATAATAAAAATAACATAAATTACTACTTATGTCTACTTATACTAGATGTATTCCCAAATGCACTTATTTATGTTACATACCATAAATTACAGATAATCATGTTCACCGAACAAAATCTAAAACACTTGGTTTCCAGCGTACAAACGGCAAACCTTCTGAAAACAGTAAAGTGAAACTTCATTTCTTGGAATGCTTTAACCAAGAAATGTTAGTACCGCAAGGGTATGACCTTAAAGGCCTCTGAACCAATCGGGCATTTAGGTGCCGTTTCTACAATGTATACTTCTCTATTCACTAAGTTGTAGTTTTACGGCACCTTACATGGGGTAAAGTGAAACTCCATTCAAGGAATACTCTTCTCTTAAAACATCAATAAAATGTATAATTTCTTATACAATAAGAAAATCCATTATCCTAACATCACTTTTAGAATAATGGAGTACAGAAAGCGGATAATTCTTACAATCTACTAGTAATGTATCTACGTAATACATGTACTAGTTACAGCTAACGTATAGCAAAATCACTTAACATTGCTTTATAACACGTGAAATAAGTAAGACTTTAATTCTTCCGTAGTGTGTACTGTTTTATTCGCTACACTAGGTTGATTTGCGGGTAATTGCTTTGCTGGATTAAGCCAAACGGCTGTCCATCCGGCTTGATGGGCACCAATCATATCGATTTGATAGTTATCGCCAATATACCAGGCACCCTGTTTCGTAAAGCGGAATCTATCTTCGGCTAATTCAAATATTTTCTGATCTGGTTTTGCAAGATGTTCTTCCTCTGAAACGATAATTTCTTTGTCAGAAAAATAGTTATTTAACCCTAGATTTTTTACTTTTTTCCGCTGGTTACGTGATGGCCCATTCGTGATAATAAGCGTTTGTATCCCTTTATCTTGCAAGAAATCCAATATCTCTTTTATATAAGGTCTTAATTCGATATGCTCCTGATTATTTTTATACATTGCTTGGAATGCTAGAGCTTCCTGCTCAGTAATCGTAATATTTAATTCCTGTAACGTCTCTTGAATACGAAATACATAAGATTCTTCTAATGTCCAACGTTTTCTAGTCACCTGTTCAAATCCGATATCACTATTTTTTTGATAGATGGGATAAATTTGACTAAAGTTAAGCTGTTTCGTTGCTGAAAACTCTTTAAATGTCTTCTGTAGTGGCAAGGTTCGATCATATAAGGTGTCATCTAAATCAAAGGCTATGATAGTCATGGTTTCGCTCCTCAACTTAAACTGAGTACTCTTATTAGAAAAACTTGGCTTATCGCCAAGTTTTTAGCGAAAGCTGTAGTTTTTCTTATACGATAAAGTGAAACTTCATTTCTTGGAATGCTTTTCCCAAGAAATGTTAGTTAAACGAATCGGGCATTTAGGTGCCGTTTTCTCCCACTTTGACCCTTTGCACGAACTCAGGACTTGAAGTGGGAAACTTACCGCACCTTACATGCGGGATAAAGTGAAACTTTATTCCGTGGAATGCTTTTTACACGGAATGTTAGTTGAACCAATCGGGCATTTAGGTGCCGTTTTCTCCCACTTTGACCCTTTTGTATCAATTCAGGACTTGAAGTGGGAGATTACGGCACCTTACATGCGGGATAAACCCTAAAATTTTATACTTTCTTATAGTACAAGATAGTATCAGATAATACCGGGTTGTCAAATACCATCATTCACCTCCCCATTAATTGGGAAAAGGTTCCAATATCTCTGCAATGCTTATTATGAAAGCGTTTATAATTTTGCAATTAGTTATTGAAACAAACTGTCATTTACATTAATCGCAGGTAGGAATAAACTTAAATATGTAATGAGGTTCACATTTTATCGTCATAAAAATCTCTTTAAGTTTTGCTCTAAAGGAGGTTTACAACAGTGGAGTTAACGAATCGACAAATGCTTTTAATCAAATTGCTTATGAAAGAATCTGAAATGAAAACTGCAGAGTATCTTGCAAATAAATTGCATGTATCTACACGAACGGTTCACTCAGATATCAAAAAAATGGAGCTTTACGTTCATAAATTAGGTTTTAAACTTGTCAGAAAAAGGGGGGTAGGAATTAAATTAATTGGTAATAAAAAGGCTGTTGAATTCGACCATTCAGATACGTTAACTCCTAAATTGCTATATGGTGTGAAAGAAAGAAGAATTCAAATTATTAGACGCTTACTGTTTAATCAGGAAACGGTCACACTAAGTAATCTAGCCGATCACTATTTCGTCAGCAAGAGTTCAATTAATAATGATTTAAATTTTATTAAGGAACAATTCTTAAATCAATCAACTGTACAATTAGTGAGCGATACACAAGGAACACGAATAGAAGGAACCGAGCAAGAGCTGCAAAACACACTTGTCTTGTTCAATGCACTAATCAGCAAATATGAAGCAAAAAAGATGGCTTTTTCAGAAAACAAACAACAAAAATATGATTTTCTCAATGAACTTTATGGAAAAGAATTAGTAGAAATATGTCATAACTCGCTTTATAAGTTTGCCGTTAATAAATTGGAATTGATTGCCGACTATTATGTATACAATATTTTAAGTATCATTATTGTTTTAACCTACAGAGCATCATTAGGACACCATATTCAAGCTAAGTCATTAAAGCAATCAATAAACTCTAATCAACCTAACATCATTTTAGAAGAAATATCTGGTATGACTGGAATTAAATTCACTAAAGGTGACGCAACATATCTTAATCGTCATATGGCTGCCAATAAAATGAGCTTAGGCGAAATAGACATGGATTTTAAGCCAATTATAGAAAAGATATTAGTAAAAGTCAGCAAAATGCTAAAGGTAGACTTAACAAAAGATAATAAATTATCCAGTCAATTAGAAAAGCATTTTCCATCGATGATCTATCGACTAAAACATAATTATTCTGTTCAAAATCCATTCATAACGCAAATCAAGCATGAATTTGGATTAATGTACAACATTACATGGTTTGTGATGAGCGGATTTGAAGATCAATTAGATATAAAATTTACCGAAAATGAAATTGGCTTTCTAATGATTTATTTCCAATCTGCACTTGATCGTATGCAGCTAAGAAAACGAGTGCTAATTATTTGTCCAACCGGAATCACCATGTCTGGACTATTATTAAATAGAGTTCGGAAAATACTTCCGCCCCTTGATCTAATAGAAATAGCATCTTTTGATGAAATGACTAAAGTCAATCTAAAAAAAGTAGATTTTATTATTTCAACTGCACATATTAAAGTACAGAATACACCATTAATTGTGGTGTCACCGCTTATAAGCAATGATGACATGGAAAATATTTCGAGATTTTACAATGCTAATTTTGTTTTAACAGACAATAAACGCAAAGCAAAAAAAGAAGTCCATTATTGCTTGACTAAAATTAAACCATATATCGACAAAAGATTGATTGAATTTGACTGTGAATATAAATGTATGACTGAAGCTATGCACGATGTCATAGATAATTTAGTTGCAAAAGGTTATGTAAATACGGCATATAAAGAAAGCGTATTCGAGAGAATGCGAGTAGGAGATATTGTGTTACCAACTGGAGTTGCTATTCCGCACGGAAACCCACAATTCGTGAAAAAATCCGTACTTGCCATTTATGTTAATAAGAAACCGTTGAAATGGAATGAGCAATTAATCCATGTTGTCTTCTTTATCTGTATTTCCAAACGAGACTTACAGCATGTTAAAGAAATACTTAGCTGTGTTTACAATTTAATTGAAGATAAAGAAACAGTAGAACAATTATGGATAAAATCCAGTAAAGATAAATTTATCAGCTTGTTAGGAAGTGGTATATCTTGATCAACAAAGAAATGATTTTTTTAAATGTCGACCTTCATAATAGACTTGATGTATTGGAGTTTTTAGTTAACCAAGCGTTTACAAACCATTTAATTACTGATAAACAAACGTTTATGACAGCTGTTTTAAATCGAGAAAAGCAAGTTCCAACTTCTGTTGATTTTAATGTTGCTATTCCCCATGGAAAATCCCATGTTATAAATGAACCATTTATAACTTACTTAAGTACAAAAAACAGCTTTCAATGGGATGAGAGAGGAGATGATCTCGTAAAGCATATATTTTTAATCGGTGTTCCTGAAAATGGCGGTAGTAAAATTCATCTTAAATATATTTCTCAAGTAAGCAAAAAGCTAATGGATGAAGTGTTTAGAAAAAAACTATTCGCATGTACGGATGCGAAAGCTGCATTTAAACAATTAAATGAAATTAATGAAAGAATCAAGAACTAACTATTAAGAAGGAGAAATGAACCATGAAAATCGTAGGTGTTACAGCTTGTACAACGGGAATTGCACACACATACATGGCACAAGAAGCGATAGAAAAGGAATGCCAAAAAAGAGGGTATGAAGCAATGATAGAGACCCAAGGTGGAATGGGAATTGAAAATGAATTAACTGATGAAGAAATTGCCAACGCAGACGCAGTCATTCTCGCTATTTCTATTGGCATTGAAGGTGATGAGCGTTTTGATGAAAAAAGAGAGGAAGGAAAAGTTATTACATTAGATCCATCTGTCGTTATTAAAAATGTAAGCAATGTCATTGATCAGCTAGAAAACTTATAATTTAAAAAAGCGATACATTTGTCCTACTATTCGTGTCAGTTATTTTATTTGAACATTCTGAATTAGGAGGGGATAATTATGTCCTTCAATGGTAAAAAAGTAGGAGAGGATTTAAAAAAAGCGTTTAGCACTGGGGTATCGTACATGATGCCTTCCGTAATTGTCGGGGGGATATTTTTAGCAATCGCATTATCTTCAGGAACGCCAACAGATGAAGGAATGGTTGTAACAAACCCGTTTCTACAAAATTTAAACACAATCGGAGTAGCAGGTTTTGCTATGATGATCCCAATTTTAGCTGGCTATATTGCCTATTCTATTGCAGGGAAGCCTGGACTTATTCCTGGTATGATACTAGGTCATATTGCTAATACCCCATTGGGTGATGAAGGTGTATCTACTGGGTTTTTAGGAGCTATGATTGTCGGAATTATGGCTGGCTATCTTGCAAAATATGTAAAAACGTGGAAAGTTGGTCCTACGATAAGGACTATTATGCCTATCTTAATCATTCCTATTATTACTACATTTATTGTTGGGATGGTTTATATTTATATCCTAGCTCAACCACTATCTGGGTTTGTAACATCACTCGTTGATTTCCTATCTTCATTACAGGGAGGTAACGCCTTACTTTTAGGATTGGTCATTGGTGCATTTACCGCTATTGATATGGGAGGACCAATTAATAAAACTGTGACTGCCTTTACGTTAGCTTTAATGGCAGAAGGTATTTTTGAGCCAAATGGTGCCCACCGTATCGCTGTTGCTATTCCTCCATTAGGACTTGCTATTTCTACATTTATTTCACGAAGAAAATATACGAAGGCAGAGCGTGGAATGGGTGTTAGTGCTGGTTTTATGGGATTGATTGGTATTACCGAAGGAGCAATTCCGTTTGCCGTAAATGACTTAAAACGAGTAATTCCTGCCATTATGATTGGTAGCGCTGTTGGCGGTGGAATCGGCATGCTGCAAAATGTAGGTACGTATATTCCGCATGGAGGATTAATCGTCATTGGCGCAGTTGATGGGAAACTATGGTTCTTCTTAGCCATGCTGATAGGGTCACTTGTAACAGCTTTAATATTACATTTTACAAAACCTGATCTTCCAGAAGCTGAGCTACCTAAAACTAAATAAATGTTGGTCTTTATGTGAATCTTTTAACTTAATAAAGCTTCTTCAAGAAATTAACCATACGAATATCTGTATTGGTTTCCAATAGATCTAACATCTAACCGGCAATTATTAAATTTAACCAAGACGTTGGCACTCTAGTACTTCTTGACCTTCACTGCCCGCTTTTTGAACAGCACCATTATTTACAACAGGAGGAATCATAATTATGAAAACACCTATCAAATCAACTGTTAAAGCATTGTTAGAATTGCAAGAAGAAGATAAAAGCGCAACATTATTAGGTATTGGCCCAATGTCAAAGAATTTATTACAAGCAAGCTTTGAATTAGCTAGAGATTATGATTTTCCATTAATGTTCATTGCTAGCAGAAACCAAGTAGATATGGATGAACTTGGCGGTGGTTATGTAAATGGATGGAATCAGTTTACCTTTATGGAAGCTATTAAAGAAATGGCAGTAAAAACAAGCTTTAACGGCTTGTACTATGTTTGTCGAGATCACGGTGGTCCGTGGCAACGAGACAAAGAAAGAAATGACCATTTACCAGTAAATGAAGCAATGGCTCTAGGAAAAAAATCATATTTAGCGGATATTGAAGCGGGCTTTGACCTATTAATGATTGACCCGACAAAAGATCCCTTCGAAGTGGGAAAAGTAATACCACTTGAGACGGTAATTGAACGCACCGTGGAATTAATTGAGTACTGCGAACAGGAGAGAAAAGCTCGAAATCTGCCGGAAATTGGCTATGAAGTAGGTACAGAAGAAACAAATGGGGGACTAACATCTACAAATATTTATGAAACATTTATTCTTCGCTTACAAGAAGAATTAGATGAAAAGGGATTACCAATGCCTACTTTTATTGTTGGACAAACCGGAACATTAGTGAGAAAAACGGAACAAGTGGGACAATTTAATTTTGAAAATGCCTATGAGCTCGCCCAAATGGCGAAAAAATATGGTGTTGGTTTAAAAGAACATAATGGTGATTATTTAGATGATGTCTCGTTACTAGAGCATATTCCATCACAGATTGCAGCAACAAACGTAGCGCCTCAGTATGGAACAGAGGAAACAAGAGGCTATTTAAAATTAGCTAGTGTCGAACAGAAGTTAAAAGATTACGGTTTGATTGAAAATCCATCTAATTTACTAGATGTATTGCTCTATCATGCTATTAAAAGTGAACGATGGAGAAAATGGATGGTTGGAGACCAAACAAAGCTCACGGTTGATGAAATTATGAAGGACGCTGAACTATCTACTGCTATTTTAGACATTGCCGGACATTACACATTCAACCTTGCAGAAGTGAAGAAGGAGATTGATAAATTATATGCTAATTTAAATCAGGTGAATATTAATGGACAGCGCTTTATTGTGGAACATATTAAACGACCGATACGCGATTATGTAGAATGCTATAACCTACAAGGTGCTACGACGAGAATTAAAGAAAAACTATAAAAAAGCAGAATTGAAGGGATAGATAGCTCTAATCAATAGGGATGGGGAAGGAACTCCTCATCCCCACTGATTTTAATCGTTTGCCAATCGGGTTATTACTATTACTAGATGTTTCCTTCAATAACTCTTGATTAGAAATACTTCTAGTCGATGGTTAAAGAAGGTCCCCTTTTCTGTTTTTCCTAGGAGTGTTTACTATGTTTGATAATATTGATCATTTAGCAGTTAATACGATACGGGCATTAAGCATTGATGCAATCAACGCTGCAAATTCAGGTCATCCCGGATTACCAATGGGAGCTGCACCAATGGCTTATGTACTGTGGACAAAGCATTTAAAAGTAAATTCTAAAAACCCAAAATGGGCTAATAGGGATCGTTTTGTACTATCAGCCGGTCATGGCTCTGCCATGCTTTATAGTTTATTACATTTAGCAGAATATGATGTTACAATAGATGATCTAAAAAATTTCCGCCAGTTGGGAAGCCGTACCCCTGGACACCCTGAATTTGGTGTAACAGATGGCGTTGAAGCTACAACGGGACCTTTAGGTCAAGGTATCGCCAATGCAGTAGGTATGGCGATGACTGAAGCACACTTAGCTGCTTCTTATAATCAAGACGGTTTTCCCATTATCGATCATTATACGTATACTTTGTGTGGCGATGGTGATTTAATGGAAGGAGTAGCTGCAGAAGCCGCTTCATTAGCCGGGCACTTAAAATTAGGAAAGTTAATTGTGTTATATGACTCCAACGATATATCACTTGATGGTCCAACTAGTAAAGCATTTACGGAAGATGTCGGAGCTCGCTTTA
The DNA here is from genome assembly GCF_053667775.1 of Cerasibacillus sp. JNUCC 74. Next base: position 3,962,611 of record NZ_CM132207.1, on the reverse strand, counting down.
TTGCTTATGGTTGGCAGCATATTGTAGTAGCAGATGGAAATGATTTAGAATCTATTTCTAAAGCAATCGAAACAGCAAAAGCAGAAACAGAAAGGCCTACGCTTATTGAAGTTAAAACAATTATTGGCTATGGTGCTCCTCATCAAGGTACGAATAAAGTACATGGATCACCTTTAGGAAAAGAAAATACCATGATAGCTAAAGAAAAGTATAGTTGGGATTTTCCTCCATTTACTGTACCAAAAGAAGTTGCGCTCTGCTTTCATGAACAATTAGTCAAACCAGGTGAAAAAAGAGAGCAACAATGGAATAGTTTACTTGCTACCTATGAGCAGCAATTTCCTAAGAAGGGCAAACAGTTAATAGATGTTCTAAACGGTAACCTACCAGCAAATTGGGAAGATCTATTACCAAGATACTCGACTACAGATACACCTATAGCTACACGAAAAGCAAGTGAAGCCGCTATTCAGGCAATTAGCAAAAAGCTAGCTTCATTTTGGGGAGGTTCAGCAGATTTAAGTTCTTCTAATAATACTATGATCCACCAATCTAAAGACTTTTCGCCTCTGGATTACTCAGGACGTAACATCTGGTTTGGCGTTAGAGAATTTGCTATGGGTGCAATAATGAATGGAATGCTTTTACATGGTGGAACGATACCGTATGTGGGGACTTTTTTTGTGTTCTCTGATTATTTACGGGCAGCGATCCGAGTTGCAGCGATTTCTCATCTTCCTGGAATTTATGTTCTCACCCATGATTCTATTAGCGTCGGTGAAGACGGTCCTACTCATGAACCGATTGAACAATTAGCATCTTTTCGCTCTATGCCTAATATTAGTGTTATCCGTCCTGCTGATGGAAATGAAGCATCTCAAGCGTGGAGAATGGCGATTCGCTCAACATCTAAACCAACATTGCTTATTTTAAGTCGCCAAAACTTACCTATCTTACCTGGTACTAGAGAAAAAGCCAGGTTTGGAGTTGAAAAAGGGGCTTATATATTATCCCCCGCTAGAAGTACCACCCAACATGGCATTATTATAGCAAGCGGATCTGAAGTTAACTTAGCGATACAAGTTCAAAAGAAATTATCAGAAAACGAAATTGATGTTTCTGTTGTCTCTATGCCAAGTTTTGATTTATTTGATCAACAAGATAAAACGTATCAAGCTCATGTTCTGCCAAATCATATACGAAATCGAGTTTCGATTGAATTAGGTTCTAATTTTGGCTGGAGTAAATATACTGGCTTAGACGGGATAAATATAAGTGTTGATAAGTTTGGCGCTTCTGGTAAAGGAGAAGAAGTAGTAAAAGCATATAACTTTACCACAAATTATATTGTACGGAAATATCTAGAAGTATTTTGCAACGAATGACTGCTTTATATGACCCTGAAGGTAATGAAAAGTAAAGCGTAACGTAGTATACTTTAATGTAATTTTTTTAGTCATTTAGCAAAAAAAACGTTATTTTATTCCTGCAAAGATAGTCCTAGAAAGCTATTGCATAGTTAAGATGAGAAATTTTTTCATCTTAACTATGCATGGATTCATCATTATATTCGAGCAACTTCTGGCACCGTCACTGTCCAGCTTCGACAGGAACGTTTACCACAAAAAGCAATCACGTCTTTCATATATACCCAGTCCATCCTCCCCTAACATATTCCGCCATATCTTTTGACAACAACTAGCAAATTCTGTTTCTCCACTTATATTATATAATAGCCCAAACCCATACAACTGCTTTGACTATCGACCCTTCACCTCTTGACATTACTATAACATAACACAATTTACTTTCAGCAATCATCATTCTGTTTCTGCTACCTTAAGCTTATATGCTAGGAATCGCTAAAATAATCCTTTACAATTTATTAAGGGTGTTTATGTCATAAAAAGAAACTTATTATTGGGAGGGAGAACATGTTTCTAGCTTGGAATGAAATAAAAAACAATAAATTGCGTTTTACCTTGATTATTGGTGTATTAATACTCGTTTCCTACCTTGTTTTCTTTTTATCGGGATTGGCAAATGGTTTAGAAAATATGAATAAAGCAGCTGTTGATAAATGGGATAGTCAAGGAGTTATTTTGACAAAGGAATCAGACATTAATCTACCTCAATCCAGTTTAAAGCTGGATGATTACAATGGCGAAGGCGCAGATGAATATGCAAGCCTTTCTCAGATCAGTTCCATAGCTACTTCAGGAAACAATAAGTCCAATGTAGCAATTTTTGGTATAAATAAAAATGAATTTATTATGCCAAATGTAACCGAGGGAGAAGAGTTTGACAAAACAGGTGAAGTCATCGCAAATGATTCCCTAAAAAATGAGGGTTTTGAGCTTGGTGATGAATTAAATCTTTCGTCGACAGAGGAAAAGCTGACTATTGTGGGCTTTACGAAGAATGCAAAATTCAGTGCTTCTCCTGTCCTTTATACTGATTTAGATACCGTGCAAAAAATTCGCTACGGGGAAGCTGCTGATAGCTATCAAGATCAGATAAATGCCTTTGTTATTCGGACTACTGATCTGTCAAATGTGGAAGTAAACGAAAATCTGCAAGTCGTGGATACTTCTACATTTATAGAAAATCTTCCCGGCTACTCGGAGCAAAATTTAACATTAACATTGATGATTTATTTCTTATTTGTTATCTCTGCTCTAGTACTCGCCATTTTCTTATACGTCCTTACCATTCAAAAAGTAAGTATTTTTGGTGTAATGAAGGCTCAAGGGATCTCCAGTAAATACTTAGCAGGGTCTGTTATTGCCCAAACATTCTTGCTTTCCATTGCCGGTGTTTTCATTGGCTTTATTTTAACGATAATAACTGGATTATTTTTACCTGAGGCCGTACCTGTTGACTTTAACTATCTAGATCTGATTATCTATGGAGTCGTGCTTATTTTTGTCTCCATATTAGGAGCACTCTTCTCTGTTCAAACAATTGTAAAAGTAGATCCACTAAAAGCGATTGGAGGTTAAACCATGGCAACTCTTGAAATGAAGCAAGTAAATAAAGTTTTTGGTTCAGGTCATACGGAAATTGAGGCGTTAAAGCCAACTGATTTCTCCGCGAATAAGAACGAATTAATTGCCGTAATTGGTCCCTCCGGCTCAGGGAAAAGTACCTTTTTAACGATTGCAGGAGGTTTGCAAACTCCGACGAATGGAACTGTGTTGATCAACGGTGCGGATATTACCAATTTAAAAGAAAAACAACGTTCAGCAATCCGATTAAGGGAAATTGGCTTTGTTCTGCAAGCCTCAAATTTAGTTCCTTATCTAAATGTCAAACAACAATTGCAGTTATTAGATAAGGTGAAAAAAGATAATTTACCTTTAGAAAAACTTCAAGAGCTTTATCAGACTTTAGGAATGGAGAAGCTTTTAACCAGTTTTCCAGCCGATTTATCAGGTGGTGAAAGACAGCGTGTAGCTATCGCAAAAGCATTGTATACAAATCCAAGTATTATACTTGCTGACGAACCAACTGCTTCGCTTGATTCTGATCGCGCGTTTGAAGTTATGGAAATGCTTAAAGAGCTAACTGTAAACAATAATAAAACAACTATTGTCGTTACGCATGATACGCGACTCATTGACTACTGTAACAAAGTATACAAGATTACCGATGGAAGACTTAGCTTACAAACAGAAAGAACCAAGAGTTAACCGCATCATTATTGATTCTTCCGAAAAAAGCAGATATACTAAGCACGATAAAGTAAGTAGCCAGTTGCATGAATACCGCAACTGGCTACTTTTTTCGTGCCCTGAATTTGCATTGTTTTAGTTATACTTATTCATACATTTTTGGTCCGACTTCGTGGTATGTTCGCCCGACTGTGGAGATACTCTGGTTCGTCTTCGGAGTGTTCTGTTCCGATTTCTGGGCATTTTAGTACGGTTTGATGAAGCTTTGTTTCGACTTTCGGGTATATTGGTTCGACTTTACAGTGTTCTGTTCCGATTTTACGACATCTTTTTTGTTTTTCAGCTTTCACAGCGGATTGTTGCACTCTATATGACGAATTCTAACCGTTGACTCTAATGCTTATTCGTTACGTTATTTCTAATTCTTGTGGACTTTCTTCACCTTTTTTATTCATTAAGCGGATATGCAAGGGTTTTATTTCTAAAACGATTAAGTTTGGATCATCTGGGCTAGAGAAGTATTGCTTTAGTTGATTACTCCATAATTGTTTTTTTAGTTCTGCAGATTCGTTAAAGCTTACCTTGCCTTCATATTCAACATACGCATCGCCCATTCCCTCTCCTTCATATCCGAGAATAATATGCGTATAAGGATTCTTTTCAAGATCCTCCATTTTTTCCGTATCTTTATCGGTTAATGTATATAGGGTTAAGTTATTATGATAAAATGTCATATACCTAGAGTGAGGCATATTCCTTTTTACTGTTGCCATCGGACCTATATAGCTATTTTCTAAGATATGCTCAATCTCTTTTCTTAATGCTTCTTGCTTCAATATTTACACCCCTTTTCATAGACATATCCAACTAATTGTCTTATCTGTATTATTCCTTCATCCGGGAATCTTAAACACAAAATCTTTATTGTTCATATTCTTTGCAATATAATCGTACGTACTCCTGCTTATTTCGTTATTTCAGCATGATTGCATAAATTCCTTAGCAATCGATTTTGATTCAACTCCATTATAAATTCAGTATAAATAGCAAAAATTTCAGATTATCTGATGGTGTTGTTATCGAAAGCTTCAGCAATCCTTGTTAAAGCATCGTGTTAAAAGTGATATTTGAAATTTATTGTACTCCCTTAATATCAGTTGCCTCCATCTAACTTTTAGCCAGTAAGACCTGCCGTTCCATGTTACGAGGTGAAACCTAGATAAGTGGGGAAATCAACTGCAAGTCAAATGTCCGATACTGTTCAGAGGCCTTTAGGTCATACCCATGTGGTATTAACCATAGTGGGAGGTAAAAGAAAACTCCCGCTGATTGATGTGTCCCCTGTCAAGTAGACAGTATTAAAAAAGCAAATTATCCAGCCTGTGTCCTGAACTGATAGGGACTCCGGTTGTTTAATTTCCTTTGGAACAAGTTGAGGATAAGGAACTGACTTATATAAATTTATTTGTCATTAAGAGTACTTCATGAACTTTCACATTTCTTGATACTCTTTTACCTGTCAATCCGTTTGATTTTGCCAAGCTGTTGAAGTACTTCTTCATAATATGGGAGTCCCTCGTTATCTCCAACAACACGCACCACCATCGAACCTATCGTATTGGCGAAATGTAAGATCTTGGTTAAATCCCAATTTTGTTGCAAGCCGTAAAGTACGCCAGCATTAAATCCATCACCCGCTCCTACGGTATCAACAACTTTTAGAGCTGGAACAGGAGCTGCCTTTACAATGTCTCCTTGATAATAACCGACTGATCCTTTATCAGCTTGCTTAACTGCTACAAAAGAAATTCCTAATTCCCTTGTTTTTTTAATAATCGATAACGGGTCTTTTTCACCAATTATTATTTCCATTTCCTCATCACCGGTGAGTAAAATATCGACCTTAGGCAAAAACTGTTCTAATACTTCTTTCGCTTTTTCCTTGGACCACATCCGCAAGCGAATATTTGGATCAAAAGAAACTTTTACATGATGCTTTTTAGCAAGATCAATGGCTTTTTCCATGACAGCAATATTTCGATCATCAATGGCTGGGTATATCCCAGTAAGATGCAGAATCTTTGCTCGTTGGATATAGCTTTCATCTAAATCATCCACCGTCATCGTTACCAACGGTGATTTATCCCGATAATAAAACGTTCGAGTGCTGCCATCCTCCATTCTTTCTTTAAAATTCAGCGAGGTAGGGTAACCATCAACGAAAGCTAGTTGTGATATATCAATACCTTCCCCGCGAATAAAATTACGGATATAACAGCCAAACTCATCATTTCCAAGCCTGCTAATATAACCTGACTTGAGTCCTAATCGGGAGCAGCCAATAGCTACATTGAGTTCAGCACCGCCAACTTGCTTTTCAAATGTGTGAACAAACTTCAATGGTCCCGTAGATCCTGGATTAAATACGATCATTGCTTCGCCTATCGTTATAACATCCATCCCATTTTTTCCTCCAAAATTTCTGCTAATCTATTGTATGATTTGTGATTACGTCGACAATCCCATTTCTTGCAACTAAAAGTCTATCGGTCATGTGGAGAAATAACCCTGTTTCCACTACGCCAACTAATTGTTTCATTTGTTGATGTAATTGCTCCGGCTGCGCAATTGTTTGAAATAAGCAATCCAAAATATAATTACCATTATCAGAAATGAACGGATCACTTCCGCTTTTCCTTAATACTGGAGTACATCCATATGCCGCAATTCTTTCCGCTGTTTTTTCCCAGCCAAAGGGCACGACTTCAATCGGTAATGGAAAAGCTCCTAGCTTAGACACTTTCTTTGAAGCATCGACAATAATAATAAGCTGATCAGCTGCTGCTGCTACAATTTTTTCGCGTACCAGCGATCCACCGCCACCCTTAATTAGCTGTAACTGTGAATCCACTTCATCGGCCCCGTCAATGGCAAGATCAACCTTCGTCGTTTCGGAAAAATCAGTCAACGGAATCCCTTTTTCTCTTGCTAGCTTTTCCGTTTTTATCGATGTAGGAATCCCTTCTACTTCTAATCCTTGACAAATTCGCTTTGCTAATTCATCTAACAGATAATTTACCGTTGAACCGGTTCCTAACCCAATTGTCATCCCAGAATTAACGTAGGCCACGGCAGCTTTTGCAGCTGCGCGTTTATCTCTATTTACATCATTCATTGTTCCACACTCCTCAGTGATTTGTAAAAAATTCCTGAGCAATACTAACTCATTTATAATAACTCAATAATTCTCCTAATACACTTGCTGCATCTGCTTGTGATGTTCCGGACACACCTGCAAACATCATCGAAACAAGTATGTTTGCATGAGTTAATCCACCACTGTCTCTTCTGCTCCCATAGCTCCTGTATGAACGTCAACTTTTAATAGTTCCATTTGATTCTTGTCTATAACTTCTTTAAACTTAAGCATACCGGTTTGATATGGATTATCAGATGATGTTTGATTGTGAGCAGCAAAACGTCGCCATCTAGATTACCATTATTAGAACAAGCCACTCCAAAAGAGAGAGCCCTATCCATAACCTTCACTAATTATCTCCCCTACGCGAAAGCAGCGGAGTTATTCCGCTGCTCGTTTTATATATTCCCCTGCCGTTTTGGTTAACTGTTCATAGTCTGCTTCTGTTGTTAATGATGGTGCGTTAACAAGATTACTGCCGATTCCTACTGCTTTAGCACCTTGTTTTAAATAATCATTCATATTATTTAACGTTATGCCGCCAGTTACCATTGCTTCAATATGTGGAAGTGGGCCTAAAATATTTTTAATATAGGAAGGTCCTACCGTTTCAGCTGGAAAGATTTTCACCATGCTTGCTCCATGTTCATAGGCTGTCACAATCTCTGTTGGGGTTAACACTCCTGGTATCACTGGGATGCCGTAACGATTTGCCAGCTTAAGTGTCGCTATATTTAATGTTGGCGAAACAATAAAATCCGCTCCTGCTAACATAACCAATCTCGCTGTTTCTGGATCAAGTACTGTTCCTGCTCCAATAGAAATATCGTCTTTCATTTTTTCGTGTGCGACTGCAATGACGCTTGCTACATTTGGAGTTTCTGCAGTGATTTCTACTGCCTTTACTCCTCCAGCAGCTAAAGCTTGTAAGATCGCTACAATATTTTTCTCATTTGCCTTTCTTATCACAGCAACTACCTTGGTTTCTTTAATAACTTTTATAGGTTCCATGTTACCTCTCTCCATTTCACTCTAAATTGGCATGTTTTTGCAATAATGCTTGTTCTGACGTTTGCTCGGGATACTGCCGTATTAAATAGGCAATGACAGCATCTAACACGATATGAGCGGCTTGATCAAATTGACTGCCCAACGGCTGAATAGTAATCGGCTCTGAGTTCAGTCGCTGTTTTGTAGCAGCCGGAACTTCTACAAGACAATGCGTATACTTCGTAATTTTAGATCGCCGATTGGCTGTTACCAAAGCAATCTTCGCATGGATAGCCATTGCTTTTTCAGCAAAGTACGTCAGTGTCCCTGTATTGCCAGAACCAGAAATAATCAATAATAAGTCATCAGACTCCATACTTGGGGTGATTGTCTCTCCAACAACATAAACAGAAAAACCACTATGCATCATCCGAATGGCAAACGCTTTTCCAATCAAACCTGATCTTCCTGTTCCTGCTACGAAGATAGATTTCGCCCGTTTTAGCTCTTCTGCTAATACCACTAGTTCATCTGAATTAACTGCTTGTAATACGTGAGTTACTTCTGATGCAATAGCATCTAGTGTCTTCCTCATTTTGCTTGTAAAATCCCCTTCCTTTAACAAGATTCTCTATTTATTAATTGTGGTGTAAAACGATAAATATTTGCTTTCATTCGTGCTTCTCTATTCTTTATTTGCCTAAATAGTAATTGAGCAGCTTTTTTGCCCATTTCAAAAGTCGGTTGCGCAACTGTCGTTAATGCTGGACGATAAAATGAGGCAAACACCACATCATCAATACCAATAATTGCCAATTCATCTGGAATGCGAACGTGATTATTCTTTATATATTGCAGTATTTCAAACAGGATACGGTCATTTAAAGCAAGTATAGCTTCAGGTGGGTCCGATAATGTCAATAGGTTTCGAATGAGTTGCTGCATTTCAGAAAAATCGCCACTTGCTAAATATGCTTTGTTATAGGAAATACCATTGTTTGCTAATGCTGCTTTGTAACCTGCTATCCTCTCTAGTCTCGGTGTTACCGGTTGCTGTATTGGCGGGGAAATTATAGCTATTTTTTGATATCCAGAAGCAATAAATTGATCAACCGCTAATTGAGAGGCCTGATGATTATCCAGTAATACAGCATCCATGTCTATTTCTGGTACTAGTCTATCCATAAATACAAAAGGATATTTTTCATCAATTAATTCTTGGTACAAGTCTTTATTTTCGCTAGTTGGAAACGTAATAATTCCATCAACCTGCTTAGCACGTAACATATCAATATAACCTTTTTCCTTTGCTGAATTGTCATCGGCGTTGCAAACAATGACATGGAATTTTTGTTTATGGCAATAATCTTCAATTGCCCGAATAATTTGCGTAGAAAAACCATGAAGAATATTTGCAACAATAACACCTATTGTCTTGGTAGATTTTTGCTTCAAACTTCTAGCGATGATGTTTGGCTGATAACCTAGTTCCGCAATTGCTAACTCAATTCGTTTTTTGGTATCTTCCCCCATATAATCAAAACGTTTATTTAAGAATTGCGATACAGTACTTTTAGAAACATTTGCATATGCTGCTACATCAGCAATGGTGACTTTTTTCATTCGGTACTCCTTTTCCAATTACTAAATCGGTTTAGTAAATCGATTTATGGATAGTATAATTCATTTGTAAATGTTTTACAACTAAATACAGATTGACCTTGTGACAAACGATTCGCTCAGTTTTTTTATAAGAATATGGAATCTTCCTTAGCATTCTTTATACCGCTTCTAAAAATCCAGGCATGAACCCAATTTCATGGACATACATATAGATTAAGAAACTCTAATAGGGAGCTAATGAGATGGAAAATACAGTGGCAATTAGTGAAGAAGAAGTGAAAAGGTATTATATTTTACAGCAGGAGAAAAAAGAAATGGAGCATGAAATGAAACAATTAAAGAAAAAATTTCATCATTTTTTAGATGAATCCGCAGGTAAGAATAAAAGGGGGGAAATTCATCGCGGTGATTACTGTATACAGCGACAAATTCGCACTTCTATTTATTACACCCCTGAGATAACAGTGAACAAATTAGAGGAAATGCAATTATCCGATTTTGTTATTACAGAAAAACGTCCAGACACCGAAAAACTGGAAGCTGCAATTAGGTTGGGGCTAGTAAATGAAGAGGACTTTGCTGACTGTAAAGACACAAAGATAACGCAGGCTATTGTTGTCAGAACCGCTAAGTAAAATAGCAAAATTAAAGCGCTGATATGATGAAATCAGCGCTTTTTTATAAACTATTTCTATGGAATATCATCATAGCAGATTTTCTATTACTATAAGTGTATATTTAAAAAGAAAAGCATAATAGGAAGAAATTTTTACTACATGATATTTTTCCAAGCCAATTAGTTACACTTAATCAAAAATAAACCGTTGATAAATATGAACGCTTGTTTTCCGAACTTCTTGTATGTCTCTTGAAGTATAAAAACTTTTACATCAAATAGCCTCTCAGCTATCAGTAACATGTTTTTATTAGAAAAAAAGGAATTCTTATTTCTTTGGACGTAACAATATAGTATGATACTTTATAAGATTTATATAGTGAAACAGTCAGAATTTTGCTTCACCCCTACTGAATGTTGGGAAAACAAAGCGGGAATTTAGGTGCCGTTATCTATCGCTTAGAATACTCGTATTCTCTATAACTCTGGAAGTGGGAGTCTTACGGCACCTTACATTCGGAATAAAAGTGTGAACAAAACCAAAGGGAGAAGGTGGTAATTTGCAAGTTAATCGTTTGCCAGCTCTTATTTTTGCTATGAGTGTCTTATATATTTTTATTATTCCCTCCGAACCTATCCAGTTAAAATTGTTTTTTAAATTAGTCCCAATGATACTAATTATAATGTACGCCTTCTTGAAATTACCAAAGCAAAAAACAAAAACACATTGGCTACTTTTGATTGGATTAGGCTTTTGCACCATCGGTGATGGAACGTTGCATTGGTTTGTTGTTGGTCTTACAGCCTTTTTGATTGGTCATTTATTCTATCTAACTAGTTTTCTTTTTCAATGGAGATTTTCCAAATGGAGGGTTGCATGTGTTCTCCCCATCATGATTTATTCCTTGCTGTTTGGAAGTAAACTTATCCATGCACTTTCGAATTCTGAAGAACAAGCCCTCATTTTCCCTGTTAGTTTCTATATTATTGCCATCGCTAGTATGGCTTGGTTTGCCATTATGACAGGAAATGGCTTTGTCATCTTAGGCAGTATCTTATTTGTTATTTCGGACTCTATTTTGGCATGGAATATGTTTGTTTCGCCTGTTAACTATGAGCATGTACTCGTTATGTCTACGTATTATGCTGCTCAATTTTTCATTGCCCATAGCATCAGCAGGTTAGGTAAAAAGCAAACACGCATAGTTTGGTAAATGGAGGGAAGAAATCGACCACTGAAAGTATGAAACATGCAGAAACATTTTATTTAAACAAACTACAAACATTAGCCATTGAGACTCGAAATAGGTTAGCGACTTCTGACGAGATATGCAACTTCATTCAAGGAGAGCTTTTCTCCTTGAAAAACCGCGATGTGTCGCTGTCGTGGTTTTTTCTTGTCCTTGAAAAAGGAAGGCACTTTTTCTACGTGCGATGTGTTGCTGTCGTGGTTTTTTCTTGTCCTGTCAATCCAAACGAGGGTACTTAAATTGCCCCTACTTAGATTTATTCGTATTCTCTATCACTTTGGAAGCGGGAGTCTTACCACGGCTTACATCTGATAAAAGAAGAAGAAAGGATGCTTTTTCCTATTTTTAAAATAAGTATCTTGCGTTACTCAATAGCGAGGTATATACTATTGTCAGGTATTACACATTATACAATAGTGAAATAAGGTGAATTTCTTCTATGAAGACTTAAACGAATAAAAATCAAGTAGACTCAGCTTTGTCCTAATTATAAATGGATAGATTTATATCTTTCAATATTGAAAGGTAAATGTAAGGAAAAACAAACGATCATTCTACTTTCTAGTGGTATGATTCATTTAGAAGTGATCCTATCGCTAGCGCTACTTGGAAAAATACATCTTAAGTCGTACCTAGTTTTATTTCCTTTAGCCAATTAACAAAGGGATTTATAATTTATACAATAATGAAGTGGTTATAAATAATTGTACTCACCCAATCATATAAAATTGCTTTCTTGTTGTAATCCTTACATTACTTCAACTAAAACTTTAGAAAGGAAGTAAAATAATGAAAAAAATACTTGTAACGTCATTCTTATTTTTGGCTGGCTTAGCAGTCATGCTACTAGTTACGATCATTCAAAAATCTAGCATGTTAATTGCAAAAAAATGACCAAGCAATAACTTTAAATTTACGGAGGTAACCTAATGGCTAATGCAGCAATGGAATTAGTTAACTTGAAAAAAACGATTGGGAAAAAAGAAATTATCAAAGGACTCTCCTTCTCTATTCAATCTGGGGAAGTGTTCGGTTTTATTGGACCAAATGGTGCCGGGAAAACCACAACCATTCGCATGATGGTTGGATTAATCAACATCACGGAAGGAGACGTTTTAATTCAAGGAAACAGCATTAAAACAGACTTTAAAAAAGCCATTCGTGAAGTCGGTGCGATTGTAGAAAATCCGGAAATGTACCCTTTTATGACTGGTTGGCAAAATTTAAAACATTACGCTCGTATGATGCCGGGTGTTACAAAAGAACGAATGCAAGAAGTAGTCAAGCTAATGGGCCTTGAGAAGCCAATCCATGAAAGGGCTGGAAAATATTCATTAGGAATGCGGCAACGTTTAGGGATCGCTCAGGCATTGTTACATAAACCATCCGTATTAATACTTGACGAACCTACTAATGGGTTAGACCCAGCAGGAATTCGTGAAATGCGTGAGCATATTCGCAAGTTAGCTAAGGAGGAAAATGTAGCTATTATCATTTCCAGCCACTTGTTGTCTGAGATTGAACAAATGTGTGATCGTATCGGGATTATTAAAAATGGTAAGCTTATTAAGCTTCAACAAGTTGGAGAAGTAGAAAATGATAACCTGCTGCATCATCTGAAAGTAGCCCCTATGGATCAAGCAAAACAAATATTAAATGAACAACTCCAATTAGAGGCAGTAGAATTAGATGGAAATCTATCATTCCGCTGTAAAAAAGAACAAATTCCAAAAATTATTAAATGTATGGTTGAAAACAATTGCGCTATTTATCAAATAACAACAGCAAATGGTTCGTTAGAGGATCAATTCTTTGAACTGATTGGAGAGAATACAATTGAGTAGAATGATAAAGCTTATTCATAATGAACAAGTAAAAATATATACAAAAAAATCTACCTGGCTTATGTATCTCATCTTAGCCGGATTAATTTTCACTTTTGCCTTTACCACCAATTACTACCGTGTTCCGAATGAAAACTACCAAGGTGATAACTGGCGTCAAGAATTGAAAGAAGAAAATCAAAAATTAACTAAGGAAATGGAAAAAGACGAATTTGCAGCAAGCAATAATCCTTATCTTATCGAGAAAAACAATTATTATTTAGAACAGGATATTCAACCAGCTGCTTATGACGCTTGGCAGTTCGTTGGAGAAAACGCTGGGTTATTAATGGTTGTCAGTTTATTAGTGATTATAATTGCCGCGGGAATCGTTGCCAACGAATTCCGTTGGGGAACCATTAAGCTGCTACTCATTCGCCCAATTGAAAGAAGTGGCATCCTGCTTTCCAAATATATTGCAGTTTTATTATTCGCATTATATACGCTTATGTTTCTCTTTATCACATCATGGCTAATTGGAGCAATCTTCTTTGGGGTTAGCGATATAGACGCTACCATTGTTAAAGATGCTAAAGATGGTTTTACATCTATTCCCTTAATAAAAGATATATTCACTAATTATAGTTTTCGACTAGTGGATCTTCTTATGATGACCACCCTAGCATTTATGATTTCAACCGTGTTCCGTAATAGCTCCTTAGCAATCGGTGTTTCCCTGTTTTTATTGATGGGCGGATCTTCTATTGTTCAGATGCTTGCAGATAAAGAATGGGTAAAATACATTTTGTTCGCCAATACGGATTTAAGACAATACTTTGGAGGGAATTCGCCAATGATTGAAGGGATGACATTGGGCTTTTCCATTACTGTCTTGATTGCCTACTATGTTGTTTTCATATTGACTTCGTGGATCGTGTTTATGAAACGAGACGTTGCAGGACAATAATCATAGATTTCTAAGGAAGAGAGCTGCTTTCCTATCCCCTGCTCTCTTCCTTTTTTGGCTATCTTATTTTTCAAAAATAAACATTGAACCTAATCCATCTGCAAATACTCATCCAATTATTCCGATTTTTAACATCCCCTCATTTGTCGAGGGAAAAATCCCCGGTACTAGAAGGTAGCTTCGTCGTTTAATTGCATTGCTAGCTATAGGGAACTTCAATTTCTTTCCACATTGGCTCCTCACATCCCAATGTTTTCTTTAACCCGTCAGAAGTTCTGCCGTTCGTTCATTATTAAATAAGTTCCTGTACTTTTGTTCTTTTTTAATTCCCTTTTTAGAATATTGTCTATACAGTAATGATGAACAAATAAAAGCAAACAAAGTGGTCGGTCAATGAAGTTATGCTTTGGTAAAATCAAGTAAGCAAGCTTTTCTACTTCCATTAAAGCCGTGTGTTATAAACATTGGATGATGCAATTATTGATAAGTAGATCACGAGTGTTGCATAAATAATCCCTGAAATTTAAAATACTCACTGTCATCAAAATTAGGTATTAGTACATACAGAGAAAAGTCCTTTAGCGACATGCTGTAATGGAAAAGATAAAAAAACTTGGCTAGTCCAAATCTTTATGGCGAAAGCTATCGTTTTTCTTATACTATAAAGCCTATATACTTTTCATAGTACAGAAAAAAATATAAAATTTCGGATATTATTAGAAAACGGCAAAAGAAGTGGATATTAAGAAAGTAGGGGATCAATTTGAAAAAAAAACTTTGAAGATTTGCTAATAACACTTCATATTGAATTTGAACATTTTCTATTCCTATTGAAGCAAGGAAGAGAAATTGAGTTTTTTTATAATAATAAAGGGTATTTTATTCCTCATTACAAAGAAGGAAGAGTTTTATTAGACGACGAAGGAGAAAATTTAACCCCATATATCAAAAATGAGGAAGAGTTTGTAGAAAAAGCTAAAATAGATGGATTAACACTAAAAAAACTTTTTCAAAATAAAAATGATCAAGTGGAAATAGGAACTGTTTTTTAAAATGGATTTTATGACATGAACCTTTTAAAAAGAAAAAGCAAAAAACAGAAGATTGGTAAAAAATTTAATGATTGTGGAGACTTCTACTATACGATTTGGTAGAAGTCTTTTTTTGTGAAGGTAAGCTATGACTAGACCAGCAATAATTATAGTAAGTACGTTTGTTATACCAAGGGAAAAAGAATATCAAGATTATATTAAGTATATGAAGAGATAAAGGAAAAGTTTTAGCAAGGACAAAAAACGTTTTACCACTTTTGGGAGAATGTTATTTCCTTTATTATCACAAAACAAATGAACTTTTTAGTACCTTCCTTATATGTGACAAAATTGAAAGATGATTGTAAGAAAAAACAAACTAATAATTCCTTCTCTCATGTTACTATTTGTGTGGATTGAATATTGTCTCCCAACTTCATCGCTTAAACCCAGTTTATGTAAACATAAATAAATTTAGCCAATCATCTTATAGGGGGAATTACATACATGGAAATAATTACGGATACGTGGACAATCATTCAATATTTACTACTGGGACTGGTACAGGGAATTACTGAGCCGCTCCCCATTTCTTCCAGTGGACATATTGTTATTGTTCGTGAATTGTTTGGGATTGAAACAAAAGGGCTCTCCTTTGAAATATTTGTGAATTTTGCTTCTCTATTAGCTATTTTACTGATTTATCGTCATGATATCATGCGGTTAATAAAAAATGGGAGTCTTTACCTCATGAAAGGAAACGATACGTATAAAAATGACTTTCATTTTATTATGTATCTTATCATCGCTACAATACCAGTAGGGGTGATCGGGCTATTGTTTAACGATGTGATTGGGGAAATCCTAAGTGGTACAAATGTCGTTGGATTTACCTTGTTAATCACAGCTGCTGCGGTATGGATTATTCGTCATCGGAGCGGGAAAAAAGCAGATGAAGATTTATCAACAAAAGATGCACTCATTGTTGGTATTGCCCAGACTTTTGCCGTTATGCCTGGAATTAGCCGTTCCGGAGCAAGCATTGTCGCGTCCATGCTAGTTGGTATGAAGCAGGAAACGGCACTTCGTTTCTCCTTTCTATTATATATACCGGTTAGTTTAGGTACAACGATCATAGAAGTTCCTGACTTTATAATAAGTCCAGAATTTAGTACATTGCTAGTCCCTAATCTGATTGCTTTCTTTGCCTCATTTATAGCTACTTATGTTGCATTTAAATGGCTTAAAAATATCATGGCTAAAGGCAATTTAGGTTATTTTTCATATTACTGTCTTATTGTTGGTATACTTGTCATCCTATTTCTATAGACTTAATCAACTGCAAAAGGAAACGGTTTCGTTTATGCATTGATTTTTCCTAATATTGGTGTTATGATAATTGTAATAATAAATATTCGATCACATGTTACTAATACGATTAGGCATGGTGGTATAATAGAGTGACTATTGTGACTCTGTATACTACCGTGCCTTTTTTGCTATAACTAAAAAGACATACTCCCTTAGTCGCAAAATAGTAAAAATCAAACTCAGAATAGCAAGGAGTGCAAGAAATGTTAAAGAACCTATTTAAAAAATCAAAAGAACAAGCTATTTATGCACCATTAAACGGAGAAATAGTTCCTTTAGAAGAAGTACCTGATCCTGTTTTTAATCAAAAAATGATGGGAGAAGGAATTGCAATTATCCCCAGTGAAGGAAAACTACTTTCACCGATAGATGGAAAAGTTGTGCAAATACCGGAAACAAAACATGCAATTGGACTTGCTACAAACGATGGCACGGAAATCCTCATTCATGTAGGGTTGGAAACGGTTAGTTTAAAAGGGGAAGGATTTGAACTAAAAGTTGCTGCAGGCGATACGGTCACTAAAGGGCAACCACTGATGGAAATAGACTTAGATTATATTAAACAACACGCATCTAGCATCATTACGCCGATTATTATCACAAACAGCAATGAGCGAAAGCTTACATTTACAGAGGAAAAACAAAGTGTTGCAAGTGAAACTGTTATTATGAATGTAACTGCTTAAGCTTCATTATAAATTACGGTATTGGATGGTTTCTAGTTTGTGCTTTTTTAACAAACGGAAACACTTGATTAGCAACTGGATAAACCGCCCTCTTATCGGGGGCGGACGACGTTGCACTCCCCAAGAAGGTTACTAATTTTGTCGGTGTTTATTTTGACTTTAGGGGATTCCAGTTGCTGCCTTTCCATACATGTCTTGAAAGCCCTGGATTTTTCTTAGAAACTGGCTAGTATCCATTTTCTGGTGTAAACAACTTAGGTACATTTATACATAAAATGAAACATCTATCAGTAGAGCTTTTCCTTCACCCACTACTGATAGAAATAAAAACAAAGGTTAACATCTCAGGCGTCCTTGAAAAAGAAGTTCACTTTTTCTACATGCAATGTGTCGCTGTCGTGGTTTTTCTTGTCTTATCGACCCGAACAAAACGGGCATTTAGGTGCCGTTATCTCCAACTTAAACTTCTTCGTATTCGCTAAACTCTTGAATTGGGAGTCTTTCAGCACCTTAGAGACGGGTCACGTTAAAGTTTTCTTTTGTATGCAAATTGGATAACAGTAACATAGCTAATCAATAAAATTTCTCCTAAGCAAAGCTGAAGCATGTACTATTCGCAATTTATTCTGCGTAAAATGAAATATCATAGATCCCTAAAACCACAGGTAAGAATACAGGCATCTAAAGGAGGTGACCTCCGGTGAGAATTACAAAAATCTTAAATAATAACGCAGTAATCGTAACAGATGGCAAGCAGGAAAAAATCGCAATTGGTGCTGGTGTAGCCTTTAATAAAAAAAGAAAAGATATTGTTAATCCAGCAAAAATTGAAAAACTATTTGTACTAAAAGAAAATGAAAAATTGCAGGAGTTGATCATGCGAATCCCGGAAGAACACTTGCTAATATCAGAAGAAATTATCGCTTATGCTGAAAAGCAATTAAGTACAAACCTGAATGAGCATATTCTTTTAGCATTGACTGATCATCTCTCATTTGCTATTGAACGCAGCAAAGAAGGAATTTACTTAAAAAATAAGCTCTTGCAAGAAATTAAAATTATGTACCGAGAAGAATTTAATATTGGACTTTGGGCAATTAATCACGTAAAAGACAAACTAAATATGGAACTGCCCATCGATGAAGCAGGTTTTATAGCTCTTCACATCCACACAATGAAAATTAAAGGAGGTGATTTGCACGAAACGGTAAGACAAACAGCGATTGTAAAAGACATGATTGAAGCCATTCAGAATGATTTAAACATGACCTTTAATGAAGGTGCAATTGCTTATGAACGATTAATGACCCATCTAAGGTTTGCCTTGAATAGAGTAAATCACTGTGAAGCTCATTCCTTAGATGAAGAAATGCTAGCGATGATTAAAAAAAAGTTTAAACGATCGTACCGTTGTTCTGTTAACGTAGCTAAAAAAGTTGCTGCAAATCATGGAATTGAGCTGCCTCCGGAAGAATTGGGCTATATTACATTGCATATCGAACGCCTTAAAAAATACCAATAATACAAGCTGATTTTATTCCTTTTAAGTTGGTAGCGCTTTCAAACGAATGACTAACTATTATGTCATTACAGTATCATTCAGGCCTTCGTTCATAACAATTATAAGGAGGAATTTATTATGATGAATTATGTGCAACGACTCGGTCGGTCTCTTATGCTTCCAGTAGCTGTACTTCCTGCGGCTGCAATATTATCGGGGATTGGCTATTGGATTGACAGCGACCAAGTAAATCCTGTAGCTGTTTTTCTAAATCAAGCAGGTAATTCTATTATTGGTAACATCCCAATTTTATTTGCGATTGGGGTTGCATTAGGATTGGCAAAAAATAAGGACGGTTCAGCTGCATTAAGTGGCCTGGTCGGTTTTTTAGTTGTGACAACCCTGCTTTCTACTGATTCTGTTGCCCTACTGCAAGGAATTGAGATAGAAAGTGTAAATCCGGCATTTGAGCAAATCAAAAATGTTTTTATTGGTATTATATCTGGTATTGTTGCATCCATTATGTATAACCGCTTTAGTCATGTACAACTTCCTGATTCTTTAGCCTTTTTTAGTGGAAAACGGCTTGTACCAATTATGACATCCGTAGTTATGATGTTTGTTTCCGGTCTTTTATTTTTCATTTGGCCCGTTGTCTATAACTCACTAGTATCATTTGGAACGGCAATCAGTGATTTAGGCGCTATCGGTGCAGGTCTCTACGGATTTTTTAACCGCTTATTAATTCCAACCGGCTTGCATCATGCCTTAAACTCCGTGTTTTGGTTTGATGTAGCAGGTATTGATGATATTGGTAAATTCCGTGATGGTACAGGTATCAAGGGTATAACTGGTATGTATCAAGCAGGTTTCTTCCCAATTATGATGTTTGGTTTACCAGCTGCCGCGCTTGCTATGTACCATACAGCAAAAACAAAAAGAAGAAAACAGGCAGCTTCATTGCTCTTAGCAACAGCATTCGCCGCATTTTTTACAGGTGTTACAGAACCCCTTGAATTCTCATTTATGTTCTTAGCTCCTGCACTTTATGTTGTTCACGCAATGCTTACAGGTTTTTCTTTAGCAATTGCTGCTTTCTTCCAATGGACATCTGGTTTTGGCTTTAGCGCCGGTTTTATCGATTATATCTTAAGTTATCCATTACCATTAGCTAATAAACCATACATGTTAATTGTTCAAGGTTTAGTATTTGCAGTTATTTATTACTTCCTCTTCCGCTTCCTCATTAAAAAATTAGACTTAAAAACACCAGGAAGAGAAGATGATGAATTATTAGAAGAAGAAAGTGTAGATGAAATCAAGTCTGATCAACGCTTTGCTAAAATGGCAGCACAAATTTATGACGGACTGGGCGGAGATACTAATGTGGCATCCATCGAGAACTGTGTCACCCGTTTACGTGTTGAGGTAAGAGATATAAGTAATGTCGATGAAGCAAAAATCAAAGCTACTGGTGTACCTGGTATCAATAAAGTTGGAGCAAAGAGTATCCACGTTATCGTTGGTACAAATGTTCAATTTGTTGCTGATGAAATTGATAAAATTCGAAAATAATAACAAAGAAGAAAGTGCTAGATAAGTAGATGCACACAACGCAAAGCGAATCTAGGATTTACTATTAATCCGCCTTTCTGCCAGATAGACAGAAAGGCGGATTTTAATATTTTATTTAATCTTTCAAGTTTAAAAGATAAAATTCCATAAGCCGAACAGCTTTAGTAAGATATTATCTCTGATTTGGTTTTTGTTGAAAAAGTATGATCAAGTTAACCTACGAAATTACGTTGAAGGAGTCATTTTTATTTATGTTCTGTTACTTTTTCTGCAAAAAACGATCCTATAATTATCCATACACTTCTTGTATACTAGGAGTAAAGGAGGAGAGGCATATATGTTTAAAAAACTATTTAACTCCATGGGGATTGGGTCAGCAAAGGTCGATGCAAAAATAAATAAAACAGACTTTATACCAGGAGAGACTGTAGAAGGTGTATTGGAAGTAGAAGGTGGAAACTCTGAACAACAGATTGATAAAGTCTATGTAAGTATCTTAACGAATTATACTGTGGAAAGTAGCGATAAAGAATATACCAATAATCGACATATGATTAAACGCTACCAGCTCACGGATGCGTTTGTTATAAAACCAGAAGAAAAAAAGTCCATCCCTTTTAGCTTCCAACTACCTCTACGTACACCAGCATCATTAGGAAAAACTAAAGTATGGTTGGAAACTGGGATGGATATTAAAAAAGCATTGGATCCTAGGGATAGTGATTACATACAAGTCAAACCCCACCCGCTAGTCGATGCTTTTCTCGATGCAGCAGATCGTCTTGGCTTTGAATTAAGAGAAGTGGAATGTGAATTTGCCCCAAGTACATTTCCATTAAAAAAAGAGTTTCCAATTGTTCAAGAATTTGAGTTTAAACCGACTAGCGGAAAATACAAACGGAAATTAGATGAGTTAGAAGCTGCATTTTTCGTATACGAATCGGAAGTAGTAGTGCTTGTAGAAGTCGATCGAAAAATGAGAAACAAAGACTTCTTTACAGACTTGTTTGAATTGGATGAGAGTAAAGCGACGATTCGCTACGGCTTTGATGATGTTGACGATTTATCAGATCGATTAGCAGCATTAATCAAAGAAAATATGTAACGGTTTTCACTTTTTAATCAAATGGCGGTAAAGCTTATACAAATAAGCTTACCCCCTTTTTTATGTCAGAAATTGTATCAATCACTCACCGCAATTATATAAATAGTCACATATATTCAATTAATGGTAAAATTATGTGTTTTTTTGAAACCGTTCACAATCACTTTTAACGGTGTTATAATAAAATTTCCGCACTCTATCAGCCCGCTTTGATAGATAGTTAAACTACTTAAAAACCACGCGTATTAAACGCATGCCTTTCATTTATTATAAAAGTTTCATACAAGGGGGAATCTAGCAACATGAATCAATTTACCATTTGGCATTTAATGATGGATATTAGTATAATATCCGCTTTACTTTTAGTTGGTACGATACTTCGGGCAAAAGTTAAATGGATTCAATCTTTGTTTTTACCTGCTAGTATGATTGCCGGATTTATTGGACTTGCACTTGGGCCAAGCGGCTGGAACCTTCTACCTTTTTCGGATCAGCTCGGCACCTATCCTAGTCTGTTAATTGCAGTGATATTCGCTGCCATCCCAATTGGTGCAGCAAAAGTCCATATGTCAGAAGTGTTTCAACGCGTTCGTAATATGTTCTCCTATTCCATGATCCTCATCTTATCGATGTGGGGAGCAGGAGCATTATTCGGAATACTCTTTTTAAATCCATTATTTTCTGATTTGCCAAGTGGCTTTGGTCTGATATTAGGAGCGGGCTTCGTTGGCGGTCACGGGACAGCAGCAGCAGTTGGAGAAGGCTTTGCTCATGCTGGCTGGAACGAGGCAATGGATCTTGCCATGACCTCAGCTACAGTTGGAATTTTAGTTGCAGTACTGGGAGGGTTGTTTCTCGTCAAGCGCAGTACAGAACAAGGAAAAACCAAATTCATCACCAGCTTTAAAGATCTTCCCAATGAATTACAATCGGGACTAATTCCACATCATAAGCGTTCCTATATGGGGGTCGAAACCGTTTCTCCCAATTCCATTGATCCATTCGTGCTACATGTAGCTGTTATAGCGTTTGTCATTGGAATAGCTTATTGGATTACGAACATACTGTCTGATTTAATGCCAGCAGTATCTGTTCCATTATTCAGTATCGCTTTTGTCGTTGGACTTTTATTTCAATCCCTTAGTCGTAAAGTAAAAGCAGATGATTATATTGATCAACGAGTCATGGAGCGAATCGGCGGAACAGCAACTGATTTCCTTGTAGCTATTGGGATTGCATCCATTAATCTTACGGTCGTTATGGAGTATGCTCTACCACTTATTATTCTGTTTGCATTCGGGATCTTATGGGCATATATTTTATTCCGCTTTGTGGGTCCTAATATATTTCAGGACTTCTGGTTGGAAAAGTCCCTGTTTGGTTGGGGCTGGAGTACGGGTACAGTGGCAATGGGACTTGCTCTTTTGCGCATTGTTGATCCGGAGCTCAAAAGTAAAACTCCGGAAGATTATGCACTGGCTTATATCGGTGTTGCACCGGCTGAGATCGCCGTTATCACCTTTACACCAATTCTGTTTGCCGCCGGGCTCACGTGGGTCATTCCGCTTGTTCTTTTACTCGGTACCGCCATTATTATTGGAGTTTACAAATATACAGGTTGGTGGGGAGCTAGAAAAAACAACATTGATGAATATAATATGCCGAGCTAGTAGTTAGCTCGGCACTGGTAATTTCGTTTATACAACAGCTGGACCAACTAAGGAAAGCGGCTGTTTACCTAAAATAAGACCTGTTAATTTCCCATATCCTATTTGCTTATACGCATCTAATAGTTGTTTTAGATCCTTAACTTTTTGGTTTCTTTTTAACTTGTCTATTTCTTCCTCATACACCTTTAAAATATACTCGTCATGCACTTTTGGGCGAAACTTGCTTGGGTCTTCATCCATAATGATACAACCCATATATTGGAAGTTAAATTGTAATTGTCTTGTTAAGTGAATAATACGTAAAAATTGCTGGTATACTTCAGGTTTAGTTGCTTTAAATTTTGCAATTGCCCGCTTTGCCTGAACTAGCTCTTCATAGCTTGATGTAATAATCAATTCTTATCTCCCCTTCTTTCTTATTCATCCCAAGGCTTTTTAACTGATAATTTAGCAACTAAATCCTTATTTTGCTGCCGTTTCAGCTTACGGATTTTTGCCCTTTCTTCTCCAGTCTTATAGAGAAATTTTTCCTCTTCTGACTCTGGAATAATTTCTGGTACCTCTGTTGGCTTTTTAGCTTCATCTAATGCAACAAAGGTTAGGAATGCCGTAGCTGCAATTCGACGCTCAGCTGTTATCATATCTTCTGCAATCACTTTACAGAAGATTTCCATAGAGCTTCTACCTGTATAACATACAAAGGATTCAATACATACCGAATCACTTTGTCGAATTGGCGAATTAAAGTTCACTGAGTCTGTAGAAGCGGTCACGCACTCCTTTACTCGTGCATGTCTCCTTGCTGACAAGGTGGCACATGCATCTAACTTCTTCATTAAAACTCCACCGAACAAAGTGTGGTAATTATTTAAATCGTTAATCAAAACTTGATCATTTTGAACGATTCGCGTATCTTTACACTTTTTCGCGCGCATTGTATCACCTTATCTATTCAATTTTATTCTTTCTAACTCAGGTCTATTATATTCCCCAATGGTGGCTTTCGTAAAATGCCGATATTAGATGCCATGCATAACAAAATGTTATGTAAGGGCTTTAATTACATTTTTTATCTTTTAGAAGGTGATTAGAATAACGGAAGAGGTGAACTACCTTTGCTATAACTAAGAGAGCGAGAAGATTAACGCAAGCGTAAAAAAACAATTGAACATAAATTTTACCTTTATGTTCAATTTTTCACATTTTTTGCTACATCTTAAATTAAAACTGTACGATATAAACGATGAGCTTAAAAAATCGGCATTGCTCAATATTATACAATATAATTTAAAGGCGGTGAAATTCATGTTAATAACTACAAAGAAACACAAGGTAATCTTATTATTATTGCTTAGTATACTGTTTTTATTTGTTTCAAATAAGTCCCTAGCGGAAGCTAATGCAACTGTGCCAGCTATACCGGATAAAAAAGAGCAATACGCTGATTTTCTTAATAAACTGACTTTGTTTATAAATCAAAAAGTTGGTAGTGAGATAAGTTCTGATTCCTTAGAAAATAATCTGACTGATAAGAATTTTAAAAAAGCTATAGCGCAGAGAGAGTTACTTCGCAAGGCAGGCGCCTCAACAATTGAAGACTTCGTAACTACACCAGAAAAAAAGGAATTTATGGACTGGTTGCTTGATAACACAGAAGCGATGAATCTTTTCTTAGAAGGCGGAGAGCCGGATACTGAATATGCAAAGGCATTTAACGTATGGTTTGAAATCTGGAGTAAAGACCCTGATTCACATACTGGTTATGAATTAAAGTTGGCAATTGCCTCTGCTATGAAATTCGGAAATGGGGTGCCCAAATGGTATACTTCAAGGACTTTAGTAACACCATATGAAAGGTATGAGTATTATAAGGTTCGTGAAGCGGAAGGTAAGTTTCCTGTAAGTATGAAAACAAGAACAGTATGGGAAATAAGAAATACTATAGCTGCTCCAGCTAGTAACTGGGATTTAGATTATGTAAGAGAAGTAATTCATAAAGATAGATATAATGCAAATAACCAAAAAGTATCTGTATGGTATCCACCGTATACTTTTATTAGTAAGTATAAAGATGAAAATGGAAATCCATACAGTGTATTTAGTGCTAGTGGAGATCAGTTTTTTGGTCCTGATGCAACAATTAAAGAAGTACATGAAATAGGAGGAGTTTGTGGTACTGCATCTAAGTTTGGTAGTATTGTGCACAATTCATTTGGTATTCCTGGATTTTTAATTGGACAACCCGGGCATGCTGCTCACGTTTTTCATTCACCTAATTCTCCAGGAAAATGGGATATTGGTTATGATGTATCCGGCTGGGGAAATTCAGGTATAGGTGAGCGTACGAATATTCCCTATACGAACTATAACGATGTCATAAATAGAGTTGCATATTGGTTTGCATATGAAGAGTCAAGAGTTGATGAAGATAAACTTCACAAATCATATCAGCTTAAATGGATTGCAGATGCACTGAAAGATTACGATAAAGCTCAGTCAGTACGTAAAGTTGCAATGGAAATGGATAAATGGAGTATAGATGTATGGAGAGATTATCTACATTCCATGAAGGATTTATGGCAGGATGCGGTAGATAAAACACAAATACCATCCGCTAACATAACAGCAACAACTACCAGTTTCCATGCAAATGAAGGAGCTGACAAAGCGATTGATGGGAACAGTGATACTATTTGGCATACAAACTATGGCAGAAAAAGAAGTACCCTTCCACAATCAATCACTCTTTCTTTTGATAAAGTATATGAAATTAATAAATTCTCATATTTCCCAAGAAAAGGAGGAGGAAATGGTAATATCACGGAATATAAACTTTATACAAGCCTTGATGGGGAAAATTATGAATTAGTTTCACATGGGAATTGGGCAAACAATTCTAGCACAAAAACGTTAGAATTTAAAACGAGAAATGCAAAATATCTTAAACTGGAAGCCTTAAAAGGTCATAACGATTTTGCATCTGCTTCAGAACTTAAAGTATATCAACCATTGAAAAACAAGCCGATTACGCAGGCTGAATGGGATGAAACTGCTTCTTCTATCATAAACAATTTTGAAGACCAGCCAGCAGTTGTATATGATTTGTTTAGATCCATACAAGACTTAGTATTAAACTCAGAGATTTCCAGAGAGAAGTATCAGAAGTATGTTGTTGATCTACATTCCGTATTAGAAAAAGCTTACAGCTCCAATTGGAAAGAAAGACAGATTGCAGAGTTCCTTCGAAATAAAATGCCTGAATATGGATTATATTTAGCTGATTTTAATTTTGATGGAGACAATGCTGGTAAATTAATGGGAAGTAAGACAGATACGGAATACAGCCTTGATGGAGGTAAAACTTGGGAACCTGTAAGAGAAGTAAATATGAAGCTAAGTGATGAAGAAATAGCTTCCATTACAGCAGAGAATGGTATTAGAGTGAGACTCATAGGTACCAAGGAATACCTTGTTATTCCTATATACAAAGCACCTTCACTTCCTAGGATTTATGCAAACGATGACATAAATAAATTATTTGGAATGAATGACAGGGTTTATTATAGCATAGACAATGGAAAAACTTGGACAAAGTATGAAGCAGAAGATAAGCTTCCAGATTTGTCAGGTGATTTAAAATTTATGACTAGAATTCCTGCTCAAGGTAAGACTTTAGGAAGCGAAATAAAGAGCTTTGACTTTAGTAGTAAAGTAGATCCTTCACTAATTCTTCCATCAGATATTGTTAGTGTTAAAGCTGATGCTGATAGGGATAATCCAGTTAAATATGCATATGACGGGAATATTTATTCCTTCTGGCATACTAATTTTCACGAAAATATAAAGCCACTACCACAAGCAATCACATTTGAGCTTAAGGATATAAGTAACCTCTATAAGCTTGAATATGTGCCAAGACAAGACGGTATCTCTAATGGGCGTATAACTGAGTATAAGATTTATGCAAGTAAAGACGGTGTAAACTATAAGCTTGTTTCAAAAGGTAAATGGACAGATGATGATAAAACAAAAACTGCCACATTTAATGCGCGAAATACAAAGTATATAAAGCTTGAAGCGATAAAAGCAGGGAGAAATTTTGTATCTGCTGCAGAAATAAGACTTTTTAAAACGAATGATCCAACACCCCATGTAAGCTTTAGCTTTGATGGTAACCATGCAGGAAAGCTTATAGGTACAAATACAGATATGGAATACAGCATGGATGGTGGAGAAACTTGGAAGGCAGTAACTGAAGTTAATATGTCACTAACATCAGAAGAATTAAGGAATATTCGTCCTAATACAATTATGAAGGTAAGATTCAAAAATTCAAAAGAAACTGCTGAAATTAGTTTTGCAGCTTGTTCAAAGACCCCGAAAGTAGAAGGAAATGATACGGAAAATACAATTACTGGGCTAGATAACACGATGGAATATAGTACGGATAATGGTGCAACTTGGACTAGATATAATGGAAAATTCAATGTGGATTTAAGAGGTAATTTAAAATTAATAGTAAGAACTGCGGCAACAGGTACAACTCTTGCCGGAAGTGATGTAATATTACATTACACAGCAGAAAAGACAAAACCATTTGACGAAAGAGTATTATATAAGTTCATCAATAAGGCTACTGGAAAGAGTATCGATGTTGCTAGTGGTAGCCGTTCAGAAAATG
The DNA here is from genome assembly GCF_053667775.1 of Cerasibacillus sp. JNUCC 74. The sequence continues at coordinate 3,934,849 of NZ_CM132207.1, read as the reverse complement.
CTACATTTATTCAATATGGATACGGTGGAGGTGGTAACCAAACTGCATATTTAGTTTCTGTAGGTGAAAATGAATACAAAATTGGAATGAGACATAGCAGAAAAGTATTATCGCCAAAAGAACTAAGTGATAAAGAAGGTACTGTATTGGCTCAAACCACTTATACTGGGCTTGATATTCAAAAATGGAATATTGTAAATTTAGGTAATGATGAATATCAGATAATTAATGTAGCAACTGGATATGCTATATCTGGTGAGAACGATCATTATACAATTAAAAATAGTAAACTTGTTCATAATAATAATCAGGTTTGGAAGGTATTTTATGTTCAAAATGTAGTTGTTCCAGATGTAAGCTTTAGTTTTGACGGCGACCATGCAGGAAGAATGATGGGAACCGATAAGACAATGGAATATACCATAGATAGCGGTAAAACTTGGAAGTCAATAACTGAAAATAACATGTTGCTTGCTAAGAATGACTTAAATGCAATTAAAGCTGAACATGGAATTAAAGTTAGAATTAAAGACAATGCAGGTATTGCTAATATTGATATTAATAATGCTCCCAACGTTCCAGATGTTCAAGCTGATGATAATAAAAATATTGTAGAAGGAATAAATTCTTCTATGGAATATAGTGTGGATAATGGAGAAACATGGGTAAGATATTCAGAAAGCAATCCACCTACGTTTATAAGTGATATGGATGTATTAGTAAGAATTGCAGGTAAAGGTGTAATTCCTCCTAGTGATTTTAAAGAATTAAGCTTTACATCTAAAATTACGATTCCTCTTTATAAAGAGTTTCATCCAATGGATTATATTACAGTAAAAGATCCAGAAGGAAAAGATATTACTAGCAATATTGAAGTGGTGAAAAATACGGTAGATGTAAATAAAAAAGGGATATATTCAGTTACCTATAAAATTTCACAAGGTGATGATGAAACAACCATTACAAAAGAAGTAGAAGTAGTAAGTGATATGGATTACTTAAGTGATCTTGATTATAAGAGCGGAAAGAGCGGATGGAGAAGCATTAAGAAAGATACGAATGTTAGCGGTGGTCCTATTGTTTTACATTCAAAATATGGAAAAGATACCTTTAAAAAGGGAATAACAGCTCATGCAGCCTCAGAGATAATATATAGTGTGGAAGATACTGGATATACCAATTTTCAAAGTTATGTTGGGCTAGATGATACTGCATACAACTCAGGAGCTAGTGTAATATTTAAAGTTTATGTAGATGGAGCTTTAAAATATGATTCTGGCGTTGTTACTTCAAAAACTCCATATAAATATGTAAATGTGGCTATTAAAGATGCAAAAGAAGTAAAACTTGTAGTAGATTCAAATGGAAATAACAGTTCTGATCATTCCGTATGGGCAGATGCTAAGTTTGTATCAAAAGATTCAGCACCTGTATTGAAGCTACTAATGTAGCTTATGAAAAAGATGATGTGATTCATTTTGATGAAATCCTAAAGAAAGTTAAAGCAACAGATATGGAAGATGGAGATTTAACTTCAAAGGTTACGTATACTACAAATTATACAAAAGGAAGCACAGGAAACTTTGATATTGTGTACAGCGTAACAGATAGTGAAGGGTACAAAACAGAAAAGACTGTAAAGCTTATCGTAGTAAATAGCAGCATATATGTATCAGATACGGATTGGGTATCAGCAAAATCAGGATGGGGCAGTACTAAAAAGGATTTAACCATTAGTGGTACACCGCTTCGTCTATGGGATGGGGAAAAAGAAGTCACTTATGAAAAAGGTATAGGAACGCATGCTTATTCAGAGACTATTTATGATTTGGAAGGTAAAAATTATGGTTATTTTACAAGCTATGTAGGTGGGTCTAGAGATGGTAATAACAGGACCTCTGTAGTATTCAAGGTTTATGTAGATGGAAAGCTAGTAAAAGAAACGGAGGTTATGAAAAAAGATACAGCTCAAGAATTTATAAAGGTGAACATTGCTGGCGCAAAACAATTAAAATTAGTGGTTACAGATGGCGGCAATGGAGGGGGAAATGACAGTGCTATATGGGGAGATGCTAAATTCCTTATAGCAGATAAAAATGTTATTTCTGTAGATACTTCTAAGCTTAGTGAAGCTGTAGAAAAAGCAGAGCGTTTAAAAGAAGAAGATTATGAAAAAGATTCATGGAAAGTACTTCAAGAAAAATTAAGTGTCGGAAAATCTGTTCTAAGCAATGAAAGGGCTGAACAAACGGAAATAGACAATGCTAATCATGATATAAATTCTGCTATTACGCAGCTACAAAAATTTAAGGGAAAAAGTCCTGTAATCCATGCTGCAGATGTAACTTTTACCGAAGGAAATCAAGTAAATTTTGATGCTATTTTGGCTAAAGTTACAGCAACAGATGTTGAAGATGGTGATTTAACTTCAAAAATTACCTATACTACAAATTATGTTGAAAATAAAGTAGGTGAGTTTCTAATAGAATATAAAGTAGTAGATAGTAATGGAAATTTATCAACAAAAATAGTTAAACTAACAGTGACACCAGCTCAAAAAGAGAATTTTGACTATGCAAGTGATATAGAGTGGGTATCAGCAAGATCAGGATGGCGTAGTACTAAAAAGGATTTAACCATTAATGGTACACCGCTTCGTCTCTGGGATGGGGAAAAAGAAGTCACTTATGAAAAAGGTATAGGAACGCATGCTCATTCAGAAACGATTTATGATTTAACTGGCAAAGATTATAGCTTTTTTACAAGTTATGTAGGTGTATCTAGAGAAGCTAATAATAGAGGTTCTGTAGCATTTAAAGTTTATGTAGATGGCAAGCTTGTAGAGGAAACGGATGTTATGAAAAAAGATACAGCTCAAAAATTGATGAAGGTGAATATTGCTGGAGCAAAACAATTAAAATTAGTGGTTACAGATGGCGGCAATGGAAAGGGAAATGACTGGGCTATATGGGGGGATGCTAAATTTCTTTATAATGGTAAATAAAGATGTAGGACTTTCCAAGTACAACTGACTACTATATGTATTAAAAAGAGGATGTTGTGAAAAACACCTCAACCAATAAAAAAACCTGTAGACAAGTCACTTAAAAACCTCTTGTCTATAGGTTTTTCTCTTATAAGTAATAAAAGCGCTGCATTGAGTTATGAAAAATGCTGATGCAGAACATATACGAAGTCCGTTCATTCACTGGATGAGCTTAAGACAGAGAAAATGTGTTTATCCTACTTAAAAAAGCCCACTACCAATAAAAAAGCAGAAAAAAATTAGATTAATGTTTCCTTAGCAAACCGTATAAATTCCTGCATGACAGACGAAAGATGCCCATCTTTTTTCCAAATTAACGCTAATTCCCATTTTATCGTTGGATTAGCAACAGAAATAGATGTAACCTTATCTGTTAGCTCTCTACAAGTACTATCTGGTAAGAAAGTAATCCCAACATTGGATGCTACCATTTCTTCAATGAAATCCAACTGCGATGTCTCTAAAATGATTTTAGGTTCAAATCCTGTATCCTTACAAGCAGACACGATACTTTCACGTAAAGAAAAGTCGTTATTAAACATAATAAAGGATTCTTCTTTCAACTCGTTTAATGTAATCTTCTTTTTATGCGCGAAACGATGGGTAGTTGGGACAATCAATTTTAATCCTTCTTGAATAAATGTATAAGAGGCAAAATCATCCTGTGTAGGTAAAACGACAACTCCAAAATCCAACTCGCCTTCGTTCACCTTTTCCTCAATTCGTTTTGACCCATCTTCTTCCAATTGAAACGTAATATCTGGATATTTTCGATGGAAGGAGGCAATGAATTGCGAAAAGAAAAATGCATTTGTAATCGATGGCAAACCGATACGCATATGGCCTTTTTTCAGTTGTTGAAACTGCTCTAAGTCAAATAACATCGCCTGATATTGTTTATCTATTTTTTTAGCATGCTCATGCAATACTTTACCGGCTTCTGTTAACACTAATTTTTTTCGTGAACGGATAAATAATGGAAACCCAAGTTCTTCTTCAAGTGATTTTATAATTCGACTAATCGCTGGCTGGGTGATGTACAATTGATTTGCAGCTTGCGTAAAACTCCCTGTTTTCGTAACTTCCATAAAATACTGTAAATGCTTGATTTCCACTTTCCTTCTCTGCTCCCCCTAAATGATTATTACCTTTTAAAACGAAAATTTGGCTAGCCAAGCCTTTAACGAAGCTGGTCTAGTTACGTACCTTATCCGTTAATTTTTTCACTGTCGAGTCTGCTTCTACGCTAGATTTCAGATTTTATTTATGTCTAAAGTTACGTTTCACCTCTTATAACAAAGCGCTTTCTTTTTTAATGGTACACAACAAACTTTTTAGATAACATGTAAAAACAAATTATCTTACCATCGCTAATTTCAGATTAATCATTTCAAAAAAGCGATCCACCATGTTGATACCGATATAATTTTCTAAGCAATAAATACAACATCCCATCATGTCCAATGTCTATTTGCTCTAGACTTGTCACCCTTCTTTCTCCTTGATATAAGCCTGTTTCACTATGAAGCTCATAAAACCCTCCCACGTACTAAGAATAGTCTGGCATTAATATAATAGTAACACAATTATTTTATTTACATCTTTGTGAAGGTTTATAATTATTATTATAATTGCTAAACTATTAATCAAACTTCTTTATTTTTCTGTAACATTTGCGATGGCATTGTAGCTAGACACAGCTTTTTTATATTTTATCTTTACTTTCATCAAATTTTCATATTCCTTTTTTATACTAGGTGAAGATTTGGTATGAACTTGGAGGACAGCATATGCTATCAACTACTGTGTTAATGACGATTGCGATTAATACAATAAGTATTGCTGCTGGTTTAGCTATTTATTATATAAGCAGCAAACTGGGAGTGAACGAAAGAAAAAAAGTAATCGAGCAGTTAACTTCTTATATCATTAATTTTGTCCTTTTTATTTGGCTGGCAAAAATTATTTGGCAATTCCCCTTGTTTATCTCAGATCCTGTTGCTGTATTAGCTTATCCAAGTAATGCCCAAGCCTTTTATTTGGCACTTTTCCTGATACTCATCCAAATAAGCTATCATCGTAAAAAGCGTGGTCTGAATATCCAAGAATTGCTGTTTCATTTTATTCCAGTATTCCTTTCAGCATCTTTCACCTATCAATTTATTGATATCGTTTGGCTTAATAACCAATTTGCTTGGGGAAATTTTCTATTAATGATGTTCTTGCTTCTCTTATTTTTACGTTTACGAGGACGTCTGCAACAGCGTATACTGATCATCACCATCACATTATGTTGGGTAATGGGAAAGCTGATTCTGAGCAATCTATTGCCATATACAACCATTTTCGGATATATGATCCATCCACTACTCTATATCGTTGTTGGTATGATTTGCATGGTTTTATTTGTAATTAGAAGAAAGAGGGTGTCTTTATGACAGCGACAGCTGATCTAACAATCTGGTTAGCATTAGGGGCGGGAATGCTTTCATTCCTTTCTCCCTGTACATTACCGATTTTTCCGGCGTATTTATCATATATAACCGGAATGAGCGTTAAAGAACTAGAAACAAATCATCATGTAAAAATAAGAAGCAAACTGCTTATTCATGCGATTTTCTTCTTACTGGGTGTATCACTCATCTTTATCAGCCTGGGAATAGGAGTTTCGTTCTTAGGTCAATGGATACAAGGACTATTAGCTGGGGAATCCGGCGAATTTATCCAACGAATTGCTGGGATTTTTATTATTATCATGGGATTATTTGTTGGCGGCTGGTTAAAAGTTACTTCATTTATGAAAGAGAAGCGATTTCAATTCTCGAAAAAACCAGTTGGCTATTTAGGCACTATTTTTGTTGGGATGGGCTTCGCTGCAGGTTGGACCCCTTGTATTGGACCAATTTTCGCGTCCATCTTAGTCGTTGCAGCTGCTAACCCGACACAAGGGGCATGGTATACGCTCTTCTATGTTATTGGTTTTGCGTTGCCATTTCTCATTCTAACCTTTTTCCTCGGTTCAACACGGTGGATTGTCAAATATAGCGGCATTATCATGAAGATTGGTGCAGTTATTATGATTCTTATGGGGATACTATTATTTTTCGGATTAATGCCAAGAATTTCCGCGTTTTTATTAAATCTTGTAAAAGATACATGGCTGGTAAACTTAGGTTAGGAGGAAGTTTTTATGAAAAAAGCGATACTCATTATTATTATTGTAGGAATGTTTGGTTGGGCGCTTTATGATTTTGTTTTTTCCTCAAATGATACGATTCAAGAAACAAACGGCTCAGACAGTTCCGTTTCAGGGAATAAAATAACATCTGAAGTCAATCAAAGCAATGAGACCAAGAAAACAGGCGATGCCAGTGAGGAGGGGCTGGAAGTCGGTAATACTGCTCCTGACTTTAAGCTTCCTACTCTGGAAGGAGAAACAATTCAATTATCCGATCTGCGTGGTGAACGAGTAATGATTAACTTCTGGGCTACATGGTGTCCGCCATGCCGTGCTGAAATGCCTGATATGCAAAAATTTCACGAGAACAAAGATGTCAACATACTAGCCGTAAATTTAACGGAAACGGAGGGAAGCTTAATCAACATCCAAAATTTTGTTAATGATTATGATCTTACATTCCCTATTTTAAAAGATGAGAACACTGAAGTTGCCAACACATATCAAATTCAGCCTATTCCTACTACCTTTATGGTCGATAGTAAGGGAGTTATCCAATTTAAAGCATTTGGCGCAATGAACTATGATTTGATGGTTCAAGAATTTGAAAAAATGGAATAGCAGGTACCGTACGAAAAAACGCTTTACACATGTAGGATCACTATTTGGAACAAGCAATTGCATTATAGTATCATTTCCTCCTCTAACTCGTTAAACTAATGTTGAGGTGAGATCATGAAACAGACAATTATGGTCGTTGAAGATGATAAAATGATACGAAATCTGACACGTATTTATTTGGAAAAAAATGGCTACGAGGTTGTAGAAGCGGCTGATGGCGAAGAAGCAAAGACTGTATTTTTAAAGTATCACCCCTGTCTTATTATTCTTGATTTAATGCTTCCTAAATTAAGTGGTGAAGCCTTCTGTAAATGGGTGAAGGAGCTAGAAAATGGGGAAGTCTCTATCATCATGCTGTCAGCAAAAACAAGTATTGAAGAAAAAATAACCGGCTTAAGAATCGGAGCAGACGATTATATGACAAAGCCGTTTGATCCAAATGAGCTCATCGCACATATAGAGGCAGTATTACGCCGTACCGGTCAATTTTGCCAAAAGATTGTAAGTAACGGCCTTTGCATCAAACCAAGAAAAGGTGAAGTGCTACTTCATGATGAGCTAATTCAGCTAACAAAATTTGAATTTAACTTGCTTTATGTTTTTATGCAGCATCCTAATATTGTTCTTTCTCGAGAACAGCTTGTCAATGAACTCTACCCTCATTCAGAAAATAACGTGATGGATCGAACCATTGATGCACATATTAAAAAATTAAGAGAAAAAATTGAGGAAGAGCCTGCCAAGCCAAAACGAATTCATACTGTACGTGGAATGGGGTATAAATTTGTCCAAGCTAATTGAAAAATCAACCAGCTTCCTACCAGTTAGTTTTTTTTGGCGATTAACATTTTTGTATTTCTTAGTTATTGGTGTTGCTTTATTTATTAGCGGCTGGGCACTTTATAACACTGCCTGCTTTTTAGCCGCAGGTGTCGGAAACCTTGATGAACTCAGGCAGCAGCAATTTAATCAAACATTGTTAAGCTATGTATGGTTATTTGTCGCGATCGCTATTTTCATCGCATCTGCTCTGTACTTTTATTTAACGAAACGCTTATTAAAGCCTATTCGCAGCCTTTTAGAAGCGACTCAACTATTAAAAAAAGGGAAATATCCTAATCCGATCCCCATCGTTAGAACGGATGAAATTGGTCAGTTAGTCCAACAATATAATGAACTAATCGCACAGTTAAATCGAAATGAAGCAGATCGGAAAAAACTTGTTTCAGATATCTCCCATGAGTTTCGCACACCTCTATCCAATCTCAGCGGTTATTTAATGGCTTTAGAATCTGGCGATATCGTCGGAGATCAGAAATTGTATACAGCACTTTACCAAGAATCACAGCGGCTTACCTCCTTATTGGATCAATTTGACCAATTAAAACAATGGGATCAGACTACTGCAAAAACATCTACTAGAAAAGAAATAGCTTCGATAAAACCACTCTTAGAGCAATGCACTTCTATGTTTCAGTGGACATTAAAACAAGCAAATATACAGTTAAAACTTCATGTGGAGGCTGCAGATTTATTCATCCACTCAGAAGGAATACAGCAGGTAGTTAGTAATCTATTAGACAATGCAATCCAATATTATAAGGGCTCAGGCACAATTCGTATTCATGGAAGTAAAGAAGGAGCATGGTACAGTATTGCTGTCTCAGGCCCAGGTGTGCCAATACCGGAAAGGGAAAAGGATAAGATTTTTGAACGTTTTTATCGCCTTGAATCATCACGTAGCAGGGACACAGGAGGAGCTGGATTGGGACTCGCAATCGCCAAGGAGATTGTTGAAAAGCACCATGGAAAGATTTGCGTTGCACCTTCCTCTTGTGGCGAGAATACCTTTTATATAAAGCTGCCGTTAAAGAGGGAGATGGGAGGATCTGCGTAAAAGCTTAGGGAGCGATTTTTCAAACCTTGAAAATACTAGCCTCTATTTTTCCCCTAATCTAACTCCTAATGAACGGATAAACTACCATTAGAAAAACTTGGCTTGTCGCCAAGCCTTTAGCGAAAGCTGTAGTTTTTCTTATACGATAAAGTGAAACTTCATTCCGTGGAATGCTTTTTACACGGAATGTTAGTTTGAACGAATCGGGCATTTAGGTGCCGTTTTCTTCCACTTTGACCCTTTTGTACCAACTCAGGATCTTATAAGTAGAAGTCCTACGGCACCTTACATGCGGATAAACTATAAAATTTTATACTTTCCTATTAGTAGAACAAAATGCACATGCTCGGTTAGCAACATGCAAACGCCAAGCTTCTGACGAAAAAAAGAGAAACTTCATTCAAGAAGTGCTTCTCTCCTTGAAAAAGAGGAACGCTTTTCTGCGTAGATGTGTTGACGTTAGTCCTTCTTGTCCTTGAAAAGAAGAGCACTTTTTCTGTATGCGATGCTTATTCCTGTAGGCTAAGAACCAATCGGACATTTGACTCTCCGTTATCCCCCATCTAGACTTCTTCGAAAAATTTAAAAGATCTCCGTACAGTCGAAGAAAAAGAAAAAAATACATTCAGATTTCTTTATCATGATGTAGCCACAAAAGGCAGCCACACGGAATACGGAACCTACACTCGGAATGGCAAAAAAAATATATCTTTACTCTCCTATCAAGATATCTATGACTTTGAAAAAGTAACAGCATTTGTTGGAACAATTGAAATATTTCTAGTAGAAGTGATAATGCTCGAAAAAAAGCATGAATCATCACTTAATGATCTTCCATGAATAATATTTATGGATGAAGATGCACTGGCGTCCCAATTGGTACAAGTTTAGAGAGTTCTAAAACATCCTTGTTATACATCCGTATACATCCATGCGAAACGTCTTTTCCAATTGATGAAGGACGACTTGTTCCGTGGATTCCATAGTGTGGTTTAGAAAGTCCCATCCACATGACACCAAATGGTCCTCCAGGATTAGGCGCCTTATTTACTATTGTATAGGTTTCAACTGGAGTTGGGGTTAGCATTTTTCCAACACCAATTGGATATTGCTTTACTACACGCCCATCTTTCAAAAGCGTCAACGTATGCTTTAAGACAGAAACATCAATTGAATATGGCAAACAAAACCACCTCCCTAGCTTATTTTATGTAGAATATGTGATGAAGTGAAACTTGAATTTCGACAGCAAGCAAAGGGTTGATTAATTTGCAAAAGGAAGATGTCATCTTAAAAACGAAACAGTTTGTTTTTCAAGAATTAAATGGAGACGCAAGCGGTCACGATTGGTGGCATATCGTCCAAGTGGCGAAATTGGCAAAAACCATTGCCCTTAAAGAAAGAACAGATCTTTTTATCTGTGAAATGGCAGCATTGCTTCACGATATTGCAGATGAAAAATTGAATAAAAGTGCAGAGAAAGGCTTGTAAAGGGTAGGAAAATGGTTGGAACCTTTTAAAGCTGGATGCAGCTGTTAAAGCACAAATCATGACAATTATTGCTACTATCTCATTTAAGGACGGTGAAGAACCTCCAGTTGAATCGGTGGAAGCGCAAAAATCGTTCAAATGCCGATCGTCTCGGGTGCAATCGACGCCATCGGCATTGCTCGAACATTTGCCTTTGCTGGTGCAAATAAACAACTTATCTATGATCCTCAAATTGAGCTGAAAACAACAATCACAAAAGAAGGATACCGTAAAATAAATTCAACATCCATTCATTACTTTTATGAAAAACTGTTAAAGCTAAAAGACTTGATAAATACAGATTCCTGCAAAATAATCGCAGTAGCAAGACATCAATGGATGGAAAGCTTCCAAAGATTTTTTTATCGAATGGGAAGGAAAGTGAACTACAAAAAAATAGGCAATTACATATTCTAAACAATGGAATAGACAGGCTATCTTCTTTTTATTTATTCTAAAGCTAAGGGAATATAGGCCGAAGAACGTTGCTATTACCTACATCTGAAAAGTCGCAAAAATCAGGGTCTGTCCGATAAGTCCTTAAAAGTAAAGCAGCTAAGAAAATGAGACAAATTTCCTTAGTTGCTTTTTTAAATGGAAACATTTTTATGAAAATAGCGAGCCGAAGACCTGCTACTTTTAGTAAGTTGTGGGCTAATGCCACAATCCCAAACTCGACACCTTGTCGAGCCTCGGAAGGAAAACCTGCGGAACGTCCGATTGCCCTTGATGTGACCGAACACACTTTTCTACTTCGACTTTGCGCTGAGCGTAGATAGTGGCTTTCTCTTCACATTCAAGGGCTGTTTTTCCAACGCCAATCGGCCCTTCAATAGTAATAAAAGAAATCGTTGTCATTTCTGGCACCTCCCACTCTTTGTACCTAGAACTTTCCTCTATATAGATTTCAAAAGTGCCTATACTAACATCTTCGCACATAATATGAACATGCCAGATAGATTCTTACAAAGTGATTATTGATATTTCACCATAAAAAGTACAGCTTCATGAGTAAACGTGCAACGAAAAGAGAACTTGGCAATGCAGCAATAAAGTAAAACTTTCATCAGTGGGATTTTCTCTTATTCCCCCATACAAGGGGGATCTTAAGCTAAAAGCACGGGTGTCCTCGAAAAAGAAGTTCACTTTTTCTTCGTACGATACTACTTCAAGAAGCGTTCCTTGTCCTATAGGCTAAGAACCAATCGGACACTTGACTTTCCATTATCCCCCACCTAGCGCTTCTGATTCCTCTTGCTCTGCGAGATGGGGATCAAGACTTGCCAATTGGATGTGGGATATTTTCACATTTCATTGATTTGATTGCTCAAGATATACATGAAATTGTAAACTTCGGAAAATACTAGTGTAAATGAGATCCAAAAGGAGAATTAAAATGAACATAACAAGATACTGCCGATTGGTCCTATTTTTTTCTTGCTTATTTCTTTTCTTATCTGGATGCAACAATAACGAGACAGAGCCTTCGAAACAGGAGAGGGACAGTAAGCTGATGACCCATGATGACGAAAATCAGCAACATGTAGAAGAACTTGAAGGAGGATCAGAATTAGCAAGCAGAGAGCAAACACCGGTATCATTTTGGACATTGCAGCGCGAATATCCTAATAGTATTGCAATTCGAGCAAACAATACAAAAAAGATGGCCATTACCTTTGATGACGGCCCGAGTCAAAAGTACACACCTCTCATATTAGATACGTTAAAAAAACATAACGCAAAAGCAACTTTTTTTATGATGGGATCAAGAGCTACAGCTTATCCCGATATTGTAAAACGTATTCATGAAGAGGGGCATGCAATTGGAAATCATTCTTATTGGCACCCAAATTTAAGTGAAGCAAATATTGATCGAATGAAAAAAGAAATTTCAGATACGGAAAATACGATAGCACAAATAGTGAATATAAGACCAAAGCTATTCCGACCGCCTTATGGCAATTTAACTCGCGAACAAGTAAAAGTATTAGAACAAATGAATTTATCTGCAATCATGTGGTCAGTTGATTCCTCAGACTGGCAACAGCTTTCAGCTGAACAAATTCAAAAAAATGTCCTAAGCAATATTCACCCTGGTGCCGTTATTTTATTTCATGATGGCGGTCATTGGACACAAGACTTATCTGGTACAGTAGAGGCATTGGATATTATTATTCCGAAACTGCAAAATGATGGTATAGAACTAGTAACCATTCCGGAACTTTTTCAAATAGAAGGACAAAAATAATATTCGCCTATAGCGAAGCATTAGTGAAGATATTAGCAGTTTGTAAAAAACTCCCTTTTATAAAGTAACATCATAAAGTTACCGGTTATTTGATTATACCACTTCTAAGGTCTGAATTCGGTATTGTACCGTTTCAGGCCTTTTCCTATATTGAACAAATCATTCCTATGCACTCATTCCCTACTTGGTGACCATCTGGAATAGTAGTTGCTTTATTATTAATTATTTCATTTACTAGGTTGCACACAAAATAATACTCGTTTAATGGCGTTTTTCGAAAACAATACTCTATGAGATTGATACTGTTCCATACATATTCTAACTATATGGTTGACCATCCAGTAAGAAAATTATAAGAAAAGCACCTTCAAGTTTAAAGACGGTACTTATCATTAGGACATTTCAGCTTTAAGTCGAAGTACTATTGGTTTTTATTTTGAATGTTACCATCTACAGTATTATTTTTAGCTGGTATTTTGGCGATCCTGTATGGTTTATCGTTTCTTGGATAACCAATATACCTCAAGAAATCTATGAAGCATATTTACAAAAAATAAGGTTACACAAAGAAAGATAAATTGCTGCTTGCTGGTCGTCAGCGATACCGCAGCAAGCATGATCGTTTCCTAATTTATTATAAAAAAGAAAAAACTCAATCTAACTTTTATGTTTGAAAATATTAACTGCCGACTAGTACAGGTTAAATTATTATGTATTGCTTATTTTATCCTTTAAATAGGGCCAACCGTATTGTGACGGTTAGCCGAATCTTATCTACTTTTTACAAGTAAGTTAACAGCCTCTTTGATAAGATCGTCCGCATTACCTCCATTTTTTTGTTCTTCGCGAATACAGCGCTCTAAGTTTTGACTAACAACTAAAGCCGCTGTACGATCTATCGCATTTCGTGCAGCAGACATTTGAGCAACAACTTCACGACAGTCCTTTTTTTGTTCCATCATTTTTTGTATCCCCCGAATTTGACCTTCAATACGCTTCATTCGATTAATTACTTTTGTATCATATTCCATTCCTCTTTTGTTCCTCCTCTTTCCCATTACATAAAATGCTTCAATGCTTTGTTATACACAATAATTATTAAAATGTGGGGTGTTTTCATCCCAACAACATAATAAAACTTTAGCTAAACTCTTTTTTTACTGTTAATGACTAGTTCAGTAATTACGTTCTTCATACCATCATATTTATCCAAAACGATTGCCGAATGCTTCTTTTCCTGAATCTTTTTCCTAAACACCTAATCGACAGACTGAAATTTTAAATACAATTAACGATTGCTATATCACTGTATACTCTTCATGATTTAACTTGAGCTGTCGACCAGGAAAGTAAATACTTGGAACGAAATACACGAATGTTCGTATCCATGCTTTCTTCATAAACAGGATAACGTGTAAACGGATTCGGAATGGCAATATTTCGCACTGCTTCAAACGAAGGCTTACTAGATAGGGCTATAATGTCAACTCGTGGTGTCTTTCATGCATCCTTTACATTTCGGTTGCTAAAATCTATAACGCCATTAATTACGACGGAACTCATCTTGTTTAAATATTCCTTCGGTTCGAGCAATATCAACCACTGCTCTTTCATCCCTCGATACCGATGCATCCCTCTCTTGCCCTCTCGATAACTGCTTAATAATAAAACCAATAATTGCGTTTAATAGCATTGATAACAGTCGAAAAATAAACACTACAAAACGGATAAACTATACATGCCATTCGATCAGGAAAAGCAGCAGCGTCGGACTTAGGAGTTACTTCTGCAAGATAATAATCGTAACTGTCAAAACTACTGAGGCAATCCCAACATAGAATTCTTCACTATATTATTTCCAATTAATATCGATATTATAAATTAGTCGGTTTGGAAACTAAACGAAGCAAGTATTTACCTAGATAGCATCGTTTTTCGCCTTTGTTTGTAATTCAAAGCTGTCCCGCTCCCGGAAAAGAAAAAAGTTATGAATCATAACGCAATGATCGTGAGCGATCACTCCGATTTTTCCCTCTTAAATATACCTTAACTATTTATGAGGGTATGTTAGTCCCCTTCTATCATACATTGATTTTTTATGAAGATAAAGTCAAAGTGATACATTGAAAGAAAATTCACTTCCTAAAGAAAGCATTCCTGTAATAAAGCAAAATGAGGATTGAATAAAAAAAGCCCCCTTGGTATGATACGAGGTGTCCTGATCACTGTAGTATGGTGTAAAAAGGACCCTTAAATTAGAACCAAGGAGGACTATTATGCATTATAAACAAAATGAAAAGATTTTACAACTTACCGAGCAAATTTTAATTGTTGGGGTTGATATTGCCAAAGAGAAGCACGTTGCCCGCGCTCAAGACTACCGAGGAATACAATACGGAAAAGCTTTGTATTTTGAAAATAGTTTTGAGGGGTTTGAAAGATTGGAGTGTTGGTTAAAAGAGTTAGCTACACAAAAGAATAAAAGTGATTGGATAATCGGTATGGAACCAACAGGTCACTATTGGCTTCCTTTAGCTTATTGGCTAATGGAAAAAGAGCTTAAAGTCGTAGTGGTAAATCCAGCGCATGTAAAAAAAACAAAGGAGCTAGATGATAATTCCCCAACGAAGAACGATGTAAAAGATGCCAGAGTGATTTCACGTTTAATTCAAGATGGTCGTTATTCTGAACCGCACTTACCAGCAGGAATCTATGCCGATCTTCGAGAAGGCATGAATATGTACGAGCAGTTAATGAAAGATCTTCAAGCTGTCCAAGGCCGTGTTCATCAATGGATAGATAGGTATTATCCGGAGTATCTGAAGGTCTTTGCGAATTGGGAAGGGAAAGCATCTATTCAAATATTAAAGATGGGGTTATTCCCTGAAGAAATTGCAGAGATGGATGAACATCAAATTTTGATAGAAATCCGTAAAGAAGTTAAAAGAGGAATTGGGTTAAAAAAGGTTCGACATCTAAAAGAGGTATCAAGTCAATCCGTAGGCATCAAAGAAGCAAGAAACATGGCAAGGGTGAAAATCGAGACATTAATGGATCAATACGCCCTCCTTCATGAAAAGATAAATCAAGTGTTGGAAATGGTAAAAGAACTTATTACACCAATTGCTGGGGTTAAAGAGATGACGGATATAAATGGAATAGGTGAAATCACAATCGCTTCATTCTTAGCACAAACTGGTGAACTAAATAAGTATACGCATCCAGAACAGCTCATTAAGTTAGCAGGGCTAAACTTAAAGTTAGCTACGTCGGGTAAATGGAAAGGCAAAACAGTTATTACCAAGAGGGGGCGTCCTAAATTAAGAGCCCTATTGTTTAAAGTCATTTTGCCTTTAGTCCATCATAACCCTGCATTTAAAGCGTTACATGAATATTTTACAACAAGAAAAGAAAATCCGTTAAAGAAAAAGCAATCCTTGATCGCACTATGTTGTAAGTTGATTCGAATTTTGTTTGCAGTAGGCACGAAGCAAATAGCATTTAGTCCAGAAAAGATGTTACGTGACATTCCGCATTTTCGAATACAGGATGTAGTCTAGAGACATAACGTTTCCCATGTATTAATGAGAATGTAAAACGTTTATTTTTAGAGGAATTATCCATAACAATGGAAGCACGGAGCAGCCGGCAAATTTTTATACAATCGGGCATGACCCTGTAAGAAAGCATCGCCGGCCCCACTTCATGGATAGACCGAACGAAGGAATGTATGCGCAGGTGACGCTGTGAGATGTGGGAGGTTTTGTCGCCATGAGTATTGTGGGAATAAAAGGTGCGAATATAGTATCAATCATTTCCATTTTTTTGAAAAAGAAAAAGGATGGCTTATTAAGTGCACCCTTTTCCATTAAAATCTCTCTAAGTCAGTTGGATATCCAGTATAATGTTATGAATAACTCAAAATAAATTATGAAATTCTAAGAAAAGCGAATAAAACTAGAGAAAACGTTAGTATATAGAGGGAGTATAAAATTTTAGGGTTTATCCCGCATGTAAGGTGCCGTAAGTTTCCCACTTCAAGTCCTGAGTTCGTGCAAAGGGTCAAAGTGGAGAAACCGGCACCTAAATGCCCGATTCGTTCAAGGGCCTTTAGGTCATACCCTTGTGGTACTAACATTTCTTGGGGAAAGCATTCCAAGAAATGAAGTTTCACTTTATCTTATTAGAAAAACTACGGCTTTCACTAAAGACTTGGGGACAAGCCAAGTTTTTCTAATAATTATCGTACAAAGGAAACGGGTTTTTAATCCATCATGTACGAAAAAAGCGAAAAGGAAAGGAGTTAGCTGTCATGAAGGTATTTTTAGTTGGTGCAAATGGACAAATCGGTAAACAGGTGTTACAGCAGTTATCAGCGAGTGATAAGCATTCGGTTAAAGCGATGGTAAGGAAGCAAGAGCAACTGGATGCTCTAAAAGAACAAGAGTTCGACGCAGTATTAGCTAATTTAGAGGGATCTGTATCTGAACTTGAAAAAGTGATGCAAGGAGCGGATGCAGTTGTCTTCTCTGCCGGCTCTGGTGGAAGTACAGGCTATGATAAAACCTTATTAATTGATTTAGATGGAGCAGTAAAAACGATGGAGGCGGCTGAGAAAGTAGGAGCCAAACGGTTTGTCTTGGTAAGTACGATACAGGCACATCGTAGGGAAAACTGGATTGAAGAACTAAAGCCATATTATGTTGCCAAGCATTATGCGGATCGAATGCTCGAGGCAAGTAAGTTAAATTATACGATTATCCGTCCAGGCTGGTTATTAAATGAACCCGGTACTGGAAAAGTTGTTGCTGCAGCTGATTTAGAGATTGGAAAGATTCCAAGAGCAGATGTTGCCAAAACCATTGTTGCAATATTAGATGAACCTAACACAATCCGTAAATCTTTTGATCTTATTTCTGGAGAGACAGATATTAAAGAAGCGCTACAGCAGGTATAACTGAATGAACCTGTCGAATGGATATGTATATCAATTTGGCAGGTTCTTTACATCTTGATAAGTATAAATTTAGTTTCATATCGAATACGATGGTGTTGTTCTTTATCCGATTATTGACGGTCCATTTCTAAAAAGGTTTTGTATTAGCATATGTTTTTTAAAAGTAAACTATATCCGTTTTTCTACATTGTGAATAACTTTTTTAGAATAGCGCCGTTTAGCTTGAACGCTTAAGCTGTAGCAAATGGTCTTACTTTCGATAAATTCATCTAAGAAATGAACAGAGAGTTTATTGATTAAACTTTTCATTTACCATCTGATTTAACACATGATTAATTCCAATAGTTTGTTCGACATCAATCACAAAAGCAATTCCTTTTCCTGCCGTGTTTAATTCAGCTTCTTCTTCAATCGCCTTTAATACATCATTTGTTCTTTCCTTGTTAATTAACGTTAGAACGACTTCTTTTTCTGGTTCAATTAATATGTTAAATAGTTTAGCTTGTTCATGGATGCCGGTACCGCGCCCGCTTAAAATAGTACCACCTTCTGCTCCTGCGCGTTTAGAAGCATCAACAACCTTTTCACAATCACCTTTATTTACAATGGTAACAATCAGATCGTACATGATTTTCTCTTCCATTTTGAGTTCCACATCCTCTTCATCTGGTTCGTTATCTGTATTATTTAAGCCCAGTAAGTGTTGGACGCCGGTAATGTGTTTTGCGTTAATAACGAAACCAATTCCTTGCTTGGGTTTATTTAAGTTGACGGAGTCGATAATTGCTTGCATAACGGCTGGATAAATATTTTCGTCTACTAATGTTAAGATAATTTCCCGCTCACGCTCAATTGGAATGCCAAGAAATCTCTCTTTGTCATGCAGTCTGAAGCCTTTTCCAAATAAGGTCGTTCCTCCGCTAGCACCGGCTTTTTTTGAAGCAGATATGACCTTTTTTGCTTTTTCTTTTCTAACGATCGTGACGATGAGCTTTTGCTTGAGTTTCTTGGGCATATTGCTCCTTCTCCTTTCTACTGTATAAAATGCCTAACGTAAGTACAGATAAAATAGGAGCTAAAGCTACAAGTGCTACCATACCAAATCCATCAAGTAATGGATCACGGCCTTCCGTTACGGAAGCTATACCAACAAACATAGCTAGTATGAATGTAGCTGTCATTGGGCCTGTAGCAACCCCTCCAGAGTCAAACGCAATGGATGCGAACGTTTTCGATGAGTATTTTACCATAATTAATGCAATTATATAACCAGGCAAGATAAAATACCATAGAGAAATCCCTAAAAGAATCCGGATCATGGAAAGAGCGACCGAAATGCCAACACCAGTTGAAACGGTGTAAAGTAATATTTTTTGTGGAATGTACCCACCGGATGCTTTTTCTACCTGATGAATCAGCACTTGAACAGCGGGTTCGGCATATGCAGCAAAGAAGCCTAAGATAAAACCAATTGGGATGAGAAGCCAAACGAATTCAATGGAACCAAGGTCAATTCCAATCATTTCACCAATTGGTAAAAATCCGATATGAACCCCTTGCAGAAAGAAAGACAGTCCAAGAAATGTTAAGATAAATCCAACGGCTATATCCATTAATTTTCGATGGGGAAGTTTTAAAAAGAAAAATTGGAAAAACAAAAATAAACCAATTAGTGGAAGCAAGGCAAGGGCAACCTCTTCTGTCGTTTGTTGAAAGCCTTTAAAAATATGCAGGTTCATCCATAAATCACTCCTAAGATCAATACAGATATAATTGGACCGATGGAAGCTAAGGCTACTAACCCAAAACCATCCTGAGATGCTGTCTTTCCTTTTAATACGGAAGCAACTCCTACTCCAAGTGCCATGATAAAGGGCACGGTTAACGGCCCAGTGGTTACACCGCCTGAATCAAATGAAAGAGGTACAAATGTTGTCGGTGTAAATGCAGCTAAGAGAAATATAATCCCGTACCCACCTGCAAGCATATAGGTAATAGGGATAGAAAAGACAATTCTTATCATAGATAGCGCTACGAATATACCTACACCAAGGGCAACAGCTAGAATAAGTACACTTTTGGAAATACTCCCGTTTGATACTTGATCCACCTGTGTCGAAAGTACACGCACATCAGGTTCAGCAATCGTAACAACAACTCCTAGTAAAAAGCCAAAGATCACAATGAGCCAAATACTTTTTGTCTTGGATAGGGCAGAACCTATCATTTCACCTACAGGGAGTAAACCAATATTAACTCCTAATAGAAATAGAATTAAGCCAAAACCAACCATGACAACACCAATTAAAAATTGTAAAAATGTTTCTGTTGGCAACCAGATTAATGTGAACTGTAAAATAGTAATAACGATCGTTATTGGTAAAATCGATTGGATAACTTCAATAATTGTGTCTTTAATATTGTCCATTAACTTCCTCCTTTTATTGGGGGTGAGATCTAAAATGGTATATTAACATAATCTTCAGTTTATTAATCCAATAGAGCAGAAAACAGCTTTAACAGAGTTAACATTTGGGTGCAATGATTAGATGTCTGACCATGTCAAGTGCTTCCTTCCTGTAATGGTTTTATCCTGTTTTCTTATAGGCAAGAATACAAAGCTAGAAACAAGGAAGCTAGAGCAGTTAGCCTGTATCTAATAATAGTAAAGGTGAAAAAGAAACATAGTGAAGTGTCAATGCTTAAATTTTAAAGTGGACATACTTTTTTTCATTTGTAAATGGCAAGATGATATGCCTAGCTTATTGTCTAGGAAGTGATATCCATCTTTACATGGCGGGATACCTTTTTTGAAAGTAGTATCGTCTAGCTTGCTCAAGCGGTAGCAAAAACTTCAATATCGGGAAGACCGACGAAAAGCGGGCTTGCCATTCAGGCATCGGCATACCCCTGATTTAGAGGCATGTTTCCTTTACCCCGAATGTAAAGATCCGTATTTTTCTCATTTCAAAAATGTGCTTATGATAAGAAAGACGCTCTTAAATCCCTCATTCGTTTGGGCCAACAGGGCAAGGAAAGCTACGACAGCAACACATCGCGGTTTTTCAAGGACAGGGTATGCTTGGACAGCAGTACACCGCAGTTTTAAGGATAAGGAAAGCTATGGCAGCGACGGCATCGCAGTTTTTCAGGACAAGAAAAGCTACGACAGCAACAAATCGCCGATTTTTCAAGGAGAAAACACGCCTTGAATGAAGCTTCACTTTTCTCGTCAAAAGATCTGCCGTTTGTACGTCGCTAACCGAGTTTTTGTTCTGAAATGGTCTTGTATTAAGGTGGGAAAAGAAAATATATCTATCAACCCTGCAATTTTTTATTGGATAGCTATTGCAGGCAATTGAAGACTCTTATACAAAAAGCTTGATACATAAATTATAACATTTTCGATCTAAATGAAAAAACGATAAAGTTCAAAACAAAGAAATTTTGCAATAAATGAAATTAAGTCTTGAATATTTATTCGTTATGGTGCATAATATTTCAATAATAGAACGAATAAAGGAGTGGTCGGTGTGGGAAAGGAAAAAATTGTGTTAGCTTATTCGGGCGGATTAGATACATCTGTAGCAATTAAGTGGCTACAGGATAAATATAATTATGATGTAATTGCTGTAGCGCTTGATGTTGGGGAAGGAAAAGATCTTGATTTTGTAAAAAATAAGGCACTGCAGGTAGGTGCAGTTAAATCATATGTGATTGATGCTAAATCATTATTTGCCGACGAATTTGTATTACCGGCATTACAGGCTAATTTATTATATGAAGGAAAGTACCCATTAATATCTGCTCTTTCTCGGCCTTTAATTGCCAAAGTACTGGTCAATATTGCTAAAGAAGAAGGTGCAGTTGCCGTGGCACATGGCTGTACTGGAAAAGGAAATGATCAAGTTCGTTTTGATGTGGCCTTTACAGCTCTGGATCCGGAATTGAAAATTGTTGCACCTGTCCGTGAATGGGCCATGTCACGGGAAGAAGAGATTGCATATGCACAGGAACATGACATACCTATACCGATCGATCTTGATAATCCGTTTAGCATTGATCAAAACCTCTGGGGACGCAGTAATGAATGTGGCGTGCTGGAAGATCCTTGGGTAGAAGCACCAGAGGAGGCATATGAGTTAACAACAAATCCAACTGAAGCACCCGATGAACCGCAAATTGTCGAAATCATGTTTACACATGGGAAGCCAATATCTTTGGATGGTCAGAAGCTTGCACTGGAAAATTTGATTCAAGAATTAAATAAAATTGCTGGAAAGCATGGGATTGGTAGAATTGACCATGTAGAAAATCGACTCGTCGGGATTAAATCACGGGAGATATATGAGGCACCTGCAGCGATAACATTAATTACTGCCCATCAAGAGTTAGAAGCATTGACATTACCAAGAGAGGTAGCACAATTTAAGCCGATAATCGAGCAAAAATTAGCTCAAACAGTTTATGATGGTTTATGGTATTCTCCGCTAACGGAAGCATTATTGGCATTTGTTACGCAGACACAGAAGGATGTTTCCGGAACGGTTAAAGTAAAATTATATAAAGGTCATCTACAGGTAATAGGACGCGCTTCGGAGCAGTCATTATATGATTATGATTTGGCCACATATAATGCAGACGATTCATTTGATCATGAAGCGGCAATAGGCTTTATCAAACTGTGGGGACTACCAACAAAAGTACATGCAACAGTGAATCAAACCCATGCTTCTGTAGACGAAGCTATTAAGGATGCAATTTTAGATGTAAAAGAAGCAAAAACAATCGAACCATAGTCAATGTATCACTGCTTAACTAGAAGTAGAGTGGAGAAGTAGTATATGAATAGTTAGTTTCGGCGATTCCAAGTAATAGCCCGGATTTTTCCGCTAATCGTAAACGAACTCTCTTATGGATCAAGCGTTGCTCTGTACAGAGAACAATTCTATTTTAATCTGTATGGTTAGTGGTGAAGGCAGTAGATAAATAGTTTGTCCAAACCGAACACGTTTTAGAAGTTCGGTTTTTCTTTGTACTATAGGAAAGTATAAAATTTTAGGGTTTATCCCGCATGTAAGGTGCCGTAAGACTCCCACTTCAAAATGTTTTTCTAATCTGGAAAACGATTCATTCTTTCATGGTGGGTATCTTCTTTGGAAGTATGTTTTGTCTAGCTTATGCGCCCAAACACCAACAAACTAAACTTTAACCATTTAAGTGTACAATGAAATTCAACTCGTCTCTTTTAACCAGTTTTTTAATAATTTTTGTTAAGCGCTTAACAAGATTATTTTACTAAAAACGGAGTAGAATCCTTAACATATCATAAATAATACTGCTATAATATAGATTATCTTTTTAAAAAAGGCAAGGAGGAAAAAGAGTGGTTAAGTTAGGAAAAATGATAGGGAGTATTGTTTTATTGTATATCATTTTTCAATTTGGAAACTGGGTACAACGCACATTTCATTTGTTTATACCCGGGAGTGTTATCGGAATGATAGTTTTACTTTTATTACTTAGTACAAAGCTTGTTCGTATGTCCTGGATTGAGGAAGGGGCTAATTACATCATTACGAATTTAGCTTTCTTTTTTATTCCGGTAACCGTTGGGATTATTGAGTATTATCATCTGTTTATGGGGAAGGGCTTCTTATTAATTGTGATCGTGTTGGTAAGCACGATTTTTGTTATGGGAGGCTCTGGTTATGTCAGCCAGTGGCTTATTCGTAGAGAGGAATGGAAGCATGAGTGAGTTTATTATTGCCGTCTTAGCAATTATCGGAACGTTTGTTATCTATCATTTTGCGTTATTGATTCATCGGACGTGGAAGTATTCATTAACTGCACCCGTTTTAGTAGCTACCGTAATTATTATTATTCTATTATTTATATTTAATATTCCATATGAGACGTATATGGTGGGTGGAAAGTGGATCAATGAGTTACTTGGACCAGCTGTTGTGGCACTGGCATACCCGTTATATAAATATCGCAAAACGTTAAAGAAGGTAACGATCCCCATTTTAGCAGGTACATTTGTCGGCGGAATCGTTGGTATTTCTACCGGGTTATTACTTGCACAATTAGCCGGATTCGAGTCAACCATTGTTTACTCCTTAACGCCAAAATCTGTAACGACTCCAGTAGCGATGGCTGTAACGGAGACGATTGGGGGAGTAATCCCATTAGCTGCAATCTTTGTTATGATAGCAGGAATTGGTGGTGTAATCATGCATCACTATGTATTTCGCTTGTTTCAGATTGACCATTATATTGGCCGAGGTGTAGGAATGGGAAGTGCATCGCACGCTGTTGGAACAGCCACGTCTATGGAAACGAGCCAGTTAGAAGGCGCCATTAGTACAATCTCTATGGTTGTAAGTGCCGTGCTAGTTTCGATGATTGCACCTGGTCTTGTACATATCATGATGTAGATAGATAACCTTAGGAAAACCCGAAATCATTGGTAACTGATTTTGGGTTTTCCTATATTTTTAGTGTCGTTTATTTAGCCAAAGCACACCAGATTTAGCTACTCGTGGTAGCCAGCCAATTATTGGCTTTTGCATCATATTTCCAAATCCGTCTGATTTTCCGAGAGAGCCAAGTGTTCCCTTCAGTTTAATTTCCTTTGGTTTTTTTGGTTCTTTGCCGTGAAGAATGGCTAATAGAACTTCTGCAACACGCTCTCCCTGTTGCCCTGCCAGCTGTCCACTTGGGGAAAACTCGGACGAAGCGCAATCGCCAACAATATAGATATTCGTGCTTTCCGGTACTTGGAAAAAATCATTGACAATGATTTTTTCTTGTTCATCTTTAGCAAAAGGCAACTCTCTTACTAAATAGTTCGGTCGGACCCCAGCTGTCCAAATAGTCACATCATTCACATAACAGACGCCGTTATTACAAACACCATCTTTTTCCACGTACTCTACATTGGCATGGTGTATCACATCAACATCATTAGCAACGAACCATTCAGCTACGTACTGTTGAATCTTTGGGTCAAATGCTTTTAATACGGTTGCTCCACGATCGAGTAAGCGAATGTTTAAGTCTGGTCTGCTTTCTCTTATTTCAGAGGCTACCTCAATTCCACTTAATCCGGCACCAACGATAGAAACCTTTCCATAGGCTTTTAAATCGCAAACAGCAAGTCCTGTTCTTCTGGCATTGGAGAAAGTCTGTACACTGTTTGTGTATTTTTCGGCACCCTTAATCCCATGATAATTATCCTCACAACCCAGTCCAATAACTAAATAATCGTAGGGGATGACTTCACTCGTGTTGGAGAATAAAATTTCTTCATTGGCTGTATCAATTTTTTTAATTTCCCCATAAAAATAACGAACACGTTGGTCGTCTGGAAAGTTCAGCCTAACATCCTTGTCCGCAGAGGTGCCAGCAGCAATCGTATAAAATTCTGTTTTTATAGAATGATACGGGTTCCTATCTACAAGTGTAATCTCCACATCATCTGGCAGCTGATAATCAAGCAGTCTTAATAGCGCTTTCAGCCCACCGTATCCCCCACCTAAGATGACTAATTTTTTCATACCACAAAACCCCATCTCTCTATTTCTTATTGTTTGGTGTTCTCTCATCTCCTGTAAGTGTTAGAACTTAAAATGGTAGAGCTCTAAAATTTATTGTGGAATGGAGAAGATAGTAAACTATTCATATACTTTTATTCTAGCGAACATCTAATACAATGTCATCATTTGATTCTTGATACTGTAGATAACAGAACTTTTTAATAACTGTAACAGTTAACTAAATGATGAAAAGTCGCTTCATACCTTCATATTAAGCTACTATGCTATACTAGTCAAAAAGTTAAGCTACTATGCTATACTAGTCAAAAAGAGGAGGAAATGCAGGTGGTGACAAAAGCAATTCAGGATATTTATTTAGATGATTATGCCTGGTGTTATGGTTGCGGAAGGCTAAATCAGGATGGACTCCATTTTAAAACAGTTTGGGAAGAAAATAAAACCGTTACGGTTTATACACCTAAAGAAGAGCATACTGCTATTCCTGGTTTTGTTTATGGGGGCTTAATTGCTTCATTAATTGATTGTCATGGTACAGGATCAGCGTCGATGATGCTTCATCATAAAAATGGACATCGCATTGGTGATGGAACAGAGCCACCACGTTTTGTAACCGCTTCATTACATGTTGACTTCATAAAGCCAACACCTCATGGTGTGGAGCTAAAGGCTGTAGGAACTGTGGAAGAAATTCACCCAAAGAAATTTAAAGTGAAGACAGAAGTGTTTGCTGAGAAAGTATGCTGTGCCAAAGGGGAAGTCATCGCAGTTATTATGCCTTCTACATTTAATTAAAATGAGAGATAAATAGAATCATAGTAGGTTAGGGAGATAGTAACGAAACATAAAGGGGTAACGAAAGATTATGCAACGACTTACAACAAGTTCTTTACTAGATGTTATTGGGGAGCTCTTTTCCGATGAAATATCGATTGCGGTTACATCGACGACAGAATATATTTATTACCGACCCAGCGTGCGTGTTGATTTGAAGATTAGATCGGGAGATCCCATTAAGGAAGGGACGCTAGCCAACAAAGCAATTGTTACGGAACAAAAGGTATCAGAGTTTATTCCTCGTAATGTCTATGGTGTTCCTTATCATGGAATGGCTGTACCATTTCATTCTCAAGGTAAGTTAGAAGGATGTGTCATGGCCATTTATCCTGCATTAACAGAGGGGAAATCTGTTATTACTGTGAAAACATCAGATGGCTGGAAGCCGCTTCCTTTTAACGACGTAGTGTATTTGGAAGTAAAAGAAAGAAAAACCCGGATTATTACAAACGCCTTTACAGGTGTTCATCGTAAGGCTTTGCAGGAGTTTGAATATATGCTGCCCAAGGCATATTTTATTCGTTGCCATCGCTCTTACATTGCTAATGTAAATCATATTGTGCATATATACCCGGATACTCATTCAACATTTGTATTGGAAATGGATAATGGAGACCAGTTGCCTGTTAGTCAGTCCTATTCAAGTTATTTTCGCAAATTGCTAGGTTTTTAATGTTATAGTTAGGGAATTTCCAGGTCTTAGCAAAGCGGTGGATTTGACATGGAAGATGTTGATGTATTACGTATAAGTTCTTAATTGTTTGATTGCGAGCTTTTGTAACGAAAATTAAAAGGAAGTAAGATAAGAATTCATGAAACAATGAAAGTTTATTTAGGTTTGATTATTTCTTGTATAATTGTTTTTACTGTCACTATATTATTTTATTTACCTAATGTTCCTTATGCGTTTGTAATCATAGGATTTGATGTTAATGCAATTGTAAATAAATAAAAAACAGGTACTTGTTTTTTAACTAGACGTCGTCTGTACTTAAAAGCCTGTCATCAGCCAAGTTTCGTGTTCTGCTTTAGCCATTAATTATGCTGTCTCATACCGATTATAGCTCTTTTTGACACCTATCCACAAAAAAGAAAGCGCTTCATATAAAATAGATTGTAAATTCTAAATAAACAAGAAAGGGGTCTGGGGATGGGTATAATGCAGGAGAGAATCGAAGACAGTCGATTACATGATCGAATTGTCACTGCAGACGAAGCAGCATCATGGATTCAAGATGGCATGACGTTGGGACTTAGTGGCTTTACCCGGGCAGGGGATGCAAAAGCTGTTCCAACTGCGCTCGTCCGAAGAGCAGAGAATGGTGAGCAATTAAAGGTAAATATATTTACAGGTGCTTCTTTAGGCTCCGATATTGATAAAATGTTGGCAGAATCTGGATTAGTGAATAAACGCTTGCCGTTTCAGGCTGATCCAAGCATGCGAAAGAAAATAAATGAAGGGGAACATTTATTTGTTGATCAACATCTTTCACATACCGCAGAATTATTAAGAAGCAATGTACTCGATCGCGTTGACTATGCAATTTTGGAAGCGATTTCCATAACGGAAGATGGGCAGATCATTCCGACAACATCTATTGGAAATTCGCTTGCTTTTGCAGAAAATGCGAAAGCAATTATTGTTGAAATTAATACAGCTCATTCGCCATTGCTAAAAGGGGTGCATGATTTATACAATCCAAATGAACAAGGTAATCGTGATCCCATACCGTTAACAAAAGTAGATGATCGTATTGGCTCAATTGGAATTTCGGTAGATATGAATAAAATAAAGGGTATTGTCTTCACAAATCAACAGGATTCGCCTTCTACCATTGTTCAGCCAGATAATGAAACGGAAATAATGGCGGGGTATTTATTGGACTTTTTGCGTGATGAGATTGCAGAGGGACGTTTGACGAAGAAGTTAGCACCTTTACAGTCAGGTATAGGATCAGTTGCCAATGCAGTTTTGCATGGAATAATCAATTCTGAATTTGAGGAACTGCAAGTATATTCAGAAGTATTACAAGACGCTGTTTTTGACCTAATTGATGCTCATAAAGTTAAGACTGCATCGGCTTGCTCGATCACGTTATCTCAGGAAAAGATGGAAAAGGTCTTTAACAGCTTTGAAAAGTATCGAGATAAAATTATAATGCGACCACAGGAAATTTCAAATCACCCGGAAATTATTCGCCGTTTGGGAATTATTGCTATTAATACCGCATTAGAAGTTGATATTTATGGGAATGTGAATTCAACCCATGTGCTAGGAACAAAGATGATGAATGGAATTGGCGGATCAGGTGATTTTGCGCGGAACGCAAGATTGTCTATTTTTGTTACGAAATCAGTTGCTAAGCACGGCAAAATTTCGAGTGTTGTCCCATTTGTATCTCATGTTGATCATACAGAACATGATGTAGACGTACTTGTTACCGAGCAGGGCTATGCTGATTTAAGAGGACTTGCACCAAGAGAGAGAGTACCATTAATCATTGAAAACTGTGCTCATCCTATGTATCGGGAGCAATTGTGGGAGTATTATCGAGAAGCATTAAAAGGTGGTGGACAAACACCTCATAACTTGGAGAAAGCGCTTAGCTGGCATATTAATTTTTCAAAAAATGGAACAATGCGTAGTCTTATCCATCAAAGATGATGTTTAGCTTTTATATTTAGCTTTTATATTTAGTTTTTGCTTAGGATTTGTTAACTTGGCAGTATCATACTAAACTGCAACAAACAATCTTTTATGGTAATAATCGTTTGAACCAACATTATTGGAGAACAAAATAGATAATGTCTTTACGTTATCGTAAATCGATGTATGGAAACAAAGGGGTATGAAATAATAGTAATAGGGGCTTCATTTCTTAAAAAGAAATGAAGCTTTTTTATACTATAGGAAAGTATAAACTTTTAGGCTTTATCCCGCATGTAAGGTGCCGTAAGACTACTGCTTCAAGAGCCTTTAGTTGATGCAAAGGGTCAAAGTAGGAGAAAACGGCACCTAAATGCCCGATTGGTTCAAGGGCCTTTAGGTCATACCCTTGTGGTACTAACATTCCGTGTAAAAAGCATTTCACGGAATGAAGTTTCTCTTTATCGTATAAGAAAAACGCTAGCTTTCGCCATAAAGACACTTAGCGACAAGCCAAGTTGATGATATCCGTTTTTCCATGATGGCTATCTTATTTGAAAATGCATCGTCTAGCTTATGATCTATGTTGAATAAGTTTTAAGGTGTTAGAGATTCGAGGATGTCGAATAAATACAATCGACAGCAAGCTTTCTAAAATAAGTGAGCCTCTAATAACCTAGACTAAACGTGGGCTTGCTCAAGTTAGTTCGATTTCATTTTCCGTACTTAAAGTTTGAATAAGCACATCATTGTAAAGGAGCTATCTTCTGAATGAGGGATGGTACGGATTTATTATCTTTTCTGTCGGTAAATCGGTACGGAAAAATATCCATTCGTTTGTTAGTGTAATACCCGTTGCTGTATAAAGAAAGCGCTTTTTTAAGAAAGAGGTGATAAATATGGGAAAACGAGCTGTATATTTGGATCGAGATGGAGTAATTAACGAGGTACTGACAAAACGAGTTACGTTTGTCAATCACCCTGATGATTTCTATCTATTACATGGGGTTGGGCCGTCTATTAAACGGTTTAACGAGTTAGGTTATTATGTATTTGTTGTAACTAATCAAGGCGGTATCGGGCTAGGATATATGACGGAAGCAGAATTGACTCGTGTACATGAAAAAATGATAGCAGAGCTTGCAGCATACGGTGCAGAAATTCATGCAATTGCTTATTGTCCACATAAGCCTGATGCTGGATGCAGTTGCCGAAAGCCTAATGCAAAAATGATTAACGATTTAGCAAGGCAGTATAACGTTGATTTAGCAACTAGTTATATGATAGGGGATCGTGATGTGGATATAACAGCGGGGAAAAATGCTGGGTTAACTACCGTTTTGATTGGGAAACGTGAGAAAACAAGTAAGAAGGCAGATTTAAAATTTTCAGATTTAACAGATGTAGCCGATTATTTGACCGATCAAGCACACAGGTAGATATAATAATGGTGTCCCGGGCAGACTTTTGTCTAGGGATTGGGGGACATTTTAATATGGAATAGCTGTGTTCAAAAAGTTCCGTAAAAATGACGCAGTCACCTAATGTCTCTATATAAAACCATTTTGCTCCTGTTCCACTTTAGAACTTAAGAGCAGGATGTAGAGAGTTAGTGTTTCAACCGATAAGGAAAATGGAGGGAGCGATATATTGCTCGCAGAAAAAAGTGCTTTTCTATTATAAGGTTTATAAGGTTGCCGAGATTTTAGCCTTTGTTCTACTTCTATCAGTAGCAGGGGATAAAGGAAAAGTTCTACTGATAGAAGTTTCACTTTATTTTAAGCGGCTAATTCTCTCATCCAAGCTTGGATGTGTGGAGAAGAAGGAGGACTTTTTCGTGCCATTTATTTTTAAGGTGGCAATCGCAGTTTCTTCTTCCCGGATGCGATTTGAATAAAGCTTTAGTGATTCTAAAGCATGTTTCATTTTATCCTTTCCAGCTAAGTCAGCTCCGCCGCGATCTGCATGAAACTCACGGTGCCGTGAGTAAGCAAAAACAACCAGACTGCCAAGTACGGAAAAGATGAGCTGGAAGAAAATAATCGCTATAAAATGAATAATAGGAGCAAGTTCCTCTTTTACAAATCGTGACACAATAAACGCTGCAATCCGAGCCAGAAAGACGACAAATGTATTGACGATACCTTGTAATAAAGTCATAGTTACCATGTCACCATTGGCAATATGAGCAACCTCATGAGCAATGACTCCTTCAATTGCATCATCGTCCATTTCATTTAATAGCCCACTTGAGACAGCTACTAAGGAGCGTTTCTTTGATGGACCTGTTGCAAAAGCATTCACTTCTTTTGCCTGATAAATGCCTACCTCAGGCATATGCATTAATCCAGCAGCTCTTGCTAGACGGTGAACTTTTTCCACTACTTCTTTTTCTTGCTCTGTTAAACGGCCATTTGGTTCGATAATTCGCACACCCATGATTCTTTTTGCCATCCAACGAGACATGGATAATGAGATAAATGAACCGGTAAAACCGATAATGGCGCTAAAGATTAATAGTGTTCCCAACTGTAATTGACCATCTTCTCCAATATACTTCCAGGTTCCGGGAATCAGTGTGAAAATAATGGAAATGGTTAACAGTACAAGGATGTTTGTTAACAAAAAATATAAAATTCGTTTTCCCATTGTTTCAATCCTTTCTTTTTTCCCCTCTAAACTAGTATTAATTATATGATGTTATTAATCAACTAACAACAATAAGGTATAAAAAGTTACAGAAAATTTATAAATTATTTTTATAAATGTTGAAAGTAAGAGCGAATACCTAACGATGGCAAAATTGAATCATCCAGCATGTTTGAAGACTCTGGATCTAATAGTCAGTTCCCCAAACTGAATCTAGCTGGATTTTCAGTAGCTTTTTTGCTGATTTGGACAATGCTATAAAAACAACGAGCTGAATTTGAGCAACACACTATTTTTATGTATGAGTTAGTTAGTTGACAGAACATATTTTGTTTATTATTATAGTTACGTAAAGTAACTAGTTTATCAAACGATATTAATGTTGCTTTCATGAATAATTCAGTGCAGTAAGGGAATTTTATGTAACAACAATTTCATAAACATTAACTGCAAGAACATAAAGGAGACGATATAATGGAAAAAGTAAAATTATCTATTATTTACTACAGTTCAACTGGAATTAACTATCAATTAGCTACATGGGCAAAAGAAGCAGCTACAGAATCTGGTGCAGAAGTCCGCCTAGTAAAGGTTCCAGAACTTGCACCAGAATCAGCAATTGCACAAAATCCAGCATGGAAAGCTCATTATGAAGCAACAAAAGATGTAAAAGAAGCTACATCTGATGATATTGAATGGGCAGATGCTATTATCTTTTCAACGCCGACACGTTTCGGGAATGTTGCTTCTCAAATGAAGCAATTTATTGATATGCAAGGTGGACTTTGGAGTGCTGGGAAAACTACCAACAAAGTAGTTAGTGCGATGTCCTCAGCATCCAATCCACATGGTGGACAAGAAGCTACTGTTTTATCATTATATACTTCCATGATGCACTGGGGAGCAATCATTGTACCTCCTGGATACACGGATGATAGTGCGTTTGTTTCAGGTGGAAATCCTTATGGTGTGAGTGTGACACAAGACCAAAATGGTAAGATGGTGGAAGATGTAGAAGCAGCAGTTAAACATCAAGCAAAACGGACGATTGAAATTGCGAAGAAAATAAAAGCATAACCCTTTTAAAAACAAGCTGATCGGCTATTCGATCAGCTTGTTTAGCTTATTTCAATCGTGAAGTGATAGCTTAAAAAGCTGATATTAATGAAACTTTACTTAATGAGTTTTTCTCTATGAAAGAGTAAGGCTAAGATCGCAACACCTATGTATCAGTGAGCAGTTTTGGCTTATTGTCTAGGAAACGATATCGGTTTTAACATGGTAGCTATCTTTTTAAAAGGATCTTCATCTAACTTTATCACTCAGAAGCTCTCCAATTTGTACGTCCAAATCGAACATGTATTTCTATGGTGCCCGAGTTGTAGCAATTTTCGATTTCTTAAATCTTCGAAATAGACGGTATTTATTCGTAATAAATAAAGGAAAAGAAATTAGGAAAATAACAGAAAATTTGCTATAATTTTTAAGATACAATTTTTTTAAAAAAAGGGCTCCATTCGGAGCCTATTATCTATAAAAGAATAGCCATAGAGAACGTTTGAAGATTTGCCCTACTTTCTACCAAGACTGGAGGATAAAAATGAAATCAACAACCGATTTTCGGCAAATGAAACAAGCAGGAGAAAAAATTACCATGCTGACTGCGTATGATTATCCACAGGCGAAGCTTGCTGAACAAGCAGGTATAGATGTGATTTTAGTCGGCGATTCACTAGGAATGGTTGTTCTTGGCTATGATTCAACCGTTCCTGTTACTATAAGCGATATGATTCATCATACTAAAGCAGTTAAACGGGGAGCATTAGATACATTCATTGTAACAGACTTACCTTTTATGTCCTTTCATATAAGTAAAGAAGAAGCGCTTCGAGCTGCGGGTAAAATCATGCAGGTAGGTGGAGCACATGCAGTCAAGTTGGAAGGTGGAGGAGAAATAATCGAAACGATCAAAGCTCTAACCAATGCCGGTGTTCCAGTGGTGGGGCATCTTGGATTAACACCACAAACAGCTGGGGTGTTTGGCGGGTATAAAGTACAGGCGAAAACTGCTGAGCAAGCGACAAGGCTGATTAAAGATGCCAAAAGATGTGAAGCAGCAGGTGCTTTTGCACTTGTGTTGGAATGTATTCCCCATCAGCTTGCAAAAGAAGTCTCTTCCCAGCTAAACATTCCCGTCATTGGGATTGGTGCAGGTCCTCAAACGGATGGACAGGTGCTTGTATTTCATGATGTGGTTACATTTGGAGTAGATCGCATTCCTAAATTTGTTAAAAAGTTTGCTGATGTAAATCATGCAGTTTCTCAGGGGCTAAGTGACTATATTCGAGAGGTGAAAACAGGTACATTTCCCGAAATAAACAAGCATACATTTAAAATGGATCAGGAAGAAATTGCTTCCTTGTATGGAGGGGAATAAATTGAAAATAATTTCATCAAAGCACGACATAAACCAATTGGCAAAGCAATCAAAGGCAAGTGGTAAATCAATTGGGTTTGTTCCGACAATGGGATTTTTGCATGAGGGACATCTAGCACTTGTAAAAGAAGCTAGACAAGAAAATGATTGCGTAATTATGAGCATTTTTGTTAATCCGCTTCAATTTGGACCAAGCGAGGATTATGATATGTATCCCCGAGATGCAGAACGTGATAAAAAACTGGCTGAGGAAGCGGGTGTTGATATATTATTTATGCCAAGTGTAGATGAGATGTATAAGAAGAAACAGTCTGTAAAGATGATGGTAACAGAAAGGACAAATAGGCTATGCGGAGCTAAACGACCAATGCATTTTGATGGTGTGGTCATGGTTCTAACTAAACTTTTTCATCTCACCATACCCGATCGTGCTTATTTTGGCTTAAAAGATGCACAGCAGTTTGCAATTGTATCAGCACTTGTCGATGATTTCGATTTTTCTGTGGAAATTGTTCCGGTTAATACTGTAAGAGAACCTTCTGGATTAGCAATCAGCTCTAGAAATGTCTATTTAACGGCTGAGGAAAGACAGAAAGCTCCTGCTTTGTATCATAGCTTATTGCTAGGGAAAAAACGGATCGCAGAGGGAGAGACCGACGTCGCCGTTATTACCGATGCTGTTAACGACTATCTCCATCAACATCTGAATGCCAAAATTGATTATGTAGAGCTATTAAGCTTTCCTGAATTAGAAACAATATCTGTAGCCAGTGGCAACATGATTCTTGCAGCAGCAATTCAATTTTCAGCGGCAAGGCTTATTGACAATATTATTATGGAGAGCTAGCCTTTGTTCTTAGCAAAACAAGAAGTTAATTGTAAACTAGAAACCTTTTACAAGTGCTGAAAGAGAAAGCAAATATTTACGATATATTGTTTGGGAATGGGAAAAAGAGGTGTAATTAAAAAAGCGGTTTTTATCATCATTCTAAATGCTGTTTTGAAAGGGTTAGAAACGTATCCTGATATCTTATTGTTTTAGATGCTATCTTACTATTAGCTGAGCCGTAAGAGGAACTAAAGGAATTGAAACAGTTATTAAGAAAACAAGACCATTTTAAATAAACGTTTTCGGTTATTATCACTTCTGCGTTTACTATAGGTGAAAACTGCCTAACGATTTAGTTAGGCAGTGGTATAAAAAATAATTTACAGGTTACTCCATAAGCTCTGCAATGATTTCAAAAGAACGAAGTCGATCTTCAAGATGATAAATCTGCGAGCTGATAATCAACTCATTAGCCTCTGTATCTGCTAATAAGTTTCGAGTCCGCGTTCAACTGTTTCTTTACTGCCAATGATGGTTGTACGTGGATCTAAGGTTTGCTCCATAGTTTGTAACTCGAATTCGGAATAATGAGCTTCTATATGTTCGATTGGCGGCATTAATTTTGTAGGTTGTCCGCGGCGCATATTTAAAAATTGCTGCTGTAATGAACTAGCTACATAATGCGCTTTCTCATCAGTATCTGCCGCAATAACATTTACTCCAATCATAGCATATAGTTTAGCTAAATATTTTGATGGTTCAAAACGCTCGCGATATAATTTCAGTGCTGGAATGGTATAGGCAGGGGCAAAGTGACTGGCAAATGAGAAGCACAGTCCTATTTTGGCAGCTAATTTTGCACTAAAATCACTAGAACCTAATAGCCAAACTGGAATATCTAGCCCTTGACCAGGAATGGCTTTGACACGAGAGGTGGGTTCATTAGAAAAATAGTCTAAGAGCTCATTTACTTGCATTGGAAAGTCCTCAACACGCATATTTAGTGTGCGACGAAGTGCGAAGACAGTAGCCTGATCACTCCCAGGCGCACGACCTAAACCAAGATCAATTCTTCCGGGATAAAGAGACTCCAATGTTCCGAATTGTTCGGCTATGACTAGTGTGGCATGATTTGGGAGCATAATCCCCCTGCTCCAACACGGATATGTTGCGTTTTCTCAGCAAGATGCCCGATGAAAACAGATGTGGCAGAACTGGCAATCCCTGGCATATTATGATGCTCTGCTAACCAATATCGCTTGAAACCAAGCAACTCAACATGTTGAGCTAGTGCTACGCTTTGTTGAAACGATTCTTTTGGACTGCTACCCTCATTAATAGGAGCTAGATCCAATACAGAAAGTGGTATATGTTGGAACGTTTTTAATCTTGGCATTTTTTCCGTTCCCCCCATCTTCTATTTACAACGTGGTGTTAAGGCTAATCACGTTTTAGCGGATTTATCCCAGCTTTTTATCAAGGTTAAGAAACACCATCATGGCTATGGCGTGCCGATGATTACGTCTATATCCCTGTTTGTAGCAACTCTATATCAAAATCTTCCAAAACCAATATGCCTGGTATACCATCTGTGCTGTAAAACTTAACCGAGCACTCATAAAAAAAGAACTAACTACAAATGAAGAATTTTTATACGTTCTAACGCGCCAGGAAATTCGATGCGTCATATGTAACTGGCAGTTAGACCTGCCCTTTAAATGCTTTGGGGTGAAGCCTCGGAGGATAAGTGGAGGATCCGACTGCAATTTAAATGTCGATTCTATTCTTTCTAATCACATCAGTGGGGGGATAAAAGAAAACCCTACTGATGGAAGATTTACTTTATCCTACTTTTTGAACACCTCTTAATAAGCAATGATAAGTGTAAATTAATGGAGCGTCCAATGATCAGCTTCATAAATGATGCTTGAATATAGGACGGGGATGATTAAATTATTCACGGAAACGGCAAAAGATTTGAATTTTTTATGACAAACTGCTTTCACATCAAAAGTAGTTGAAATACATGCATTTATCATACATAAGAAAATATCCAACCATTTGATCATAGCGTTTACAACTTTTAAATTTAAATAAAAATGCATGAAAATAACTTATCTGAATTTTGAGTTAATGGTAATTTTGTGATATAGTATTTCTACTACACTATTTTTCCGAAACAATTAGAAAATTAATTATTGGAAAAATAGGTATAATAGGATTTTTACAAATATTATTAATGACATAACCGATGTCGAGGAAGGGGATAGTTGGATGCCAAGAAATAAACTCCCTGAAGCACAGGGATTATATCATCCACAATTTGAGCATGAAGCATGTGGAATTGGGATGATAGCAAATATCAATGGAAAACAAACGCATCATATTGTCCAAAATGCCATTAGTCTTTTATGCAATTTGGAACATCGAGGCGGACAGTCTGCTGATACGAGTACAGGTGATGGTGCAGGAATTTTGACACAAATTCCTAATCGCTTTTTTCAAAAGCAATGTGTCAAAGAAGGGATTCAGCTTCCACCTAAGGGTGAATATGGAATCGGGATGATCTTTCTTCCGAGAGACCATGGGCTTCGTCTGAAAAGTAAGGCGATGTTTGAACAAATTATTCAAGAAGAAGGTCAACATTTTCTCGGCTGGCGTCCCGTTCCGACGAATGAATCATTTATAGGAAAATTAGCAGCAACATCGATGCCAACGATTCGCCAACTCTTTATCCAAAAATCACCGGAACTTCAAGATCAAAAAGCATTTGAACGAAAGCTTTACGTAATTCGCAAACGCATGGAGCAAGAAGCTGGTAAGTTTCCAGAACTGGAAGATATTTATATTTGCAGCTTGTCCTCTCGTACAATTGTATATAAAGGTATGCTCATTCCAGAGCAATTAGATGCCTTTTACATTGATTTAAACCATCCTGATTTTAAATCTGCACTTGCTTTAGTTCACTCTCGATTTAGTACAAACACATTTCCAAGTTGGAAGAGGTCACATCCGAATCGTTATACCATTCATAACGGAGAATTTAATACACTGCGAGGAAATGTTAATTGGATGCGTGCTAGGGAGAAGCTATGCTCATCTGATTATTTTACAGAGGAAGATATGAGGAAAATTCTTCCAATTATTGATTGTGAGGGCAGTGATTCATCTATTTTTGATAATACATTTGAATTTCTTCATTTATCTGGACGTTCCTTAGCACATACAGCTATGATGATGATTCCTGAAGCCTGGTCCCATGATCAAGCGATGAAGGAAGAGAAACGTGATTTCTATGAATATCATAGTACATTGATGGAGCCTTGGGATGGACCAGCAGCACTTGTCTTTTCGGACGGTAAACAAATAGGCGCTTGTCTTGATCGAAACGGTTTACGGCCAGCTCGTTATTATGTAACGAAAAGCGGTATGATTGTCTTGGGGTCAGAAGTAGGCGCACTGGATATATTTGCAGATGATATTTTGTATAAGAAACGTATAGAACCTGGAAAAATGCTATTGGTAGATTTGGAAAAAGGTATAATCGTTCCTGATGATGATATAAAAATGCAAATTGCCTCCGAACAACCGTATAAAGAATGGTTAAAAAACAAGTTGGATTTAGATGATCTCCCAGAAGTCAACTATCAACCACCTGTTGAGGAAGATTTAATCAAGCTGCAACAGGCATTTGGGTATACACGAGAAGAACTAAATAAGATGATCAAGCCACTAATTATCGAAGGTAAAGATCCGATTGGTTCAATGGGATATGACTCACCTCTAGCTGTATTATCAAAAAAGCCGCAATTATTATACAACTATTTTAAACAACTATTCGCACAAGTAACGAACCCGCCGATTGATGCCATTCGCGAAAAGATAATCACGATGACAGAAACAACCATTGGGGCGGAAGGTAATCTGGTTCGACCTACAGCCCTAAGTTGTCGACAGATTCGCCTAGGGACCCCCATTTTGAAAAATGAGGAATTAGAAAAATTACGCGTTCAGCAATTGGATGGTTTTAAAGCAGAGACGTTACCGATACACTTTGAGACAACTACAACGAAGCCTGGCATGGAAAAAGCACTTGATCAGCTGTTTCTTCAAGCAGATCAAGCGATTAAAAATGGAGCAGTTTTCTTGATTTTATCTGATCGTGGAATTGGTAAAGAGAAAGCGGCTATCCCGGCGTTGTTAGCTGTATCGGGCTTACATCATCATTTAATTCGCCAAGGAATTCGCACGAAGGTTAGTTTATTACTGGAAACTGGTGAGCCGCGTGAAGTTCATCATTTTGCTGCACTGCTTGGTTACGGTGCAGAAGCGATCAATCCATATCTTGCAATTCATTCCATTAAAGACCTAGTTGAAAAGCAGCAACTGGAAGGATATTCGAAAGATCAGGCGATTGAAAAATATATTCAATCTGTCACTGACGGTATCATTAAAGTGTTATCGAAAATGGGTATCTCGACAATTCAAAGCTATCGTGGAGCACAAATCTTTGAAGCTATCGGTATTAAGCGAGATGTCATCGATAAATACTTTACTCATACCGCTTCTAG
The DNA here is from genome assembly GCF_053667775.1 of Cerasibacillus sp. JNUCC 74. The sequence goes on along the minus strand of NZ_CM132207.1, from coordinate 3,895,843 downwards.
ATTAGGTGGAATTGGACTGGACATCATGGAACAAGAAGCGCGAATGCGTCATCAACATGCCTTTCATGAAAATCGTAGGGCAAATAGCACCCTGGAAGCAGGGGATGAATATCAATATCGCCAAGGTGGAGAAGACCATCAGTATAATCCTAGAACGATTCATAATTTGCAGCATGCTTGCCGTACTGGAAATTATGAATTGTTTAAGGAGTATTCAAAGCTATTGACCGACGAAACGAAAAACTTGCAAACGTTACGAGGTTTAATGTCTTTTAAACAACGTAAGCCAATTCCGATTGATGAAGTAGAGTCTGTAGCGTCTATTTGTGCTAGATTCAAGACAGGAGCGATGTCATTCGGTTCCATTAGTAAAGAAGCGCATGAAGCGTTGGCGATCGCCATGAACCGTATCGGCGGACGAAGTAATAGTGGAGAAGGTGGAGAATCACCAGATCGGTTTATCCGAGATGCTAATGGTGATTTGCGACGCAGTGCTATTAAGCAAGTGGCTTCAGGCAGATTCGGGGTGAATAGTCACTATCTTGTCAATGCGGATGAAATTCAAATAAAAGTTGGGCAAGGAGCAAAACCGGGAGAAGGAGGCCAATTACCTGGTAATAAAGTATATCCATGGGTGGCAGAAGTGCGTGGATCCACTCCAGGGGTTGAACTGATTTCACCACCGCCTCACCACGATATTTACTCCATCGAGGATTTAGCCGAATTAATTTATAATCTAAAAAATGCAAATCCTCAGGCACGAATTAGTGTGAAGCTCGTATCGGCAGTTGGTGTAGGTACAATTGCTGCAGGTGTTGCGAAGGGGCGTGCAGATCTCGTGTTAATTAGTGGCTACGATGGTGGTACAGGAGCGGCTCCACGGACAAGTATAAAGCATACGGGATTACCGTGGGAAATAGGCTTAGCAGAAACACATCAAACGCTGTTATTAAATGGATTAAGAGACCGGATCGTAGTAGAAACAGACGGAAAATTGATGACAGGAAGAGATGTAGTGATTGCTAGTTTATTAGGAGCTGAAGAATTCGGTTTTTCCACAGCGCCGCTTGTCGTTCTTGGGTGTGTCATGATGCGTGTATGCCATTTAGATACATGTCCTGTTGGTATTGCTACCCAAAATCCAGAGTTACGTAAAAAATTTATTGGTGATCCACATGATGTTGTTGCCTTTATGAAATTTATCGCCCAAGAAACAAGGGAAATCATGGCACAATTAGGGTTTCGCACCATCAATGAAATGATCGGCAGGACAGATGTATTGGAGTTTAATGAGGCGCTGGATCATTGGAAGGCAAAAGGCATTGATTTATCGGCAATTTTTTATCAGCCTGATGTTCCGGAACATGTCGGGCGTTACGCTACAATGCAACAAGATCATGGCATGGAAAAGACGTTAGACTATCAAGAATTAATTCCAAATTGTAAACCAGCTCTGGATAATGGTGAACCAGTTGAGTTTACTACTGCTATTCGTAATATTAATCGTGCGACAGGTACGTTATTGGGAAGTGAAGTATCAAGACGATATGGGGAAAGAGGGCTTCCGGAAGATACAATAAAACTGAATTTTAGTGGATCAGCCGGACAGAGCTTTGGTGCTTTTACCCCTCCTGGTATGACGCTTCGATTAATTGGTGATGCAAATGACTTCGTTGGTAAAGGACTATCCGGTGGGAAGATTATTGTTCATCCTGACCCAAATGTTACCTTTACCCCGGAAAAGAATACGATCATTGGTAATGTTGCTTTTTATGGATCATCACGGGGTGAAGCATATATTCGTGGACTTGCAGGAGAACGGTTTGCTGTTAGAAATAGTGGTGCCACGATTGTCGTTGAGGGTGTTGGTGACCATGGCTGTGAATATATGACAGGAGGAACCGTGGTTGTTTTAGGTAAAACAGGGCGAAATTTTGCCGCAGGAATGTCCGGTGGTATTGCTTATGTGTTGGATGAAAGTGGATCGTTCCGTTACCAGGTAAATCAGGAGTTAGTAACGCTGGAAACCTTAGTTGAACAAGATGAAATAGACCAATTAATTCAGCTGATTGAACAACATGTGATCGAAACAAATAGTGCACATGCAAAGCGAATTTTAAACTATTGGGACAACTATATGTATTATTTTGTCAAAGTTATTCCGACAGCTTATCTGCACATACAACAGCGGATCGCTGCAGTAAGAAAAGAAGGACTCAGCAAGTTTGATGCAGAAATGCTTGCCTTTGAAGAAAGAAAACAAGTAGTAACAGAAAAGAAAAAACAGCGGATCAGTGTCGTGTAATAGGTCTTTTCAGCTACTTATGAAGCTTCGTCAATGGACAGACAATGATAAATGTTATAAAGGAGGCATATGATGGGAAAACAAACCGGATTTATGGAATATGACAGACAAACAAGAAGAGAAAGAGATCCGCTTAAACGAACGAAAGATTGGTTTGATTATACCATTCCACTAACCGATAAGGAAATTCAAATTCAAGGGGCACGCTGCATGGACTGCGGCGTTCCTACTTGCCATACCGGTATGGAATTAGACGGAGTTACTACGGGTTGTCCAGTCTATCATCTGATCCCTGAGTGGAATGAGTTGGTTTATCAAGGAAAGTGGAAGGAAGCTTTGGAATTGGCGCATGTACAAAACAATTTTCCAGAATTTACAGGGATAGCATGTCCGGCGCCTTGTGAGGGAGCATGCGTACTCGGAATTAATAAGCCGCCAGTTGCTATTCGGACAATAGAACGAGCAATCATTGAAAAAGGATTTGCAGAAGGATGGGTCGTTTCAAGTCCTCCTAAAAAGCGAACCGGAAAGAAGGTGGCAGTTGTTGGGTCAGGACCAGCGGGTCTTGCTGCAGCAGCCCAACTCAATAAAGCAGGACATCTTGTAACGGTCTTTGAACGGAGCGATCGAGTGGGGGGATTATTAACATATGGGATTCCGGAAATGAAGCTCTCTTATGATATTGTTATGCGACGTGTAGCTATTTTAGAGCAAGAAGGAATCAAGTTCCTAACGAATACGGAAGTTGGCAAGGATATTACCAAAGAAGCGCTAAAACAGCAATTTGATGCAATCATACTTTGCAGTGGAGCAACGGTACATCGGGATCTCCAAGTAGAGGGAAATCATCTAAAAGGAATTCATTTCGCCTTGGATTTTCTTCATGCTAATACAAAAAGTCTATTAGATTCGAATTTACAGGATGATAATTATATCTCAGCAGCAGGTAAAGATGTGGTAGTAATCGGCGGTGGAGATACGGGGACGGATTGTTTAGCGACTGCTGTCCGTCATAATTGCAAAAGCCTCGTTCAATTTGATATTTATGATAAAAAAGGGTTCGTACGTGAGATGGAAACAAATCCTTGGCCGCAATACCCAAAAATTCATCGTGTTGAATACGGTCATAAAGAAGCTGGTTGTGTATTTGGCTCAGACCCTCGAGCGTATACAGTGATGACAAAAAAGTTGGTAGGTGATGATTACGGGAATGTAAAAGAAGTTCATACCATGAATGTAAAGCTTTCCTACGATGAGGCTGGTAATAAAATACGTAAGGAAATTCCCGGTACAGATAAAGTTTGGCCTGCTGATCTCGTATTAATTGCTATCGGATTTCGTGGTCCGGAACAAACGTTACTCCAGCATTTTGGTGTAGATACTACAGATAAATCAACCGCTTTAGCAGAGTATGACGACTATCGCACGAATGTAGATGGAATTTTTGCAGCTGGCGATATGCGCCGTGGCCAAAGTTTGATCGTTTGGGCTATTCATGAAGGGCGAGGTGCAGCAAGGGAGTGCGATCGTTATTTAATGGGAGAGACAGCATTGCCATAGAAGAAACAATAGAGCTGTTCAATAATACTCACAGGTTTGAACAGCTCTTTATGATGCCTCGATAATTATATCTATTCTACACGGTGATATCTTTTTTGAAAAATAGCTTCGTCGACTAGCTTAGGCCCTCGTCCTCGTGTTGTTAGCTTTTGATTTAGAGTTATATTTTAGCTGCCATTGTTAAAAATATAAGATATGAAAACATCGGTATTTGCAACAAGCTCATTCATGAAGTAAGATAATATGGTGAATCATAATTTAAACGATAGATATCTAATGTTTTTACATCACTCTGTAGACTAGATTTTCTAGAAATGAGGGTTAATCATGAGTAAACCGTCCATTTATGGAATGACATATGAACAATTAAAGGATTGGCTAATGGACCATGGACAAAAACGGTTTCGTGCGGATCAGGTTTGGAATTGGTTATATAAGAAAAGAATTAATCACTTTTCTGACATGAAGAATATCAATAAGGAAACGATTGGCTTACTAGACGAACATTTTGTCCTTGGCGTGCTTGAAGAAGAAGTAAAACAAGAATCAAAAGACGGTACGATTAAGTATTTGTTCCGCCTGACAGATGGAAATTTAATTGAAACCGTATTAATGCGTTTTAATTATGGTCTATCTGTTTGTGTTACAACCCAAGTAGGGTGTAATATTGGCTGTAGTTTTTGTGCCAGTGGTTTGCTAAATAAAAGTCGTGACTTAACAAGTGGTGAAATTGTTGAGCAAATAATGATGGTGCAAAAGAATCTCGATTTAAAAGGAAAAGACGAGCGAGTAAGTCATATTGTCGTTATGGGAATTGGCGAACCATTAGATAATTTTGATAATTTAATGGATTTCATCTATATCGTTAATGATGATCGTGGGTTAAATATTGGTGCTAGACATATTACTGTGTCAACCAGTGGTCTTGCTCATAAAATTTATAAGTTTGCGGATACCGGAGTTCAAGTGAACTTAGCTGTTTCCATTCATGCACCAAATAATGAATTGCGCAGAAGTATTATGAAGATAAATAAGGCCTTTCCAATTGAAAAATTAATGGATGCCATTCATTACTATTTACAAAAGACAAACCGACGCATTACGTATGAGTATATTATGTTAAAAGATGTGAATGACCACCAAGAAGAAGCGTTTCAATTGGCTGAGCTATTAAAGGACCATCGCAAGCTCGCTTATGTCAATTTGATCCCATATAATACCGTTGATGAGCACAGTCAATATCAACGCAGTGATTCTGCTACCATTCAAGCTTTTTTTGAAACATTGAAAGAGCAAGGAATTAATTGTGGTGTACGTTGGGAAAATGGTGCAGATATTGATGCAGCTTGTGGTCAGTTGCGTAGTAAACAAATCAAGAAAATGAAGCCAAACAGATCAAGAAGCCTAAGTAAATAGTTTTTTATAATCCGTACTGTACAACAAATAAAAAAGTGTTTCTCCATCTATACGTAATGTAAGGGAAGCTTAATATAGATAACAATATTCAATTAAGGAAAATAAGATTCAGCGGAGGCTTGGAAAGAAGGCCCCGCTGAGTTACATTTTAACCTGGATAGACAGGAGTACCTCCTCTGTTAATTATAACCTTCTGTTTTCCCCCTCTAAAACTAAAAGTTCCTACAAAAATACGAGGCGTATTTATATAAATAAGTTTACTTTACTTTTAAAAGTTAAAGAATAGGAATTATTAAAAGTTACCCTATTATCTGAGACAAATGATGAATCTGTTTGGTTTAGGAATGACGCTTGAAAGTTCAATGTTTGATAGGATTGCTTTTCCATTTGTTCAAGGTTTAGCTCAAGAACGTTAACTATGGAAATGGTAGGCTTTTGGAATTATAAAAATCGCTTTCTCGTTTTAGCGGAAGGTAAACTGCAACTTTTCTTTTGCCCAAACCATTGATAACGACGGTTGGCAATAAATTGATAAACAAAGTCGCGAATTGGTCTGGGAATGATGATGAGACCGTATAATAGCTTCCATACCCCTGCAAGCTCTTTACAAATGCGAAGTGCAGCGGTTGATTTAACATAATACTTTTCTCCGTCAAGCAAAACAAGGCTATTCATGTTCGAAGGAATTCGGTATTTTTTGAATAGCTTTTGCCCGACACCTCCTTGTAGCGAGGCAAACAGAAACTGTTCTTGTTTATCCCGTTTTAAAATAAATTGGACACTTCGATCACAAAAGTTACATATCCCATCAAAGAGTATTATTTTGTCCATCACTGCTCACTCCTTATACTTAAAAAAGTCCACCGAAGGCTTATTTCTAGCGATTTATGTTTTTAATTGAAACCCTTTCCCCACGCAAAAATTACGTCGCCTTGCACTTTGATGCACAGAGACATGCTGTATCGGCGTCCAACATGTCAAGGAAAGCTTGGCAACATACACAACGTTTTTTCACGGACAAGAAAAACGCAGGCAACGATACATCGCGTTTTTTCAAGATTGATGCGGTCTAAGCCAGCCTTAATACTTCTTGAAAGGTAATCTAGTTTAAATTATAACACCACTAATATTCTGTTTCACTAACTACACGATATGAAACGTCGAAATAAATCTTCTCTATTTCCCTGTGCATGTAGTTCCAATAGATCGTCTTTTTTGGACCTTTGATTAGATGTTCATCATGATAAGTATTAAAACAGTTTTAATTGGTAGTCAACTCGTGCAGTGTTTCACCTAGAGGAGTAGATACGTAACGAAAAAGCGCCACCTATCCTTATTAACCACCTTAAATTAGCGGAGAGATAAAACGTCCACCTTGATTACAGTGATAAAAGTTTCGTTTAAACAGGCAGACTAGTTTAACTGTTCCGTCATTCGGGAACTGGGTTAAGGAAAGGTATATCAAATAGTAACAGCACGGTGTGGAATTCGTTATTTTTAAATTTGTAAGGAGGAAAACGGTAATGACTGATGGGCAGAAAGGAAATAGTAAGCAAAAACAGTTAGACAATTTTCGTGTCGATGATAAGGGGAAAAAAATGACAACGAACCAGGGGTTAAAGATTTCGGAAGATGAATTCTCTTTAAAAGTGGGAGACAGAGGACCAACATTGATGGAGGACTTTCATTTCCGTGAAAAAATGACGCATTTTGATCATGAACGGATACCGGAAAGAGTAGTTCATGCTCGTGGATCTGCAGCGCACGGGGAATTTGAACTTTATGAATCCATGAAACCTTATACAAAAGCAAAGTTTTTACAAACCCCTGGTAAAAAAACTCCTGTGTTTGTCCGGTTTTCAACAGTCGCTGGCTCAAAGGGCTCTGGCGATCTTGCTCGTGATGTAAGGGGTTTTGCTACTAAATTTTATACAGAAGAAGGAAATTATGATCTTGTTGGTAATAATATTCCCGTTTTTTTTATTCAGGATGCCATTAAATTTCCGGATTTCGTCCATGCAGTGAAGCCTGAACCTCATAACGGCATTCCTCAGGCTGCTTCTGCACATGATACTTTTTGGGATTTTGTTGCAAATAATCAGGAAACAGCTCATATGGTTATGTGGCAAATGTCCGATCGGGCTATTCCACGCAGCTATCGAATGATGGAAGGCTTTGGTGTGCACACGTTTCGATTAGTCAATGACCAAGGAAAAGGTACGTTTGTAAAATTTCATTGGAAGCCAAAATTAGGTGTTCATTCAACCGTGTGGGATGAAGCGCAAAAGATTAACGGGAAGAATCCTGATTTTCATCGCCAAGACTTGTACGAATCGATTGAAAACGGGGATTATCCAGAATTTGAACTAGGCGTTCAGTTAATCTCTGAAGAGGATGAAGATTTGTTTAGTTTTGATCTATTAGACCCTACAAAATTATGGCCAGAAGAAGATATACCAGTAAAAATAATTGGAAAAATGACATTAAATCGAAATATCGATAATGTGTTTGCTGAAACGGAACAGGTAGCTTTTCATCCGGGTCATGTTGTTCCTGGCATTGATTTTACAAATGACCCATTATTACAGGGCCGTTTATTTTCCTATACAGATACACAATTGATCAGACTCGGTGGTCCTAACTTTCATGAGCTACCAATTAATCGACCTGTTTGTCCGTTTCATAATAACCAGCGTGATGGCTATGGCAGACACACAATAAACGTTGGACAGGTCAGTTATCACAAAAATTCACTAGCTAATAATACTCCTAAGCCAGCAACTGTTGCAGAAGGGGGTTATGAGCATTATCAGGAAAAAGTAGAAGGACGGAAGATTCGTGCCCGCAGTGATAGTTTTAAAGATCATTTTTCACAGGCAACCTTATTTTGGAACAGTATGAGTAAAATAGAGAAGCAGCATATTATTGATGCTTTTAGCTTTGAGTTAGGTAAAGTAAAAAATCAAACTGTTAAACAGCAAGTAGTGGATATGTTTAGTCATGTAGATTTAAAAATGGTACAGGAAATTGCAACAAATATTGGGGTGACACCTCCAGAAAAAGGAGGTTCTTCGATTACGAAGCGGTCACCAGCGCTTAGCCAAGAAAATACTACTAAAAAAGCTGCAACAAGGAAAGTCGCTGTACTCATAGATGACGAGTTTCTTACCGATAAAGTCGTTGTTATTTTAAATCGTTTAGCTAAAAATGGAGTCCATCCGATATTAGTCAGCAATAAACTTGGACACGTAACTGGCTCAGACGGGCAAACACTAAATGTTAATAATAGTTTTTTTACAGCTGATTCAGTATTGTTTGATGCTGTATATATTGCTGGTGGAAAACGAAAAAACATAGAATTTCATTATAAAGCACGCTATTTTGTACATGAAGCGTTCCAACATTACAAGCCTATTGGTGCGATGAATGAAGGAAAGAAAGTCTTGGATGAAATAGGTATCAGAAGTGATGCAGGCGTAATTACGGATTCATCCGTGGAGCGATTTATTGAACGATTTACAGAGGCTATTTCTGCTCATCGGTTTTGGGATCGAAAAATAGACTAAATTATAATTAGCGTAAACGAGTGCTGTACAACAGCACTCGTTATGTTAGTTATCTAGGAAATACATCCGTTTTTATCTTGTGATATATTTTTGAAAAGTAACTTCGTCTAGCTTAAGCGCAGTCTTGGTCATACCCGTCAGACCAGCTTGTCAATTTCAAAATAGGCAAATCCTGCTTCTTCATCCATATTAAGAGATTGAATTGTAAATGATTCCTTATGAAGCAAGAAAGCCGATGACTAGTTCTTTTGCATATTCCGGTGAGCAAACCAGCGTAGCAAATTCTTTGCCATTTACAATAATCGTAATCGGATGTTCAACAGCAATCGAAGTTGTTTGTTTTACCATTGTTCCGTTAAGAAAATGAGCAACCTCCCAATCGGTTAAATTATCCACCATACGATCTCTCCATATCGTAAGTATCCATCTCCAATTCCTCCATTCGCTTTTTAGCCTATTTTCTCTCTTTTTGCGCGTAGTAAGTGGTAGCCTTTTCTATTATAAGGGTTGTATATATTCTGGTAATCCGCCATGTTTTTCGTACACACTTATAGGAATAAGTACATTACCTTCTGGAAAGTACCTCCGGATTTCACGGGAGCAAATTTTGTTTTTCAGCAAAGAGACCGTGCTGATTATCATTCATATTAATGGCTCTTTTCGTAATGTAGTATTGATTTGGGTTCTTACTAGATAGTAGTATTACCAAAGTTAACCTGCGAAGTTATGATCCAGAAGTCTATTTTCGTTCATGATAACTTTGCCAATCCCGAATAGAACTTTGCCCGCCTAAGTGAGGCTTGAGCTTTTCTTGACTGCTTAATTGGCTTGGCCCAGTATGTTTGGTTTTTTCCGTAATTCTTTCCCTATAGATGCAAGTACGTTAGTTGTTCTCATCCTATCATGAGAACGGGTACATTTCAATTTGCTTTTATTTAGGCTAAGGAGGATGCAGCTATTTATAGAGGTAAAGACCTATACCTATCAGGGAGGCTTTACCTGAGTTTATTCTACGTATAAATCGGCAATGGTTAATTTCAATAAATGAAGGCTAAAAGAAGGAGTGAAAACTTCAAGTGGATATAACTTGAGTTTTTAAAAGCCTATATCCATTGTAATTGCAGGAACACTTTTAATATGCTTAAATAACGTTACGAATGATTCTTCATTACCGAGTTAAGCAAATTTATTTCAGGAAGTAGCAAGTAACAACATAATGATCGACCAACTTTACCTTTGCAATTAGATTCATTTCAATGAAGAAGAAAAGAGGATTCAAAAAATAAATTTCTGCATGGCTTGTTTCTGACAACTCTACTTTCTAACTGTTTACACTACTCGAAATCATACCGCTCACAAATTTCCATTGTACAAGACTATCGGCATTACAACAGGAAGAGAGGAATTTCGGCAATCATACATCATACATCGCGATTTTTTCGAAGGACGTTGTGATCTTAGTCTCAGGTCTATATCCTCTTTTTGAACACCACTTGAAACATATAAACTATTAAATAAAGAAAGGATTGAAAAATGCCTGCAAAGGGAACGTGTAGAGTATAAGAACGATTCATACCATGGATGATATGAGGAAAATCAGCATTTTGAAAAATTGTTCTCAACTACCATTTTAAAAGTGAAGAAAAAAGTATATAATAGAGTTTGTGTGTTTTCAGAAAGAGTTCAATTTACAGGTAAGATGTAAAATTTACGGCTAGATATAAAATCGTACACGAAGCTGTTTTTTGAAATGATTGTTTTTTGACTGAAACGAAGAGGAAAATTATTTTTTCTAGCATATAACGTTGTTCTCACATCATCTTAAGAAAATTTCTCTCCATTCTCCAGCTTTAATAGATTGCAATAATAGAATTTATATGCTAAGCTTTTAACACAATATATTGTTGGTGTAATCATACTAACATACTATATATTGTGTTTTAAATGTATGAATCAGTATTTACTTATAAGAAAATTAAGATCAAGCACTACCATCCCCTCAAGATGATGGCAGATATGCCTCTACGTTTTTCAGATTCACACCAAATAATATACATACAATACACGATTAAACTTACTACTATCAACTATTTATAGAATTTCGATTTTGAGGGAAATAAACTCATGTAATCAAAATGTTTTTAGCATATAAAGGGAGGATAAGGAATGATCACCGATATCGCATCTACAAGGGATAAACTTGTAGAAATCATTGATCAAGCACAACAGGGACTGTCTATTGAAACAGATGCCTACAAACAGAAATCTTTTAAAACTATTGAGGAAGATACACCACTTGATAAGGCACTTGACACGCTTGTGCAAAACGCATTGGAAAATATTGATGAATCTGCGCCGGATTGGTCATATTTAGCTAGCCGGATTTATTTACAGCTGCTTTATCATGAGGCACGTCAGAATCGGAAGTATGAAGCAGATAGATATGGTGAATTATATCAATTAATTACGATGCTTACAGAAGAAAATATTTATCAATCTACAATTTTGGAAAAGTATACCAAAAAAGAGATTGACTTCTTCGCTAAACATATCGATCCGTCAAGAGATTTATTATTTACTTATTTAGGGTTGTACACACTAGCGACACGTTATCTTGCAACTGACCATGATAAAAACGTCTATGAATTGCCGCAAGAGCGCTGGATGATTATTGCCATGACATTAATGCAAGATGAGGATAAAGAAAAGCGAACAGAACATGTTTTAGAAGCTTATTGGGCATTAAGCAATCTATATATGACAGTAGCTACACCGACATTAGCCAATGCCGGAAAGACGCACGGGCAATTGTCCAGCTGTTTTATCGATACGGTTGATGATAGTTTGCAATCCATTTACGACAGCAACACTGACATTGCTAAGCTTTCTAAAAATGGTGGCGGAATCGGTGTTTACGTGGGGAAAATCCGTAGTCGCGGAAGCTCCATTAAAGGTTTTAAAGGAATGTCGAGCGGTGTTGTTCCATGGATTAAACAATTGAATAATACTGCGGTGAGCGTAGATCAATTAGGGACAAGAAAAGGTGCGATTGCTGTTTATTTAGATGTTTGGCACCGTGATATTGAGGCATTTCTTGATTTAAAGCTTAACAATGGCGATGAACGAATGCGAGCACATGATATCTTCACGGGCGTGACGCTTCCAGATTTGTTTATGGAGCAAGTAGAAAAGCGCGGTGATTGGTACTTGTTTGATCCGCATGAAGTTCGCCAAGTGATGGGCTATTCACTAGAGGATTTTTATGATGAGCAAAAAGGCAGCGGAAGTTTTAGGGAAAAGTATCAAGAGTGTATGAACAATGAGCAGTTAACGAAGCGCAAAATCCCGGCAATTGATATTATGAAACGAATTATGAAGTCGCAATTAGAATCGGGCACGCCATTTATGTTCTATCGCGATGAAGTGAATCGCCAGAATAGCAATAGTCATGAAGGAATTATTTATTGTTCCAATCTATGTACGGAAATTACCCAAAATCAGTCCCCCACGGAGTTTATCGAAGAATTTCTAGAAGGTGAGAATACCATTGTAAAGAAATATAAATCAGGGGACTACGTCGTTTGTAACTTAAGTTCCATTAACCTTGGAAAAGCTGTGCCAGATCAAGTGTTGGAGCGTCTGATTAAGATTCAAGTACGCATGCTGGATAATGTCATTGATATTAATCATTTACCAATTATGCAGGCGCAATTGACAAATAAAAAGTACCGAGCTATCGGGCTAGGTACATTTGGTTGGCATCATTTGCTCGCTCGTAACAATATGAAGTGGGAAACAGAAGAAGCTGTTACTTATGCAGATGAATTATACGAAAAGATTGCTTTCCTTACGATTAAATCCAGCATGGAACTAAGTGAGGAGAAAGGAAGCTATCCTGCATTTTCAGGAAGTAAGTGGAGCACCGGAGAATATTTTGAGCTTAAGGGATATACAAAAGATGAATGGCTTGCTTTAAAAGAAGATGTGAAACAGCATGGAATAAGAAACGGATATTTAATGGCTGTTGCCCCAAACTCTACAACAGCAATGATCGCAGGTTCAACTGCTAGTATCGATCCGATCTTTAAGCCGTTTTACTATGAAGAAAAGAAGGATTTTAAAATCCCAGTAACGGCGCCTGATTTAACACATCGCACCTATGATGTTTACCGTCGTTCTGCCTATATCGTGGATCAGCGCTGGTCCGTAAAACAGAATGCGGCTAGACAAAGACATATTGACCAGAGTATTTCGTTTAATCTATATGTACCAAATACCATTAGAGCTTCCATCTTATTGGGTCTTCATTTACAGGCGTGGAGGGAAGGGCTAAAAACAACCTACTACGTTCGTTCTACTTCTAATGATGTGGAAGAATGTGAATGGTGTCAAAGTTGAAGGCACTTATTGCTTATTTAACCTATAGCGGTAATACACAGGAAGTTGCGAGACTGATCGATAATGAATTGCAAGCAAAAGGGATAGACACGGCGGTTCACCGAATTGGGATTGATACGCCAGTCAATCCCTCTAGTTATGACGTTATCTTCATTGGCACTTTCACCTGGGATCGGGGAAGTACTCCTGAAGAAGTAAAAGATTTTATTCTTGAAGTAGGTTATAAGCCAAACAATGTCGCTGTATTTGGTACTGGAGATACACAATTTGGTGGAGATGATCTATTCTGTAAAGCTGTCGATAAGCTGGTTAAATTTTACGAAAGTCCATGGCCTGGATTAAAGGTTGAACAGTCACCAAGAGGAAAACAGGAACAGAAAGTGAAAGAATGGGTGGAAGGAGTATTATATCATGGCAAAAGTATTGCTGGAAAAAGCGAAGACACTGGAACCGTTAAATCCTAATAAGTCAACAGGAGTATTCGGTGGTAAATCAAGCGGAATATTGAATTGGAATGATATTGCTTATCCACATTGGTATAAAATGTATAAACGGCTGATAGGAAATTATTGGCAAGCAGACGAAGTCAATATGCAAAGTGATATTAAGCAGTTTCCAACACTTACAGAAGAAGAACAAGATGCGTATTTGAAGATAATTGGCTTATTATCGACATTGGATGCACCACAAACAAGGACAGCGTTATTAATTTCATTATACGCAACAGATCCTTCTGTTCAATCTATTATGGCGGTTATTGCTCAGCAAGAGGCAGTACATAATGAAAGTTATTCTTACGTACTGTCCTCTGTCGTATCCTTGGATGAACAGAATAAATCATTCCAGTTAGGAAGAACGGATCCTGTTCTATTGAAGCGTAATAAAAATTTAACCAAGCAATATAATACATTTGTCGAAGAACCGACAATTGAAAATATTTTGAAAACATTAGTATACACAGCCCTACTGGAAGGAATGTTTTTCTATTCTGGTTTTGCGTTTTTCTATAATTTAGCTCGTCATAATAAAATGGTCGGAACCTCAACAATGATTAGCTATATTAATCGTGATGAGTTAGAACATGGCCGGTTTATTTCCGAGCTGTTCCGGGCTACATTAGCAGAAAACCCGGAATATAATAATGAAACATTTATCCAATGGGTTTATGATCATTTTAAAGAATCCGTGGAATTAGAAATCGAATGGTCCAATTATGTTCTCGGAAATGTGGAAGGTATTGATTTGGATGAAATGGCAGGATATGTTAAGTACCGCGCTAATAAGATGTTGCGTATGATGGGATTACATGATGTTTATCCAGATTATACGGACAACCCGATGAAATGGATTCGTGCTTATGTTGATAATTTTGACGGAACGAAAACGGACTTCTTTGAACAGAAATCACGTCAATATACAAAAACAAGTGATTTGAACGGTTTTGACGATCTATAAGTTTCGATATTGTACCATTCAATTAGTGAATGGTAATCGAGAAGAAGCAGGCAGTTTATAAGGAACATAACTAGTTCTCATAAATGCCTGCTTTTTTAATTGTTTAAAACTATATCCGTTTGTACATGGCGGATAACTTTTTTTGAAAAGCATTTTTGTCTAGCTTAAGTTAATAAGCAAAGTTTGAACTTATTCCTGCGATAAGTAAACATCGCTCGAATCTAAAGGAATTGCCGACGAAAAGCGGGCTTACCACTCAGGTGTCGGCATACCCCTGTTTAGAGGCATGTTTTCTTTATCTTGTATGTAAGGTGCGGTAAAACTTAGCTTTCACATCTAACGTAATGTATATGCGATAAGTTCAAAGCTATAACAGCGTCACATAACAATTTTTTTTGCTGTTAAATATGGAAGGAAAATATGGCAAGAGGTATTGTGTTTGAATATTGTTAAGTGATGCCAAAACGCTTAAATCTCAATACCATCCAAATCGATCACCTTCCCAGATACTGCATCTACTCCGTATTGACATTCTACCCTACCGCTAAGTACATATCGTTTCGATTCTTGATGATAAATGTAAACAGGAGTGACCTCTATCTGGTTGGAGAGCTTTTTAAAAGCTATATCTCGTGAAATAATTGGTGGCTCTGCAGCAGAGAAATCTTCAAAAATCATAAGTAAAAAGCGATTATCAATGTAATTAAGTACTTTAATTATATCGGCATCTAAGATAACTTTTAATCGAGGCTGGATAATACGATTAGATGACTCAACCAAATGTAATGTTGCAATTAGGAAGTATGGCTCGCGTTTTATCGATGTTATTTTCCATTTACCACTTTCATCAGGTAATTCCTGCTGTAAAAGTAACTTAATCTCTTGGCTCGCTTTAGACACAATTGATTCAGAAATCGGCTCTAACTCACTAATAGCTTCAGCTGTTAAAGCTTCCGTCTCGGTAATCTCCATAGTTAAATCAATCGGTGTAAGAGAAATAGATTGTTCTCCTTCTCCCTTCCAAGTTAGGAGCTTATGGAGAGTAGTACGAGGATAATAATCCTCTACGGTTTCGTAGGCTAGGACCTGCTGATTCCTATTCATTATAAAAACGGTTGCTATCCCAAATACCGTCTTCCATGTTTGTAAATCCTCCATCGGAATTTCTAATAGCCTGCATTGCTGCTTCGCTATTGGTTTATAACTGGCAGGAGTTAGTGAAAAAGGTTCCCATTCAACCTCTTCCTGTTTCGGAAAAACTCCGTCTATATAAAACGTTGTTAATTGTCCATCTTGATTAAAGGAAACCTCGATGGTTCCTTCTGGATAAATCGGGATATTATCAATTGCTGCATGAAAACGCATCGTATCAGCAGTTTCGTGAACAAGCTGAAATTGTTTGCCAAACTCTAATCCGGTCAATACCTCCACCCATTCAATTGTCTTCTCACTGTCTTGGTAAAGATTGCTTAACTCTTCTCTGTTAGCATTGGAAATATCCCCAACAAAAAGGATGCTTTTAATTTGCTCACTTTCTACCTCAACATCGACAACTGCTGTTCCTGGGGGATTTAACCCGTCATCGGTTTCTGCTTTTCCATTAGGAAACCATTCCATTGTTACCACGTAGCATATTTTTCCCTCGATATTTTGCTCCTTAGAAAAGCTATGTCGTTTCAAATAATACGCATCTAGTCCAAGCCAATTTGCTGTATTGTCTATAATTTGTTGGATTCTTTCATGCATATAATACCCTCGCTTATCTTAGTTTTCTTCAGTATACCATTTTTTCCTTAACTTACAGAACGATTTTTTCCAGCGTAAATCAAGATGACGGAGAAATAAATATTATTACGTCTGAAACAAATAAACGTTTTTGCTTGTTACGAAAGCAAATTTATCCTTCATAATTATTTGGAATATGTAGGAAAGTATCAAAATGTAACCAACGAGTTATTTCTTTTGATATCCTAATTTTAACTAATTCGAGTTAAATTAAAAAAACACTTTACATTAACGTTGCGTTAATGTGTATAGTGAGGACAAAGGAGGTATGAAAGTCATGCTTATTAAAGAAGTTGCTAAACGTTTAAATACAACAACAAGAACGATTCGTTTCTATGAAGAAAAAGGATTAATAAAACCAACGAAGCGGGAAAATGACTATCGGATATTTACCGATGAAGAGGTAATACGATTAAGTACCATATTAGCTTTACGAGAACTAGGTTTAGAAATTAAAGCAATTAAGCAGCTGATTGACGGTGATGTGTATAGTATGTATGATTATTTAAATATTCAGCGTGAGCGTATGATTGAAAGGTGGCTGGAAATGAAGGATATGATTCAGACCATTGATCGTATCTTGGAACAACATAAAGATGATGGTATATCAGTGGAAGACGTAGTTACTTTATCGAAGCATTTAAAAAACTTAAAAATAATGCGAAAATCTTGGAATGATCGCTGGAATTTTGATAAACAAGCAGCTGAATATGATAAAAGTCTTAAATTGACTGGGTATCGCTTTAATGTGCATCAGGATTATGAAATTGCTTTAGAAAAAGTTATTCGTACTATACAATTGAAGGCTGGTGAAACATGTTTAGATATAGGAATAGGTACGGGAAATTTAAGTTCAAGATTGCTTCCAAAAGGAATTAAGGTAATTGGAGTTGACCAATCTGAGAAGATGCTTGAGGAATGTAAACGAAAGCATCCGGAAATTGATATACGTAAAGGCCATTTTCTGGCTTTGCCGATTTTGGATCAGCAGGTGAACGCTATTGTATCCAGTTACGCTCTACATCACATCAATGACGAACAAAAGTTACTGGCCTTAGAAGAAATGGATCGAGTGCTCTATTCGAATGGGGAAATCTGTATTGCTGATCTAATGTTTCATAATGAGACACATCGTCAAGAAGTAATTTGTCGTTATAGAAAGGCAGGAAATATAGAAGCTGTTGAGGCAATTGAAGATGAATTTTATGCAGACCGCTCGCTGTTGGTGAACTGGTTTCATTCGCATCATTATGAAGTGACGACGTATTCTTTTCATCCTTTTTCAAGTATGATTTATGCAAAAAAAGGTAATGATACCCTATGAATTTTCGTGTATGCTCGTTTGAAGTCTTTGAACAATATTAAAAGTTTCACTGCGTTATTTAATTTTCAGTGCAAAATCTTATCTATTTGAATGTACGATGAAATTAGATGTGTCATGGTTACCGGACTTTTTATTTTCTTTATATGAGACTAGTGAACATTAATAATTCGAATAATATAAATAAAGTATGGAATGCCATTAATTATGTATACAAAAGCTATCCTCTTTAGCTTTAAAACAAGCTGGCCTATAAAAAAGGATAGCTTATTTAATTGTCTTAGATTTATACCGTTTTATATGGAGGATAACCTTTTTGAAAAGTAGCTTCATCGTCTAGTTTAAGCACTCAAGCTATAGCAAACAATGATTCTTCCTACGATAAGCCAACATCGGTTCCTTGTCACCTAGTTTTCTTTATCTCGTAGGAAAGGTGCGCATTAACGTAAATGTGTAGGCGATAAGTTCAGTATGAAGTGGGTACCTAATGCGTAATTCGTTTGGGTCGACAGGACAGTGTTGCTACGACAGCAATACTTCGCGATTTTTCAAGGACGAGAGAAGTTACGACAGCTGTACATCCGTGGTTTTTCAAAGACGCCTGCGAAACGTAGCCTTTGATCTACTGTTTTAAGGAAAAATAACAACTTGGATAAGGTTTCATTCGCTTTATTTCATTAGAAGTTCACTAGTTTTCCCGTTGCTAAGCGAGTGCTTCTAGCTTTTATTCCAGATGATTACAAGTTAATGTGATTGAAAATAATGTTGTAAACCATTGGTAATTCCTTCTGCTACTTCCCGTTTGAATTGATTCGTTTGAATAATTCTTATATCATCAGGGTTGGTGATAAATCCGAGTTCTAATAAGATAGCAGGTGCAGTATTATTCCGTAAAACATAATAGTTTTTTTGTACTACCCCACGGTCTTGTAAGTTAACTTTTGACGTTAAATTACGATGAACATGTTTAGCAAGTTCTTTGTCAGCATTAGAATAATAAAATGTGTTCAATCCTTGTGCGGAAGCATCTGCAAATGCATTATAATGCACACTAATAAACACATGCGTCAAATAAGCTTTACTAATAGCTACTCGATCTTCTAACGACACATATTCGTCCTTCGATCTAGTTAGTAATACATTGGCGCCAATTGATTCTAGCTGCTTAGCTATCTCGTGTGTCGTAGCTAATGTTAAAATTTTTTCTTCCATACCATCTACTCCGATCGATCCAGGATCATTTCCACCGTGACCAGGATCCAGCATAATATTGTAACCGTTTAGAGCTGAACTCTCTGTGGTATGCGAATTAGCCACTTGTGGTTGCTCTGATTTGGTAATTGCAGTGGTTGACTTTTTTCGTGTTTTGGGTTGAAGATGATTCATTTGTTTGCTTTTTAATAAATATTGTTTAGCAACCCAAGCTTCTTTCCCTCCATAATATGTTTGAACCCAGCCATGTTTTTCCTGAAATTCTACTACCTGTTCACCAACTTGCAGTTTTCCAATAATTTCTGCATCGATGGATGGTTCACTTCTTACATTTAAGTTGGTTTGTCCAACATCATAGATATCACCGCTTGCAGCATATGTTTGATTTGGAAAAAGTAACAAGATTGCTAGAATAATTGCACAACAAGTTAACGAAATATAGAGTTTTTTCAAAATAATAAACTCCTCCTTTTTATTGATAACTTAACTGTTTTGCATGCATTTTGTTATCTATTATCTGTCACTACAAAGTTGATGTCTTTTTGAACGTAGCTTCGTCCAGCTTAAGTGCTTAAAAACCTTTTTATATGCAGGAGACAATCGTATAGAGAAAAAAACTAGAAAATATTGTGTATTGTTAAAAGCATTAAATGAAAGCTCGTTAATAGAAATTTTCTCCAATAAATCTATGATTTAAACAAATAACGTGAAAAAATCATGCAAAAGTACTAAAAGGTTAACAGATTAATAGGCCAGGGGAAATTGCAAAAAAATAACAACCGCAAGTTTTGCAGTTGTTTTCTCCTTAATAAGTCAACATTGGCTTCTTTTGCCCCCATGTTTCTTTATATGCTATCGAAGGTATGTAAAACTCCGACTTCAAAATTGAATGAGAATAGAAGAAGTTTAAGCAGGAGATGAAGGCATCTAAAATCTCGATTCATTGATTGACAGGACAAGAGAAGCTTCGTCAGCGAAACATCGCATACATAAAGAGTATATTTCTTTTTCAAGTATGTTGTAAACTTAGTTATTGTCTATTGTTTTAAGGAAAAAAGCGCTCCTTATAACGAAATTTCACTTTATCTTGTTAGAGCTCTGGTTTGTGACGTCTACCTTTTGTTCTTTGTTAAATCGTCTGGTTACTCAATGACATAAACGGCTAGTTTTCTATTAAAAATTGCACCTCTACATGTTTTTAAGTGTTCCACATTTGAAAGAACAGTTCAGGTTAACTGAAAGATTATAAGTTTATGTTAATTAATGTGAAAAATAATTTCGTAAACCATTTGTAACAGCTTCTGCTACTTGTATTTGAAACTGGTTCGTTTGGATATTTGCTAAATCAGAGTAATTCGTAATAAACCCTAGCTCTAATAATATAGAGGGTGCATAATTATTTCGCAGTACGTAATAATTTCCTTGCTTCATCCCTCTGTCTTGCAGGTAAATCGATGAAGCCAGGCTAGCATGAACATTAGCTGCCAGCTTTTGATCTGCTGAGGAATAATAAAATGTGTTTAGACCATGTGCACCAGAGTTAAAAAAAGCATTATAATGTATACTAATAAAAGCATGCGTGTAATAAGCTCGACTAATTTCTACTCTATCACGTAAAGAAACATATTCATCACCTGATCTAGTCAATAAAACACTCGCTCCAGCATTACGTAGTTGTTCAGCTATCTGTCTGGTTGTTGCAAGTGTTATAGCTTTCTCTTGCAATCCACCAATCCCAATAGATCCAGGATCATGGCCTCCGTGGCCTGGGTCTAACATAATATTATATCCTTTAAGCGAAGCATTTCCTCTTGTTGACACTTCACGTTTTTTCTGTGGTGCAGTCACTGGCTTGTGAGCTGTTGGCTTTATATTTGTTTGTTTATCTTGTTGAAGAGGAATTAAATGTTGTTTAGCTACCCAAGCTTCCTTTCCCCCATAATAGGTTTGAATCCATCCATATTTTTCCTGGAATTCTACCAATTGGTCACCTGTATGAAGTTTTCCAATAATTTCAGCATGGATAGAGGGCTCATCTCTTACATTTAGAATAGCTTGTCCAACTTGATATACTTCACCTTCGGCAGCAAGGCTTTGTTTAGGAATGAGAAAAAGGGAGGTCAACATAATGATTAAGCTTGTGATGATAAGATAGATTTTTTTCAAAATAAGCAAATCCTCCTTAACGTTTAATTTAGTAAGTTGTTTTAGTTGTGCTTTATACCTATGTTTTTCCTAGATCTTTTTGTTACAGTTAATTTCGAGCAAACGATGTAACCTTGAATTTGATAGGTCTTTTCTCATTTTTATATATACAAGCTGTAGGTATTACCTACTCCTATAATAGGTTTTTAAACCCAACTAAAAATATTATTTAGTACTTTTATAGTATCGGTATAATAGATACATATTTTAAGATAACTATAATAATTTTTATAATGTTAAATAGCGCCCGGTAAATTATGTTTATACATACATTGTTAGTATAACTACTCAGAAAGGCTATGTTTGAACAGCTAAATACAGAGATTCTCTTTAAGCATGTAAAAATTCTATAAAGCTACTACATATTTATAGTAAGGATTCTTATTTGTTGATTTCCTCTATTGGTAAACTGGTCATAAGGGGAATAGGAGAATAAATTACTGCTAACAGTATTTTAAAAAACAGAAGGCATTTTTATAAGAAAACATCATTCAGCAGAGATTTTAGATGCGGGAGACAACATTTAGAAGATATAGAAAGGAGATGTCAAAAAAATAGACATCTCTCCGTATCATATAGATTATAGAAGAATAAATAAAAATATAGCTTTAAAGAAACAGGGAAATTAAGAAGAGTAAGATAATAGATCAACTAGAAGATTATTTACGAATTGTCGCTAATGAGATACTTGGCAGATCGAATTGCTTTTTCATTGGCGATAATATCACCTGGTTTTCGAGCTTGCCCAATCACATAATCAATTAGTTCCATATTAAAAAACTGGCATATATAACGGAATTGTTGGACAAGTGGGAGGCCTTTTATATGTGGGTTGTCTCCTCCTACAAGTACAAGATATACTTGTTTTCCTTTTAGTGCTTGACGAAAACTAGGATATTTTGGATCCCTTAATGTTTGCGACCAGCGATCAATGAAGCGTTTCATCGGCCCCGACATTCCATACCAGTAGATTGGGGTGGCAAAGACGATGATGTCATGATTTAGCAACTGTTCAATGAGGTGATTATGATCATCCTCTATGTTGGGAAACCCTTTTTCAGAATGTCGTTCATCTACAATCGGCCGAATATGATAATCTCTTAAATAAATATGTGTTGCTGATTCCTTAGGCACTGCTTGGTGTGCTAAGTATTCCGTATTTCCATTCTTTCTGGTGGAACCGTGAAAGACTACTGTATTCATTGTATATCCTCCTTTTTTTCTTAAGAAAGTACTGTAATACTTAATTGAACTGTTTAACGGTTTTATATTTTAATAATACACGATTGCCAAGTTTTTCCCGAGATAAAAGTGCTAGACGATAAGCTTTCCCTTTTAAAATTGTATGCATTCATAGAAAAATTAGAAGTGTAAACTAAATAAAGCAAAGTAATTGGAAGGATGAATAGTGCTTTAAGAGGTTATTCAAAAAGTTCGGTAAAACTTTAGGAAATAACCAGCTGGTAAATATTTTTTATATATTACTTTTCTATAGTATAAAAAAGCAACGTCTTCGTTGCTTTAGCCATGATTGGTTCTTTCCTATTTTAGTAGAAATCAGGAAACTTTTTGGTAATGGTTTCCGTATAAATAGATAAGACGTGATAATTAATCCTGGGTCAAGCTATAAGTAATGTTAATATAAAGAAAAAAGTCAAGGTGACACAATGAAAAAAATAGCTATCTTTATTTTACTAATCGGCATCACTATATATACGTTTTTCTTAAGTTACTGGACCGGTTCTTATTTGATGTTGGAACCGAATTGGAAGGATATCGTCGTATTTACGCCGGAAACGGTAACGGATCGCAGGGATATTTATCTGCTTGATAAGTTGATTTTTGCATTTAAGGCACAGCCATTAGCTAGTATCACCTTTCTTTTATCAGGAATCGCTGTTATTGGCTTTTGTATTTATTTTTATCGAAGGTTTAGAGAGAAACAAAACCAAAAAAAGGAAATTTAAATAGCTAAACTGGGGGTTGTTCGTTCATGGAGCGTAAGAAAAAAAGCGATAAAGAAGATAATTATAACCGTTTTATGTTATTCGATATACTAACGGATGCCTTGGATATGCTTCTTTTTATCGGTAGGATGCTTGGCAAGATGATCACATCGGTCTTTAGATCATGGAATTAATGAAGCGGAGATTCTGTTGAAATCCCCGCTTGTATGAACTTGCTTTAAGCTCTAATCCATTTCCAAATTTCTGCAGGTGTTGCATTTTTCCCGTACATCAATATCCCCACTTTGAATATTTTTCCAGCAAGTATGATAAAGAGCAACACACTTATTACTAGAACAGTAAGCGATATTGCTATTTCCAACCATGGCCACTCTTCTAAAAGTGTGAGCCGTAATAACAGGACACCTGGTGATGTGAAAGGAATATAAGTACCGATTTTAGCCATTAACCCACTCGGATCATTAATAACTGGACTTATAAAGAGAAATGGTAAAAATGGCAGCATCATCACCATACCTTGAAAATTTCCTGCAGTAGTCATATCGGACATCGTTGCTCCAATTCCTACAAAAACAGCAGCAAATAGTAAGTAGCCTAAAATAGCAATCGCTATATATAAAGCGAGCTCTGGTACAAATAAATACTTTACAATCTCAAGGTCAAACCGCCATGAGATAACTGGTAATAAAATAACAAGCGAGATGATGGATTGCAGAATACCTAATGCAAAATAACCGATAATTTTTCCTTGCATTAGTTCTGCTGGTGTTAGGGAAGATAAAATGATTTCAGCAATTTTATCTTTTTTCTCTTGTGATGCACTTTGGAAGATAGCCATACCGGTAAACACGATGGAGAGCATAATAAATCCGGCAAATGCCCCCGGTATAATTCGTTTTAATGGATCACTGTTGTGAGAACCGCTTGCTTCTTCGGCAGGAGATTCAGGTTCTCCTACAGCCGTCTCTTGTATAGTAATGCCACGATTAATTACAGCTAGCTGTTTATCTGATAATCCGAGTTCTTTCATTTGCAGTGCTTGAATGGGTGCTGTTATTAAATGTGCTTGATCCATAAAATAAGGGTCTATTTCTTCAGAAGTATATACAGGGATTTTCCCGTCATCTATAGCTTCCTTATTAATAAAAAGATAGGCAGTGTTTTCTGCATCTTGTAATTTTTTTCTTACTTCCTCCTCACTAATATCCGTTTGCTTTACTTCCCAGGATAAATCATTTGCTTTCACCGCTTTTTCAACCGTAGAAAATAAATTTACCTCATCACTAATATATACGGTAGTAGCTCCTGTTTCTTCCCCTGAGCTGTCACCGAATAATTCACCAAGTAGCATAAAGCCGACGATTAATAATGGGGTTAAAAAGATACCAATAATAAAAGATTTATTTTTCATATTTCGTTTTACTTCCCATTTAGCAACCTTTATGGAGTTATGCATGCTTCTCACCTGCTATCTGAAGTACCTGTTTATTTGTCGCAATATCAATAAAGATTTCATGTAAGGAAATACGATCTAATGTAAGTTCCTGAACGTCTAAATGGTCGGGTAATTGTTTTAACCATTTAACTGGGTCAACTTCTTTGTCTAGATAAAGAATATATTGGTTATTCACTTGTTCTACCCGCTGTACATAGGGCAATCTTTCTAATTCATACCGGTCATTTTTTCCATGGATGGTACATTTAAAATTAGCATATTCTGTTTTTACGGTATCCATATCTCCGTAAATCACTTTTTTCCCATGGTGGATCATAAATAAACGATCTGCCATTTCTTCAACCAGGTTCATCTGATGGGAGGAAAGGAGAATAGCCGTTCCATGTTGAGCCAGCTGTCGAATCTCCTGTTTAAACAACTCTTGGCTAACAGGGTCAAGACCTGAGAATGGCTCATCCAGAATTAATAACTCCGGTTCATGAATAATGGAAGCGATAAACTGAACTTTTTGCCCCATTCCTTTGGAAAGTTCCTCCACACTAACTTTTTCCTTTCCTTCCACATCAAATTTCTTTAAATAATCAAGTGCTCGTTGTTTTGCTCGGTTGAGCGGATAATCTTTTAGCTCTGCTAAATAGAGGAGAATATCCATCACCTTTACATTTTTATACAGTCCTCGTTCTTCTGGTAAATAACCAATTTTATTTTTAGGAATACTGTCATTATAAACGTTTGGGAACATAACTTTTCCTTCGTCTGGATACATAATTCCCATGATGTTACGAATAGTTGTTGATTTTCCTGCACCGTTTGGTCCAAGAATAGCCATAATCTCTCCCTGTTTTACTTCAAACGAAATATTTGAAATAATTTGTTTGTCCTTAAATGACTTTCCTAAGTTTTCAACCGTAAGAATTGTATTCAATGGAACCCATACCTTTCATTTCACACTGTGAGCAGTGTAATAATTTCTTCAATTTTTAAAGCTTCCTGTGTCGTCCATTTGATTTGCTGTGTACTAAGAAATGTTTCCGTTTGTTCAGGAGAGCTAGAAATAAGGTAATTGGCAGTTCGCTTCACTTCTCCAGGAATTGTAATAGCTGGAAGCTTTTCCGTAAGCCAATAACGCTGATAGGTTGCAAATAAAGTTTCTTTTTCAAAATTAGCGATTAATTTCCCATTCTTTAGTACGTTAATATAATCAGAAAGTTTCATAATATCTTCAGATTGATGACTTGTCATGATAATTGCGCGCTCGCCTTGATCTATCCAGTCTACAAGCAGATCCATCAGTAGTTGTTTTGCTGGTATATCCATAAATGAAGTCGGTTCATCAAGCAGTAATAATGGTGTATTTTTTGATATTGTAAGAGCGATAGTTAGTTTTTGTTGCATTCCCTGTGATAGCTTTCGAAACCGTCGATTTAGGGGGATTCCGAATAAAGAGACCATTTTTTGAAACAGTTCTTCGTCCCAGACACGATATAACGGAGCGATAAATTCTTTTAATGTTTGTCCGGTAAACGCATCCCAGCCAATAATCGTTTGTGGTTGATAGGCAATAAATTGCTTCCAGCTCTCATCTTGCCCATGTGTAAATACATCCAGCAGTTTAATGTTCCCTTGATCCGGTTTTACTAGATTCATTATCAGCTTGAGTAAGGTACTTTTTCCGGAACCATTTCTGCCAACAAGGGTTGTGATAGTTCCAGATTCAACTGTTAATTGAATTGGTCCGATATGCAAGCTCTCCAGCTGCTTTTCTAAATTGGTTATCTCAAGCAATGTTTCCATCGTTATCGTCCTTCCTTTTCTTGTATGACTTCTGTAAAGATTTCTTTAATTTGCTCGATCGTATAGTCATAGCTAATGGCAATGTCAACGGCATGTTCAATCGCTTGATATACTTCAGAAACTTTAATTTGTTGCTTCATTGTATCGTCTACTGCTGCCACAAAGGTTCCTTTTCCTTGAGTTGTTCGAATAAAGCCTTGATACTCTAAATTTTGATAGGCGCGGCGAATAGTAATGACGCTTGTTTCTAAATCCTTTGCCAGTACTCGAATGGATGGCAAGGGATCGCCTTCCGCCAGCTGTCCACTTGCGATCAACGTCTTTAGTTGATTTTCAATTTGATGGTAGATTGGTTCGCGTGACGTTTTTGAAAGACGTATTGGCAGTTTCATGGCTGCTCTCCCTTTCTTTAATCTATAAATAATCCAGCTTGTTTATTTTCTTTTTCATATACACTTGATGTACGTTCACTGCTGTAAAGCCGATGATTAATGAAATGGTGGCAGCTAACCATGGCCATTTTTGAGCTAGTATAATGGACCAGTAGACAATTCCGTGGTTGGTAAGAATATAAATAGGAAACATAAAGATAAAAACGATAGAAAAATATAATAATGCTCCTATTATTCCTCCTATTTTAGTAGTAAAAAATCCTTGTTCACCAGCATCACTGATGGGGAAAATTGTTCCAGCATAAAGAGTGACAGAAAGCCACATAATCGAAAAAATGAGATATGCCGTAACGGACAAGACTTCATTTATTGATGAAGCATAGAATAAAATTAGAAAGCAAATTTGCCAAGGCAGGGAATAGAAAAAGTAAACGATGAATCTGCTTTTAATTAGAATATCTTGTTCAATCGGCAATTGTAGCTGCATAAGAAATACAGGAGCAGCAATAAAACCGCTAGATTGATGTTGAAGTTGGAAATAATTTGGTTTGGCCCAAACAAATCCGAGAAAGAAAAATGTGATAAATAAGAAATCGTAGCCCATAACTTGAGTATTTAAATAAGCGTCTAAATTATAGATAAACAGAAAGCTTAAGAAAAAAGTTAAGATTAGACAAAGAATAAAGCCTTGCCATGAATGGCTTAACTCTAGCTTAGCAACTTGAAAAGCCTGCTTCCATTTTTGCATATTAAATCCCTCCAAAACTGTTATACTGTGTATGTGTATATACACAGTAATATATTGTTGGTGAGATGTCAAGTGTTATTTGGAGGTTAGTAACAAATGAAGTTGAAAATGAGCCTATGGTATTGGGTATCTTAAGAACTTTACGATCCATTTCTATCTTAAATAACCTGTTATCCCACATGTAACTGGCAGTAAAACCTGAGAGGATAAGCGAAAGATCCAACTGCAAGTCAAATGTCCGATTCTTGTTTATCTAACCATCGGTGGGGGATAAAAGAAAGCCTTCACTGATTGAAGATTAAACTTTTATACCTATTAATGGACAATATCCCCTCTTAAAGTCTTTGTGTTAAACAAAAGTATAAGTGAGGACGTTAAGCAACCTGTGCAGACAATGCTTCAATGGAGATTTTTTTGGTATTGTAAAACAAGAAATGTATGATGGAGAAAAATTAGGAAGCTATAAAGAATTAAAAAAAGTCGGATTGAAGAATGTATCTACTGCTATAAACATGAGCGAATAAAGAAAAATTGGCTGGGCTGAGTCCAGTCGAGTACCGAACGCAATCCAGCCAATCAGTTGCATAATAAAACTCTAACTTTTAGGGGTAACCACCTCTTACTTACAAAGCTAATTTTATACTCCCTAATTTTATAGCTATTTAATATAAACTTCTTCTGTTATTTACATATCTTAGCCGCAAACATAATTAGCTAAAACTGCCTGAACTTTATATATGTTTAATTGTTTGTTGAAGGTCTTTTCAATTGGTTCGGAACTTCCAGAAACCCACAACTTTAATTCTGCATCTAAATCAAATGTTCCAGCTGTCTCCACAGAAAAATGAGTAATATTCTTGTATGGAATTGAATGATATTCCATTTTCTTTCCGGTTACTCCTTGCTTATCTAGGAGAATTAATCGTTTGTTCGTGAAAATCAACATGTCCCGTATTAGCTTATAAGCATGTTCTACATGTTCTGCATTCGCTAATAAATCTGCTACTTCTTGCTCTGCTTTTTTGGCATCCATCTCGGAAGCATTTCCCATCATTCCATCAAATATGCCCATTAAAATCTCTCCTTTCAATTGTACTCTTATTATACGCTATTGAAAACTTTCTGCGAAATCGTCCGATGTTTAATTCACTAAAGTAATGTAGAGACTGGTAATAAATGTTTTTGAAAAAAGAAGGTATAACAAGTCCGGCAAAACTTTTAACGTTGGTCAAGTATTATTAACGACTATTAAGATGCCGGGAAGGATACTTGAAACCTTTTTTATCCTGCATTAAGGTATCATAAGACTTCCGCTCAAGAGTTAGAATAAGTCTAAATGGAAGATGAAGGCACTAAATTTCCGATTTGTTGGAGAGTAGGACGGGGTAGCTTCAGTAGGAAGATAACTGGGATGTTGAAGACAAGGAAAGCTTCGATAGCGATACATAGCGATTTTGAGGGGGATTGCTATTTTGGTCTTTGATCTACTCGTTGTAGCGAAGAAAGCCCTAGTGAATGGAAGTTTCATTTTACCCTCTTTTACAAACGATTGAAAGGAGCAAAAACGATGAGGCTAAAACAGGTACGTTTATTTCTTGCAGTAACTTTCCTTGTCCTATTGAGCTTGGTAGCTTGTAATGTAGATAATAACGAGCAACATCGAGATGACGGACGTGGAAAGAACGAAGAAACAGACGAAACAACAGCTACTATAAATGAAGCAGCAAAAGAGGTACTTGTTTCTCTAAAAAATCAGAGTCAACAGATAGTAGCGACTGCAACATTAACGGAAAATAAAGATGGTGTTCAAATTAAACTAAAGGGAGAAAAATTACCTCCAGGAAAACACGGATTTCATATTCATGAGACAGGTTCTTGCGAAGCGCCTGATTTTTCTTCGGCAGGTGGACACTATAATCCTAATCATGCGAAACATGGAAAGAAAATATCAGGAGGGCCCCATGCCGGAGACCTTCCCAATATTGAAGTGAATCAAGATGGAACAGTACAAACCGAAGTAATTGCAAACTTGGTGACGTTGGAACAGGGAGAGAGCCATTCGCTGTTTAAAAAGGGCGGGACAGCGTTAGTTATTCATGCGAAAGAAGATGATTATAAGTCCCAACCTGCAGGTGATGCAGGGGAGCGGATTGCTTGTGGAGTGATTGAATAAGAAGGAAGTCAGCAGGATTCACTGTATAGCTTTACGCTATGTAAAATTAATAAAGCGAGCTGAATGCACAGCTCGCTTTATTAATTTTTACGGTATATGGTTTACATGGTTTGCGCTGAAAATCGGTAATGTTTTTGTATTCTCTTTAATAAGACGGGGGTAAACAAATGAAGGTTGGCAACAATTCTGGATAAATAATGACGCTATTCGTTTCATTTGGTTCATGCCCTTACCTATTTTCAATTTTTATAGCACGCTATTTTTCCCGAATGTTCAAAATTGCACTAAACTTTTTAAAGTTATTACATATAGCTTTCCTTGATCAACGAATACAAATGCCTCTGAATAGTACCAATCGATTGTCTTGTTTTTTCTGTAAAGGATGTGAAGGAAGGATACTTTTTAGACGTTTTTTTAGGATTGAGAGCCGTACAAATTGCCTGTGAAATCCCTTTAACTAGCGTACCCTCAAAACGATGAACAGGATCCAAAAAACGGTTTATTTCACATCCTGCGCTTTTTTTATTTTTCGTCATCGAGAGAAAAATTCAAGTGTTCTAACCCTAAAAAAGCGGACTGGAAGTTTTCATTCTATCCGTGATTAAGTTATAAATAAATTGGGAGGTCAACCATAAAAACCAAATTGCTGAATGGAAAAATACATGATTAAGATTGCGTGTTATTATTTACGACTGCGTGACCACCAAACTCATTTCGTAATGCTGCTACAACCTTACCAGTAAATGTATCTTCTTCTAGCGAACGATAACGCATCATGAGTGATAGAGCAATGACTGGTGCAGCGACTTGATAGTCTAAAGCCGTTTCGACCGTCCATTTTCCTTCACCTGAAGAATGCATAATTCCGCGAATGTTGTCCAGCTTAGCATCCTTTCTAAAAGCCTGTACCATCAATTCCATGAGCCATGAACGAATCACAGAGCCATTATTAAATACAGTTGCTACTTGTTCATAATCATAATCGAATTCACTTTTATGGAGAATATCAAAACCTTCAGCAATTGCTTGCATCATTCCATATTCAATACCATTATGAATCATCTTTAAAAAATGACCACTGCCGGATTTTCCAGTATATAAATAGCCATCTTTAACAGCGATATCTTTAAAAAGCGACTCGATCTCTTTAAACTTAGCTTCATCTCCGCCAATCATTGTACAAACCCCATGGCGAGCACCATTGATGCCACCGCTTGTACCACAATCAAAAAAGTATATGCCTCTATTAGCTAAAAATTCATTTCGTTTTATCGTGTCTTTATAATTTGAATTACCTCCGTCAATAATAATATCTTCTTTATCTAGGAGAGGTGCAATTTCCTGAATGACTCGTTCTGTGATATCACCCGCGGGAACCATTAACCAAATAATACGGGGAGCTGGCATACTTTTCACTAATGTTTTAATCGAAGTGTGGAACTGAAAGTTGTCATGTGTTATTCCTTCTGCCTGTTTTTCTATTTTGTCAAAGCCACGTACATTGTGATGATGATCTAGTAAGTTAAGCGCTAAATGATAGCCCATCTTTCCAAGTCCGATAATACCGATTTCCATTATTTTCACCTCATGTTTTATTACATTCCATATCCATTATATCAAATATTTTTCCGTATTCAAATTATATAAAAGAAATTTTTTTCGTGTATAATAGATGATATAAATTCATTCTATTCTTTAAACGAATTACATTTAAGTGTTTTAGAGCGGTGGATAAATATGATTCATTCAAATTTGGTAAGAGATGACATAGTAGGAATACTTTTCTGTTTAATTTAGTCAAGATGCCATCAGATTTCAGAGATGTAGGGAATACGGAAAAGCCTAAAGGGAATATTGGTATTCAAATGTCCTATTCGTACGGGCAACAGGATAGAGAAGCTCCTTGAATTAGACATCGCACAGCAGAAAAGTGTTTTTCTTTTTTAAGGATGGAGAAGCTCGGTAAGCACATACCACATGCAAGAAAAGCTTCGGTAGTAATCCATCGAAGGGCCCCCGAGATTATAGCCTTTATACTACTTCAAGGAGAAAAGCGCTCCTTGAATGAAGTTTCACTCTATTAAAAAAGGAGTACGTTAATATGGAACAAGAAACTCAACACGGCTTAGCACGTATCCGCAGTAATTACAGCAGGCTTAGTGAGAAAGAAAAAAAGATAGCCGATTATATCTTAAAGCATCCGAAAGAAATTATTCATTATACGATTAATCAGCTTGCTGATAACTTAGAAGTTGCGGAGTCAACGATTTTTCGCTTTTGTCAGCGAATTGGTTTTAAAGGATACCAAGCTTTAAAGATTGCGCTTGCTGCAGAGATTGTTACACCAATCGCAGATATACATGAGGATATACAAGCTGGCGATGATGTGGTTACGGTTGGTGAAAAAGTATTTCGTTCAAATATCAAAACATTAGAGGATACATTGAAAATTATCGATGAAGAGGCTCTGAAAACAGCAGTTCAAGCACTTGTTCGAGCAGAAAAAGTGGAGTTTTTTGGGATTGGTGGATCGGCAATTGTTTCCCTTGATGCATATCACAAATTTATTCGTAGCGGGATAAATGTGTATTCCAATTTTGATGCTCATATGCAATTAATGTCAGCTTCACAATTAGGAAAACAGGATGTTGCTGTAATTATCTCTCATTCCGGTTCTACAAAGGATATTATTGATTTGCTTCAAATATTAAAGGAGAAACAGGTGATGACAATTGCGATCACGAATTTTGCTAAATCTCCTTTGACAAAGAATGCTGATATTTTACTATATACAGTTGCAGAGGAAACTGAATTTCGTTCAGAAGCGTTATCCTCAAGGCTTGCTGAGCTTAGTATAATTGATGTATTGTATACGAATGTGATGCTTGTAAAAGGAGAGTCTGCTCAAGAAGCATTACAATATATGCGGAAAGCAATAGCTCTAAAACGGCTATAAAGAACAGAATAGTGAAACTTCCATTAGAAGAATAAACTTGATAACTAGTAAATAGTAAGTGGGAAAATAATCGTTATATACGGGTAATTCGTAAATACAAAGGGAGTTGGGTGAAAGCAATTTTGTTTGATTTTGATTGATGGAACATTAGTGGATACGTTGCCAAACTGCTATCATGCATTTCAAGAGGTTTTTAAGCACTATGATGCGAAAACGCCTCATTGATGAGGAAGTAAAGGCTATGTTTGGCCCTTCTGAAACAAATATCATGAAAGAAAATTTAAATAGTAAAGATTTGGGATGACGCTATTGAGTATTTCTATGAACAATATATGAAGCATCATGCGGAGTTAGTTGATCATTATCAGGAGATAGATGACATGCTCTTCTTTTTAAAAAACGCTGGGATGACTTAGGAATTGTTACGGGGAAAACAAGAAGAAGTCTAGATATACCTCTAGAGGTGTTGTAAATGAGAAATTTATTTGATGTGATCATTACAGGAGACGATGTGGAGCAACCTAATCCCTATCCTGAAGACATTTATAAAGCATGAACAAAAATAAAAATCAGTAATCATGAAGCAATGTTTTGGTGATAGTGATGCTGATATTCAAGCAGGACTAGAAGCGAATGTTCATACGATTGGGATAAAATGGTTTCCTAACGCACAAACGTTAACATTCTCGAAGCAGCCTGATGCGTATTTTGATGATATTACTGAGTTCGTCAATTATGTAGAAAGGCAAGGTTCAACTAACATTCCGTGTAAAAAGCATTTCACGGAATGAAGTTTCACTTTATCCCGCATGTAAGGTGCCGTAAGTTTCCCACTTCAAGTCCTAAATTGATACAAAAGAGTCAAAGTGTGAGAAAACGGCACCTAAATGCCCGATTCGTTCAACTAACATTCCGTGTAAAAAGCATTTCACGGAATGAAGTTTCACTTTATCCCGCATGTAAGGTGCCGTAAGTTTCCCACTTCAAGTGCTGAATTGATACAAAAGGGTCAAAGTGTGAGAAAACGGCACCTAAATGCCCGATTCGTTCAAACTAACATTCCGTGTAAAAAGCATTCCACGGAATGAAGTTTCACTTTATCGTATAAGAAAAACGATAGCTTTCGCCGTAAAGACTTGGCGATAAGCCAAGTTTTTCTAACACTATAGGGAATTATAAAATTTTTATGGTTTATAGTATAAGAAAAACTATGGCTTTCGCTAAAGACTTGGCGATAAGCCAAGTCTTTCTAATCAGATTTAGCTCCCCTAAGGAAATAAATGAAATGAGGAGTTATACTAGTAGGTTGTACGGATTCATTGCTTTCTTCCTTGATTTCTGTATAATATATTTCGAGTGTCGAAGCAAAGTGCTGAACCGTTTTTTATACTATAAGAAAGTATAACTTTATGGTTTATCGTATAAGAAAAACGATAGCTTTTGCCATAAAGACTTGGCGAAAAGCCAAGTTTTTCTAATAAAGGAGGGCGATTAATGGACGCACAATCTGCGATGATTGATAAAAAAGCGGAGAAAATTTGGACACGTGACTTTATTCTTATTTGTTTAGCTAACTTCTTTATTTTTTTAGGCTTCCAAATGACTTTACCGACCTTGCCATTATTTGTTAAGGAGTTGGGAGGAAGCGATCAATTAATTGGTGTTATTGTTGGAATATTCACATTTTCTGCATTGATCATGCGCCCATATGCTGGATATGCTTTAGAAACGAAAGGAAGACGCTTTGTCTATATGCTCGGTTTGCTAATCTTTGTTTTATCTGTCGGCTCATTTGCTGTCGTTTCTACTATTTTCTTCTTACTTGTATTACGAATTATTCAAGGTATTGGTTGGGGGTTCTCAACGACAGCAACAGGTACGATTGCAACGGATTTAATCCCGCCTTCCCGTCGTGGAGAGGGAATGGGCTATTTTGGGCTCGCCGGCAATATGGCACTGGGAATTGGTCCTTCGCTAGGCTTAATGCTAGTAGATGTTATTAGCTTTTCCCACTTTTTCCTTATCTGTGCTGCTGGTGGAATAGTAGCATTTATTTTATCTAGTAAAATCAAATATAAAAAAGTAGAAGAATCACCGCATAAGACAGTAGCTTTAAAGTTTGATATTTTCGAAAAGACTGCTATACAGCCATCGCTATTATTGTTTTTTATTACGTTTACTTTTGGAGGGATTGCTACATTTTTGCCGCTTCATGCGGCAGAGAAAAGTATTGCAGGTATTGAAGGGTATTTTTTAGTGTATGCTCTATTCCTGATGGTTTCTCGAACCTTTGCCGGAAAAGTATATGATCAAAAAGGTCATTTATATGTTTTCTTACCTGGAACGATACTTATTTTTATTGCGATGCTGTTGCTAGCTTGGCTCCCAAGTACTGTTATTTTATTAGTGGCAGCTGCAATGTATGGACTTGGCTTTGGAACCATTCAGCCGGCGTTACAAGCTTGGGCGGTTGAGAAGGCTCCGGAAAACAGAAAAGGGATGGCAAATGCTACCTTTTTTTCCTTTTTTGATTTAGGTGTTGGACTTGGGGCAATTCTATTTGGACAGATTGCTTTTCTATTTAATTATGCAGTGATTTATGTAACTGCAGCAGGTTCTGTGCTTGTTTCCATTGGCCTCTACCTCTATTTAGTATTTCTCGCTGTGCGTAAGATCGATTAAACTTTCTACTCGTTTCAATTACTGGTACAGGATGTTTAGCTATCTAGGAAGCGATTTTTTGCATGTTGGCTATCTTTTTGAAAGTAGCTCGATCGTCTAAGTATGTGCTCGAACATCTAGTAAATCTCACACTTCTTCCTGCTACGATAAGCCAACATTGGCTCGAATCTAAAGGAAAGCTGACTAAAAGCGGGCTGTTGCTAGGCGTTGGTATACCCCTGTTGGAAGAAGGCAAGTTTTCTTATCCGGAATGTTAGGATCTGTATTTTTCATTTCAAAACACTGCCTTCATGTTTAAGCTTACATTCGGCAATTTGTTTACTAACGATTAAATGATCAATGACAAAGCTCTTAATTTTTTATTTTTTCTTGTAATATAGCATACTAAGAACTCATTGGAATCGAGTAAAATTTTATAAGATTACAAATTTGGTATATACCAAATTTTTTGTATCCAGTATTTCAAGAAACGCTAAACATCCTATAGGTATTTTGCTATTATGTCGTAAAGCAAAAAGAGCAGAAGGCGGAAGGAGATAATTACCTATCTCTATCTTGATCTAATTGTCGAGTGCCCACCAAACCCTCGATACATTTCTCTCCAGAAATGTTCTGGATTCTCTATTTCTATATTATCATATTTGCATATAATCTCTTCAAGTCCCATCGGAGTGTCAATATCAATTTCATGCCATGGATTCATGTCTGGTGGTCCAAAACTAACCTTTAAATTCTTCTCTGATACATCAAATACCATACTTCTAAGCGTGCCCATTCCACTTGAATAGAAATGGCAGCAAGGACCATATGGATACGGAGTGGAAAGTAATTTCCTTATTTTTTCATCATTGATATTAGGTGCATCTCTTAATAATGAGTTCCATACAGAGGTGTATCGCAATTCAGAATTCCAAAAATGATGTTCATCAAATTCGTTCATTTCATGGCTCACATAGTGATTGGTAGCGACTAATAAATCGCCAAATGGTTTCCGTTCGATCATTCTTTTTTTGTCCGTTGAAAAGCTTGCCACCTCAAATATAGCAGCATGATTAGAAGCGTCTGCCACTAAGAAATTCGTATTTGTGCACAATGGTATTTCTTCAAGTAAACATTTCGCTTCATAAACGTTTTTACAGCGGTCTAAAATGGCACGAATGGCAACCCAAAATTCACACCCATTTCCATCGAGAGGTTTCAAGTAGGCTGTACTTGACATGGAAACAACTAAACCGTGTTCATTCATGCCATCCATTCTTCCTGCGTTTTGGAGAGAGAAACCAATATGCTTTGGTTTTCCTGTTACACGGGTAATGCATAAACTTCTTTCGTCCCTTACAAAATATTCATAGCTTCTTCCAACATAAAAATGTCCATCGCTCGTGTTTGAAGGGAGTACTGCAAATTGACAACAATTATAGGAATTGTGATATGAATTTGTATAGCAAATTATTTTTTCCGATTCTACTCCTATTTCATCTGCAAATCCCTGTATTTCATCTGTAAAGCCGGGACATATTTTATCAATTAACATCATCCTCTTATGGGCAGTCGCTGCAGATATATAACCCTGTCCTTCCATGGGACTGGTGTAATAGGGAATGTCGTCCGGATAGTGTTCTTTTAAAGTCTCGGCCCGCTGTTTACCCACCTCATAATTGCTTCCCTCAGCCACATGGATGTCAAATATCATTGGTTCTTTCTTTTCTGTATTTGCCATATTCATCAACCCTTTCTGATATTAATTTTACGTTGGCTTTAAAAGTTACTGCCATCCTAACATAATAAAAAAATTAGGTCTATAAGAAAAATGATGAATTAGCATACAATACACAATAACTAAAAACAATTTGTTTTTTCCTTATTAAATTAGTTTAGAACGTAGAAAAAGATAGAGCTTACTCTTTTCCTGTTTAACTTGACGGGATAAAATGTTATATATTTTTTTGATTTAGAGAATAGGTCTGGAGAATTTATATTTGAGCAGATCGGTTTTCTATTTCATTATGTGATGCTTCTACGTCCTTTATCTCTATATTATAATTTAGTAGCATGTAGGAAGGAGGGCATAAGCTTTCTGATCGTTTGGGAATATTCACCTGTTTAAGAGTCTGCAATAATATTATTTAAGAAAATCCTTACATAAGGATTTTATAATGAATAAAGAACCAAACAATTTTACCTGCTTGGTTCTCGAAAGGGTTAATGGTTCTTAGGCAGTACAATTCGCTTGTACAATTGGACAGTAATAACATAATATGAACCGTAGATCAATAAGAAAAGGCTAATTGGCAACCATATTTTTGTATAAGGCTCAACTAAGATGAAAGAGAACATTTGCATGCCAATTAAGACGTGTACTAAACCAACGATTGCAGGGAATAAGAATAACAGGAACAGTTCTCGGTAAATCGAACGGTTCAATAGCGATTTACGTACGCCAATTTTTCGTAACATTTGATAGCGTTGAATATCTGCTCCGGCACTTGATAATAATTTAAACATCAGCACACTAGCCATCATCATTAAAAAGGCAATGCCTAAGAAAATACCCATAAAGATTGTACCGCTGGAAAAACTTTTTAAACTAACGTAATTATTGTATTTTCCTCCTGCGTTTTCTACAGGTTTACCAACATAACTTTCAGCAACCTTTCTTTGCCTTTCTTCCAATTGCTTAAATTCCGGCAAATAATTTGAAAAGTCGTCTGCCTTAACTAAAATAACTTGTTTTTCTTCGGCTTTTACTTGTTGATAATGACTCTTATCAACAACATGGATCACTCTTTCGCCAAACATATTATAGCTTGCATTTAATTCATAAGAAAAGGCAGTCAACCATTTATCAGGAAGTTCCTCTCCTTTTGTCC
The DNA here is from genome assembly GCF_053667775.1 of Cerasibacillus sp. JNUCC 74. The sequence continues at coordinate 3,857,582 of NZ_CM132207.1, read as the reverse complement.
CTTCCATCGAATATACAGGAGCAGGGAGTTTGTCTTCTATCCGTTTTATTTTTACATCTGACAGCTTTTCCATTCCTTTTTCCATACTAGGAACTAAAGGTGGCTGCTTTAATAGACTCTCTTTAAGAAAAAATACCCCATCATCGCTTACTTTATATACATACGTATGTTTTTCAGTTAATTTCATCTTTTCCAATGTATTTAAATCTTCTGCTGTTGGTTGATAAATAGCAGCATCATTCGCTTGGAGCTTAGATGATTGAATTTCAACATTATGGTAAAACGAAATTCCTGCTGTCATCGCACCTAATCCAAGTGCAATTAACATAGCTACTGTTCCTAGTACTTTTGTTAAGTTAAGCATCCGGAAGCGTAATTGTCCTAGTGTAAATGAGTTGATACCAGTTTCATTTAAAGTACGGTTTTGTTTCAGCTTTTTCACAAAGAATGGTAAAAACGAAATAAAAATCAAGTATGTTCCTGGAACGACGGTAATGGATGCTAAGATAACTCCGAAATGTTGAAGCTTAGCCATGTTAATCATAATATAATAGCCAATGACGATTAGAATAATGGAAAAAAGCACGCCGAAAAATGTTTTTACTCCACTTGTTTTAATAAAGTCTTGTTTTTTATTAGCTTGTAACAAATCAAGAACTTTTTTCTTACCAATTTGCCATGCATTAACCATTGATGTTAATAAAAACAGGGCAACATAGAAAATGATTGTTGTCAAAATCGATCCTGTATAAATAGCTTTAAACCCAGTAGCTTCTGCTGAAAAGTCAAGCTTTTCCATTAATAAATCAGCGATAACTGTCGTTAATCCAATCCCGATTATAATGCCGATCACAAGGGAGATCAGTCCAATAAACAGTGTTTCCATAAACATCAGTTGGGTAATTTTGCTTTTTTTAGCACCCAGTGTCATATACATAGCCATTTCCTTTTGCCGTAATGTTTGAATAAACGAAGTGGCATAAAAAATATAAAAAATGGTAATAAACCCGAGAATAAATGTTCCTACATGAAAAACAAACATCGTTGCACTAATCATAGAATTTGCTTCAACAAAGGCTTCATTTTGTGCCAGTGTTTGGAACATATAGAAAATGGCGATCGAGATCGTTAGCCCAAATAATAAAACTAAATAATCTTTGAACATTTTCCGCATACTCGTTAAAGACAGCTTTAATAACATTGTATGACCTACCTTCTAATTCAATTCGCTTGGTGTGTTAAATTCAGAAAGAACATCCAGTATGTTTTGATGAAACTCGTTTCGTGTATGATTCCGATGGATTTCTTTATACAGTTGACCATCTTGAATAAATAAAATACGCTTGCAATAACTGGCGCTAAGCGGGTCATGGGTTACAAGCATAATGGATGTACCGAGGTTTTCGTTCATATGCACCAATGTTTCCATTAAGCTTTTCGCATTTTTGGAATCGAGTGAACCCGTTGGCTCATCAGCCAGTATCATGGCGGGTTCGTGGATAAGGGCACGTGCAGCAGCAACTCGTTGCTTTTGTCCACCTGATATTTCCGTTGGATATTTTGTAAGGATGTCCTGGATGCCCAGATTATTTGCGACTTTTAATACACTTGGTTTAATCTGCTTTGTTGCTACTCCCTGTAAAGATAAAGGCAAGGCGATGTTTTCATAGACAGTAAGGTTTTCTAATAGATTAAAGTCTTGAAAAATAAATCCAAGCTGTTGGGAACGAAAATCGGCCAATTGATTTTGTTTCATTGTAGTAATATTGGTACCGGCAATTTCAATGGTGCCGCTTGTTGGCTGATCTAATGTTGAGATAACATTTAGTAAGGTTGTTTTTCCTGCACCAGAAGGTCCCATAATCCCAACAAATTCGCCTGCTTCTATATGGAAAGCGACATCTTTTAAAACGTGAAATTGATTCTCTTTATTTTTTCCATAACATTTATTTAGATGATTTACTTCTAATACGTATTGACTCATGATCATACCTCCAACGTTAATTGCTATGAATAGCTTATCGCTAACTGGAAAATGAAGGTATGGATTTTCCTTTCAACAAGCTTACAGTTTTGTAAGCCTTTAAATAATAGCAGTTAAATTAAGATTGGTTTAAAAACAGGGGAAACTTGTTTACAATAGAAACATACGAATTAGTAAAGGAAGGTAATTCTATTTTGAAAAGTATGAAACATATTAATGTGGAAAAGTTATTTCCTTCGGCTATTTATAAACGTGGATTAAAATACTATTTGCAAGATAGAGTTAGTGATCTTTTATACGATATAAATTTTCAGGAATGGTCAGCGACGGTATATGGATCTGAGGATTATTATGTTGAAATAAATGTAAAAAATTTAGCCCAAGGTTCGATCGATACGTCTTGTGACTGTCCAGCATTTGATACGTTTGGAACATGTAAACATATTGCTGCCGTGCTTATTAAACTAGTGAATCAAGATAATCAAGTACGACCGGGTTTTTCATCTTATGACTATGATTTGACGCAAAGCTTTATGAACGCATTAAATAATGCACCGCAATTAGAGAGAAAACATTCGCAGATCATGAAGCAAACAGAACTAAAGGTAGAGTACATTTGTAAGTTGGAGGTTCAAAAGCAAATCCAAGTAGAGATAAAAGTAGGAGAAAAGCGGTGTTACGTTGTCAAAGACGCCGAAGCACTTCTTACACATATTATAGAGGGAAAGGAATATCCACTGACAAAGCTGTTTGCTTATAGTCCAGAGTTCCATACATTTTCCCGTGAAGATATGAATATTCTTGAAAAGTTATATGCCATTTTACAAAGTGAGCGTGTTTATCACTTTGATTATTCCTTTATAAAAAATCAGGAAAGCAAACGTTCTATTATTATACCTCCGCTTGAAGCAAAGCCGTTATTAGAACAAATGGCTGAGCGGTCACTTACGGTGATCACACGTGAACAAAACTATTCAGCTGTCTCCATTCAAAAAGGACAAATGCCGTTTGCTTTTTCCTTATCGGCAAACGATAAGGAAGGGTTAGTCCTTGAGATGAACCGATTAAACGATCTGCTCTACTTAACCAATTATGAACTGTTATTTGCTGATGGCATTTTCTATTTTCCCAGACAACAGCAAGTGCCTATTGTAAAAGAGTTAAGTCAATTTCAACGTTATGACTTAGAGCTGCCGATAGCGAAACATCAGGCTGATGAGTTTGTTTCAACGGTTATTCCTTCGTTGAAACAGGTGGGCGATGTAAAAATTACAGAAAAAGTAGCTCAAGAAATTGTTCAGTTTCCGCTTAAGGCTGAGTTGTATTTAGAATTTAAGGATTCATGGATCGTTGGTCAATTGAAATATCATTATGGAGAGGAGATAATAGATCCATTTAATGGTAGAGAAAAAAATGATGTTATCATCATTCGAGATGTTGAAAAAGAACAGCAAATTATGCAGCTGATTGAATATGCTGATTTTCATTATAATGGAAAAGAACTATATATTCATATGGAAAACGAAGAGGATATGTATGAATTTGTTTACTATACATTGCCAAAGCTAGATGATTATGTAGAACTGTTTTTAACAGCAGAAATCCGTAACTTATTAGTAGAGATGGAGCCAATTGCTCATACAAAGGTACAAGTAGAACGTTCCTCTAATTTACTAGATATTGGATTTAATATTGATGGGGTTAGTGAAGCTGATATTAGCCGCATTTTAGAAGCGGTGATTGAGAAAAAACGTTATTACCGGTTAGATAGTGGGGCTTTCATGTCACTCGAAAGCGACTCGTTTTCATCTGTAAGACAATTTTTTGCTGATATGGATATTGATGCAAAGGATATTGCCGAAAATAACATTAAAGTTCCTGTTTATCGAGGAACGCAGGTGGATGAATTACTAAAAACAGATAAAAATTATGATGTATCATTTCGCAAACTCTTGCATCACCTAAGGTCACCCGAAGAGCAGGTATATCCGCCTCCGGAAGGAATAAATGCTACCTTACGCAGTTATCAGGAAACAGGGTTTCAGTGGTTTAAGTCGTTAAGTGAGTATAACTTAGGCGGGATTTTGGCAGATGATATGGGTCTTGGAAAAACATTACAAAGTATTTGTTATCTTGCTTCGGAAAATGGACAGTATCCACACTTAATTGTGACACCATCTTCCGTTGTTTATAATTGGAAAAATGAGTTTGCAAAATTTACCCCATATTTAGAAGTAGCTGTTTTAACAGGAACACCACAGGAACGAAAAGAGAAAATTGCCAGTTCCCAGACAATGGATGTGTGGATTACTTCTTATGCAACAGTACGACAAGATATTGATATATACAAGGAGCTATCATTTCAAACGTTAATTCTTGATGAAGCTCAATTTATTAAAAATTACGCAACAAAAACCTCTAGAGCAGTCCGGAAAATAAATGCATTGCGTCGATTTGCTCTAAGTGGTACACCGATTGAGAACTCGATTGATGAACTATGGGCTATTTTTCAAGTCATCCTTCCCGGACTTATGCCGAATCAAAGAACGTTTAAACAAATGTCTTATGATAAAATTGCAATGATGACAAGACCGTTTATTTTGCGTCGATTAAAGCAGGACGTGTTGAGTGAACTGCCGGATAAAATCGAAACTGTTCATACATCTGAACTAACTAAAGATCAGAAAGAATTGTATATAGGGTATCACCGACAATTACAGAAGGAAGCTCAACAGACGATAAGTGAAAGCAGCTTCCAGAAAAATCGAATAAAAATTTTAGCTGGGTTAACCCGACTTAGACAGATTTGCTGCCACCCTTCCTTGTTTATTGAAAATTATCAAGGAGAATCTGGAAAGCTTATCCAGCTCATGGAAACTATTCGCAATGCTAGAAGAAATAGAAAGCGTATGCTGATCTTCTCGCAATTTACTTCCATGCATGAAATTATAAAACATCGGTTAGAAAATGAAGGAATTGGCTATTTCTACTTGCATGGGCAAACATCATCACAGGAACGCTTAGAGATGAGTGAACGATTTAATAATGGTGAAAATGATGTATTTTTAATCTCTCTTAAGGCTGGTGGTACGGGACTAAATTTGACAGGCGCAGATACCGTTATTTTATATGACTTATGGTGGAATCCTGCTGTTGAGGACCAAGCGACAGGGCGAGCTCACCGATTCGGACAAAAAAATGTCGTTCAAGTCATTCGTTTAATAACAGAAGGAACGATTGAAGAAAAAATTTATGAGTTACAACAGAAAAAACGTGAATTGATTGATCAAGTTATCCAACCAGGAGAGACAATGCTTTCTTCCTTAAGTGAAGATGATATTCGCGAGTTGTTAAATATCTAGAACATTTTAACCGGCTGTTAGTTGTACGAAAATCTTGTTTTAAAATCATCAAGGGAAACGAATCAAGGTAGAAACGATTAAATCATTTATAAGAATATCTGATGTAAATTGACCAAAAAACATAGGCGGACAGGATAAGAAAAACGACTCCAACATTCCTGATTTATTTGGATTGACAGGACAAGGAAAGCTTCATTGAATATGTATCCCACGCAAAAAAAGCGTTCTTTTTTTTCAAGGAGAAAGGTACTCCTTGAATGAAGTTTCCCTTTATCCCGTATATAAGGTGCCGTAAAATTACAACTGAGAGAATACGGAGAAGTTTAAGTTGTCGAAAACGGCACCTAAATCCCCGATTGGTTAAGGGCTTTTAGGTCATTCCGTTGCGGTACTAACATTTCTTGGAAAAAGCACTGCAAGAAATGAAGTTTCCCTTTATCGCTTCAAAAGCTTTCCGGTTTGTACGCTGCTAACCGAGGCTTCTAGCTTTTGTTCCTATAAATGTAATGATCATTTTCTACTTTCTGAACGGCTATGTTAGGAAGCTGTTTGTAAACGGTGATCATAGATTTAAATTAAACAGCTTTCTCGGTCTTCCTCTTACGTAAGGCTTCTCTTCGCCGGCTATTTTAATAACCTTGCCTGATAACAGCTTATTAATAGTACGCTCTGCGCTACGCTTAGTCACTTTATAGTGTAAGGCGAAATCATGGGAGGAGAAAGGTTCGTTATTTCGATTCGTAATAAACTGGATAAAGTTATAAGATAGATCATTGTTTAAACGTGCTTTATGAATGAGTGCATGGTATAGTTTCGAAGTGTCAAAGGTTTTTGGGACACCAATTGGACCAATGATATCTTGGCACTGATTAACGAGGTAGCACTTACTATCATTTGTAGCTTGAGCGGATTTTAATGCTAGTCGGGCATTTTTTTCTGCTTCGTTGGCGTTTAAAGCTACACCAAATCCCATGGCAACCGGAGCTTCTAGTTGTCGCTCAATGATGTGTAATAATGGAAAGTCACGGTAATACTGTTTTATTTGCTCTAAGACTGGGTTTGTGCCGAAAAGTACAAGTTGTTTATCATGATTGGTAACAACTGTTGCCTTCGTTTGCTGAACAAATTCGGCAATAAGCTGATGTAATGTATAGCAAGCTTCTTTGCCTGGTTGGTTTACTCCTTTCAATTCTAGGTATCCTATTACAACTTGAACGTTGTTTTTTTGGTAATTGTATAATTGTCCGATTTTCCTTGCTTCATCAATTGCGGCTGCCAGATTTACTTTGGGGATGGACATACAACTAACGGGAATGTTTTTTTGTTTTAGCGTATGCTTTACCTCTTCTAAGGAGGTCAATACGAAGTCAATCTTCCCTTGCTCCCATAAATGCTGATGATAGTCGGTAACTTGGTGATAATTGATAAACATTGTTTCGTCCATTTTTAAGATATGAACTTCATTCTCTTGAATACCTAATTCGGACAGGACATTTTTAACCGGCCTGTCATCGCAAGCATCGATAGAAAATCGCTTGTGTGCTTTTGTTTTTTCTGTTTGCAGCTGATGCAATGTAGTTAATAACATGTATTCATCAAACGAAACATGAATACAGGGAAGTTTTTTTGGAATTAATTTCTTCTTGATAAACAAGTAAGGGAGTTGTTCTGTAAACAGAAATATATCGCATAGGTATGCTTTATCGATTAATAATCTGATCTCGTCCATTTTAGAGTACTGAAAAAAATTAAATTCTATATCCTTGTAACTATTCATAACTTTATTCGTATGATTGACCATTGCTTTTCTGCCAAATATGGCCACTTTCATCCTCATCGTATCACCCCTATAAATTATATTTTGTAGTACTTGCCACATGATAGATAACATGTTAATAAGAAAACGCGCTAATGTATTAAAGTATTAGTGTGATTTATACCAGTAAGAAAGTTGTAGTCCTATTTAGATTAGCAATATGGTAGCCAATCTTCTGATAATTGTCAAGATTATATTTGAATATACCTGTTAAATCTATTTTGTAATATCATCTAATGAGAAAATAGTTTCTATTAAAAACAGATTTTTAAGAATGGGGGAAAATGCCAATCTATTAATGTTTTCATGGTATGATCAAATTGTCTGGAAATTAGAAGGAGGAGAAAATGGGATGAACCGTTTTTTGCAACTTACAGGTGTTAACATACCAATTATTCAAGCAGGAATGGCTGGTGGGATTACTACGCCTGAATTAGTAGCAGCAGTGGCAAATGAAGGAGCATTGGGAACAATTGGGGCAGGCTATATGAACCCGGAGTCACTGCGAACAACTATTCAGCAAATAAAGCAACAAACAAAAAAGCCATTTGCGGTGAATGTTTTTGCCACCAATCTAAAGGCTTTTTCAGATGATGTCTCGGGTATGCAAGCGGAATTAAACAAATTCCGTGAAGAGTTAGGGATTATCAGTGGCATGGATCATGTACAGACAATGGATTATTTGCTGGAAAATATGGAGGTTATTTTAGAAGAAAAAGTGCCAATAGTCAGTACCGCATTTGGCCTGCTTTCCAAGGAGCATATTCTAAAGCTAAAAGCAAATCAGGTGATTCTAATTGGTATGGCGACGAATGTTGAGGAAGCGAAGCAGCTTGAAGCAGCAGGTTATGATATGATCGTTGCTCAAGGGTATGAAGCAGGCGGACATCGTGGAACTTTTCATATGGAGAAATACCCGAACGGCTGTGATATAGGGTTAGTTTCTTTACTTGCTTCTATAATTGAAGCAGTAGAGATTCCTGTTATTGCTACTGGGGGAATCTATAGCAAAGAGCAGATAGAAGGCTTATTAGCGATGGGAGCAGCAGCGGTACAGCTTGGTACACGTTTTCTTGTAGCAAAGGAAGCGGGTACAGCTGATTCTTATAAGGATGCATTAATCAAAGCAAATGATGAGGATACAGTGATTACTAAATATTTTTCCGGTCGTCCTGCAAGGGGAATCGTAAATACATTTATTAAAGAATTGGAGCAAAAACAGGTACCAGCGATGCCATTTCCGATTCAAAATGAATTAACAAAGGATATCCGAAAAGTAGCTCAACAACAAGCTAATCCGCAATATCAATCATTATGGGCGGGGCAGCGGGTCGGTAGTATAACAAGAGAGGAAACAGTAAGCGAAATAATTCAATCATTAAGTAAGTAATAGATGACAGAAAACAGATTAGTTGTAGCGAACTAATCTGTTTTCTGTTTATCCCGTATGTAAGGTACCGTAAGTCTCCCACTTTGAGAGCCGAGTATTACATTAAGAAAAAACCTTAGCTATCAGAAACGAGTCAATTATAGACAGTTTCTTTTAATTTCGTTAGATGATCGCCTTTGTTTCGTTCCTATTTCTAAATAAAATGTTTTCAAATAATATTGTTTTCGCTTACAGTTATAATATTTAACCTATTTGTTCTGTTTATAATAGTTTGACAATAAAATACTAAACAGGGTAAAATATATTCGATATTATGCTAAGAGGGGGAGAATTTTCATGAAACAGAAAAAATGGCTATGGTTGATATCAATTCTATTTGGATTTACATTATTTTTAGCTGCCTGTGGAGGAAATGATGAAGGAGAAAAAGCTAATGCAAATAATAAAGGAGATAGTGAAAAAACAGCTGAAAAACCAGAATTCTTAAGCATGTTGACGGGCGGTACAAGTGGTACCTATTACCCACTGGGTGGAGAGATGGCCAACATTATTAGTAAAGAAACAGGTATTCAAACAGATGCACAATCATCCAATGCTTCTGCGGACAATGTGGTTGCACTAAGGGATGGGGATGCACAAATAGCATTTGTACAAACAGACGTCATGTCGAATGCTGTTGAAGGTATTAATACATTCGAAGGTGATCCTATTGATAATGTTGTAGCATTAGGTTCGCTTTATCCAGAAACCATTCAAATTGTTACAACAAAGGATTCTGGCATTAATTCTGTGAAAGATTTAGCTGGAAAATCCGTTTCAGTAGGAGCCCCTGGTTCTGGAACGTATGTCAATGCTGAACAAATTCTAGAAATTCACGATATGTCTATGGACGACATTAAAGCACAAAACCTTGATTTTGGTGAATCCACTGGGGGTATCCAAGACGGAAACATTGATGCAGCATTTATTACTGCAGGGACACCAACTGGAGCAGTCGAAGGATTAGCAGCACAAGTAGATGTTAGCATTGTGCCAATTGAACAGGATAAAGTGGACGCCTTAATAGAAAAGTATCCATATTATGCGAGTGATACAGTAAAAGCAGGAACGTATGATATGAAGGAGGACGTACCAACAGTGGCTGTTTTAGCCATGTTAGCTGTTACAACAGACCTTTCGGAAGATGTTGTTTATGATATTACGAAAGCAATATATGATAATACAGATAAAATTTCCCATGATAAAAGTGAGTATATAACGAAGGAGTCTGCTCTTGAGGGGATCGGGGTTGACTTACATCCAGGTGCTAAAAAATACTTTGACGAAGAAGGAGTATCTTCATCGGAGTAATGTTATTTCATGGCCGGCTTTAAATCTATAATGAGTAATTTGCTGCCGGCTCTTTCATGTTTAACTCGAATGCCTTTCAGGTTTAGGGAAGTTTCATGCTATCTGTGCTTTAAGTTCGTGTTCAAAAAGGTGGTAAAAGCTTAGGATCGGATACGACCTTGGAAAAACGCAATGTATTTTTGTTGACGATTTCATTATTATCTAGAAACAATATCCGTTTGGAGCATAATGGATATTGTTTTTTGAAACGAGCTTCGTCTAGTGTGCGCTCAAGCTGTAATAAACTTCCTACTCCCTACGATAGTATCAGCATTGTAACAGGATAAGGGAAGCTCCGTAATCGTACATCCCATATAGAAAAAATGTCCTTCTTTTTCTAGGAGAACAAAAGCTAGAAGCAGTCGGTTAGCGATGTACAGACTGGAGAGTTCTTTACGAAAAAGAAAACATTCTAAAGGGGGATGCCGACGGTGGACGGCAAGCCCGTTTTTCGTCGGCCTTTCTTTAGATTCGAGTCCATGTCGATTCACGTCTTGTGTATCGAAGTTCGAAGGAAAGCCGTCTCGAGTGGCAAAGTGAATGTATTTGAATACACGAAGTAGCGATGAAATAAGCGGGTAAAGAAAACGTAGCTGCTGGCGTTGTGCTTTTTATGTTGAATTTTAAAATTCTGTTCGCGTTATTTTAACGTTAGCAGTAATGTTTTATACGTTCTAATGACGAGGAATTTCGACATATCTTTTGACCATCCTCTTTAATTTATTAAATCTAAGGTGAGATGAATATGAAGGGAATATACAGAAAAAAATATCTTCTCATCACTATTTTGCTCCTTTGCATAATCGTATGGATCATGCTATTTGTACCTTTTCGTTCGGCATTAATATTCTATCAAGAGAATACAGAGCGAGTTGCTGCATTTTTACCAATTAATGAAGGCGAAGAATTTCAATTAATTTTCACACATTCTATTCATTTAAAAGATGTGATCGAAAAATATGTTGTTACTGAACAACAATCGATTCGGCAAACGGAAATCATTTTTGAAGAATTTGGGATCGGTATGCCTGCTAATGCACAAAATGGGGAAGAGTTTTCCTATGAGAATGGGAAGTACCATATTAAAAATTTGAACAATCAATTTCAACAAATTAAATTACGAAACGGGAAAGTTGTTTCTGAAAATCGTTTAGTATGGGGAGAATATGCGGAAAATCAGATTTACTTAAATGAATTTTTTAAGCCTGGTGATTGGTTTACGTTGAAGATTGAGAACCTAACGTTATGGCAATTCTTGAAAGGAATGAGGATACATGAATGATGCAAAAGATGAGATTACGAGACAAGAGCAAGAAGAGTTGCTACAGAAGTATGATGCGGAATCTAATACGCGAAAGTTAGCCGGAGTAGCTGCTGCCATCGTCTTTATAGGTCTACTATCCTTCTCTATTTTTCAATTATATACGGGTGCATTTGGACAAAAGACAGCGTATATTCAGAGAACGATACACTTAGGATTTGCTCTATCATTAATTTTCCTGCTATTTCCCGCTAGAAAAAAACAAGGGATAAAGCATAAAGTGGCATGGTATGACTATATTCTAGTAATGTTGTCAATCATCGTATGTGGGTACTGGCCATTATATTATGATACGATTGTTCAGCAGGTTGGCGGTATCTCCCAAGTACAAATGGTTATTGGGGGATTAGCGATAATATTAGTCATAGAGGCAACAAGGCGCGCTGTCGGTTTACCAATAACGGTAATTGCCGCTCTATTTTTAATTTACGCTTTCTTTGGTAGACAAATGCCTGGTATGCTTGCGCATAGAGGATTAAGCCTAGAGCAGCTTATCAATTCCATGTTTTTTACAACGGAAGGTATCTTAGGTACACCTTTGCAAGTTTCCTCGACCTATATTTTCCTCTTTCTATTATTTGGTGCATTTCTTGTCCAAACGGGCGTCGGAAATTATTTTAATGATTTGGCCATTTCTCTTGCTGGAAGGCGTACTGGTGGACCAGCAAAGGTTGCAATTTTTTCCAGTGCATTAAATGGAACTATTTCTGGAAGTTCTGTTGCCAATACGGTTACAACTGGTTCGTATACAATACCAATGATGAAGCGATTAGGATATAAACCAAATTTTGCGGGTGCAGTTGAAGCAGCTTCGTCAACCGGCGGTCAAATTATGCCACCGATAATGGGTGCAGCTGCTTTTTTGATGATTGAGTTTGCGGGTGTAGGATATTGGGAGATAGCTAAAGCGGCTTTAATTCCAGCTATTTTATACTTTTCAGGGATTTGGATCATGACACATTTAGAAGCGAAACGCCTCGGGCTTTATGGTTTACCAAAGGAGCAAATTCCACCAAAAAAGGAAGTTTTAAAGAAGATTCATTTGCTTTTGCCTATTATAGCGATTGTTTGGTTGTTATTTGAAGGATTTAGTATTGAACGAACAGCATTATATGGTATTGGGATTACGGTTTTAGTGAGTTTGTTTAGAAAAGATACAAGAATTACGCCGAAAAAGTTTATTATAGCGTTGACTTCAGGAGCGAGAACAGCTTTAGGAGTCGCTGCAGCAACAGCATGTGCGGGAATTATTGTAGGTGTAGTAACGAAAACCGGGCTTGGATTAAAATTAGGAAATAGTTTAGTAAGCATGGCAGAAGCTATTACAACCTCTGCAGAAATACAATTACTATTGACTCTATTTTTTACAATGATTACTTCCATTGTTTTAGGAATGGGTTCACCGACAACAGCAAATTATATTATTACCTCGACAATAGCTTTACCAGCTATTTTAGCGCTAAACAATCAACTTGAGGTTGCAATTCCGGTTTTAGCTGGGCATATGTTTGTATTTTATTTCGGAATTGTTGCAGATATCACGCCTCCAGTTGCGTTAGCTGCTTTTGCAGCGACAGGAATTTCCGGTGGCGAACCAATTCGAACCGGGGCAAATGCTGCCAAACTGGCAATTGCGGCCTTTATCATCCCATACATGTTTGTATTACAACCGCAACTGTTGATGATTGATGCAACGATTCTAGAGGTTACTTGGATCTTGATTACGGCAATTACTGGGATGATTGCTATTGGAGCTGGGTTAATTGGGTTTTGGTATATAAAACTTCATTGGTTAGCTCGTTTGCTAGCAATAGCAGTTGGTTTATTATTAATCTATCCGGAAGGTAATACGGATCTTTTTGGTCTTGTGGCATTTATTATTATGATCGCTGGGCAATTTTATCTGAAGCGATCAAAAGGTTCGGATGAAGAGGAAATACAAAAAACAGCCAGTGGTTAATGGAATAATCACATTTATAAAGAACCAATATTCAGAATAGATAGTACTCTCGGAAAGGTGATCAAATAAACGGATCACCCTTATTTTATGCTTGAAAAAAGTGAATTACAAGAATCTTATCACCTTATTCCAAGCGCATTTGCAGCTTGTCTCAGATAGAGATGGAAGAGAAGCTAGTTTTTAGGTGAGTAGGGGGCATTATGAATGAAAAAATAGATTTAAAGGTAAAACCAAAATTAATCCTTCCTTTAAACAACCTAGATGAAATGCAAGTGGTAAAACAATCTGACTCGAATCCATTCGGTCTATCCCTGTACTAAAGCGCATTTTGGCATCACGTCCTGTTTTTCAAGGATTAAAGTGTTATTGCTCCTAAGAGGCATTATTTTTACATAAGCAGGGATTTGATGACATTTTGATAGGGATCTATCATTAGATGAAGAATCTATAATAAATATTGCTCGAGCGAATAAGAATGGAGCTAAAAAAATCACTTCCAGCAATTAGAGACACTGCAAGCCATTGCTAAAGAACATGGTGTGCTTATTTATACATGTTTGGATATAGATATAAGTGTAAAAATTACTGGTTTCCATTTTGGTGTTCGTCGTTCCCCTCTAAATCATGTAGACGAGGTATTGCCGCATATATAAAAAAACAAACCCATTTACTCATATTTTTCAAGTCTATTTGGACTTAATATAGAAGATGAATGAACTGTTTCTCATTCATTCACTTTGAAATAAAGAAGAATTGTTTTAATATAATAGATACAGAGTAAAGGGGAATATTGGGAATTAGTAAACTAGTAACAATTGGCTTATTACGGATTTTAGATTGGAGGTTGTTTAAAGCTTATTCAACTAGTTGCGTCCACATGATACACCTTATTACTAAATGTTGACTATATCCCTGTTTTTAACGCATGGAACGAATGAAGCGAATTTGGTCTTCATATGATGGTTTCTATCATACTTGTTGCTATTTTGTACTATAGTTTGAGACAAATAAGGCGTGAGCAGAGTATATTAGTATACATATTGGTTAGCAGTTTAATTGGCGTGATTCTGTATGTTACTTCAAGCTTTTCTGATTGGACACCAGATATATCTGATAAAGCAGCCTTTCTTTTTTGCTATTCAGGTGGGTTGTCAGCACACTTGTATCTTACATGATAAAGGATTAAGATAAGATGAAACACAACAAGAGATTATCAAAATCAATTAAAAAAGCTATGTTTATTGCTATCGTTTTTATTGTCTTGTTTACCGGGATTCCGCTATTGGTTAATCAAACAGACAACAACCAGTCTTCTGGGCAAACGGATTCGTTGATTAGCGATAACGTAAAAGCCTATCGTCCGCTTGTCGAAAAGTATGCAAAACAATTCGGTATCGAAAAACATGTTGACACCATTCTTGCGATCATGATGCAAGAATCTGGCGGGCGAGGAGATGATCCGATGCAAGCATCTGAGAGTTATTGTGGAAAGAGAAACTGTATCAAAGATCCAGAGATATCCATTAAGCAAGGTATTTATTATTTTTCTCAAACGTTAAATGATGCAGACGAAGATTTACTCGTAGCAGTACAGGCTTATAATTTTGGCAGAGGATTTATTAACTATCTCAATGAACAGGGAAAGGGCTTTTCACAGGAAGCTGCAATTCACTTTTCGCAGGAAATGTATGCTAACGATCCTGATAAAGAGAAATATCGTTGCTTACGTGATGGGGCGAGAGAACTTGATGCTTGTTATGGAGATATATACTACGTGAAATCCGTAATGGCGTATAGGGATGAGTTAAAACAAGAGAAGTAATCGAAATAGCATAATTGTTTAAAGGAGGAAATAGGATGAATAAAGCAATTCAAACCGAACAAGCACCAGCTGCTTTAGGCCCGTACTCACAGGCTATCCAGACCGATAATTTGCTGTTTGTATCTGGTCAAATTGGTATCAATCCAGAAACTGGCCAGATGGTAAAAGGGATTGAGAGCCAAACAAAGCAAGTTTTACAAAACATTGAAGCAATAGTTAAGCAAGCAGGAGCGGATTTATCAAAAGCGGTTAAGTTTTCTATTTATTTAAACTCGATGGATGATTTTGCAATTGTTAATGAAATATATGGAAGCTTTTTACAAAAACCGTATCCTGCGAGATCTACCATGGAGGTTAGTAAGCTACCGAAAGATGCTTTAGTAGAGATGGATGTTATTATCAATATGGACGCTTAAGAGACCGAGGATGCAAAATTTTATGTATTATAACCCAACAAAATGAATCTTTGGTAAACTGGCAGTAGGACCTGACTACCATGCAAGGGGGTAAACCCTAGGAGGATAAGCAAGGAATCCAGCTGCAAGTCAAATACCCGATTCTGTTCATTCTAACAATCTGTGGGGGATAAAGAAAAACTCTTACTGATAAGATTTACTTTATGCTGATGTGATTTACGACATATTTCCCGGGAAATTGTCAAAATAAATAAGTTGGCTTATACAGCTAACACGGATTACCTGCTAGTTGTACATATGAAACCAAAAATTTTACCACGTTTAATTAATCTATGTGCAAATTTTTCAAATATATATAAAAAGAAGAACGGGCTCTTATTCATATTTAGCCAGTTCTTCTTTAATAGCTGCTCTAATTTTATCTAAGCATTCTTCTGGTGTGTTTCCGAAAATGCGTTTATTGTTTACGATTGCATATGGTTTCACCCGGCATAATCCACAAAAGGATAAACAATCGTTTATAAGCACAGCTACTTCGGGAAATTCCCGTTCTAAAATTTCCTCTATATCAATAGAAGTGATTGCATTTCCGTCACAGACTTCAACTACGACAATGCCCATTTTGTGCTATCACTTTCTTTCTATTTCAAGTTACCCTATATAGGATGTTCAAAACTCGCATAAAAACGACACGTCGAATTTCTGCGGCGCTTTATTAATACTGCGTCGTCCAAATTTACATTTCTTTTTTGAACACATCATAAGGGGCTTTGTTAGTTGTAGCATATATTCACTAAGAAATCAATCTTCTAAACCGTACCAGGTTTATTCTCTTCACTATCTACAAAGCTCATCGATACCCAATTCCGCTTCTTCCAACGTCGTAACATGAACATACCCCGTAACCATTCATCGGCAATAAAAGAAATCCAAATACCTATAAGCCCGAGATGTAAATAGATACTGAAAAACCAAGCAATGGTAACCCCAATTCCCCACATTACGGCAATGCCAATATATGCTGGAAATTTCACATCACCAGCTGCACGCAGGGAACTAATCATAACAATATTTATCGCGCGTCCAGGCTCAAGGATGATGGTCATTAATAATAATGCACTACCTGTTTCTATAATCGAAGGGTTATTGGTAAAAATGCCCAATAACGAATCAGAAAACAAATAAGCAATAGTGGCAATGCTTAAGGAAATAACGATAGAGATCTTCAAGCTTTTTATTGCTCGTTGATAAGCTTCTTCCATTTTTCCAGCACCGATCATATGTCCAATTAAAATTTGTGTTCCTTGTCCAATCGCAATCGAAAACAAAAAGATGAACATCATTAAATTTTGTGCATATACTTTTGTCGTTATTGCCAGTGTTCCCAATTGAGCAACAAAGTATGTGATCATCATTTGACTGGCGTTATAAGATAATTGCTCACCTGCTGAGGGAATCCCAATTTGCAGCAATGGTTTAATATGTTGTTTTTGGTATCGGAAAAAATTAGAGAAATCCATTTTTTCTTGACTGCGCTTTCGTAATAAATAGAAAATAAATAGAAATCCGATGAAGCGGCTTATGGCTGTGGAGTATGCTACCCCTTCAACTCCTAAAACAGGAAATCCAAATGGTCCAAAGATAACAATGTAGTTACCAACCACATTTAAAATATTCATCCCGATTGTTACAGACATCGTATCTTTGGTAAATCCGTAGCTACGTAAAATAGCTCCTACTGTCATGATTAATGCTTGTATAAAGATAAGACCGCCAACAATTTTCATATAGCTAGAGGCTTCATCCATAATTTCTAATGGCAGATCCATTAACTGAAGGATTTCCTTTGTTCCTAGAAACAGAGCAGTACTTAGTACGATAGCGAATATTAAATTTAAGCTAATAGCAGTTACTGT
Source organism: Cerasibacillus sp. JNUCC 74 (assembly GCF_053667775.1). The sequence continues at coordinate 3,840,206 of NZ_CM132207.1, read as the reverse complement.
TATTTCCCTAGCTTGCTTACGGTTATTTGCTCCAAGATGCTGAGCGATTAATATAGCTGCACCTTGAGCTACAAATCCAAACATAACAATGACTACAGAGAGAACTTGGTTAGATACCCCAACAGCAGCTACTGCATTATCGGAATATTGGCTAAGCATTAATGTATCTGCATTACCCATTAACATATGAAGCAGTACTTCAATGAATATTGGCCAAGTTAAGCTAAACAATGTAATTTTTCTTAGTTTGTTAGAGGACATATCATCCCAACTTTCCAAGCAAATGTAAAGCTAGTTTATCTTTATTTGCTAAAAATGGAAAGCTTATTTTGAAAACGGTAAAATTATTGTCATCTTTAATCGTTCTTTATCCGATTCTCTTGTACTATAGGAAAGCATAAAACTTTATGGTTTATAGTATAAGAAAACGATAGCTTTCGCCATAAAGACTTGGCGACAAGCCAAGTTTTTCTAATGAAATAAATGATTGCTACATTTGATATAGAATCTATATGAATAAGTTAAACCGAGAACAAAAATGTCCTCGGTTTAACTTTTCCGTGTAGATAATGAGCGGGAATGAGAATGATTGTATTCGTACTTATACCAACAAACGAGCATGGTAATACCACCTGTTAAGAGCAATACACCTGTAACAACAAATACTGCTGAAAACCCGAAAAAACCTGCTATTGCTCCACCTAATGCAGGTCCAATAATATTTCCAAGGAAGCGTAAGCTTGTGTTATATCCTAACACTTCACCTTGCATAGAAAGTGGTGCGGTTTGCCGGATGTAGGCAATTCGAACCGGAATAATACCGCCAATTGAAATTCCCAACAAGAAGCGTAAGATGACAAGCTGCCAAATATTTGTAACTAAAGCGCCTGGAAGGTATACAATCCCTGCCATGAATAGTAGTGCAGTCATCACTTTAATGTAGCCAACTTTATCACCAAGTCTTCCAAGCCTTCTAGACATGAGTAAGTTACCAAGACCCGCTGCGGAGAAAGCTACACCGGAGAAAAAGGCAACATTTTCTGGTCCGTGAATATCAGCAACAAATAAAGATAATATTGGTTGAATGCTAAAGTGAGCGATCTGAACTAATGTTGACATTAGCAAAACTGCTAATAAAATTGGATTAGCTACAATATGCTGGATAACTTGCTTACTTGTATATAGTTTGTTTTCCTTTTCATCATCAACATGTAGTCTTATTTCTTTAACGCCAAAGAGAACGATTAGAGCAGAAAGAAAAATCGTAACGGATACCCATTTGAATGTACTAGCAAAGCCAAATGTATCAGCAAGCGTTCCTCCTAATAAAGGTCCCATTAACGCTCCCGTAATACTCCCTGTCTGTAGTGTACCAAGTACTCTTCCAGCGATGTTTTTTGGTGTTTGTGTTGAGATAAAAGCTTGTGACATAGGGATAAACCCAGTTGCAATCCCCATAATGAAGCGGAGAAAAAATAATTGCCAAACCGTAGTGGCAAAGCCCATTAGGAAAATGGACAAGCCAATTCCAATTGCAGAAAATATAAGAATGTTCTTCCGTCCGTGCTTGTCACCAATTCTTCCCCAAATAGGTGAAAAAATAAATGCGGTAACAAAGGTAATAGCAAAAATCCAACCTGACCAATTTTGTACATATGAGTCCGAGAAATTACCCATAGATTCAATGTACAAAGAAATAAATGGAAGTACCATTGTCATACTTCCAGAAATAAAAAAGTTAGCAAACCACATGATTGCTAAGTTTCTCTTCACGATCGGATAATCGTCAATAATGGCAATACCCTTCTTTCTGATAAAATATTTCGTCACCCTAAATATTATCGCATTTATGAAGCAAAGGAAAGTTATCTGCTTAGCACGGAATATTGAAAGCGTTATTGTCGATTTTAACAACAAAGACACGTTAATCTTTTAAAGAATACAACAAAAATATTCTATTGATTCGTCTCATAGTTATTGATGAGTTTTTTTTACACTAAGGAAAATATAAAACTGGCTTTATAGTATAAGAAAAATTACAGCTTTCTAAAAATAATTTTATGTTCCAATGGGCATGGTTTCATATAAAGCAATATATATGATGAACAGTAAGGGGCTGTTCAAAAATCGATTAAACATCTAACTCAGACGGCTTACTTTGGTCTCTAATATTGTCTATTCTGCTTATCGCTAACAGCGAGGCTTTGAACTTCCTGGTTCTTGTATTTGATATGCACTTTAGTACTGTTGCATACATTAGCAGTAAAATACATCCCAGGTTGTAATTTTTTTCAAAAATGTATTCATACATAAAAAAAAGAGGTATAATGATATTTAGCTTGAAGAAAGCATAAAATAAAGCAAGAACTGATAAAGGAGAAATAAAGAATGATAAGAAAAGGAAGTAAATTTCTACTAATCATGTTAATTGCTTTACTGGTACTAGGGACAAGCTTGTCTGTTCATGCTGATAGTGGAGCTAGTAATTCAGATAGTATTAATGAAAAGTTGGGACAGCCAATTGTTGTTTATGGGGCTCAATTAACGAGTGATCAGCGTGCTAAAGTTCGTGAATTGTTAAATGTAAAAGATGGAGATGCTGTTGACGAATATGATGTATCTGGAAAAGATGCAGCCAAGTATATTAATGGAAACCCAAATTCAAATATGTATTCAAGTGCTAAAATAGCGCTTCAAGAAGAAGGAAATGGACTAACTATTAATATTGTAACTCCAGAAAATATTACAGAGGTCACGAAAGAAATGTACGCAAATGCGTTGCTTACAGCTGGTGTCGAAAATGCAACGGTTGATGTGGCTTCTCCTGTAAAAGTTAGTGGTCATTCTGCATTAACGGGGATTTATAAAGCGTATGATGTAGACGGGCAAGAGCTTGATAAAGAGCGGATGGAGCTTGCTAATGAAGAGCTGGGAGTAGCAACACAACTAGCTGGAAAAGAAGGTGTTGGAGAAGAAAAGGCTAGTCAACTGCTTACGGAGATCAAAAAGACGATTGCCGAACAGAACCCAGCTACGAAAGAAGATGTAGAACGGATTGTTCAAGAGCAACTGGATAAGCTGGAAATATCTTTAAGTGAAGCAGATCGACAAATGCTAATTAATTTAATTGATAAAATGCGTGATTTAAATATAAATTTTGACCAAGTGAAAAGTCAATTAGATGATATCTCGACAGCAATCAAGGATAAAGCTGAAGAACTTGGTTTAGATGAAGGATTTTGGGAAAAAGTAGCTAACTTCTTCAGTGAGCTTTTCCAAGCAATTGCCAACTTTTTTAAAGGGCTGTTTAGCTGATATTTAATAGAACAGACAATAAACATATCCTTCATGGAACTGCACCCGGAATGTTGAACTTTCAAACAACATGTGGTGGTGCAGTTTTTTTTATACTATAGGAAAGTATAAAACTTTATGGCTTATCGTGTATAAGAAAAACGATAACTCTCGCAGACTTGACGACAAGCCAAGTTTTTCTATTGGCTAAATTTACAGTTAATGAAAAAATAGTGCGGTCAAAAATTATTTAGAAGGAAAAAAGGTATAAAAGTATGTATCCCATACAATTGGTGTTGACGTCGTAATCATTTTATACTGTCTAAGGTGCTGAAAGATTCCCAGTTCGATAGTTATGCCGAATATGAACTAGAATGCTTGATTCGTATGAAGGAACAACCCTACTAACGAAATTTCAATTTAGACGTTTTAAAGTTGTAAAAAAGTGATGAGGATATCGACGACCTGTCTTCTGCGCGGTACATGATAAGTTAGTTTATGTCAGCTTTCATTCTGAACGAAAGGAGACAAATTTTTGGTGTTCGTTTTTTCCGGAATAGAGGATGCGATATTACAGGGTAAGTGACTCTATGACTATAGTAAGTCAAAATGAAAGATTGGTAGTCCTTTTGTCTCAAACACATTACAAATGTAATATAATTCATTGGTTTTGGTAATTCTTGTAATGGAGTTTTAAACATTCTGTAACTGCACTACCTGAATTGCTGTGTTAGGATAGGCTATGTCAGATATTTAAGGAGGGAAAACGAATGAAAAAGATTATGGCTTCATTCGCGACTGGTATGATTATCGCTGGCACTGCTGCTACTACAGTATCAGCAGATGAGTATGATGTAAAAGCAGGAGATAACCTTTGGAATATTGCTAACGAACACAATACGACAGTAGAAAACTTAGTTGAAATAAATGATTTGAAATCTACAGTAATTTATCCGAAACAAACATTACTAATAAATAAACAAGCAAAAATGAAATATAAAGTCCAAAAAGGAGATACATTGTTTGCTATTTCCCAAAAATACAATGTATCTGTAGAAGATCTAAAAAATTGGAATAACCTAGGCTCAGATCTTATTGTAATTGGGCAAGAATTAACTTTAGAAGGAGTTACTGTTTCCCAAAATAAGCCAGCAACAAATGTAGAACAGGCAGCACCACAACCGAAAAAACAAACGGAGCAAACAGTGGATAAGCAGGAGACAACTCCAGAACCTAAAGCAGCGGCTCCAAAAGCTCCAGAGGCTAAAGCAACAGCAGCAGCTCCAAAAGCGCCTGCAAGTAATCAAGCACCCGCGCAAGAAAAACAGGAAAAACCTGCAGGTAAAACATTTTCTGTAACAGCAACTGCTTATACGGCAAGCTGTGACGGCTGCTCGGGTATTACTGCTACAGGTGTAAACTTAAAGGAAAATCCAGATGCAAAAGTAATTGCTGTTGATCCAAGTGTTATTCCACTAGGTTCAAAAGTTTATGTTGAAGGGTATGGCTATGCAACAGCTGCTGATACTGGTGGTGCAATCAAAGGTAATAAAATTGACTTATTTGTCCCAACAAAAGGTGAAGCAACCAATTGGGGTGTAAGAACAGTTAACGTAACTATTGTAGAATAAGAGATTTATATCATTTCATATATTTCCTGTAATCCATCGAGTGGGATACTTATCTCACTCGATTTTGTTATTGTTTTTAAGAATTATATCTGTTTCTGTACGTTGGCTAACTTTTTTAAACACTATAGGAAAGTATAAAACTTTAGGCTTTATCCCGCATGTAAGGTGCCGTAAGACTCCTGCTTCAAGAGCCTTTAGTGGTCAATGTGGGGGAAAACGGCACCTAAATACCCGATTGGTTCAGGGCCTTAAGGTCATACCCTTGCTGTACTAACATTCAGTAGGAGAGGGAAGAAAATTCCTACTGAATGAAGTTTCACTTTATCGTATAAGAAAACGATAGCTTTCGCCAGAAAGACTTGGCGACAAGCCAAGTTTTTCTAAAAGTAGCTTTGTCTAGCTTAAGCGCCCCTGCTGTGAGCAAACGGAGCACATAATTGCCGGTTCTAGAAGAACTACGATTTTACAACCTTTACCTTTAATTTAAAAACTAACCAAATTTGATGCACGAATTCCAATTGGTTTGGAGATTATTAACGCCCCAACTTATTATAAAGTTGTTTCTACATAACTGCTACACTTAATTTGTTCCCATTTATTAAAAAAATAAAACTACCAATATGGAAAAACAGAAAAAAACTTTTAACATTTTCTTCAATTCTAAAATTTAAATGACAACGAATTTTATCCCGCATGTAAGGTGCCGTAAGCCTCCACATCAAGACCTGGTTGATACAAAGGGTCTAAATAGGAGAAACGGCACCTAAATGCCCGATTCGTTCAAGGGCCTTTAGGTCATACCTTTAAGGTACTAACATTTATTGGGGAAATATTCCATAAAATGAAGTTTCACTTTATCCCGGATGTAAGGATCCGTATTTTTCTCATTTCAAAAATAGCTAATGATGTTGCGAACAAGATGAGAAAAACGGTTCCTAAATACCCGATTTGTTTAACTAACATTCAAGGAGAAAAGCACTCCTTGAATGAAGTTTCACTTTATAGCATGTCTCTACAGATTGATTTTTTCAACCTGTTTAAATGGTGATGTTTTCCTTAATTAGAAGATATATGACATTTGTCAATTTAGAGTAGTGACAGAAGCTACTGCAATTCGTTTTCCTAGTTAGCTATCCTTATAGCAAGGAGGTATTCTATGGATGACATGATTGTTCAGACAGATCAATTGAGTAAAACTTTTAAGCAAACCCAAGCATTATGTGATGTATCTTTTTCCGTTAGGCAAGGGGAAGTAATTGCAATTCTTGGACCAAATGGTGCTGGCAAAACAACAGCTATTTCACTGATTTTAGGACTGTTAAAACCAACGAAAGGGAGTGTGCATATATTTGGTCAAGATCCAAGGAATATACGTGTTCGCGAACGAATAGGTTTTATGATGCAGGAAGTTAGAATGATGGATGGGTTGACCGCTAATGAATTGTTGCAATTATTTCGTACGTATTATCCGCAACCTTTGGCGCTTACGGAGATGATTACGTTAACAGGATTATCGAAAGCCGATTTAAAAACAAAAGTAGAAAAACTTTCCGGAGGCCAGAGAAGGAGGGTAAACTTTGCTGTTTGTTTAGCGGGAAATCCAGATTTTATTATTTTAGATGAACCAACAACTGGAATGGATACCACTTCCAGAGCAAAGTTTTGGGAAACAATTCATTTTCTAGCGGATCAAGGGAAAAGCATTCTATTCTCAACACATTATTTACAAGAAGCAGATAATGCTGCTAATCGTATAATTTTACTTGATCGAGGACGAAAAATTGCTGATGGCATTGCTGCAGATATTAAGCAAACGCTTTTAAAGCAATATGTATCGTTTCGTATTCACAGGAAACTAGAAAAAGCAAAGCTTGACATCCCGGACATATTAAGCGTGGAGGAGCGGGATCAGCGAATCTGTTTAGAAACGAAGGATACAGACGCTTTAGTTTCCTATATTATTCAGCATATTCCGGATGCATATGATCTGCAAATTGACAAAGGGAGTATGGATGATGTGTTTAAATCATTAGTACAAAGGAGTCATGCGGATGGATAAATTCATGTATCAATGTAGTGCTGAGATAAAACGAGCAATTCGTAATCCGTATTATGTTTTTTGGTCACTATTTGTCCCAGTTTGTTTTTACTTTATTTTTACGAAAGTATTTACATTTAATGAAAGTACTGAGGATCAAGCATTATGGGCTGCGCATTACTTAATGTCGATGGCTACTTTTAGTGTGATGGGTTCTAGCTTAATGACACTCGGAATTCGTATGGTACAAGATAAGCAACAAGGGTTTACTAAATTTTTAAAAGTGATGCCACTTCCTGAGTCTGTCTATTTAATTAGTCAAATGCTTGGTCAAAGTGTCATTCATATATTTTCCATTGCAGTAATTTTCTTAGCCGGAGTGTTGATTCATGATGTATCGCTTCGTGCTGTAGAATGGGTGTCGAGCGGATTATGGGTCTTACTTGGTTCTGCTGTATTCTTGGCATTAGGAACGCTTGTCGGTACGATGAAAAAAGTAGAGACAGCTAGTGGTGTAAGCAATATTTTGTATTTAGGAATGGCTTTACTCGGAGGCATGTGGATGCCATTAAATGTCATGCCTTCATTTTTACAAGATGTCGCCAAGTGGTTGCCTTCCTATCATTATGCAAATGGTCCGTGGGAAATAATTCGGGGAAATTGGCCAGAATGGCAAAATGTACTATTGCTTGTCGCTTACACGGTTCTATTTATGATATTATCGATCTATATTAGACGAAAACAAGAAGTGGTGTAATTTCAATGACAAAACAAGTAAGAAGGGAACTATTTCCTAAAAAATATGGCTTTTTTCCATATGTGTTTCTCATATATTTAATTATGCCAGCAGTTTTAATGTTAGAGGTAGAAGGAATGAAGCAAGTATTTGGCTACTTGCTTTTACTTCTATTTCTAATTAGCTATCATCAGCTGTTTCATAAAGAAGGTACGCGGATGTTTTCCTGTTGGCTTGGAGTGCAAATGGGAATTATTTGTGTTCAAAGCATTGTTTACGATTACAACTTTCTATTTCTTGGCTTTTTCACAGCGAGTTTTATTGGCTGGTAAAGGAATTTTTGGATTGGTTGGTCAGCATTATTTATAACATTGCTGCTACCAATTATGTATCATTTGATTATGATGGAACATGTTTATGTTATCAATATTATTCCATTTATGATAGTCATTTTAGCCTCTCCATTTGGAATCCGCTCTATAAATAAGAATATGCAGTTAGAAAAAGAATTGGATGAAGCGAATGCTAAAATAGAAGAGCTTATCAAACGGGAAGAGCGGACAAGGATTGCGCAAGATCTTCATGATACACTTGGTCATACATTATCGCTGATTACGTTGAAAAGCCAATTAGTCGAACGCTTAATAACCAAGGATGCACAGCGGGCTAAGATGGAAGTGAAGGAAATAGAAACGACGTCAAGAGCAGCTTTGGACCAAGTACGGGAATTAGTAACCGATATGAAGGCACAAACACTAAAGGAAGAATTGACCCAAGTGGAGCAACTATTAGATACAGCCAATATGGATGTACATATCCAGTTTCACGAAGATATCAGATTTTATTCAGCAGTTACTGAACATATGCTTAGTCTTTGTTTAAAAGAAGCAGTAACAAATATTGTTAAGCATAGTCAAGCAAGTAAATGCTGGCTTGAGCTTAAAGAAAACGACAGGATGATTTTTTTGTACGTAAAGGATAATGGCGTTGGCATGTCTACACAAGGTGTGGAGGGATATGGTTTACAAGGAATAAAAGAAAGGCTTGCCTTATTAGGTGGTACCCTGTCTCTGGTCACAAACGGCGGTACTACTTTGGAAATGACGGTGCCAAAAGTAAAAAGACCGGAGGGAGGAGGGAAGCTTCATGTATAAAATTGTCTTAGCAGAAGATCAAAAAATGTTATTAGGTGCTTTAGGATCATTATTAGATTTAGAAGCTGATATGGAGGTTGTGGGTCAGGCTACTAGTGGTGACGAGGTAATAAAACTAATCGAAGAAAAGCAACCGGATGTTTGTCTATTAGATATTGAAATGCCTGGCAAAAGCGGGCTTGAGGTAGCTAAGCTTGTAAACGAGATGGATCAACGACCACGGATTATTGTATTAACAACGTTTGCTAAGCCGGGTTATTTTGAAAAAGCAATGAAAGCTAGAGTAGATGGATACTTATTAAAAGATCGTTCCATTGAAGAGTTAACAACAGCCATTCGTAAGGTTGTTGATGGGGAGCAAGTATATAGTCAAGAATTAATGGTCGATTTCATACGGGAAGAAAATCCACTAAATGAACGAGAACAACAAATTTTGAAGTTGATCGCTACTGGTATGACGACAAAGGAATTAACAACTACCTTATATTTATCTTATGGTACGGTTCGTAACTATGTATCGGAAATCATACAAAAACTAGAGGCAAAAAACCGTTTGGAAGCGATTGAAATTGCTAGAAGTAAGGGATGGATATGATGTTGTACACGTAATATAGCTGCTTACATCATTCATTGTATACAGCAAATATTGACGAAACCTTGTAAATAACGTAAGCTAACTTTGATTACTTTTATTTTATTGGAGGAAATTTACCCGCATGATAAATGTATCTAATGTTAGTTTACGATATGGTGATAAAAAGTTATTTGAGGATGTAAACTTAAAATTTACTCCCGGTAACTGTTATGGATTAATTGGTGCAAATGGAGCTGGAAAGTCAACCTTTTTGAAGATTTTATCTGGGGAAATTGAGCCTCAGACCGGTCACGTCTCACTTTCCCCAGGTGAACGGCTTGCTGTTTTAAAACAGGATCATTTTGCTTATGAAGATGATCATGTATTAGATACTGTTTTAATGGGGCATGAAAAACTCTATGCTGTAAAACAAGAAAAAGATGCTATCTATATGAAAGGCGATTTTTCTGAAGAAGATGGTATGCGTGCAGCCGAATTGGAAGCGGAATTTGCTGAAATGAATGGATGGGAAGCAGAATCAGATGCAGCTATTCTTTTAAAAGGTTTGGGAATTAGTGAGTCCTTACATGATAAAAAGATGGCTGACCTAACTGCAGATGAAAAAGTCAAAGTGTTACTTGCCCAAGCTTTATTTGGTAACCCGGACATTTTGTTATTGGATGAGCCTACTAATGGTTTGGATATTCAAGCAATTCAATGGTTAGAAGAATTTTTAATTAACTTTGAAAATACGGTTATTGTTGTATCTCATGACCGCCATTTCTTAAATAAAGTATGTACCCATATCGCTGATGTTGACTATGGAAAAATTGAAATTTATATCGGAAATTATGATTTTTGGTATGAGTCCAGTCAGCTAGCTACTAAAATGGCACAAGAGGCGAACAAAAAGAAAGAAGAAAAAATCAAAGAATTACAATCATTTATTGCTCGCTTCAGTGCTAATGCTTCAAAATCGCGACAAGCAACATCACGAAAAAAATTATTAGAAAACATTACCTTAGACGACATTAAGCCTTCGTCGAGAAAGTATCCATATATTGCCTTTTCGCCTGGAAGGGAAATTGGTAATGATCTTCTCCGTGTTGATGGTTTAACAAAAACGATTAATGGTGTAAAAGTGCTTGATAATATTAGCTTTACAATGAATAAAGATGATAAAATTGCCCTTCTAGGTAAAAACGATATTACAAAAACGACGTTATTTAAAATTCTTATGGGTGAAATGGAGCCTGATTCTGGCATGTATAAATGGGGTGTAACTACATCTCAATCTTATTTCCCAAAAGACAATAGTTCCTATTTTGGAAATAGTGAACTTTCTTTAGTTGATTGGCTCCGGCAGTACTCCCCAGAAGATGAAACAGAAACCTTTTTACGTGGGTTTCTAGGAAGAATGCTTTTCTCTGGTGAGGAGGCATTAAAAAAAGCAAATGTTTTATCAGGAGGAGAAAAAGTTCGTTGCATGCTTGCTAAGATGATGTTGAGCAATGCCAATGTTCTATTATTAGATGAACCGACAAACCACCTTGATTTAGAATCGATTACTGCTTTAAATAATGGGCTCATTAAATTTAAAGGCTCGATTTTATTTACATCTCATGATCACCAATTCATTCAAAGTATTGCCAATCGGCTAATTGAAATTACACCAAAGGGCATGATTGATAAAGAAATGAGCTATGATGAATACGTACAGGATAAAGAATTACAAACTAAAGTAGCTGCTATGTACGCCGGTTAATGATAATAAACAAAGAGCACTCGGAAAAAATCCAGTGCTCTGTGCTTGTTTAGGGAGCTATACCCTATTTTTACATCGTGGATAATTTTTGTATGACTTTTATCAATATCTATTCTCCAGTGCCAGACTCTAGAGGCCGCTTTACTCTTACAGCCTCATCGGTTGAGTTTTTAGCGCTTGTCTGTACTAATTAAGAGCACATGCTTTTATAGGAAAGTATAAAACCTTAGGCTTTATCCCGCATGTAAGATGCCGTAAAACCACAACTTCCTAGAAGTTTAAATTGGAGAAAACGGCCCCTAAATGCCCGATTGGTTCAAGGGCCTTTAGGTCATACCCTTGCGGTACTAACATTCCGTGTAAAAAGCATTCCACGGAATGAAGTTTCACTTTATCGTATAAGAAAAACGATAGCTTTCACCATAAAGACTTGGCGACAAGCCAAGTCTTTCTAATCGTCTAGGAATTTATACTCATTTCTACATTATGAGTAACTATTTTCGAAATGTAGCGTTGTCTAGCCTAAGTACTTGTGTTACTAGCTTTTGCTCTAAGTTTTATCTTTCGATTTTGATTTTTTCAAGCATGTTACTTGTCATCTTATCAAGATCATATTCTGCTTTAAAGCCCCATTCTTCCATTGCAGCTGTTGAATCCAAGCTGTTTGGCCAGCTGTCAGCGATTTTTTGTCTAACTGGATCAACCTGATATTCTAATGTAAAGTCCGGAATATGTTTTTTAATTGCTCTGGCAAAATCTTCTGGTTCGGCTGAAAAAGCAGTGATATTAAATGCATTTCTATGTTTTAAATTGGCTGGGTTTGCTTCCATTAACTGAATGATAGCGTTAAGCGCATCCGGCATATACATCATATCCATATAAGTACCTTCGGCAATATAAGATGTATAAGCTTTATTTTTAACTGCTTCATAATACATCTCTACTGCATAGTCGGTTGTTCCCCCGCCAGGTAATGTAACATAAGAAATTAATCCTGGAAAGCGGACACCGCGAGTATCAACACCAAAACGAGTATAATAGTAATCTGCTAACAGTTCACCGGCTACTTTGTTAACACCATACATTGTTGTTGGACGTTGCAAGGTATCTTGAGGTGTCTTATCTTTTGGTGTAGTTGGACCAAAAGCACCAATGGAACTAGGAGTAAAAAACTGTAAATTTAATTCCCGTGCAGTTTCTAATGCATTTACTAAACCACCCATATTAATATGCCAAGCGAGCTTAGGATTTTCTTCTGCTTTTGCCGATAATAATGCAGCTAAATGCATCATCGTATCTATTTGGTATTTCTTTGCCACTTCATAAAGTTGGTTTGCATCGGTCACATCAATAACTTCACATGGACCTTCAGCTATGATTCCTTCTGCCTTACGAATATCAGTCGCTACTACATTATTTATTCCATAGCGCTCCCTTAATTTAATAACAAGCTCTGAGCCTATTTGTCCTAAAGCTCCTGTAACAAGTATTTTCTTCATTACTCGAAATCCTCTCTTATTGCTTCACTTTCTGCTTAAATTAGCCCAAGTTCTTTTCCGACTTTTTCATAGATACTAATCGCTTTATCCAACATTTCCTTTGTATGTGCTGCAGTCGGCATATTTCTTACACGCCCTGTTCCCCGCGGTACTGTCGGAAAGACAATTGATTTTGCATAGACTCCTTCTTCATTTAATCGTTTACTAAATGCTTGTGTTGCGTTTTCATCTCCAATTATACAAGGCGTAATAGGTGTTTCACTATTACCAATATCAAAGCCTAACTGTTTTAAGCCAGTCTTTAAATAATTTCCATTTTCCCATAACTTTTCATTTAGTTCCGTACTTTCCATTAGAATATCAATAGCCTTCGCACTAGCTGCTGCATCAGCTGGTGAAACTGCTGTTGAAAATAGAAATGGACGAGAACGAACCTTTAACCAGTCAATTAAGTTTGCTTTTCCAGCAACATAGCCGCCAATAACACCGATCGCTTTGGATAATGTTCCCATTTGGAAATCAACTTTATCTTGTAGGCCAAAATGCTTTACTGTTCCTGCACCTTTACCTAATACACCAGATCCATGTGCATCATCGACATACGTGATAAGGTCAAATTCCTCAGCAATTTCAACAATTTCCGGAAGCTTGGCAATATCGCCGTCCATGGAAAAGACCCCATCCGTAATTACCATAATCTTTTTATATTGACCGGACTCTACAGCTTCTTTTGCCTTTTGTCTAAGATCTTCCATATCCGAATGGTTAAAGCGAATAATTTTTGCCTTTGATAAACGGCAGCCATCGATAATTGAGGCATGGTTTAACTCATCTGATAAAATGGCGTCATGCTTATCCATTACAGCAGAAATTGCAGCCATATTACAATTAAAGCCGGATTGGTAAGAAATAACCGCTTCTGTTCCCTTAAAAGCTGCTAACTTCTTTTCTAATTCAAGATGTAGATCAAGTGTACCGTTAATGGTTCGAACAGCTCCTGCACCGGCACCATGAGAATCAACCGCTTGTTTTGCAACTTTTTTTAACCGTTCATCTGTAGCTAGTCCAAGGTAGTTATTGGAAGAAAGGTTAATTAGCATTCTTCCACCTATTTTGATTTCTGGACCATTTGGCCCTTCAACCGGATCAATTTCATTATATAAACCACGTTTTTTTAAATCTGCAATATTTTCATTTAAAAAAGAATCCAATGCTTTACTTGTCATTTTACTTGTTTCCTCCTTTTATGTGAGTTTATGTAGTTTCTAAATATTTTAAACAAATAATGGATAAAAGCATGTTTCTTTTTCAGTTTAACACAACTTATACGAAATGTTTAATGGAAGAATACGTACAAACAGTAGTTAAGAAAAACTTAAAAAATAAATCGTTGTAAACATATTGTTAACTTTCTGGGAACCTATATCTGTTTCTACATCGTGGAGATTTTTTTGCGGTAATAGATTCGTTGTCTAGTTTATCCCGCATGTAAGGTCCCGTAAGACCACAACTTCCGAGAAGTTTAAATTGGAGAAAACGGCACCTAAATGCCCGATTGGCTCATCTAACATTTCTTGGGAAAAGCACACCAAGAAATGAAGTTTCCCTTTATCCCGCATGTAAGGTGCCGTAAGACTCCCACTTCAAGTCCTGAGTTGATACAACAGGGTCTAAGTGGGAGAAAGCTCCTACGGAATGAAGTTTTCCTTTATGCGCTCAAGCTTCTAGCAAACCTGTTCCTCTTCCTGTGATAAGTTAACATTGGCTCGAATCTAAAGGAAGGCCGACGAAAAGCAGGCTTGCCGCTTAAGCGTCGGCATACCCCTGTTTTAGAGGCATGTTTTCTTTTACCTCATCAAAAGCTAAAGCTAACCGGTTTATCCGTTGAAAAACGAGCACATGCACTTTTATTCCTTGCTTATGCTTAAGTTGCAAACTTGTAAGATTTACCTGCGAAAATGTCACCAAAAACAATGGTTTAAGCGTGTGAACTTTTTTATACTATAGGAAAGTATAAAACTTTAGGCTTTATCGTATAAGAAAAAACGATAGCTTTCGCCATAAAGATTCGGCGGCAAGCCAAGTTTTTCTAATACTGAATATAGATGCTAGGTAGAAAAAACGAAGAACCAATCGCTCCCTATCTCTACTTTGGGCGAAGGGAAAGGAAGAGGACAATGAAGAAAATTCTTGTTGTACTATTTTTAATCTTAATCATTACTTTTGGTGTGTTTGGATATGTTGAATTAAGCAATAGCAATGCTAATAAAATTGTCCAAACTGTATTAAAATAAATCTTTGAAGTTTGTGTTTAATCAAAACGTATGAAATAACGTTGTTGATATTCAATCAAATAGACAATTGTATTTTTAAGTCTGATGAAGTGATTGAAGTCATCGACAAAACAAAAATTTATTGTAAAATAAATGAATGGTAGTAATTAGCTTTCATTATCATTTAATTGTACTTAGAGAAATTAGCTTTTTATTAGAATTGTGCAATTTGCTTTTTTTTGTACTATAGGAAAGTATAAGAAAAAACGATAGCTTTCGCCATAAAGACTTGGCGACAAGCCAAGTTTTTTCTAATATAGTAATAGAAGGGAGAAGCTTAGTTCTTTCATTTACGGCTGGGGAGGAGGACTGGATATTGAGTGAGAAAACCATTTATTTTCTTTTTACAGATACGGGAACAAACTTAGCGAAAGCGATTAACTTTTTTACAAAACAATCTTTAAATCATGTTTCTATTGGATTTGATAAAGAGTTACATGAACTTTACAGCTTTGGACGTAAACAGCCAAGGAATCCGTTTATTGGTGGGTTTGTAAGAGAGGATATTCACAGTGATTTTTTGAAAAAGTCAAACTGTGCTGTTTATCGCTTTATAGTAACAGGAGAGGAATTTAGAAAAATAGTAGATCATATTAAACGAATTGAGCGCCAAAAACGGGAATATCGTTATAATTTTATTGGTTTGATTGGAATATTACTACAAATTGAGATTAACCGTAAATGTGCATTTTTCTGTTCACAGTTTGTTGCTACTGTTTTAAAGGATGTAAAAAGCTTCCGTCTTGCTAAACCAACATGTTTTGTTACACCAGGAGATATTCGAGCACAAAAAGGGATGGAGCTTATCTATCAAGGGGTGTTAGAAGAATATCCGTATAGTAAAAAGAAGCAGAATAAAACTAACATAGAGTCAACAAAAGTGAAGCAATCATTTATTTTTTTATTATCTTCAAAGGTAAAACGGTTTGTAATCCGTTAAACTGAATTCAAAAGAGACTGGACGAAATCCCAGTCTCTTTTTTGACATATCAAGTTTTGGGGGATAAAAAATAAAAATTTTTACGTTTGCAAGTGGAAAAAATGGGAGACAGAGATTTGGTACCAGCTAAGTTTTTTTGAGGAAAAGTCTTCCCAGACAAGGTGGCTTTTTTACATTATAGGAAAGTAAAAAACTTTAGGCTTTATCCCGCATGTAAGGTGCCGTAAGACTCCCACATAAAAATCTTGAGTTGATACAAAGAGTCAAAGTGGGAGGGCACCTAAATGCCCGATTGGTGTTCAAGGGCCTTTAGGTCATACCCTTGTGGTACTAACATTCCGTGTGAAAAGCGTTCCACGGGAATGAAGTTTCACTTTATCGTATAAGAAAAACGATAGCTTTGCCAGAAAGACATGGCAAAAAGCAAAGTTTTTCCAAACTAGTTATCTTACTGTAAGTATGCCTGACACCTGAGAATCCATGTTCTCATGGTATAAAAAGATACAGTTTGATTATTCAATTCCTAATGTTTGATATGGCACTCTAAATTTGAATGCTATATTATTTGCTTCTAAATCAATGTGCTCGACCTCAATCTGAAAGTTGCTTTTTAGCTTTATATCGGTAACAGCAAGATAAATTTCTTCTTTTTTCGGATTAACTATAACCCACTCTGGCATTGGCAAATATTTTTTAATATACTCCATAATCTTTTGGTTTGGTAATGCCAATAAACCAATGGAGATGGATCTTTGTTTTAAAATAATATCCCCGTTTTCTTGAACAAATGGTTCTAAATGGACAGATAATGGAACAGTTGAAGAAAATACCGGCAATTCTCCAATTAAATGCACATCTTCACCTAATTCAACACGATATCGATGATTTGTTCCCTCTAAAAGCTGATCAATATAAGCATTAACCAGTTCGTTCAAATTTTCTTTTGTTGTTCGTACTACAAACTCGGAGCTTTCACTATTTGGCTTAGCAGAAGGATCAGGATAATCCACTTCTGAAACCGGCCAGAAAATAAATATTAGAAATAGCAGGAACAAAATGATATTTAGAGATAATAAGGCTATAAACCATTGCTTCCATTTCCTTTGTTCAATCCTATTCCCCATATGAGTCATCTTCTTTCTCTTTGTTAATATACTCCAGTACGCGTTCGGCTATAAGCTGATAACCGAGATGATTAGGGTGAAAGTTGTCATCTGCAAATACTTCTTTGGCAGTATTATCAAACAAATCCATCATAGGTATAAAATACGTATGGTCGATTTTTTTTGTAATGTTTTCGCCAGTTGTGTTCCAATCTTTAGCTATGATTTCTAATTCTTGAATATCTTTAAAATACCTCGCAAAGGGGTTGTAAAAGCCTAATAAATAAATGTCTGTAGCAGGATTGATACGCTTTATTTTTCCAATGATTTTAACTAAGCGATTTTCATAGTTTTGTCGCTCGGTAGTAAAATCGTCCATTTCCAAATTTGTGATATTTTCCTTCAATACTTGCATAATATCATTAGCTCCAATGGTAATTAATACAATATTTGCCCGTTGAATAGAGGAATTAATAGCTGGTTCATTTAATCTTTTTAGCAATTGATCGGATCGATTGCCCCGTTTACCAAAATTATCAAACGTACCAGTACTTTTGCGCTTGTTGAACATTTGCTCTAAAACACCTACATATCCTCCTTGCTTCGTTTCATCCCCAATTCCTTGTGTTAACGAATCACCAATCGCAGTAATATAGACCGGTTCAGAAAAATATTTAATCACTGGCTGTTCTTTTTTTAATGCTGATGTATGATATGAGCGCTGTTTATGTTCTTTTATTATATTCACTTTTCCATATGCTTTTGTCTGCCCATTTGTTTCTTGATCTTTATTGGTTAAAGCCATTGGCGATTGGAACAGAATGAATAACCCTATCCCAGTAATCAGCATAAAGATTAAGCCAAAAAAGTACTTGTTTTTACTGTTTTTTTGCATATTTAATCACACCGCTGCTGTATTTATTGTGTAAATTTAATTAGGGGGTAAACTCGTTAACTTCAAATGATATGTTATGTATATAGTTCGGTCATCTACTCTTAGTTTACCGCAAATTGACTATTATAAACCTTTCTATCTGTGAAAAATAAAGATCGCCTCCAAATTTGTAAGGCGATCAAGAAAGGGAAGGTTACTTATAATTTTTCCAATTTTATAATAAAGTAAACCTTTAAATTTAGTAATATTGAATTTTAGAAGCTGTTCAAAAAGTAGGGTAAAAATGAACATCGGTTTCTTCGCACGTTAGAACGGATAAATTTTTAGCGTTGAAGTTCATTCAACGTAGTTAAAAATTTTTAAGTTCTAAGTATACGTACAACTAAGGCTATGGTCTGCGCTTTGCTGCTAGCCAAGTCTTTGTTAGCGGTTTGTTTCTCCCTACCTTGGAAAAAAATAATTTTCCTGCGTGGAATTGAGTCTCAAGGAAGCGATGCTTGCACTCATGTATCTATTAATAGATCTTCTGCTAAAAGTGCCCACGTCCTGTGGGCAACGTAGAAGTCAGTACGTCCTGTACAAGCTTGCTACTCAAAAACTTTGCCGCTTCGAACTTCAACTGGTAACAGAATCTTTACTATTGCTTGATCTTCTCTTATTTTGAAATTTGATTTAATTTGAGACCGTAATCTGGCTCCTATCCGTCCAAAATTTCAAACTCAGCAAATAATGTTGAAAAGATATCATTCATTATACGGTAACTAGACTTTTTTGATTACCTCGGAGAGAAACAGCCAACTCATAAGGATTCTTCCCGGTAATAATCGGTATTCCTACAGCTTTTACATTCTCTAACACAGTAAGATTGGCATCTGGATGTTCGATCCATAAAATCTTACCATCTTTATTAATGAACTGTTGCAATACAGTAGCCGGTAACTCAGGTTGAATAAACCAGATTGCATCCACTATCGTTGGAATAGCAGACAATTCTTCATATTGAGGAAGGGTTTCTGAATGAAAGGTTTTACCAACTTCGACGAGATCAAATCCTAATTTTTCCAATTGCTTCACTTTTTCTTTACTGCTATTATTTGCCTGTCCCAGCCCATATACTACAATCGTTTTCTTACGGACATTCCCATCTTCTCTAGCGAATGGAGAATGGAGTAACCATTCAATGGCATCATCTTCATCAGATCCAATTGTTTCAGCATTCCCAGTTGCTTTGGAAATGGCAGTATCTAATGTTTTTAGCAAATCATTTATCGATTCCAAACCGATAGATAAACGAACCATTTCTTCTGTTGTTCCACTTGCTGCCAATTCTTCTGTTGACAGCTGTTGATGGGTGGTGGATGCCGGGTGAATGATTAATGATTTTGCATCACCAACATTAGCGACATGTGACCATAGTTCAATGTTGTCAATTAACGTACGACCTGCTTCTAGCCCTCCCTTGATACCAAAGGTAATAATCGATCCAGCACCATGACTGAAATATTTTTTAGCTAAATGATAGGATGGATGACTTTCCAGACCTGGATATGATACCCACTCAATTGCCGGATGGCTATTCAGATATGCAGCAACTTTCTGGGCGTTTTGGACATGCTGTGGCAAGCGCAAATGCAATGTTTCCAATCCTTGTAATAATAAAAAGGCATTGTAAGGACTCAAACAGGCACCTATGTCACGTAACAATTGAACTCGTAATTTTGTAGCAAATGCAGCTGGTCCCACATCGACAAACCTTAGACCATGATAGCTTTCATCTGGAACTGTAAATCCCGGGAATTTTTCATGATCCCAATTAAATCGTCCGCCATCGACGACGACACCTCCAATCGTGGTACCATGTCCACCTATCCATTTGGTCGCCGAATGTACGACAATATCTGCACCCCAGGCTAGGGGTTTTGTGATATATGGTGCAAATGTGTTATCAATAATTAGTGGAATATGATGGGCATGGGCAATCGCAGCTATTTTTTCTACATCAAATATATGAAGGCTTGGGTTCGTAATCGTTTCTCCAAAAATAGCTTTTGTTTTATCTGTAATAGCTGCTTCAACCTCGTTCGGATTCGTTCCATCAACAAATTTTACATGAATACCATAACGCGGCAATGTATTCGCAAATAGATTGTAAGTACCGCCGTAAAGGTTACTATCTGTGATAATTTCATCTCCTGCACTTGCTACATTAAGAATGGCAAATGTAATGGCGGCCATTCCTGAAGAAGTTGCAACAGCTTGAACTCCATCTTCTAATTCTGCTACCCGTTGTTCAAACGCAGCAACGGTAGGATTGCCAATTCGCGAGTAGATATTGCCGGCTTCCTTTAATCCAAATAAGTTTTGTGCATGTGTTGTATCGTTAAAAACATAAGATGTCGTTTGATAAATTGGTACAGCTCTTGATCCTGTTGTAGGGTCAGGTATTTGCCCTCCATGTAGTAATACGGTCTCCCTGTCATGCTTTTGAAAATTTGTCATTACTTATTCCTCCCTAATAGTTTTGATGAAGAAAGAGTGAACAGTTCTTAAGAAATAAAATTTTGACTATGCCTAGTCAGCATCGGTTCCTTCTGTTGCCGTGTTTTCTGTTTGGACGTTGCAAACCGACTCCTTTCGTTTTTGCTCACTTGAGGAGAAGAAGAGGTAAATAAAAAAACCTCTTCCTAATAAGAAGAGGGTTTGGGTCATTCCGTTCCTCCTCTTATCTTTCAGATCATTTACAAGATGATCTGTAGGATTTAGCACCGTAAAAAGCAATATGCAGAATTGCTTTCAGGTTGCTGGGTTTCACAGGGCCTATTCCCTCCACCGCTCTTGATAAGAGATACAATTGTTAAATTACTGAATATTATATGAGTATAATGGCTTTATGTCAACTCGTAGTTTTAGAAGATGACATCTGTTTGTTTCTAAACGGATGATAAAAACTCGACAGCATATAGTTTATTAACGCAGCCCAAATAAATAAAAAAGCGATAAAATGGGCTGATGTGAAAGCTTCATCATAGAGAAATACACCTATTAAAAGCATTAATGTAGGAGCAATGTATTGTAAAAAGCCAATCATTCCTAAAGTGATTCGTTTTGCTCCACTAGCAAATAATAATAATGGAACAGCAGTCATTACTCCAGCTCCCATTAATAAAAAGTTAGTGATTGAAAAAAATTCGTTTATTTGAAAAGCATGGTCTGGAATCATAACCACATAAATAATAGCGATTGGTACAATAAGCATCGTCTCTATGGTTAGTCCAGTCATTGCTTTTATATCTAGCTTTTTTTTCAATAATCCATACAGTCCAAAGGTAGTTGCAAGCAGTAAAGAAACCCAAGGGAATGTGCCATAACTAAATGTTAAATACAGAACTCCAATAGTTGCAAGAATAAACGATACGGTTTGTCTCATGGTAAAGGCTTCTTTTAGAACAATGATTCCTAATAAAATACTGATTAATGGATTAATATAATAACCTAAACTTGCTTGAACAACATGATTACTATTTACTGCCCAAATAAAGGTTAGCCAATTAAGGCTAATGACAACAGTTGCCAATGAAATGCCTATTAATTTCCGTTTATCATGAAGCAAAGTTTTCCATTCATCTATAAATTCATGCCAATTTCGGGTAACTAAAACGATGATAAACATGAAAATAAATGACCAGATAATGCGATGAGCTAACGTTTCTCCAGGTGAAACATGATCAAGAAATTTCCAATAGATTGGTAGAAATCCCCATAGAACGTATGCCCCTATTGTATATAAACTACCTGATCTAATCTGAGAAACATCATTCATTTTTCTCCTTCTTTCTTTGGATAGAGTATGGATATGATTTCTTCTTCCATTGTATGTAAGCAAAAGTCTAGCTTTCCTATGCTAGGCTAATTATATTTATTTTAGAGTTGTCTCATTAAATAATCAAGCATTGATGTTTAAAAGATTTGAATACTATTAAAAAAGGTAACATCGTGAAGGAATACTAAAGAAAAGGGACTAACACTATGTATCAGAACATTTCTAACCAAATGGATGAAGCGCTTTTGAAAATAGTCGTTCCTCTAAAACAAAGGAGTAGAATATTTTTCATATTCTAAAAGCAGATATTATGGGAGATGACAATAAAAATGGGAACAAATGTGATTTATGACGGTATGATTCAGCAGAATTGCTGGTAAGCTTAGGTCACATCCATATTCACCTTTCAAACTGCAAAGCAAGGCTACGTCAGCAATACATCACCATTTTTCAAGGACAAGGAAAGCTACGTCAGCGACACACCGGATAACGAATTTTATGGCTCCTTAGATGTTTAACAAAGAGAAAAAGCCCTGTCAAAAAGAAGTGGATCTTAATAACATAGTTGTAAGCGGTTTTGGCTCTATTTATAGGGCTGAGGCCGTTTTTTATGTTAAGCGTGTATAAAATATATGAATCTGAAGATAATCGTTGCCTTTAAGAAATGTTAGGAAAATAACTGAATCATTAGTAATAACAAAAGTGATCTAGGTCATTTTTGTTTACCTATGTAATTTAAAAGGATATGAAAGCGCTTTTTATCTTTGATTTTGCTGATAAAATAAAATATAAAGTGCTGGTTGAGGAGGTTTAAATGGATGAGTAAGAGGAAAATCAGTGATACTATCCAAAGATTCGGGCGAACTTTACTCCTGCCAATTGGAGTACTGGCACCAGTTGGTATGATCTTAGGAATTAGTGGAGCATTGGTTCAAACTTATATGATTGAAAGGTTTCCCTTTTTAGGCTATGAAGTAGTAAACACAGTATTAATTAGTATTCGTACAATAGCAAGTGCCGTGTTTGATAATATCCCATTATTATTTGCAATGGGTGTAGCTTATGGAATGAGTAAAAAAGATAAGGGGATATCTGTCTTTGCCGCTACAACTGGTTATTTAACTTTAATCATTGCAATGCATGTTTGGCTAACCGTAACTGGTAAAATGGCAGATCCGGAGATCATGACTCAATTTGGCCAAATAGAAGTATTAGGTATTCAAACAATGAATATTAATGCGGCAGGGGGGATCATCACCGGATTAGTAGCCGCCTGGGCAACGGATAAGTTTTATAATCTAGAACTGCCAACGGCTTTTGCATTCTTTTCGGGAAAAAAATCCGTCCCGATTATTACAATTGGTCTCATGACCGTCATTGGCCTGGTGATTCCTTTTATCTGGTCATTGTTTGTAGGACTTTTAACGAATTTATCTGCCGTATATTTAAGTGTAGTTGGTCCGTTCTTTACTGCTGCAGGAGAAAGATTGTTTATTCCCTTTGGGCTTCATCATGTGTGGAATGTTCTGTTTAGATTCACGGAGGCTGGAGGGTCATATGTTATTGATGGTGAAACGTATGTAGGAGTTGTCCCTGCGATGACAGAGATTTTATTTAATCAAGGGCCTAATAGTGAGTATTGGTCGATGATGCCAAAGCTAACTCGTTTTATGGCACAGCAGCAAATGTTGGTAACGTTATTTATTTTTCCGGCGATTGCTTTTGCAATGTATAAAACGGCTTATAAAGAAAATAAAGCCTACGTCAAATCAATGTTAATTACAATGGTCTTAACTGCTGTTCTTGGTAATGTTACCGAACCGTTAGAATTTACATTCGTATTTATAGCTCCATTATTATATGTTGTTTATGCTTTTATTGTTGGAATTGGTGCTGTTTTATTATCTTTTGCAGGGGTGGCGATTGGATATATACGTGGAACTATTTTTGATTTTACTATTTTCGGATTGCTTTATGAAAAAACAAATTGGATTTTTCTTGTATTGATTGGTACAGGGTTAGCTATCGTAACTTATTTTTTGTTTCGTTGGGCTATCGTTCGCTTTGATATTAAAACTCCTGGACGCGAAGAACAGCAAAATTTGGATAACTCATTATTAAAGGAAAAACGTTATGGTGATATTGCAGGAATTGTCGTTAAAGCATTAGGAGGAAAAGAAAATATTTTAAATGTCGATAATTGTATTACCCGACTACGGATCGATTTAAAAGATGTTCGGGTTATCGACAAAGATTTATTAACTACCTCTGGGTGTACAGGATTTTTCTTTCCAACGGCAAAACATATTCATGTTGTGTATGGTCCCCAAGTTGAATTTGTAAAAAATGCGGTTGATGATGAAATACGAAACTAAAATGGAGAGAGATAAATGAGAGCATTATATGATTCAAAAAGTAAGACAATGGATGATCAAGGTATAAAAAAATTATTTACACAAGAGGAAAAATATAAAACATGGTTATTATTTGAAGCTGCTTTAGCACAGGCACAAGCTGAATACGGATTTATTCCCCAAAAAGCGGCAGACGATATTAAACAAGCAGCTAAAATAGAAAATATCGATTTTGCAGAAATGGATCAAATATATAAAAAAATAGGACATGGTTTTGTTCCTTTTTTAAAGGTATTAGTAAAAGCTTGTCCAGAAAATAGTGGAAAGTATGTTCATTATGGGATAACAACACAAAATATACAACAAAGCTCACAACTTTATATTCTAAAAAAAGCACATCATCAGTTTATGAAAATAATCGGTAAAATTTTAGGTAATTTAAGTGCTTTGGCATATGAAAATAAGGATACGGTAATGCCTGGAAGAACCCATGGGAGACATGCGATTCCTATTACATATGGGTATAAGGTTTCGGTATGGATTAGCGAATTTATTCATTGCTATGAACGTATGGCAGAAGCAGAAAAAAGGGTTTTTAAAATTATGATGGGAGGGGCTGTAGGTACATTTAGTTCCATGCCGGAAGTTGGCATTCAAGTACAAGAGCGTGTTGCTGAGTTAGTAGGAATGTATCCGATGGAAGTTCCTTCAAGAAATATAAGTACACATAAATTAGAGTATATGATGAACTTGTCATTACTAGCCAATGTCTGCCATAAAATAGCTGAAGAAGTATATAGTACAACATTGGAAGAAATAGCAGAGGTTTCAGAAGGATTTAGTGAGGGTACGATCGGCAGCAGTACCATGCCACATAAAATTAATCCGAAACTAGCTAAAGGGATTATTGCAAACTCTCAAAAACTGTATTCTTTACCTGGAGTCGGAATGTATTCAGCAGTACGTCCATATGAAGGGGATAGCAGTTCCTATATGCTATTCGATGGTTTGCTTGAAGAAGCAATGGAATTAATTACGGAGGTTTTATTACGGTGTGAGGAATTAACAAGAACAATAGTCGTTCATAAAGACAGGATGCTTTATAATGCTTTACGTAACAAGGGATTGGATAATAGTGAATATGTGATGATGAAATTAGCAGAAAAACTGGGTAAAGATCAAGCGCATTCACTCATGTATGAAATTGCAATGAAGACTGCTGCGGGGGGCGAAGACTTCTTTGCTAATTTAAAAGCAAATGAAAAGATTGCCAGTGACTTTACAGATGAAGAAATTAAAGAGATGATTGACCCGAGAAACTATATCGGGCTTTCCGTTACAATAGCGGAGAAGGAAGCCAGTAGAGCAAAAGAAGTTAAAGAAGAGATATTAAATAAGTATAACTGACGGCATTAACCCTTCCTACTTAGATGTAAGAAGGGTTAATGTCATTTTGTATGAATGTTTTTATCCCGCATGTAAGGTGCCGTAAGACTCCCACTTCAAAATCTTGAGTTGATACAAAAGGTCTAAGTGAGAGAAAACGGCACCTAAATGCCCGATTCGTTCAAGGGCCTTTAGGTCATACCCCCTGAGGTACTAATATTCAGTAGGAGGCTGAATGAAGTTTCACTTTATCCATAAATCACTGGTGAGAATAGTTTAACGTGTTATACTAAATCGTAGCAATTTGTCTAAGAACATAGCCAGATAACAGGAAATATTTGAATGGATTGAGGAATGAAACATGTTGAATTTTTTAGATAATTATGAAGAGATGACGGCGAGTGAACGAAAGGTTTTGAACTATATTGTTGAACATATGGATGTTATCCCTTACATGAAGATAAACGATTTAGCGGAAACCACTTATGTATCAAAAACAGTGATAATCAATCTTGCTCAAAAACTGGGTTATAGTGGGTACAAGGAATTAAAATATCATATTAATCAATCTGTAAAAGATAAAGTACTTGATCAAAAACATAGTGATTTATCTTACCGTGAAATATTAGATCAAAGTATAAATAAAACATTATCTATTGTTAGTGAAGAAATGCTCCAAAATTGTGCTAAAAAAATACAAACATCGGAAAATGTGTTTATTATGGCTAGAGGCACTAGTAAGGCAGTAGGTTATTATTTAGAGCATCTTTTATTATCAATCGGAATTCAATGTATTTTTATAAAAGATTATAATCTATCTGAACTATTTACAAACTTTGTGGCAAAAAACGATATGGTTATATTTATTTCTATGTCGGGAAATACCAAAAAGATTATTAATACAGCAAAAAAAGTACATTTTAAAAAAGCAAAAATAATTAGTATTACTTCTTTTCAAACAAATGAATTAACTAAATATACAAACGATAACTTATATTGTTACTCTGATAACAATGATACAAAGAAAAATGATAAAATATCGCGGATTGGATTTTTCTTAATTGTTGATTTATTAATTAATGAATTAACACGTTTAAATGAATATTAACTATTGAATGTAATTGGTGAATGCTTTAATGATGCCGTTGAATTTTCCCATGGACTTTTTAAAATCCGTGTTATGGAGCTTGCGATCAATAAGTATAGTTTTAGTTGCAGGCTCTTTTGCATGAAACGTAACACCTACTTATTTACCTTATACATAAAGTGGGAATTAAACAAGACAATAACGTATAATAAAGAAACCGACTATTTTAGCGTGATATCTAAGATTGTGAAGAATAAGTTAATTAGTCGAGTAGTAAAAATAAAATGCGCTAGCGTTTTAACGCAAATTTAGGACGTAATGAAATTTTAAATGCCAACTGTATAAGTGAAAGAAAGCCAATAATCTGCACGAAAGTCTTGTGCTGGTCACGTTTTCTTTAGTACTATAGGAAAAAGCATTAAACTTTAGGCTTTATCCCGCATGTAAGGTGCCGTAAGACTCCTGCTTCAAGAGCCTTTAGTTGATACAAAGGGTCAAAGTGGGGGAAAACGGCACCTAAATGCCCGATTCGTTCAAACTAACATTCCGTGTAAAAAGCATTCCACGGAATGAAGTTTCACTTTATCGTATAAGATAAACGATAGCTTTCGCCATAGAGACTTGGGCGACAAGCCAAGTTTTTCTAATAAAATATTAGAAATTAAAGTCGTTTTATAATTGAAACTAACGACAATTGTTGTTGTATGCTATATTATTGGTGAAATGTTTGTCATTATCATCCAATTTTTGTTAGGGAGTAATAGTTTATGGGAAGGGGAATCATAAGTAAATGGAAATTATGTCTTATTTATTTGGTTCCATGTTAATTTTTAATATTACATTAGGAATTTCTATCGTCTTTCTAGAGCGGAAGGATGCAAGTTCCACATGGGCATGGTTAATGGTTCTATTGTTTATCCCAATTGCAGGATTTTTTTTGTATCTAATTTTCGGAAAGCCTATCAGTAAACGAAGAATCTTTACATGGGACACGAAAAGCAGGCTTGGTGTGAAGGCAGCCGTACAAGCCCAACTGCGTGCACTGGAAGAAGGTACATTCGCATATAAAAATGAAGACATCGCTGAGTATGAGGATTTATTTTATTTACATTTACGAAATGATGATGCTATTTTTACGCATAATAACAGTGTGAAGATATTTACGGATGGAGCTGAAAAGTTTGAAGCTTTAATCGAGGACTTAAAAGCGGCAACAGATCATATTCATTTGCTCTATTACATTATTCGTAGTGATAATCTTGGTCAGCGAATTGCCGATATTTTAGTTAAAAAAGCAAAAGAAGGGCTTGAAGTACGCGTTTTGTTTGATGACATGGGTTCTCGCTCGCTCAAGCGCAAATACATTAAGCGGCTACGTAAGGCTGGAGTAGAGGTGGAAGCTTTCTTTCCGCCCAAAATACCAAAGATCAATTTTAAAATAAACTACCGAAATCATCGTAAATTAGCAATTATTGATGGCAAAATAGGCTATATTGGTGGTTTTAACATTGGTGATGAATACTTAGGAAAGAAGAAAAAGTTTGGATATTGGCGTGACACGCATTTACGTATTTATGGAGATGCGGTACATCAGATGCAGACGCGCTTTATCTTGGATTGGAATCAGGCTTCCCGTAATGATATTTTATATGAAAATCGTTATTATAGTTCCGTTCCAACTGGCGATGTGGGGGTACAAATTGTCTCTAGTGGGCCGGATTCTGACTGGGAACAGATCAAAAATGGTTATATTAAAATGATTATGAGTGCAAAAGAATATGTTTATATTCAAACTCCTTATTTTATACCCGATGAGAGTTTACGTGATGCACTAAGAATCGCTTCGTTGTCCGGAGTTAATGTAAGAATTATGATTCCAAACAAGCCGGATCATCCATTTGTCTATTGGGCAACTTTATCTTATATTGGAGACTTACTGGAAGCAGGCGCAGAGGTCTTTATTTATCAAAATGGTTTTTTACATGCAAAAACAATTGTCGTTGATGGGAAAATTGCTTCCGTGGGAACTGCAAATATTGATGTTCGCAGTTTTCGTTTAAATTTTGAAGTGAATGCATTTTTATATGATCAGGACCTGGCTCAGCGGTTAGTCTTTGAATTTGAGAAGGACATGATGCTATCTACACAAATGTCGAAAAATCTTTACCGTCAGCGCTCCATAGGTATTCGTTTTAAAGAATCCATTTCTCGACTTCTTTCACCAGTATTGTAAGCATCAACTAAATACTTAAGAGGTGATAACATGAACAAGAAGACATGTGCCAAATCTTTAGCTATTAGGAACATCTTATGTATTACCGCCAGACGCGAATTCTTACGTTACACTTTTGGTGGTAAACGGATGGCTCATATGGGTGATGGAGCGGCGATTGCAGCCTCCTAGGCATGCCAACTGCCTCTGTTGATTTTTTATTTCCTGTCAAAAATGGTCATTCATTTGTGTAGAGGCGTTTGTCACCTGGACATATCCTACGTCGACGGAAGTATTTATAAAAACAGTGACAGAAAACTTTCGAACCGGCGAAAGACATGTTTGCTCGACTGCTTTTTGCACTATAGGAAAGTATAAAACTTTAGGCTTTATCCCGCATATAAGGGGAAAACCACAACTTCCGAGAAGTTTAAATTGGAGAAAACAGCACCTAAATGCCCGATTGGCTCATCTAACATTTCTTAGGAAAAGCATACCAAGAAATGAAGTTTCACTTTATCGTATAAGAAAAACGATAGCTTTCGCTAAGGACTTGACGACAAGCCAAGTTTTTCTAAAGGTTTGTGGCAATTGATGAAGATGGTAACCCAAGTCCGGTACCTTGTATGAGTCCCCAAACCGATATGAAAAAATCAGCTCGATCCGTGCTGCACAACAGAGAGAGCGACAAATGCCATCAAGAGAATTCGCAGAGATTTTTGGGACAGATTATCCATGGAATCAGTAAGGATTTTGGTTTAAAATATTAAAAATAGGTTTGGAAGGTCTTTTTATTTTTAGCAAATAAAGAGTATTTAGAAATAAAAATCTTCCATTTTAAAGGAGGGATGTCCTGAGATAAATTTACACGATCTTTATGTTAAGCAGTCTTACAACGAAGTCCTTGTTGTAAGCAGAAGGAGGATACGAAAATGGTTTTTTTAGAAAACATAGTAAGTCAGGTAAATGACGTATTATGGACGTATGTGTTGATTGCTGTTTTATTAGGTTTAGGACTTTGGTTTACGATAAAAACTGGATTTGTCCAGTTTAAGTTTTTACCTGAGATGTTTCGCGTGATTACTGATAAACGCGCAGTTAGTGCCTCAGGGAAGAAGGGTACCTCTTCTTTTCAGGCGTTTGCAATCAGTGCTGCATCAAGAGTCGGTACAGGAAATATGGCTGGTGTTGCAGCGGCAGTAGCTACTGGTGGGCCCGGTGCAGTATTTTGGATGTGGCTTATTGCTCTGTTAGGAGCAGCTTCTGGATTTGTAGAGAGTACATTAGCACAAATATATAAAGTTCCCGATAAGACACAATATCATGGTGGACCGGCCTATTACATGGAAAAGGGTTTGAATAACAAATGGCTTGCAGTATTATTTGCGGTTACAATAACATTTACTTACGGACTGGTATTTAATTCTGTTCAATCGAATACAATTAGCTTAGCATTTGAAAATGAGTTTGCTATCAGTAAAAACGTAATTGCAGTTATTTTATTTATTTTTACAGCTGTTGTTATTTTTGGTGGATTAAAAAGCATAGCCAACGTGTCGCAAATTATTGTTCCGATCATGGCAACCTTATACATTGGTTTGGCAATTTATGTTTTAATCGCAAATATTACTGCAATTCCTGATATGATTTCCGTTATTTTTACGAATGCATTTGGAATCCGTGAAGTAGCTGGCGGTGGATTTGGTGCAGCGATTATGATGGGAATTAAACGAGGTCTTTTCTCCAACGAAGCTGGTATGGGAAGTGCACCAAACGCTGCTGCGACTGCTGAAGTAACGCATCCAGTAAAGCAAGGTTTAATCCAAGCGTTAGGAGTATTCTTTGATACTATTTTAATTTGTAGTGCTACTGCTTTTATCATTATTACAGCTGGCGGTTACGAAGGGAGCAAAGCCGATGGCATTCAAATCACACAAAACGCGTTTGCATTTCATATTGGCGACTGGGCGAGCGCTTTTATAGCCATTGCCATCCTTTTATTTGCTTACAGCTCCATTTTAGGAAATTATTATTATGGTGAAACAAATATCGCCTACATTCGCAATAGCAAGATAGGTTTATTTTTATACCGCCTTGCAGTATTAGCGATGGTAGCCTTTGGTGCGATAGCTACCTTCGACTTTGTTTGGGCATTAGCCGATTTGACAATGGCCATTATGGCATTAATTAACTTATACGCCATTGCAAGATTGTTTAAAATTGCTAATCAAGCATTGCAAGATTATCGCAGGCAACGGAAACAAGGAAAAGATCCAGTGTTTTATCGTGATGTACTAGATAATCAAGACGGGATTACTTATTGGGGGCGCGATCAAGTGTCTGATCATGATTAATGAAAGGTGCGAACTCCTTTAAAAGAGTTCGCACCTTTTGCTTTATCCATACTCCTCGAATATCACGCTAAAGGGAGCTATGTTAAATTTTTGCTACATACATGAAGGAAAAGAGAAATCCTGTTGGAATTCTTATTTTGTGTTTTCATTTAACTCGTCTAAAGAGATATAATTCTCTGCCCAATTTTGAATTTCCTCAATAACGGGTGCTAAAGCTTTGCCTTTTTCAGATAAAGAGTACTCTATTCGCACAGGGAATTCTGAATATATGTCCCGTGTTACAATGCCTTCTTTTTCTAACATTTTTAGTCGATCAGAAAGCAGTCTTCCACTAATTGGCAAGTCAGCTTCCATTTCAGAAAAACGTTTGGTTCCCTTTAATAAATCAAAAAGGATAAGCCCTACCCAGCGTGTACTTAAAAGGCCCATAGCCTTTTCAAAGCGCGGACAAAGGTTTTCCATCATTATCACCTCAGATCGTATCTATTCCAACAATTGAAACAGTTATTACGAAAAGTAACCTATTATTAGGTTAACATATTCTAAATAACACGTAAAGTTTAGTATAGAGGGCTAATCCAGTGATAATAAGGTAAGTATCATCTACTCTCTTAAAATGTCTAGGAAACATATCTTTTTCATTCCCAGCATGTAACTGGAAAGATAACCTGCTCTTCTATGCTACAAGGCGAACCCTAGAAAGATAAGTGGAGGATCTAACTGCAAATCAAATGCTTGATGTTGTACATTCTAACAGTCAGTGGGGGATAAAAGAAAACCGCTGATTGAGGATTCACTTTATATGAAGGATATCTTTTTGAAAGTAGCTCCGTCTAGCATATGTGCTCGAACGACTAGCAACTTCGATTTTCTTCCCAGATAAGTCAACATGAACTTCCTCATGTCACAGTTTCCTTTATTTCGTTAAAATACGCTCCAATTTGTACGTAGCTAAACGAGTGCTTCTAGTTTTAACTAATTGACTACACCCATTATTCGCATTTGACGTGTTCTCTGTAATAAAATTCTTATATATTAATACCATCATTCGAAACGGGAGGAAACAGTCTTTAATATGGTTTTTGCTGGAAGATAAAAGAACTTTGTTGATTAATGCACAATATTTTTTGGTAATTTTTTTGGGTTTGTGAAATAATATTAGTGTGAAATAATTTAAGTGGAGGTAAGGTAATGGTTAGTCAACGGACACAAGAAAAATATGCTGAATTAGCATTAAAAACAGGTGTAAATTTACAACAAGGTCAAGCCCTTATGATAAATGCGCCTATTGAAGGTGCTGAATTTACAAGAATCGTTGCCCGAAAAGCATATGAAATGGGAGCAAAAGATGTACATATTAATTGGGTGGATGATGAGCTGACAAGACTAAAATTTGAACATGCCCCGGATGAAGTCATCGCAAGTTTTCCTGATTGGAAGGTTAAGCTTCATGACAGTTTTGCCGAAGATGGAGCAGCTGTATTAAATATTCGAGCTACGAATCCGGACTTACTAGAGGGGATTGATCCTACAAGAGTTGCCAAAGCGAATAAAGCTGCAGCAGAAGCCATGAAAAACTATAGAAAATATACGATGAACGACCGGATCGCCTGGTCAATTATTTCGATCCCAACTGGAGACTGGGCGCAAAAGATTTTCCCAAATAAGTCCCGAGAAAAAGCAGTTGAAAGTTTATGGGAGGCAATCGTAAAAATAGTTCGAGTTGACCAGGAAGACCCAATTGCTGCTTGGGATGCTCATAATAAACGACTAAGAACAGTACGGGAAAAATTAAATCAGAAGAACTATAAGAAGTTAATTTTTACGGCACCAGGTACTAATTTGGAAATGGAACTTCCAGAAGGACATATATGGAAAGGTGGGTCTGCACAAACAGAGGGGGGGGTAACATTTAACCCAAATATGCCTACAGAAGAAGTGTTCTCTCTTCCACATAAGTATGCCGTTCATGGAACAGTGGCCAGCACCAAACCACTTAATTATGGCGGCAGTTTAATTGACGGTTTCAGTTTAACTTTTAAGGAAGGTAAAGTAGTCGACTTTCAAGCTGAAGAGGGAGAAGCTGTGTTAGAACAAATCCTAAATATTGACGAAGGATCGAAGCGCCTTGGAGAGGTTGCACTTGTACCGCATGAATCACCAGTTTCACAATCAGGCTTAATCTTTTATAACACATTGTTTGATGAAAATGCGTCTTGTCATATCGCCCTTGGAAAGGCATATCCAACTAATCTGAAGGGTGGTTCTTCCATGAATGAACAAGAGCTTGATCAACATGGAGTAAACGATAGCCTGGCACATGTAGATTTTATGATTGGCTCAGAGCATTTAAATATTGATGGTGTTCTTCAGGATGGTACGATTGAACCAGTATTTCGGAACGGAACATGGGCGTGGAAATAGAAAATTAAAGATGAAAACAACCAATCGATTTGGTTAAAAGAGATGGATTGGTTGTTTTTTAATTGTTTAGGAGACTATAAACTTTGTTCATTGTGGATAATTTTTGAAT
Organism: Cerasibacillus sp. JNUCC 74; assembly: GCF_053667775.1. Next base: position 3,806,498 of record NZ_CM132207.1, on the reverse strand, counting down.
AATAATTTATCCACATCAGTTTCAGTGCCTAGCTCCTCGGGGTCGCTTCATTTCTCCTGAGGCGCGAGCAGCCTCTTTGTTGGAGTTTCAGCACTTGGTGGGGGCTGCCTAATGCGCTTCTAGCTTTTGTTCTAGAAATTATCTTTACTTCTATGTTGTAAATAACTGTTAGTAGCGTTGTTGTCTAGCCTAAAGTTCTCTTGTTCATTGAGAATGGCTTACCTCTTACATATATCCATTTTTTGTTAGAACAGCTTTAATTTTTGTATAATCAAATGTTTCGGGAAGTGACTCCTTTAACGGTTTCAGTTTGGAAGCATCCAGTTTGTCTCTAGCTTCTAAGACAGTATCTTCTTCCTCTGGTGTAAAAAAGATTTCCCATGCAATTGGATATCCATCTTTGAACGCTTTAAATAAATGTGTCTCGACAGTTTGTAGCGACAATTCACGTATAATAGCAATATCCTTAATCGACTTGCCAGATTGGAACATTTGGTAACTAACTAAGTGACTTGGGCGGTCATCCGGTCGATGAGAGTCTCTTTTTTGGACAGGAGCATTTTGAATGGGAATTACTTTTTTTACATCGGGATGGTTTCTTTTCCAGTCTAGAAGCACACTCAAAAAGGCTTCCCCAAATTGCTCGAACTTCTTTTCTCCTACACCCTTGATCATGAGCATTTCATCTTTTGTTTCTGGTAAATATCTGCTTAGATCCTTCAATGTTACATCGGAAAATAACACATACGGCGGGACGTTTTTTTCATCGGCAATTTGTTTTCGTAACTTGCGCAGCATGTTAAACAAATCTTCATGGTAGTCAGCAGCCTCATTTACTGGAACGGAGGCAGTAAACATGGTTACCGTTTTCTTTCCCATTAATACAGCTACCGATTCCTTGTTTAACCGTAAAGTTGGATATTTTCCTTCTTCAATTGTTAATACTTGTTCAGCTACTAAAAAATGAATGAACTCGGTTAGTTCTTTTTCTGTGTAGGAAGAGAGAATTCCATACGTAGACAACCGATTCAGTCCAAATTCTTTTATTTTTTTATCCTTCGAACCTTTTAGTACTTTTGCAGTCATACCTACACCAAATCGTTCATCCATTCGCTTCACACAAGATAGGATTTTTTGTGCTTCTTCCGTGATATCGACTTGTTCTTGGCGCTCCACACAATTACTGCAGCGTCCGCAGTTCGTCTGCTGATTTGTTTCATGAAAATAATTTAAAATAAACGATGTTAAGCAGCTATGTGTATGGCAATAATTAATCATTGCTTGTAGCTTTCGATATTCTCCCTGTTTTTTTAGCTCATCCATGAAAGACTGCTCAATTAAAAATTTTTGCATTTGTACATCCTGAGGGGAAAACAACAAAATACAATCGCTTGGCTCGCCGTCTCTTCCAGCTCTTCCAGCTTCTTGATAATACGATTCTATATTCATTGGCATGGCATAATGAATAACAAAACGAACGTTGGATTTGTCGATCCCCATCCCAAAGGCATTGGTTGCTATCATTAACTGTTTTTCATCATGAATAAACGAAGATTGAGCAGTTTTTCTTTCCCATTCTGTTAATCCGGCGTGATACTTGCTAACTTCATATCCTTGTTTCATTAATCGTTCATAAAGTGTGTCTGCTTGTTTTCGGGTAGCCGTATAAATTATTCCTGATTCTCCTTCTCTTTTTTGTAGAAAGGAGCGGATATACGACAGTTTATCTCTTCCTTTAATAAGATGAAAGGATAAGTTTTTTCTTTCAAATCCTGTATTAACAACGTACTGAATATGTAACTGCTGCTGTATATCTTCAATAACTTCCTCCGTTGCCGTCGCTGTTAAAGCTATGATAATTGGGTTACCAGATAACTGTTGCAACTGAGGAATAATGGAACGGTAACTAGGACGGAAATCATGTCCCCATTGCGAAATGCAATGTGCTTCATCGAAAGCAATTAACGATATTCGAATTCGCTTTAGCACACGAATGAATGAATTCGAATCAAAACGCTCTGGTGCCACGTATACAAATTTATACCTGCCTAAAGCAATATCTTTAAGGCGAGTCTGCTGTTGCTCCATGGACAATGAGCTATTAATATAAGTTGCGGCAATCCCTAATGCAAGTAAGGAATCAACTTGATCTTTCATTAATGAAATGAGTGGTGAAATAATAATAGCTGTTCCTTCTAGAGCTAGACCAGGAATTTGATAGCAAATTGATTTTCCTCCGCCAGTTGGCATGACAGCAAGAACGTTGTTTCTGTTAATAATATGGTTAATGGTTTCTTGTTGGCCTGGTCGAAAATGCTCATAACCAAAATAGGTCTGTAATAATTTTTCTTCTCGTACACCCATTTGGAGCGTCCTCCTTTACATCCTTTATCTTAACATAATATCCCCTTTGGTTTAGCTGAAAAGGTTAGGATAACTGATCTTTGGATTGTAAAAAAGTAATTTGCTTTCATAGGGATCCCTTACCCCTGTTCATGAAGAGGTCGATGTTGTCGAAATAGAGATAGAATCCAGCCAAGGACACCCCCGATTAGAGCAGGTACCAGCCAGCCTAATCCAATATTGCTAAATGGAAGCACGGCAAAATAATCAGCAACTAGTGGAATGGTTACTTCTAACTCTTGTAAGCCATCATACAAGCTCACAATGGAAGTAAATAGAATAGTTCCTCGGTAAACAGCTTTCCTACTACCAAATAAAGGTTGCATAAATGTTAACAGAATCAGCACAATAGCGATTGGATATAAAAATACTAATGCTGGAACAGAAAAGCGAATAATCGTATTAAGTCCTTGATTAGCAATTAAATAACTTGCTAGTGTAATAATAACCGCAAGCCATTTGTATGATAGTGGACTGATTTTTGCGAAAAATTGAGCAGTTGCAACGACGAGTCCTACAGATGTTGTAAAACAGGCTAATGTAACGATAATCCCAAGTAATAATGTACCTGAGGTGCCAAAAATGCTTGTAGCAGCATGAGACAATATCTCGCCACCATTTGCAAACAGTTCCCCTTTTGGCAATTTCGCACTAATCCAACCGAGAGTAGTATAAACAATGATTAAGCCTATTCCGGCGATAAATCCTACCTTTAACGTAGCTTTAATTAGCGCTTGTCGAGATGAAAGTCCACGTTCTTTAAATGTTTGTACAACAATAATCCCGAATGCTAAAGCTGCTATGGCATCCATTGTTAAATAACCTTCAATAAAACCAGTGAAAAACGGGCTTTCCTTATAATCTCCTGTAGCTGGCTGCAGTGGTTTATCAAATAAAAGAAGGCCACCAATGACAAGGATGGCTATCGAGAGCAATAAGATCGGCGTTAAAATTTGGCCAATTCGGTTAACCATTTTGGATGGATTTAGGCTCACTAAAAAAACAGCTAGAAAAAATATACTTGTAAACAACCATAAACTTTCTGAGGAGGCTGTTGTTAGAAAAGGTTCGATACTCATTTCATAACCTACTGTAGCAGCTCTAGGAATTCCAAAAAAAGGTCCGATCGCTAAATAAACAAGACAAGTAAAAAATAGTCCAAATAACGGGTGTACGGGGTTACCTAATTCCCTAGCATCTTCTTTTACATAGGAAATAGCAGTAACAGCAAGGATAGGGAGCCCGATTCCAGTCATGATAAATCCTACAATGGCTGAGAAAAATGAAGAACCTGAAGACACCCCTAATACAGGTGGGTAGATTAAATTACCGGCACCAAAAAATAAGGCAAATAACATAAAGCCGACGATAAACGTATCTTTTTTCAATTTCTTTCCCTCTTTCTAAAATATAAAAATAAAATAAATAATAAACTAATTTTTCCAAATTAACTGACAATAAAAATAAAAGTGCTTGAATCCTTAAGGTTACTGCTAAAGCATTTGGACGTTATTTTCTGAAAAATAATGCAAAGCAGCAACTATAATAACAGTAGTTTGTTTTAATTGTCAATAAATACATGAAAAAGAAAAAAAGTTTGCAATTATTATTTTACAATCATGTTTCTATAAAACAGTTTACATTCTTGCTATTCCCCTTTAAAATGTTTTTATCTTATGCGTTTAAAATGTATAAGTGCAACGAACAGGTTGCTAAACGTCAGGGGCTGAAGATAGCCAAGCTTTCTTGCGCTATAAGTAAAGTATAAAACTTTGGAAAGGTGTTTTAAAAAGGAATGCATAGTCTGGGTTTTCTAGCTCGTTTCGCTAGCACAACTTAGATTTATATTTTTAAGGTTGCCTTAGCAGAAACCTACTCGCGATCCAAGAAGTGAGGGAGTCATTATTGGGGATGGAATGAATTCAATATTGGCGCCTTATAATAATATTTAAACTAGGGGGTATGACATGGTTCCGTCTTTATTATTTGAAATCATGCTAATAGGTCTTTTAGGGATTGGTTCACAATGGGCTGCATGGCGTTATCGAATGCCGGCAATTGTTGTAATGTCGATCACAGGTCTGTTGGCTGGGCCTGTTTTAGGTATTATGAATCCTGAGGAAGACTTTGGTAATTTATATAGCCCGATCATTTCTGTAGCTGTTGCTATTATATTATTTGAGGGCAGTTTAAATTTAAATTTTAAAGAGCTGCGAGGGCTTGGTAAGCCGGTATTTCGCATTTCTACAGTTGGTGCATTTATCGCCTGGATTCTCGGCTCTCTTACTGCCCATTATATTGCCGGGCTTTCCTGGGCCGTTGCATTTGTGATTGGCGGCTTGTTTATTGTTACTGGCCCAACAGTTATTATGCCATTGTTACGTCAATCCAAGTTAAAGGCAAGGCCTGCAAAAATCCTGAAATGGGAAGGGATTATCGTTGATCCGATTGGTGCATTACTAGCCGTTTTTGCTTTTGAGATTATCACCTTTTTAACGGCAACAAATCCAGATATAAACCAACTGTTACTATTTTTTGCTGCTTCCATATTTGCTGCTATCTTTGGCTGGGCATGTGGAAAAGGGATTGGCTGGATGTTTGAAACCGGGCATATTCCGGAATTTTTAAAGTCGCCAGCTGTCGTTATTGTCGTGATTCTTTGTTTTACAGTTGCGGATGAGATTGTTCATGAAACGGGCTTGTTATCCGTTACCGCAATGGGAATTACGCTAGCTAATATGGGAATCAGTTCTATTTCAGATATGCGCCATTTTAAAGAAAATATCTCTATTTTGCTTATTTCCACGATCTTCATCATGTTAACTGCATCTTTACAATTAGAGACATTGCTGCAAATTTTTAGCCCCAATATTATCGGTTATGTTTTGTTAATGATGTTTGCCGTTAGACCATTATCGATTTTCCTTTCAACCATTGGAACAAGCCTATCCTTTAATGAGAAAGCATTAGTAGGATGGATTGCTCCAAGAGGAATTGTAGCACTAACGGTGTCTGGCTATTTTGCGGGTGTTTTAACCGAACAGGGTTATGAGGATGCACATATTTTAACTACCCTTACCTTTGGTCTTGTTTTCTTTACCGTTGTGGCACATGGTTTTTCGATTGGCTGGTTATCAAAAAAGCTACATCTATCTATGGAAGGAAAACCAGGAGCTTTGATCATTGGAGCAAATCGATTTACAGTGGAGTTAGCAAAATCGTTGTCCAAGGCGAATTTTCCAGTCATTATTGTTGATTCTTCATGGGAAAGACTTCGCCCCGTACGTGAGGCCGGGATTAATTTTTACCATGGGAATATTTTGTCTGAGCAAACCGAATACAACTTAGACACGATCCCTTTTGAGTATCTGCTGGCTGCAACGGATGATCATGCGTTTAATTCATTAGTGTGTACGACATTTATGCCGGAGTATGGTCGAACAAATGTGTTTAAAATAAGCCCATTCGATCAATTGAGTAAAGAAGCAACAGTTGTATCTAGAGTTGGCGGGCGTATTTTATTTGATAAAAAATTTACGATGGAAGATTTATTGGATAAGTTGGATAACCATTATGTCTTTAGACAGACGACGTTAACTTCGCAATATAATTATAAGCAATATTTAGCGGATAAAGATGATTCGACCGTTTTTCTGTATTTGATTAAACCATCTGGACAACTCAAGTTTTACTCCGAGGAAATGCGAACAGTACCGGCAGTAGGTGACCGAATTGTTAGCTTAACTCCACCAAATAAAGAAAAAGCAAAAATTCAAGCAAAATTGGATAATCAGCGAAATGGGCAAAATAAAGAAAATTAATTTTGAGGATAACTTGAAATGGAAGAATAGATTTAGAAAAATAGCTTGGTGATGAGCCAAGCTATTTTTCTAATTCAACTAGTTGTTTATTTACTTCCGCAATTTCCCCTTCCAAACGAATAAGCTGTTCTTCTGCAGATGAAACTCGACCACCTACATATTCCAGCTTATCCATATCCCCTTGGATCCGGACATAATCAGATTTTAATTCATCCAGTTTAGCAAGTAATTTTTGTTTAGACATCTCCAGTCTCCCCCTTTTTACTCTAGTGTAACGAAGAATCACATTACAAAACAAGAAGAACCTTTTCTTTTATAACGACGCATTAACTTCTAACATGTTTAATGATAAAGGGAAACTACCATGAATGGGGGGTTCTTTCTCCCCCCCATTCATGGTAGTACCGCAAAGAGTGTGACCTAAAGACCCTTGAACGAATCGGACATTTATTACAAGTTTCCTCCACCTAGATTTCTTGATTCCTCTTACTCCTCTAGGTGGAGTCTTACTGCCAGTTAGATGTGGAATAAAGCGGAAGCCAAGTCTTACATCTTGCTTCGTTTTATATGAATTAAAGTAATGCATCCTCTTTATTTTTTTTCGAATCGATATATGTTTGGTAAAAGTGAATAATGATCGTTTTAATAACGGCATAAAATGGTACGGCAAATAAAATACCTAAAAAGCCAGCAATACTTCCTGCTGCTAGAATGACAGTAATAACTGTTAACGGATGTAAATCTAATGCTCTTCCCATAACATTTGGCGAGATTAAATTACTTTCAATTTGCTGGGCCGCAATCATGACTATCGAAACCCAAACGACCATAATAGGTTCCTGAAAAGCACCAACGATTAACGCAGGGATAACGGCAATAAACGGTCCGGCAAATGGGATAACGTTCATCACCATAGCAAATAAGGCAAGTGTCAGGGAATAATTTAAATCGATAATTAAATAACCAATAAATAATAAAACCCCTACAGCAAAACTTACAATCAGCTGTCCTTGAATAAATGAAGTTAACGTTCCGTCAAGCTTTGCAAGCAATGCACGAATATTCGCAGCTTTTTTCTTAGAAAATATTTGCGTAATAAATGGAACTAGCTTTTCTCCGTCTTTTAACATAAAGAACAAGAAGAATGGGACAAGTACTAAGGATGTAACAAAGCCAATTATATGACCGATAAAACCAAACAGATAGTTTAACATGCTGTCAATATGTGATTGCAAGTTATTTGTAAAGTCATTAATGGCTTTGTCTACCTGTTCCGGTATGGCTGTTTGATTCGATTGCCATAAAGAAATCAAATCCTGCGCCCAGTTTACCATTTTAGGAACATTATTAATTAAGTTCTTGAATTGCTGTTGGGCAATAGGTGCAATATACATATAGACAAATACACCAATAAGAATTAAAACAACAAATACAAGGATAATGGAAATGATTCGATTTATTTTCATCCGTTCAAAAAAATTAACTAACGGTTTTGTTAAATAATAGAGTATCCCTGCCCCGATAATTGGTACGGCTACCGAACCAACGATTTTTATAAACGGGGTAAATATAAAATTAGTAACAGAGATTAATAGAACTAACGTAAAAAATAAGATAAAAAATACTAAAACCTGAAACCAGCGTTTATTGACCAAATACATCCCCTACTTTCCGAGTTCATCTACGGTTTATTTTACCTTTTTATCATAAAAATAGAAAGTGTAACTCTTGAAAAAAGCATGTGATAAGGATCAGCTTTTCGTTGTCATCAAGATAAGGAAACTATTTGTTTGGTTTTTCCTCAATCATGATAAGAAGTAGAATAAAAGCTGAAATCTCAGGCGGCCTTTGAAAAACGCCGTTATTGCTGAAAAAGCAACTTTGTTCTTAAAAAACGTTTCTTTGCCTAATTAAGAAGCCTTACATTCTATGAAAAAGGAAAGCACTTTTCTGTCGATGGATCAATGTCGTAGTCCCTTGCTGTCTATCGTTCCAAATAATCGACCATTTAGGCGCCATTTCCACTTGTAATTTTTTGTATTCTCTATCAATCTTGAAGTAGAAGTCTTATGTCCCTTAGAGGCGGGATAAAAATAAAGGTCAGCTCAAAAAACATTTTCTATTAATTTATCCATTTTACACGTATTCTAAACGGGAGAAAGGGTTACCATAGAATAATTCGATGAAATATGCTAAAATTCGTATAGATTAAATGGTTGGAGGACAGACAATGAAAAGCTGGGAGCACATATATAAAAAGTGGAATTCCTTTCGAGATCTTGAACCAGATTTAAAAACACAACTAGCAAAGTTAAAAGACGATCCTATAGCATTGGAGGATGCATTTTATAAGGAATTAACCTTTGGTACCGGCGGCATGCGTGGTGTGATTGGACCTGGTATCAATCGGATGAACGTATATACCATTCGTAAAGCAGTAGATGGTCTAGCAAACTATTTATTAGAAAATACCGTGAATGTGAGAGATCGCGGTGTTGTTATTGCTTATGATTCTAGGCATATGTCAAAAGAATTTGCCTTAGAAACTGCAAAAGTATTAGGTGCATATGGTATTGCTGCATATGTATTTTCTTCGCTTAGACCGACTCCACTATTATCATTTGCAGTGCGTTATTTAGGAACAGTTGCTGGAGTAATGATTACAGCCAGCCATAACCCACCAGAATATAATGGTTTTAAAGTATACAATGAGGATGGTGGGCAAATTACACCGAGTCAAGCTTCTGATATTATTACATATATTAATCAGACAGAAGATGAATTGACAGTTCCAGTTTTAGAAAAAGCGGAGTTAGAGGAAAAAGAACTGCTAATTTGGATCAAAGATGAAGTTGATAATGCATATTTACAGAGATTATTACAAATATCAAAGTTACCATCTACGGAAATAGCCAAAGAAAAAAACATGCCAGTTGTTTTTACACCTTTACACGGAACGGCTTATGAATTAGTTCCTCAAGGTTTAAAACAATTGAATTTCACAAAAGTTCACATGGTCAAGGAACAAGCTATTCCTGATCCAGAGTTTTCCACTGTTGCTTCGCCGAATCCTGAAGAACATCAAGCATTCGCTTTGGCAATAGAAAAGGGGAAGCAGACCGATGCGGTTATTTTATTAGCAACAGACCCTGACGCAGATAGATTGGGAGTAGCTGTAAAAAACAAAGCTGGTGAATACCAGGTATTAACTGGAAATCAGCTTGGGGCTTTAATGCTCGATTATATTTTATCCCATAGTGATTTAGATTTATTAAAGAGTGGCCGCATGTTAAAAACAGTAGTTACATCCGAGCTTGGAAAGGCTGTAGCCGACTATTATGGTATTAAAACGGTTAATACACTTACAGGGTTTAAATTTATTGGTGAAAAGATTAGACAGTTTGATTCAACTGGTGAATCATTTGTATTTGGTTATGAAGAAAGTTATGGTTATTTAATTAGCAGCTTTGTTCGTGATAAAGATGCCGTACAGGCTTCAACGATGGCGTGTGAAATGGCATATTATTGGTATGAGCAAGGGAAGACATTATTGGATGTATTAGACGATTTATTCGCTAGACACGGCTATTATTTTGAAGGCATGGATTCGTTAACCTTGAAGGGAAAAAGAGGTTCAGAGCAAATCGCAGCGATTATGGATTATATTCGTAAAGAACCTATGCACAAAATTGGCGGACTTCGAGTTGAACAAGTGGAAGATTATCTTGTTAGAACGCGTAAATGGCTCCATGATGAAAAACAAACTGAACCCATCGAACTTCCAAAAGAGAACATGGTAAAGTTTATTCTTGAGCAAGCATGCTGGGTATGTTTGCGCCCGTCTGGTACAGAACCGAAGCTTAAATGCTACTATGGAGTGCGCGGCAATAGTGAAACTGAAAGTAGGGAAAAATTAGCTGCTTTACAAGCTACGATGAATCAGGTTTTAAAACAAATACTAGAAACAGAGTAGAAGTTAGATTTATAACTTAGTAGTTGACATTGTATACTTAAATGATGTTTAATATAAAAGTAATTTCAATTTCCTAATTAAAGGGGAGTAGCTGTACAATTTTAGTCGTCATTACGAGATCATTCTCCGGCTGAATTGGCAACGATAGAACGTTGTTAGCGAGACCTTTACCAATCGTGGTAAGGGTCTTTTTTGATGGGTTCTTACCGATTGGTAGGAACCATTTTTTATTGCCTAGGAAACGATATCCGTTTTGCATGGTAGGTGTCTTTTCTAAAAGTGGCTTCGTCTAGCTTATGCGCTTCAGCTATAGCGAACTTCGCTTATCTTTATGCGATAAGTTAACATCGGCTCGAATCTAAAGGAAGACCGACGAAAAGCGGGCTTGCCGCTCAGGCGTCGGCATACCCCTGTTGCAGAGGATGTTTTCTTTATCCCTTCAGAAGATCTGCCGTTTTGTATGTCGCTAACCCAGTGCTTCGAGCTTTTGTTATACTAATCTCTTTAACAGATTGGGATAACTTGGAAGGCTTTCATGAAAGGAAGGGTTTCTGCCGACGTTTAGAAGTTTCCGGTCGTAACCAGAGAAAGGAGAAGGATTTTATGGGCGCTGAATTATTCATTGAGTATTTATGGGTCTTAGTTGTACTTGTTGGTTTGGAGGGGCTGCTTGCAGCAGATAATGCGCTTGTGTTAGCGATTATGGTAAGGCATCTTCCAGAAGAAAAACGAAGAAAAGCATTGTTTTATGGATTGGCTGGGGCTTTTGTACTTCGCTTTGGTTCGTTATTCATTATTTCGTTCCTTGTCGATGTTTGGCAAGTACAGGCTCTTGGTGCTATATATTTACTTTTAATATCAGGTAAAAATCTGTATGAAAGATTTAAACCAAGAAAAGAAACGGATAAGAAAGGTACAAATGATAAAGCTAAAGGAAGCGGATTTTGGATGACTGTGGTAAAAGTTGAGTTCGCAGACCTTGCGTTTGCCGTGGATTCTATTCTAGCAGCTGTCGCATTGGCTGTAGCTCTTCCGCCAACCGGTTTAGGTCATATAGGAAGTCTGGATACGGGACAATTTCTAGTTGTTTTTGCAGGTGGTATGATTGGTCTTATAATTATGCGGTTTGCAGCTAATATTTTTGTAGAATTATTAAATAAACGACCTGGATTAGAGGTAGCTGCCTTTGTGATTGTCGGCTGGGTCGGTGTAAAGCTTAGTATGATTGTGCTTGCCCACGAAGAGATTGGGCTAATTCCAGAAGGGTTTCCACATTCTACCTTATGGAAAACCACATTCTATATTGTTCTAGTAGGAATTGCTATAATTGGCTGGTTTGCGTCAAATACGTCAAAGAAAAAGACAAAGGATCGCAGCTGATTATTTACAAGATTTTATAATTTAATGTTCCTATGTATGAATTAGACTCGATGTATTAATTTTTACGTGACTTTATGAACGCCCTGTACAAGCCATTTTTTAACTACAACAATGATTCTGCTAATAGTCATAAAAACTATATTTATCGTTTCTTCACCGCCTGCTTTTGATCGCAGGCGGTGATTGCTAGGAAAATAATCTGTTTTTACATGGTGAATATCTTTTTTGAAAGTAGCTTCGTGGTCTAGCTTATGCCCTCAAGTATTCCTACGATAAGTTACCATGTTTTCTTTATACCAAATGCAAGGTGTCGTAAGAGGCTAGCTTAAACTACTGTGCAGTCTGTACAGTAGTTTTTCTACATATATAATATGAAGGGTTTACTATAAATAGATATCGATGAGGAAACTATTTTCTTGACATGGGCGATAAAACATTGTATTTTTATGAAGTCATACTATTTTTATCGGATTAATATTGTATAAAAATGGAACGATAAGCGACAAGTTGCATAAAATAAGTCAAATTTATATGCAAAAAATAAATATAGCGAGGGAGTCAAAAGAAATGGATACGCTTTTTGTGATTATTAACATTATTGTGTTACTAGCACTTATCGGTTTACTTATTTGGATGCAAAGAAAGCATTTTTCATTTACTAAACGTGTATTCACTGGACTAGGTGCAGGAATTGTATTAGGTGCGGCTCTGCAATGGACTTATGGCGCTGGATCTGATATTTTATTAAAAACAACCGATTGGTACAGTATTGTTGGAAGCGGCTATGTTCGTTTTCTGATGATGATCGTTATTCCACTTGTACTCGTATCGATTATTCAGTCAATTATTAACTTGGAAAAAACAGCAGAGTTAGGAAAAATGGCTAGCTGGATCATTGGAATTCTTATTTCAACAACGATGATTGCAGCTTTAGTTGGGATCGGAACAGCTACTGTCTTTGATTTAAGTGCTGAAGAGATTGAAGCAGGGCAGGCAGAGAATGATCAAGGGGCAATGCTTGAGACAAAATTAACAGAAGAAGTAGAAAGTCAAACAGCTGCTCAAAAGATTGTCAACTTTATTCCGTCTAATATCTTTTTAGATATGACTGGAGAACGTTCTACTTCGGTTATTGCTGTTGTTATCTTTTCGATTATTGTCGGTATTGCAGTACTAGGAGTAAGAAGGAAAAACCCAGAACAAGCGGAAATGTTTACAAAAATTATTAATTCATTGTACGCTGTAGTAATGCGAATTGTAACTCTAATTCTTCGTTTAACTCCATATGGAATATTGGCATTGATGGCAAATACAGTAGCTAGTACAGATTTTGCAGGAATTGTAGAGCTTGGTAAGTTCGTTATAGCTTCTTACGTTGCATTAATCACTATGTTTATTATCCATCTCCTTCTTGTTGGTTTGTTTGGCTTGAGTCCATGGATGTATTTACGTAAGGCTATTCCGGTATTAGGTTTTGCCTTTACTTCGCGTTCAAGTGCGGGTACAATTCCATTAAATATCCAAGCTCAACAGCATTCTTTAGGAGTGGATCAAGGAATAGCAAATATGTCTGCTTCCTTTGGGGCTACGATGGGGCAAAATGGGTGTGCGGGTGTATATCCGGCGATGCTTGCTGTCATGATTGCACCTACCATTGGCATTGACCCCCTATCACCGGCATTTATTGTCCAGCTTGTGTTAATTATCGGTATTAGTTCGTTTGGAATTGCCGGTGTTGGCGGTGGTGCAACATTTGCAGCGCTGATTGTTTTATCATCGATGAATATGCCTGTCGCTTTAGCCGGATTATTAATCTCTATTGAAGCGTTTATTGATATGGGACGTACAGCACTAAATGTAAATGGATCTATGGTTACAGGTACAATAACAGCTCGCATATTAAAAAAATTAAATTTAAAAACATATCAGGATAAAACAGCGATTCAGGAATCAACGCAATTATAAAAGTAATGGGGTATTATCTTTCATTGCGTAAGATAGAATTCACATATAATCAGCCACGCTTGCATGTGATGCAAGTGTGGCTTTTTTCTGTTCTGGACTATCAAATAGTGCGGAAACCGATTGGCAAATACAACTTTAGCACTGAGGTCGCTTACGCAAAAACTTGCCACTGACCAAGTTTTTCTAAGCAACTTACAGGTGGAAATATGTTACTATTTTATTATTCAGGAAACGAAATAAGAAGAGGGAGAGTATATGATATTTTTTAAGCAATTATTTGTTAAAGTTATTAAGCTTAATAATTGGTTTTTATTATTAGCGACGTTGGCATTGGTTCTTGGAAGCGGTTATTTTATTTATTTTTTAGAGCCAGATACGTTTTCCAGTCCTTTTGAAGGGCTTTGGTGGACAATGACTACTGTAACAACGGTAGGCTATGGTGATATTTCTCCAACGACTGTCAGCGGTAAGCTGTTTGCCATATTTTTATTTGTTATCGGAATCGGATTAATGACGATTTTTATTGGGAAAGTTATTGATTTTCTCAGTGTACGCAAGCGATTAAAGGAGGAAGGAAAATTGAAGATCACGACGGAAGGTCATATTATTTTAATTAATTGGACCAAGAAAGCAAAAATCGCTTTAGACGAAATTTTGCATACGTTTAATCATATACCAATAGTGATTATTGATGAAAAGCTAAAAAAGACGCCGATTCTACATGAACAAGTTGAATTTGTACATGGTAATCCTGCAAATCGGGATGTTTTGTTACAAGCAAATTTGTTAAAAAGTAAATCTATTATGATTTTTGCCCCAGAGGATCTTGTCGCTACCTCTCAAGCAGATGGTCAAACATTATTGATCGCTACAACGCTTGAAGGCATGGGGGAGGAATTTAAGCAAAATATGTATACGATATGCGAAGTTTTGGAGTCTACGCATATTCCCGCTTTTAAACATGCTAACGTTGAAGAATTTATTACAGCGAATGATACCGCAGCACATTTGGCGGCCCGCTCCATTTTATTTAATGGTTCTAGTGAAATTATTAGACAATTAACGAGCCATCAGGGCTATGATCTCTACTCAATCCGGAAAAAGGGAGATTGGAAAACATATGAACAAGCTCGTGCAGATTTAGCTGCACAGGGTGCTGTACTGATTTCCAATCGAAATGACTTTTCTATTATCAATCATTTAAAAGACCCAATTCCTGAAGATGCAGCGTTATTTATCATCTGTGATGAGGAAGTTTACACAAAAATTATAGCTCAAGCAGTACTCTCTTAAGTACTGCTTGTTACCATCACTATATTGTTATGAAAACAGATCTTAAAGTAACGTAGGTGAAATTTTTGTGTATAGGCTTTGTTCTATTTCAAGGAAAAGTCCCATGGAGTGAAGTTTCACTTTAATAAGTGTTACCTTGTGTTAAAGAGTCAAGTTGCAGTTAGGATTTCTTTATTTTGAGCAATAGTCACTTTGCTTTTTACAACCTATCCGGCTAGGATTCTACTTAGGTTGCTGGCCGGTTATTCCCTATTAATTGGTGCGATTTTGCAGAAAGGTTAAAACAGGATCAAGCTGCTGCTTTTCCTTTACGTCTTGATAAAATTGCATGGGACAACTTCTTTTGTTAATGAGCTCCAGCACATTTTTTATTGTAAAATTCAGAGGAGATAATTCATCTGTTACTTCATGCCAAAATAGAGGTGTAGCAACAGTACCTTCTGAAGTTTTTCGCGGCGAATAGGGAGCAATAATCGTTTTCCCTTTTCCATGTTGGACAAAATCAATGTATAGTCGGTCTCCACGCTTACGTTTCATTCGCTCGGTTGTAAATAAATTAGGATATGCACTTTCCATTGTCCATGCGATTGCTTTTGTAAATACAGCAGTTTGTTCATAGCTCATACTTCCTGATGGAATTGGAATATATACTTGCAGCCCTTTATTTCCAGAAGTTTTTACAAATGATTTGAGACTCAGTTCATCCAGTAAATGCTTTAGCAAATTAGCAGCTTTGATTGCCAAATAAAAGCTATCTCGATTGGGCGGGTCTAAATCAAATACAATCTCTTCCGGGGTGCTAGTGTTCATTGTTTGAAAAGGGGTATGAAATTCAATCGTACCATGATTGGCATACCAAACTAGTGCTTCGATATTTTCACAGAGAATAAGGCTTTTTCCTTCCTGAACAGAACGTCTTGGTATAAATGCAGGTGCATAATCGGGTAAATGCTTTTGAAAAAAAGTCTCACCCTCTACTCCTTCAGGGGCACGGATAATAGTGAGGGCACGTTCTTGTAAAAAGGGAAGGATATAAGGTGCGATTTCCCTAAAGTAGACAATTAAATCTCCTTTTGTATAATTTGGGGCAGGCCAGAACAGCTTGTCGGTATTTGCTAATTCTACGGATTCCGGAAGCATTGCGAGTGATAACTGTAACTGCTCCCAGGTCATATCTTTTGCTAAGGCGTCTGGAAGCAATTCTTTAAACTCCGGTTCGCGCAGCTCTTGCTCGTATAAATCAAGACTATATATTGATGCACAAATGGCAGGTGGTAAATGATAGAGGTTATGTTGCTTTTTTCCTTCCGTTTTAAACAGCTGTTGCAGTGCTTGAAATGTTTCCTGATTTAGACCATGCTTACATTTTCCGATTCCAATTGTTTCATCATTTTTAAATACAGCCACATGAAAATAGTGATTACTTTCATCAAAAGTCGTTAAAACTCCGGATATTTCTCGCCAGTTTTTTATTTTAAACCAATCCTGATGACTTCTTCCTTGCTTGTATATACTTTTCTTTCGTTTTGCAACAATCCCTTCACCTAGATAAGTATAAACGGTATTCCATAACTCCTCTGCATGATAAGAGTGAGTGACATAGCAAAGTTTATCCGTATTTATTTGTGCAAAAACTTGTTGTAATAGAGTTTTTCGTTGTTCGAGTGTTTGATTTGTCATTGGCTTCCCCTGAAACAAGATTAAATCAAATGCCATAAAGCTAGCTGGCCGCTTCATTGCCGCTGCTTGAATGGAATCCATATGATGCATTCTTGCACGCTTCTGTATCCAGGAGAAATTAGCTTGATAAGAATTATTTAATACAACCAATTCACCGTCAATGGTTAAAGGCAGATGCTGTTGAAGTTGGGCTTGTTGTGATTTACAATATGCTATGATTTCGGGAAATTTATCAGTTAAATCCGTTTTGTTTTTACTAAGTAATTGCAGATTATCTTTGGACCAACGTAAGATGCAGCGGTAGCCATCATATTTAACTTCATATAACCACTCGTTCCCCAAGGGGATTTCTGAACTGGCAATCGGTTTCATTACGTCCATTTTTTTTCGCTCCATTCTCTTTTTACATTTGGATAGAGGTTATTGTAAAGACGACAGAGGGCAAATTTCGCGGGGCTTCAATAGGAAACTATACTCGCTTTACATAATGGATATCTTTTTAAAAGCATCACGCCTAGCTATCAACTCCAGCTGTAGGAAACCTCGATCATCTTCTTACATAAAGGCAACTTTGGCTGAGAGCCGTATTTCTTCATTTGAGAAATTTCTTTATTATTTTGAAGACCTTTCTGAGAGAAGTGGCTCCTAAACCCCTGATTTGTTTGGGTGATGGGATATGGAAAACGATGACAGCGACACATCGCCGCAGAAACAGCGTTCTTCTTTTTCAAAGGAAAAAAGCACTCCTTGAATAGAGTTACATTCTATCTCGTTCTGCTGTTTGTACGCCGCTAATCGAGCACTTCTGGCTTTGTTCTTAGTATGAGCAGTTCAAAAAGAAATTAACCATAGAAGGATAAAATGACCTACTTGTGTCAAACTACCAGTAAGGAGGGATTAGTGTGCATACGATGTGGAAAGGAACGATAAGTTTTGGGTTAGTCAATATACCTGTAAAAATGCATGCTGCCACAGAAAATAAAGATATTAAACTAAGGCAATTGCATAAAGAATGTCAGTCACCAATTGAATATGAGCGGAAATGCCCGGTTTGTGAACGTCCAGTCGAAAATAATGAAATTGTCAAAGCATATGAATATGCAAAAAATAAGTTTGTTGTATTAGATGAAGAGGAATTACAAGCTTTAAGACAGGAGCAGGGAGATAAAGCAGTTGAAATCATTGACTTTGTTCAGCTTAAAGAAATTGACCCGATTTATTATGAAAAAAGCTATTACCTTTCTCCAAATGAAGGAGGGAGCAAGGCTTACGGTCTTTTACGAAATGCTTTACTGGACACAGGAAAAATAGGAATTGCTAAAATGATGATTCGTTCAAAAGAACAGCTTGCTGTAATCCGTGTGTACAAGAATACACTAGTCGTAGAAACCATTCATTATCCGGATGAAGTTCGCAGTGTAAGCGATGTCCCTAATGTTCCTAAAGAGATTGAGATGAATCAACAGGAACTAGATACGGCAAAAATGCTAATTGATCAGTTAACAACTGAATTTAATCCGGAAAAGTATCAAGATGAATATCGTAGTTCGCTGCTTCATTTGATTGAACAAAAGAAACAGCAGGATCAAACGGCAACCGCAAAGGATAAACCTGCAACTGGTGTCGCAACAAATTTAATGGATGCTTTACAAGCTTCTTTAGAACGGGCAAAGCAGGATCAGCCAAAGGCAAACCAACCTCAACAATTAAAGCAGCCAAAAAAAGTAAAAAAGAAAAAAATAGAAACTTCTTAACGGAATAAATTGAAGTTAACTAATCCTATTTAGAAAGGTTAAGTTTTAAGTGGATAGAAGCTTAATTTATCTGTAAGTGCGTGTTCAAGAAAACCGAGAAGTTCGAGGCGGAGAAGTGCCGAGTAGCTAGAGTGTATGCAGTACAAATACATGAGCGCTAGAGAAGCTTCCTCGAAACAAATTCTCAGGAAAAGGGGATATTCTTTTCCAAGGAACGGAGAAACAAGCCGATAAAGAAAACTTGGCTTAGCCGTAAGTGAAGCGCAGACGATAGCCTAGTTGGGCTTATACTTAGAACCTAAAAATTTTTAACTACGTTGAATGAAACTTCAACGCTAAAATTTTATCCGTTCTAACGTACGAAGAAATTCGACGTGTCATTTTTAGTGCATTTTTTGAACAATCTGATTCAAAAAAAGAAGCAAAAATAACACATGAATTTTTTCATGCTTGTATCCAGTGGCTAATTAGAAGATGCGCAATCTTCTGCTCGCAAAAAAATTGTTGTCACCATGAAGTCTTTTTTGCGCATTTTTGAACACGTATATGAGAATAACTAGAATGCTTTTCATTATTCACGTTTTTTAGAAAATAGTCTCTAATGATTAGAGACTATTTTCATATTCAGGATTACATAGAAATGATTATTTTTCAGCTTGGTTACAAACTGCTAACAAGTGTATGAAATCAAGCGTTGAACCATGCAAAAACTTATGAAAAGGGGTAAAGTATATAGTGCACACTTTATTAATTCACAAGTTTTTAGGAGAATTTATTATAGAGAAGGATGGGATATATCAATGGAAAGGAATTCCTTTTTTGATAATGCAAAAGTAATCCTGATCTTTTTAGTTGTGTTTGGACATATGATACAGCCGCTTACGGATGGATCAAAAAATATTAATACTCTTTACCTTTGGATTTATACGTTTCATATGCCTGCATTTATTTTTCTATCAGGCTTTTTTGCCAAAGGGGCAGGAAATATGAATTATGTATTAAAATTAATGAAAAAGCTACTGCTGCCATACGTGATTTTTCAAGCGTTATATACAGGATACTATTTTTTAATCGGAAAATCAGACTGGCAGACGGATTTATTTAGCCCACATTGGTCATTGTGGTTTTTATTCAGTCTGTTTTGTTGGCATATCCTCTTATACTGGTTTAAAAAAATTCCTCCGTTCTTAAGCGTTATCATTGCTGTGCAGATTGGATTGCTAGTAGGATATTTTGGTGAAATCGGCCATACATTTAGCTTGTCGCGAACATTTGTATTTTTCCCGTTTTTCTTAATAGGCTATTTATTAACGGAAAAACAAGTGATGGTAATCAAAAATATAGGGGTGAAAGTTGCCTCGCTTATTGTGATGGGCGGCATTGCTGTTGCTATTTATTCTTTACCTGAATTTAATTCCGGATGGCTGCTTGCTTCTAAATCATATGCCGATTTGAATATGGCTGAGTTTGGCGGGTTAGCCAGATTACTTGTTTATATAACTGCGATTATTATGGTAGCAAGTGTACTGGCATGGGTACCAACAAAAAGATTCAGATGGACTGCACTTGGAACAAGAACATTATATGTCTATTTGTTGCATGGTTTCTTCATTCAATTTTTCCGTCAGGTAGACTTGTTTGAAGTGAACGGATTTGTCGATTTTATCGGCTTAGCTATTCTGTCTTTGCTCATTGTACTGCTATTATCCAGTCGACCAGTCCAAGGAACTTGGCAGCCGATTGTTGAAGGGAAGGCATCGATTCTAAAAAACATGTATCAACAAGTTGCTAATGAGAACAGTCAAAAATAACAGCATAAGATAACAGCATATAAATATATAAAAACAGCCAGCTACGTTTATTCTGGCTGTTTTTTCGTTATTTAATAGGCCTGAGAACGTAGCCTTGGATTTACTGTTTCAAGGACATGGAAAGCTACGATAGCGATACATCGCGGTTTTTCAAGGAAAAAACACTCCTTGAATGAAGTTCTACTTTTTCCTTGTTCAAAGCTCTTCCGTCTGTCCGCCAGCACCCAGCGTTTCTAACTATTGTCCTTATGCGTATAAGAAATTTGTAGAAGTGAATCCGTCATCGGATGGTTTTAGCTGTTCAGCAACTAAGTTATCGCCAAGCTCATGACACAGGTGACTGTTCGTTTTTCTTAAAAGATAAGGTGAGCGATCAATGTAATTACTGGTAAAGTAATCAACGTCCGTAATAGAAAAATAACAGTAAGATCTTTAAAGGATACAGGCACTTTTGATCCTAATAATAATCCGCCTACCTCTGACATATAAATTAATTGAGTAACCGATAAGGCAGCGATAATAAACCGAGTTATTTCTTCTTCAATGGAAGAAGCTAAAATAGAAGGTAAAAACATGTCAGCAAAGCCAATCAAGATCGTTTCTGATGCTTCCTTAGCAGATGGGATTTGCAACAGCTCTAACAGAGGGACAAAAGGTAGCCCTAACCATTGAAATAATGGGGTTGTTTCGGCAATAATTAATGCTATTAAGCCAAATGCCATGACAACGGGAGCAACACCCATCCACATATCTAAAATGTTTTGTCCGCCTTCTTTTAAGAATTGATATACGCTTTTTTCTTTTTTTGCCCGATCGAGAGCTTGTTTGTAACTGTACGTTAGTATATTTTCTCCATTTGGTACGCTTTCAGATATTTTTTCTGTTTTTTCATGAATATACGTATCTTCTTTTTTGGAAAGTGGAGGGATACGTGGCATAATTAAGGCAGCGATAAAGCCAGCTGCTAAAACAGTACCATAAAACGGTACGAACATATGCTTAAGACCAACTTCTCCAATAATTACTAACGAAAAGGTGATCGAAACAACGGAAAAAGTGGTGCCAATAACGGCAGCCTCTCGTTTAGTATAATAACCATTTTCGTATTGTTTGCTGGTGATTAATACACCGATTGTTCCATCTCCAATCCATGACGCTAAAGAATCAATGGACGATCGACCGGGGAGACGAAATAATGGTCGCATTACTTTTGTCATAATCGTTCCAAATAACTCCAGCAAACCAAAATTCATAAGAAGCGGTAAGAATAACCCGGCAAAAAGGAAGACAGCAAATAAAACATGTAACAAATCTCCTAGCAGCATTTGCCCAGTACTTGCTCCATGGATAAATTCTGGTCCAATTCGAAAAAATACCATTATTGCAAAGATGGCAGCAACGATTCGGGTTATCGTCCAAAACGTATTGACGCAAAATAGCTGCTGAAAAAACGGTGTGATAGCAAACTTTTCTTGGCCGACAATTCTAGCGATAACCGTCATTACTGCAGTAATGACAATGATGATCATCATGATCTCTGATATTCTATCATTCAAAAGTGTTTGTACACTTTCGGCTAGGATAGCAATCGGAATTGTTAACCCAGCTTCTGTTTTTATTGGTAACATAAATAAAAAAACACCTACAAGAGATGGTACAATAAATTTTAAATGATCTATAAGTGAATATTGATTGTTTTTCATAAGAGCCCCCAACGTTTAAATGTTCATTAATTATTATAAGTGAAAATGAATGATTATCCAATGATTAATTTAAGATTAACTGGAATTTCTTAATTGTTACCTATAATTAAAAGCGATTTTTCCTTTTGCGTTGCTAGTTTTTTGAAATAGGGTTATCGTTTATTATATCGTAAGCATTTTAGTTTAGTTCATAATGGGGTATACATATAATGAGGTGTTCATGGTGAATAAGCGTTTAAAATATAATTTAGGCTATCGATGTACGGTAATGGTATGGATGACACTAAAATTTATTACGCAAATTTATGTGTTCCATTTTAAAAACCGTATATGGGATGATCAGACAGTTGCAAAATGGAATTGTCTCGTGACGAAGATGGCAATGGAATATCGTGAGAAGGCTGGAAAATTAGGAGGAGTATTAATTAAGGTAGGTCAGTTTCTTAGTACGCGGACTGATTTTATGCCAGATGCATTTATTAAAGAGCTTAGCGGGCTTGTTGACCGTGTACCTGCAATGCCTTATTCGTATGCTCGAAGTATTTTGGAAGAAGAATGGGGTACTTCTATCTACGATGTTGTAGAGGAAATTCAAACCCCTTCGATTGCCTCAGCTTCCATTGGTGAAGTATATCGGGCAACATTAAAGGATGGAAAAACAGTGGTAGCCATAAAGGTTCAGCGCCACCGAATTAGTGATGTGTTTCACAAGGATTTTATAGCATTACGGATTGTATTTTGGTTAATTGAAACTCTTACTACGTTTGGAAAGAAGGCTGATTTACCGTCATTATACCGAGAGCTTGTTACGGTGATGAATCGAGAACTTAACTTTGAACAAGAATTGTCAAACGCTCTTTATTTTCAAGAGCGGTTTAAAGATAATACTTCGATACATATTCCGTTCTATGTAGAGGAGTTATGTACGAGAAAAATACTAGTGATGGAATGGATAGAAGGAGCAAAAATAACGGATCTGTCCTTTATGAATCAACATCAGATTGATCCGCAGCAAATAGCTAAAACTGTATTTGATTTTTACTTGGAACAATTTTTACAGTCTGGTAAATTCCATGCTGATCCACACGCAGGCAATATTTTGATTCGCACAGATGGCACGGTGGTGATTATTGATTTTGGTATGATTGGAGAGGTGCGTAAACAGGATAGCCATTATTTTAAACAACTGATTCATAGCATTATTGTTGATGACTATGATAAAGTGATTCAAACATTAGATGAAATGAATTTTATTTTGCCAAATGCGGATCGAAAGAAATTAAAACGAATTATTCGTGAAACGGTTGAAATGTACCAAACTGGTACAGTGAATATGCAGGATACACATATTATTGAGCAATTGAAAGAAGATATTCGTCTTATTCTTCATGAACAACCTATCCAGCTTTCAGCAGAATATGCTTATTTAGGACGGGCTATTTCGATTGTAATTGGCATATTAATTGCAATTTACCCAGAGGTTGATCTCCAAAAATGGGCGACCCCGAAGTTTAAACAATGGTTTGGTGGTAAACGATTTGCAGAGTCCATGTATACGGATTATGTAAAGGATACTATTAAACCTATTTTATCTTATCCACAGGCAGTGTTAAACTGGTTGGAAAATGGGGAGAAACAGCGACAGTGGGAAAAACAAAAACAACAACGCCAACAAAAGCATCATTATTTTATCATCCTTGAGGTTTTAAATGTGACATTTTTATTGGTCACTTTAGGCTGTATGATTGTAGGATTTTATGTAGGTTTGCAACTAATGGCGCTCATTGGACTAGTTAGTGCAAGTGTTTTCGCCGTTATGTTAATCATAGTAATTAGAAAGCATTATAAGATGATTCAATCTTTATGGTAAAGGAGGTGTAAATTATGAATGACGTATTAAAAAAAGGATTTTTACTTGGCTTAGGTGCAACAGTTACAAGTAAAGAGAAATTTGAAAGTAAAGTGAAACAATTAGTAGACAAGAATGAATTGACACAGGAACAGGCAAAAGCCGTCTTGCAGCAGTTTATTGAAAAAGGTGAAACAAAAAAAGGTGAATGGCAAGCACAACAATATGAACAAATGAAGAAATTTGCACAAGAGATTGGCTTAGCTACGAAAAAAGATATCAATGAACTTCGTGCAAGAATTACAGAATTAGAAAGCAAACTGGAAGAAAAATAGATCGTAAAAAAGGCAGATTACCTTAGGTGGTCTGTCTTTTTTATATCGCAAGAAATATAGTTCAATACCTAAAGTTTTTTACCTGTTACACGCAATTCGTTCTCTGCCAGGGATTAACGCTTGCCCAAGTTTTCTATTTATGAAAGTAAGCAGATCTTAAGGAAAATGATGCAGCCACTTAGTATTGAAAATTTTTGTGTTAACCATATTTTTTAGAGAGGTTGTTTAAAAAGTCGGGTTAAAAATGACACTTCCAATTCCTTTGTTTAGACTTGTTTCTAGCCAGTTCTGATATCTCATGCATACATTCTACTGAATGTCTTCATTTTGCTAACAAGTAGTAAAAAACACTATGTTTTACTCCTTCGTGAAGTAGGGTAGAGTATAATTGTAGCTGATTTTACAAAAGTCTCTTGCTTGTTACTATTTTTTCTTATTACTGGCGTTTTGTTGATAGCCGTTTGGGTGTTTATTATTTTAATTGTCTATTTACTTTATTTGTTATAGGTTGTCAAACAATAGAAAAGATAGTAAATAAGTTGTAATCTTTACAAAAAATCTGTCGGTTAAGTTAGCGTCTATTTTGTCAAAACGAGTAGTTATCTGTAAATTCTGCCTTTTGACCAGAAAGTTATTGCGCTTCACTCTAAACAGCGATACAATGGAAGGAAATATCAGCTCCAATAGGGGGAATTTCAAGCGTATGGTAACCTTTTTACAAATCTGTCAGGAAACCGAAGAAAAGTTAGGCAGGCAATTACAAGATAATGAAGTCGTTTTTTTGCAATGGGTGTATAGTCGATATTTAGAGGAGTTACCCAAGAAAATGTTAAATGCATAGACAAGATAAAAAATGGAACATCTGAAGGAATGT
Source organism: Cerasibacillus sp. JNUCC 74 (assembly GCF_053667775.1). Next base: position 3,781,657 of record NZ_CM132207.1, on the reverse strand, counting down.
CTCTACCTGAGTTGATAGGGTAAACTGAAAATCGAATATGGAAAGAAACACAAGGTCCTGCCATTACAGGACTTTTTATTTGTCTAGGAAAATCTATCTATTTTTATATGGTGGATAGTTTCTTTAAAGGTAGCACTTGAGCGACTAGCAAATTTCGATTTTCTTGTTGCGATAAGTCAACATTGGCTTGAATCTAAAGGAAGATCGACTAAAAGCGGGCTTGCCGCTCAGGCATAGGCATACCCCGTTTTAGAGGCATGTTTTTCTTATTCCACATATAAGGTGCCCGTAAGACCCCATTTCAAGTTATAGAGAAGACGAAGAAGTAAGTAGGAGATAACATTAACATTCAAGGAGATAAGTACTTGAATGAAATTTCACTTTATCCTATCAGAGTTTCTGTCATTTGTATGTCGCTAACCGAGCGCTTTAAGATCTTTTGTTCGAGGATGTTCAAGGACACTTGAGATTTTTTGTTCCTATTTATCAGTAGGGAATAAAGAAAAAGCTATACTGAATGAAGTTCCACTTTATCTATTTCGTAAGCTCAAGGGAAACTGTTTGTTTTTCACTTGAACTCCTCATATAATGAAACTAGGTATTTTAAGGAAGGAAGATAGGCTATGGCAGTAGCTAATGCAACAATAATAAATAAAATGATAACTGAATTAAATAAAGCGAAAGCTGATCCTGAAAATACAATCGAAATAACTAAACGTATTAGTCATGTTCGTTTGTTATGTGATTTGCTACTTGAGGAGCAACCAAAAACAGTAAATCAGACGGATGAACACACCATTTCACAGCTTGAGCTAAAAGCAATGATCGGGGAACGGGATGATAGTAAAGTAATCCAGCAACAAGGTCAAGATTCAGGTAATTCATCAAAGATTGATCATGATGATGCGAATGGAGATTCTATTTTTGATTTTTAACACGATAGGAAAGTATAAGACTTTAGGCTTTATCGTATAAGAAAAACGATAGCTTTCGCCATAAAGACTTGGCGACAAGCCAAGTTTTTCTAATAAAGAGGGGGAAGTGCTAACATGAAGGTATTTTTACTTTTAGGAGTTATAAATGGTTTTTTAGCAGTTGCCTTAGGGGCATTTGGTGCGCACGGCTTAGAAGGAAAACTGTCTACAAGTGCCATTGCCACTTGGGAGAAGGCCGTAACTTATCAGATGTTTCATACGATGGCATTATTCGTAACCGGGCTAATCATGATGAAAGTAAACAGCAATGGAGTTATGTGGGCAGGTTGGATGTTTTTTATTGGTATTGTTTTATTTTCAGGAAGTCTATACATCTATTCGACCACTGCTATTAAAACCTTTGCGATGATTACACCATTTGGGGGAGTTGCATTTCTTATTGGCTGGGTGCTTTTAGGATTATTTATCTTAAAATATGTATGACGACATAATTAAAACTGGAACATTAAAGCTACTGCAAATAAAATAAGCAGCAGTGCTCGTACTGCTTGTTTGATGATGTAGAATGGTTGCATAATAAATACTTGTAATTGAATGAATATGTCAAAAGCGAGGCTCGCTGCAATTAGTAAAAGGCAAATGATGATAAGGAGCGTATACCCATTTATGAGGGCAATTAACCCAAGGATGACAGCTCCAAATAATGATACGGTCTCCATAAGAATGAATTTTTCATAACTTCGTTTCATCGTATCAGCCTCTCTATCAAACCTCTATTACAATCGATTAAACTGAGGAGGGATGACACAGGGGATATTGCCCATGTCATCCCTTATTTTTCATCTAGGAAAAATATTTGTTCTTGTTTAGGAAACGATATCTGTAGTACTGGAAGATTCCTGTTTTTAAAGTAGCTTCATCTAACTCAAGCGTTCACGCTGCTAGCAAACTTCGATCTCTCCTTCCTGGCACGAGAGAAAAAGTGTTCTTCTTTTTCAAGGAGAGAACTCCTTGAATGAAGTTGCCCTTCCCCTCTGTCAGAATATTTTGATCTGTACGCTGTTTTACGAGTACTTCAAGCTGTTATTCAAAGTAGATATTTACCCTGCATTTAAGTGCCGTAAGATTCCCACTTCAAGAGTGATAGGGGATACAATAGGCCGAAGTGGGAGATACTGGCGTCTAAAGCTGTTTCCTTAGCAAAAAATAAGTCTATCTCTGACATCGTTTTAATTAGAATCATTGTAAGCCATGCTTGCAGTCCAGTCTTTCTATTGTGCCATCTTTGTTTAGCTAACGCGGTGAATAAGTTGCGTTTGCATAGGGATAAGCATAGGTTAACTCTTCATCAAAGACAATATAATCAAGATATACCATAAGTAATAAGTATCTCTTTCCTGTTTGAGGATCGCTAAGTACAATATGGTCCCGACCTGCTGCTTCAATAATTCCATGAAATACTTTAGCATTCCACTGCTCATTATTTTCAAACGTCATATAGACAGTTGCTTCTTTACCGCGATTTAAACGTAAAATATTTTCAATGTAGGATTGTTGCTCAGGCAGCATGGGTTGGTTCTGAATTGTACTACCTGATGCAGGTGGGTACGGTTGTGTTTGTGGTTGTTGATAAGGTTGATTGGTTGGTTGTTGCCGCATCGGGTACATAGGATAATAAGCAGGTGAAGCTGTTGGATAATAATAGTAAGGATAAGGCTGGTGGGAAATTTCTTGGTTATTATTCTTTTGAACTTTGCTCATATAAAAACCTCCTTATTTAAGTTTAAACTAGTACGTTACCAGTAAACGTTCGGACATTCGGATTCTAAAGGGACGAAAAAGCAATGTGATTTATAACGTCCTGAATTCCACTGTCCATACCATTGAGCAGGACAGCTTCCTTCAGGCTCAAAAAACCATAAGGAATTTGTGGCAGGGTGTTGCCGTTCACCTTGAATAACTCTTCGTGCTAAGCGCTTCTCCTGTTCTCTTGCTCGCTGATAAAAATAACCTTTTTGGGTTGCTTCAAACCCCCCTGGGCTTTGATATACCATATCGCTAATTGTTGTTATTCCAATAAAATCTAGACAATTAGCAATCACTCGGTTAATTCCGGTATTTCCAACCATTAACATCCCTAATTGACCATCACCTTCTGCTTCCGCTCGCATTAGTCTTGCTAATAACTCTATATCTTTTTCGGTATGTGCTACAAGCGCCATTTGCATTCCTCATTTCTGTCTAATCTGGTTGCATTAGTATATGTATGAAAGACTGGTTAGGAATATGTGTAATAAAAAATTCAGGCAGAAAAATTCTTTAAAGAGCTTTTGCCTGAATTAAAACTGGCTTTAGTTTTTAATCTAGTTTTAGTATCAGCAGGGGATTGGGTTATGAGTGTGTCGATTCTCCTGCATCAACATGTAAAACTTGGCCAGTAACAAATCGTGAATCATCAGATGCAAGGTACACATATGTTGGTGCAAGTTCGAATGGCTGTCCTATGCGTTGATATAAGTTGGATCCATGTAATGCATTTAAATCTGCAGAAAAACTTGCTGGAATTAATGGTGTCCAAATTTTCCCCGGTGCCACAGCATTGACGCGAATTCCTTGATCAACCAGGCTTTTTGCCAATGATCTGGTCCATCCGACGATTGCTCCTTTAGTTGCTGAATAGTCGATTAATAATGGTTCACCTTTATACGTAACGACCGATGTAGTACCTATAATAGAGCTTCCTACTGTTAAGTATGGCAGGGCTGCTTTTGTTGTATAAAAATGTGAATAAATGTTAACTTTAAAGGTATGGTCAAATTGTTCGTCAGTAATATCGAGCAGGTCATTTTGCTGAAATTGTATCCCGACATTATTACAAAGTATGTCTAATTGACCGAATGTATTGATCGTTTTTTCTACTATTCGCTTGCATTGTTGTTTCTCACCTAAATCCCCTGGAAGTAGCAGGCAAGATTGACCATGCGCTTCTATTCGTTGCTTCGTTCGGTTGGCATCGTTGTGCTCGTTCAAGTAAGCAATTGCAACATTTGCCCCTTCTTTAGCAAAGGCAATAGCTACAGCAGCACCAATCCCGCTATCCCCACCAGTAATTAAAGCTACTTTGTTGTCCAGTTTACCACTTCCTTGATAATTGGGGTTCTCAATAATTGGTTTAGGTACCATGAATTCTTCTTGACCAGGTTGAATTAACTGACGTTGCTCCGGATTACTTAAAGGTATTTCTTCATAGCGTGTGATTTTACCATAATTCGGATACATTGGATATGGATATGTTTGTTTATTTTTTTCAAACCAATGCTGGAGCTGATGAATTTCATGTAAATGCTGTTCAGGAGAAAGTTGATGATGGGGTCTGTCTTTTTTCATCATAATATAGCCTCTTTTCTTTTTTTCTTCTTGTGTCATTAATGTATGTATAGGCGTCCGCGGATGTGAAAAATAAATGAAGTTAAGTGTCCATGCTTCATTTTTAAATAAATATCGTACAATGAAAGAAAGGAGGGATTGTGTAATTGGACGTTGTATTTAACAGTGAAGTGGTTTGGTTATTAATTGGAGGAACACAGAAGAAAGTACGAATGAAATATCTTAATGAGAGTTGGCTCATGCCTGTTATTGGAAGACGACCTCCGTTTTACACTTCTCCGCGCTATGAACCCTTTTATTCCCGTATATGATAAAAAAAACGCCCTGTTATGTGATAATTTACCACATAATAGGCGTTTTTTAGTTACCAATAGGTTCATATTTAAATAACTATATTTCAAGAAAGGATACAATATCTTGGTTGGAAAGATAATTCCCAACAAAAAATTCACCAAACTCACCATATTTAGAGCTTACTTCATCAAATCGCATTTCATAAACAATCTTCTTGAATTGCAATGGATCATGGGCAAATAATGTTACGCCCCATTCCCAATCATCAAACCCAATCGAACCGGTAATAATTTGCGAAACTTTTCCAGCATATTTTCGTCCAGTCATGCTATGGTCATATAGCAGCTTCGCACGAACATCTTTTTCTAATGTGTACCAGTTCTCATCTCCATAACGCCGTCTATCCATTGGATAGAAGCATATATGTTCCCATTTTGGCAAAATCGGTCTTAGACGTTTTGCTACCTCAGGAATAAGCTCTGGATGTTCTTCCTTATAAGGACGATATTTTGATAATTCTACTACAGAAAAGTAAGAATGGGTAGGAATTAAAAACTCACCCATTTTCGATTTATTAATTGCTGTTTCAATAGCAGCTAATTCATTTGTAGTTGGTCGGAGAAACATAAACATTAAATCTGCTTTTTGTCCAATAATGTTATAGAGAACGTGACTTCCGTTTTTAGCTTCTTCTGTTTCATCCCATTCAGCTAATAATTGCTGGATATCGGTGATTGCTTCCTTTCGTTCTTCTTCACTGGCTAATTTCCATGAAGTCCAATCAATTGTTCGGAAATCGTGCAGGCTGTACCAGCCATCCATTGTTTCTACTGGCTCTACCATCGTAATCTCCCCTTTAATTAATAATTTGTTTCTTTTAAGCAGTTGCGCAAAAACGACGGGTAAAATGACACATCGAATTTCTTGTTAACTTATTTCTCTTATTACCCTAATTTTTAAAACAGCCCTTTGAGCGGTTATTAAAATGCAAATCTGCTTTTACTATAGCATAATTCGGGCAAGCTAATCATGATATAGGCTTTTAAATGGATGATGGATATATAATTGTCATGATACTGTCAAAAAAAGATGGATGCCAGGGAGGAAATGCTTTAATTTAAACACAAAATCATCTACTATTTAAATATAACCATTTAGGAGGTTTAGAAAAAGTGAGTGAATTATTTGAGCAAATGAAAGAAAAAGTGATGAACCAACCCAAATCTATTGTCTTTCCGGAAGGGACAGATCAACGTATATTGACTGCTGCGAGTAGACTTGCTGCTGAAGATGCCTTACTGCCAATTCTAATTGGAGAAAAGTCAAGCGTAAAACAGAAGGCAGAAGAAGCAGGTGTAGATATTACTCGTTGCAAAATAATGGATCCAAAAGAGTTCGCGGAGTTTGATTTAATGGTTGAAACATTTGTGGAGCGCCGTAAAGGAAAAGCAACCAAAGAAGATGCGGAAAAGATACTTTTAGATGAGAATTATTTTGGCACCATGCTTGTTTATATGAATCAAGCAGATGGTCTTGTAAGTGGTGCAGCTCATTCTACTGCAGATACGGTAAGACCAGCACTGCAAATTATTAAAACAAAAGAAGGAGTTAAGAAAACATCCGGTGTTTTTGTTATGGTTCGCGGCGAAGAAAAGTATGTCTTTGCTGATTGTGCGATCAACATAACTCCCGATAGTCAAGATCTTGCGGAAATAGCAGTGGAAAGTGCGGAAACAGCGAAGCTATTTGGTATCCAACCACGTGTTGCTATGTTAAGCTTCTCGACGAAGGGTTCAGCAAAATCTGAAGAAACGGAACGAGTAGTAGAAGCACTAAAATTAGCGAAGGAAAAAAATCCGTCACTTGTGATCGATGGTGAGTTTCAATTTGATGCTGCGTTCGTACCAAGCGTTGCAAAGCAAAAAGCTCCAGGGGCTGTACTGCAAGGAGATGCGAATGTATTTATTTTCCCAAGCCTTGAAGCAGGGAATATAGGTTATAAAATTGCTCAACGATTAGGGAACTTTGAAGCAGTAGGGCCAATTTTACAAGGTTTAAACAGGCCGGTAAATGATTTATCACGCGGATGTGATGCAGAGGATGTTTATAATTTAGCACTAATTACAGCTGCTCAAGCTTAATAATAAGCAGGAAGATAAATAATGATGTACCCTATAGTGAACTTATTCACGAAGTTTAACTACAGGGTACTTTTTATGAGAGTTCCTTTTCCTAATAGAATAATTATCTATGGATATGTTCATTTCGTTTCTTCATTTGCGCTAGTCTTTTTGTATAGTCTTGATATTCTGATTCGCTGAAAGATGATTTTACCACTTGCTGATTTGCTTCTTCTAATGCTGTTATGACACGTTTCTTCATATCCTCAATCGTTAAAGGAGTGTCTAGTAATTGAGATAAAGAGCACATCACATGAGGATCGACTTGTGGATAGGAAAATTTAGTTACTTCTCCCTTTTTACTGATGGCGTAGAAATCTCGAATAAGACTAGCTCGTTTATAGCTATTTCCTTCTACATCGAGATAAATTTGCACCGCTGCGCCATCTTTTACCCGCCGCTGAGAAATTCCGGCAAATTTCTTTCCGTTAATACTTAAATCATAATCACCCGGGCAATAGGAATGGACGATTTCATAAGCCTTAATTTCATCAGTTAAATCCCTTAATAGATACTGTATAAAGCTCACCATTGCTTCATAGCCATCATGAATCGACAGTTCCTTTACCCCGGGCAAAATAAAGGATATATTTAGTACACCATGATCCAACGCGACTGCAAGCCCCCCAGAATTACGAATCACGACATCAAAACCAGCCTTACGTAATAGATCAACACCTTCTTTGACATAAGGGAGCTTACCATCAGGAATCCCCAATACAATTGTATTCTCATGCACCCAAAGGCGGATGATCGGAGGAGAAAGCCGGTTACTAACTGAAAGTGCTAATGCATCGTCAATAGCAAAAGAATGTAGCGCTGTGTAAGGTTCATGATGAAACGTTTGTAGCGATGTATGGTCTAAATAGCGAATGGTGTGATGTGCGATAATGTCTTTCCAATTTTTCATAAGCAACTCCTGACTTTCTTTATCTTTATCCCGCATGTAAGGTGCCGTAAGACTCCCACTTCAAGACCTTGAGTTAATACAAAAGGTCTAAGTGGGAGAAAACGGCACCTAAATGCCCGATTCGTTCAAGGGCCTTTAGGTCATACCATTAAGGTACTAACATTCAGTAGGAGATGGAAGAAAACTCCTACTGAATGAAGTTTCACTTTATCCTTTTTTATTCGGCTTATCTATTATATAATAAAAAGAAATAGTCGAAAAGAAACGGATGAATCAGACATGGCATATAAGGATGAGCAGCTCCACGAGGAAAAGGTTTTCAAAGATCCCGTACACCGTTATGTTCATGTAAGAGATAAGGTGATTTGGGATTTAATTGCTACCCCGGAGTTTCAACGATTGCGAAGAATAAAGCAGCTAGGCACTACAAATTTAACATTTCATGGTGCAGAACATAGTCGTTTTAATCACTCGCTTGGAGTTTATGAAATTGTCAGAAGAATCATATCGAACTTTGAAGGGCGTCCACATTGGAATAAAGAGGAGCGTCTTCTTTGTTTGTGTGCGGCTTTATTACACGATTTAGGTCATGGTCCATTTTCCCACTCCTTTGAAAAAGTATTTAAACTGGATCATGAGTATTTTACACAACAAATTATTTTAGGGAATACAGAAGTAAATGCCATTTTAGAGCGAGTGGAAAAGGGATTTGCACAAGATGTTTCCGATGTGATTGCTAAAACATACCGTGATAAATTAGTCGTCAGTTTAATCTCCAGTCAAATTGATGCAGACAGAATGGATTACCTGCAACGGGATGCCTATTTTACCGGAGTCAGCTATGGACATTTTGATATGGAACGAATTCTTCGAGTTATGCGACCAATGGAGGATCAAGTAGTCATTAAGTCAACAGGGATGCATGCTGTTGAAGATTATATTATGAGCCGTTATCAAATGTACTGGCAAGTTTATTTTCATCCGGTAACAAGAAGTGCGGAAGTTATTCTGTGTAAAATACTACAGCGTGCGAAAGTACTGTATGAAGATACAACATACGAATTCAAGTTAAAGCCCACTCATTTTGAATCTTTTTTTACAGGGAATGTGAAGCTTGAGGATTATTTAAAATTAGATGAAGGTATTGTCTCTTATTATTTTCAGTTATGGCAAGAAGAAGATGATGCTATCCTTCGTGATCTTTGTGAGCGATTTATGAATCGCCGTTTATTTAAATATGTTGAGTTTAATCCCAACTTACAAATGAATGATTGGATGGAACTGCATCAATTATTTACAGAAACAAATATGGACCCGGCCTATTATTTAGTTGTCGATTCGTCTTCTGATTTACCATATGATTTTTACCGTCCTGGTGAAGAGGAAGAACGGTTGCCAATTCATTTATTAATGCCAAATGGGGAGTTACGCGAATTATCACGGGAGTCCGATATTGTGGAAGCAATTTCTGGTAAGAAGCGAACCGATCATAAGCTCTATTATCCTCATGATTTTTTAGAAAACTTAGAGGATGAGCAGAAAAAGGCGCGGATGAAAGAAATATTATCTGGTCAGGGAGAGGTAAAACATGTTAACTAACCATGCAAAATTAATGCAATTTTTTTCGGTAGCAAATGAAGTAACGGGCAGAAAAAAACTGCAAAAGATGATTTATATTTTGCAAAAATGCAATATACCTTTTGAGGAGAAATACGCATTTCATTTTTATGGTCCTTATTCAGAAGAGTTAACGTTGCGCGTGGAAGAATTATGTAATCTAGGTTTTATAAAGGAATCTAAGGAAGAAAAAAGCAATTATTATCAATATCACTATACAATTACGGAAGATGGAGTAGCTTTTTTAGAACAATTTAAAATGGACATGCCTGATTTTTCTGCACAAGTAAAAGCGATGCAAGAAAAAAGTTCCCGTTTTTTAGAGTTAGTTGCTACGCTTCTTTACTTTGATGACTTACCACTTGAAGAATCGATTGCTAAAGTTTATACAGTCAAGCCAAAGCAAAAATATACAGATGAAGAAATTCAAGAGGCACTGGCCTTTATCAATGATATTCGTCACTAAAGGATGTTCCATTGAAAGTATACGTAGGCACCATGAATATCATTGTCACTAGCTTTGAATATACCCTTTATGTCGTGGAGAGCTTTCATCACGCTTCTTGTAGTTATACATACTCGTATGTATTTGGATGCGGGGTACATGCTAAGTAAGTTAAACCTATGCTACAATGGAAACCACATACATTGGAGAAGGAGGGGTTAAATGAATTCCGATCAATCTTCGAATCAGAAAAAGAATAGATTTACAATTATTAAAGATGATTCCACAGACGGTCATGGCGGCTACGGCTATGGTTCTATCAGCTTAGAGAATATGTCTTCCATAATCGTTGATCCGAATGAGAATAAAGCATATGTTGATATGGCAGCGATGCATGCGAGAAGTGATATTGAACGTCGAGTTAAGTATTTCTCCGATAAAAGTGAGGTACCTAATGGTAAGCTTTATTGGATTGTATGGGTGAATATCGATCGTAACGAAACGGGCCCTTACTATGCTGGTGTGGCTGGAAGCGAGCTACGTGTTGACAAACCGAATAAGCGTGCATATAAATCAATGCCTGAGCATGTGACACATATGGAAAAATCACTAAAAGGAAAAGTAGTCGTTGATCATATGGATGATCATTCTAAAAAATTATTAAAGGACTTCTTAGTTGAGTTTAATCAAGATATGTGGAACAATTCTTCAGAAGAATTAAAGTCAGCTCTGCCAAAGTAAACTATTTAAAGGTAATATGGATTCTTTACTTCGGGAAACACTCTTTATTGGTATGAAACTATTTTCCTGAAGTAAATAAAAAATGAATAATTTGTGACTTTGTTATGAACATATTGATTTTTCCTTGTACTTTGTAAAGGAAGTTTGTAAAATATAGGCACATGGGCTTACTCATGTATTACTAGGACAAAAAAGAGGCTGAATTCAGACTAGCTGGATTCAGCCTCTTTTTCCTAATAAGGGGTTGAGAAGTTGTTAAAAAAGTCCGGTAATAAGGACGCTTTGAATTTCTTCGTACGTTAGAAGGGGTAAAATCTTAGTATTGAAGTTCATTCGACGTAGTTAAAATTATTAAGTTCCTTGTATATGGGTAACTAGGTCAGCGACGCATCGCGGTTTTTTAAGAACACCTGAGACCTTAGCCGACTGTTGACCCTTTTTATCCTTTTTTATGGAAAAGGTCAAAAACTTTCTCCAAGATGCTTTTGTCTTTAGGCTTTGGATCGGTTTTATTTGGTGAATCTTCCGGAAAGTGAAGGGAACAATATTCTTTCGGTTCACTTCCTTTTTCAAAAAACATAACCCTGCTTAATGAACAATATGGAGTGGCACGTTGTCCAGTAGCAGGGTCAACGGGAACACCAATAACTCCTGAAGGGATAGGCAAACTGCTCTTTGGCAAATCTTGATGAGCAGCATCCATAAAATTAGCCCATATATCTTTGGCATAACTTGTTTCTTCTACCTGCTCTATTTTTCTGTTATCGTCATAACCTACCCAAATACCAGTAACAATAGACGAGCTAAATCCAATCATCCAACTATCGGAATCTGTCGACCCTGATTTTCCTGCATATGTGCGGTCGAGTTGGTCAATAATGGAAGAGCCTGTCACTTGCATATAGCCGTCAAGAGCATGGTCAAACATTCCTGTTAGCAAATGGGCTAGGATGTATGTCTTCTTTTTATCAAGAATTTGCTCTTGGGGGTAGTTCGGACGTTCATAGATTGTCTCACCTTCTCGATTAACAATTTTTTTGACCGCATACGGATCTACTTGTTTCCCCCCATTTGCAATCATTCCATAACCGCGAACGATTTCTTTCATTGATACAACTTCTGTTCCAAGTGCTAAAGATGGAATCGGACTAAGCTTACTAGAAAAGCCAAATTGTTTAGCTGTATCAACGACATTTTCTGGACCCACATACATATTGGTCTTCACGGCATAAATATTATCTGAAAGAGCCAAGGCCTGGGCAAGTGAAATAGGTTTATTTGCATAATACCCATTAAAATTACCTGGTTGATATACTTTACCTCCGGACAGTTCAAATGTAGTTGGTTTGCTCATTAACATCGTTGTTGCATTATATCCATGTTCCAATGCTGTATAATAGACAAATGGTTTAAAGGCAGATCCAGGCATTCGTTTTGCACGGATTGCCCGATTAAAGGTACTTTCATCATAGTTACGACCACCAATCATAGCGATGATTTCTCCGGTTTGTGGGTCGATAGCGAGCCCACTTGCTTGGATCTCACTGGAATTAGCAATCGTAGTTCCTAGCTCTTTTTCAAGTTTTAACTGGTGATCTTTATTTAATGTAGTGTGAATCCGATATCCTCCCGATCGAACTTCATCAGCATTCAGATTTAATACTTTACTTGCTTCCTGAATGGCGAAATCCTGAAAGTAAGCGCCTGGGTTCGTTTGCTTTTGCTCTTTCGTTTGTCGATATGTTAATCGTTGTTGTTTAGCTTGTTTATACTCAGCTGAACTAATTTTATTTTGTGATAACATTGTTTTTAGAATATGGTGTTGTCGTTGGTTTGCCTTTGTATCATTATTGAATGGAGAGTAGTAGGTTGGGCCTTTAGGAATACCTGCAAGCATAGTAGATTCTGCCAAGGAAAGATCATGGGCTGATTTATTAAAAAATACTTCACTAGCAGCTTCAATCCCATATGCTCCATGACCGTAGTAAATCGTATTTAAATAGCCTTCTAGTATCTCTGATTTCGAATAGAACATTTCCAAACGAATGGTAAAGAAAGCCTCTTTTATTTTTCGCAACCATGTTTTTTCGTGGGTTAAGTATAAGTTTCGTGCGTATTGTTGTGTTAATGTACTTGCACCTTCTTTAAGCGAGAAAGACTTTATATTTTCAATAACTGCACCAAAAATACGCTTTAAGTCAAAACCATGATGATCGTAAAAATGCTGATCTTCAATGGCAAGCGTTGCCTGTACAGCGTCATTTGCAATATCATCAAGCTTTACCCATTCTTCGTTATTTAGTTCACTTGTTTTGCCAATCACTTCCCCATTACTACTGTATAGAACCGTTTTTTGGTTAAGTGATAATGGTGGGGGGCCAAGCAGAAAGCTAATGAAGTAGATGCCAGCAATAAACGCTATGCCTATTGCAAATAAGATACCTGATCCGAGCAGGATAAATCTGTGTTTATGTTTTCTTCTATGTTTGCTCATAACCTTTTCCCTCTTTAAAAGTATACAACTAATACCATTATGGGAAAACAAACGAGCAAATAAACGTACAAATTATTCCTTTATTCAACAAAATAGTGTTCCCAACCGTTATGGTTTGGTTAAGGATGAGGTTTGGGGGATTAAATGTTAAATTATTTTATTTTTTACTTTGAAAAGATAAAGTTGATTCCTTGCGTTACAAAATCTCTAGATTTACGAAGAAGTACAACCGGTAGAAAGCTTGACCAATCTTGTCATTTAAGTTTCAATACGTTTATTCACCAGGTAAATTAAGGGAAAACACGTGCTTGAACTGCTTTTAATGTTTCAACTGATTTAGCGAATTTTTTCTTTTCATCTTGATCTAATGAAAAATCTGCGACGCGCTTAACACCGGTTCGATCGATAATAGAGGGAACACCAATAAATACATCCTTGTAACCATGTTCTCCTTCTAATAAAGTTCCTATTGGTAATACAACTTGTTCATTATTTAAGATCGCCTTCGTGATTCGTGCTAATGCTATCCCAATGCCGTAATACGTAGCTCCTTTTAAACCAATAATTTCATAAGCTGCATTGCGAACCTTGGCTGCGATTTCGGTTTTTTGTTCTTCGGATAGTTTTTCTGCAATGAGTGATCCTGAAATGTTAGCTGTACTCCAAATAGGGAGTTGGGAATCACCATGTTCTCCGATAATGTAACCATGAACACTTGTAGGGGCAGTTGCAAATGTTTGGCTTAATAAGTAGCGGAATCGAGCTGAATCTAATATCGTACCGGTACCAATAATTCGTTCTTTTGGCAAATTGGAAAATTTCCATGTCGCGTAGGACAAAATATCAACAGGATTGGTTGCAACAATAAAAATTCCGTTAAAACCAGTATCCATAATAGATGCGACCATGGACTTGAAAATTTTTACATTTTTATTAACTAGGTCTAGCCTTGTTTCACCTGGTTTTTGTGCCGCTCCGGCACAGATAACAACTAATGCAGCATCGGTACAATCTTCATAAGTTCCATGCTTAATTTTTATTGCACTAGGAGCGTAGACAACTCCATGACTCAAGTCCATTACTTCTCCTTCCGTTTTCTTCGTATTAATATCTACTAACACAAGTTCATTGCTTAAACCTTGATTTATTAGTGCATAAGCATAACTTGATCCAACTGCACCTGTACCAACAAGAACAATTTTATTTCCTGGTGTAATATTCATTAAGAAGACCTCCATCATGTTTAATTGAAGTATTTGCTTTCCAATATAATAAAGTAATTCATCATCCGTTTTTTCTAAAAAAAAATAACTTTATTACTATATTACCTCTATGAGAAAAAAGAAATCCGATTTTTAATAAATAATTATTTTTTGCGCTTCGTAAAGAAGGTAATGTTTAATGTGGTTACCATTTTCCATTGTTTGTATAAGTTTATTTGAAACGAATGCTGAGCATTACCCAAAGACAGTCGATTAGAAATTCGCTTAAGAAAAATAAAACGCGTTTTAGTGACGGAGATCCTTGTATAGTACAGCTTGATAAATACGTTTAGATATAATAGAATACACAAGTATACGTCATTATATACAAGGTTAACTCCATCCGTTATCTGTATAAAAATGGAGGGAATATTTACGATGAGTAAGCGGCAAACACCAGTAATAATCGAGCTTTGTACAACTATTGAAGAAAATGGTGAAAAGGAATATCATAAAGTAGAACAGCGTGGCACTTTTTATCGAAAAGGTCATATAGATGTTCTTACATATGTAGAAGCAGGAGAAGGAATGCCTACCGTAAGCAACTTACTCACTATCCAGCCAAATAAGGTCAATTTGAAGCGATCTGGAAATGTAAAGATGAACCAGCAATTTCTTTTAAATAAGAAGACAGAAAATATAGTGAAGCATCCTTATGGCAGTTTATATATGGAAACTTTTACGACAAAGATTGTCTACGAGCCTATTCAGCCTGCAAAGGTTGGGAACCTCTATATCGCTTACGAAATAAAGCTAAATGATCAACATACAAGGCGGCAGAATATCAATTTAATCATAAAAAAGGAGGACAATAAGGCATGAATGTCTTAACAGAGACAGAAGAAGCGTTAAAGCAGCAAATTAAGGAAGCTGTATTAAAGGCAGAGCTTGCAAGTGCAGAAGAAATACCCTCAATTGTTTTAGAAAAGCCTAAGGAAAAAAATCATGGTGACTTTGCGACCGCAATTGCCATGCAATTAGCTCGGATAGCGAAAAAATCACCTCGGTCGATTGCTGATGAGATCGTGAACCATTTGAACCAAACAGAAGCTTCGATTGAAAAAGTAGAGATTGCCGGGCCAGGGTTTATTAACTTTTTCATAAAAGAGGACTTTCTCGGCTCTATTATCCCTGTAATTATAAAGGAAGGGGATGCATATGGAAAGTCAACGGCAGGTCAAAACAAACGCATACAAGTAGAGTTTGTATCCGTAAATCCAACGGGGGATCTTCACCTAGGTCATGCCCGTGGAGCGGCGTTTGGAGATGTGATTTGTAACGTGTTGGCTGCAGCAGGTTATCAAGTAGAACGAGAATATTACATTAATGATGCAGGCAATCAAATCGATAATTTGGCACTTTCTGTGGAAGCACGTTATTTACAAGCGCTTGGTCAAGATGCATCTATGCCTGAAGATGGATATTACGGTGAAGATATTATTCAGATTGGTAAAAAGTTAAGTGAAGAGTATGATGATAAGTGGGTACATAGCGAACGAGAAGAGCGTCTTGCCTTTTTTAGAGAGTACGGATTAAACTATGAATTAGGAAAAATTAAAGAAGATCTGGAAAGCTTTCGGGTGACCTTTGATTCATGGTTTTCGGAGAGTTCCTTATATAAAGAAGGAAAAATTACCGAAGCGCTTCAGGTTTTAGATAAATATACGTATGAGAAGGATGGAGCTACTTGGTTTCGTTCAACTGAATTTGGTGATGATAAGGATCGCGTTTTAGTTAAACAGGATGGAAGCTATACGTATTTAACCCCGGATATCGCGTATCATAAAAACAAGCTGGATCGCGGCTTTGATCAAATTATTAATGTTTGGGGAGCAGATCATCATGGATATATTCCTCGTATGCGTGCAGCTATTCAAGCATTAGGGTATCCGGTTGACAAGTTCAGTGTCAAGATTATTCAAATGGTTAATCTGTATGAGAATGGTGAAAAGCTAAGGATGAGTAAACGAACAGGTAAGGCTGTTGCACTGCGTGAATTAATGGAGGAAGTTGGCGTAGATGCTGTCCGTTATTATTTTGTTATGCGTTCAAACGACTCACAACTTGATTTTGACATGGATTTGGCACGCTCTGAATCGAATGATAATCCGGTATTTTATGTACAATATGCTCATGCGCGAATTTGTACGATGTTAAAACAAGCAGAAGCAAAGGGATTCACGATTGAGGATTCAGCAGATGTATCATTATTAACGAGAGAGAAAGAAACAGACTTGTTAAAGCAACTAGCTAAGTTTCCGCAAGTCATCGCTGATGCTGCGGAAAAACAAACCCCACATAAAATAACACAGTACGTCTTTGATCTAGCGAGTTTACTGCATAGCTTTTATAATGCGGAGAAGGTATTGGATATAGAGAATCAGGAGCTAACAAAAGCGCGTATTCTTTTAATGAAGGCGGTCAAAATCACGCTTGCTAATGCTTTAAGAGTACTTGGTGTTACTGCACCAGAAAAAATGTAGAATGATGGTTTCACCATTACAAAAAAGAGAGCTTACTATCTTCAAGCTCTCTTCTTTAATTGACTCCTTATTATGGGCTGCTATCTATCTTCTTTGGAAGGCTGAGATGAGAGGCGATGATGGCAACGGTTTATCCTGGAATATATGCTGTCGTAAAATCCTTGCTCCAAGAGTTGAAGATAAAACAAAGCAGTCAAAGTGGGGACAGTGGCACCTAAATTCCCGATTTGTTCGGATCACAGAACAAGGAAAAGCTACATAGCGACGCATCGCACGCAGAAAAAGCGTCTTTCTTTTTCAAGGACAAGGAAACTCCGACAGCGATACATCACGATTTTTCAAGATGCCCAAGATTTCAGCCTTTTTTTATCAGTAACAACCCGCTGGATGAAGTTTCACTTTATTTTGACGTAATGGATAGTATTTCTTCAGCTCGCTCTACTTCTTCTTTGGAAGGCGGATTGACGTTAGCAAGTGGGTAGTCTAGATTTAACTGTTCCCATTTGTAGACGCCCATCGTATGGTACGGCAGAATTTCTACTTTTTTTACATTGCCAAGTTTAGTAATAAATTCATTTAATTTGGCAAGCTCTTCTGGATCGTCCGTTCTGCCGGGCACAAGTACACGGCGAATCCAAACAGGGACGTCTTTTTCAGCTAATAATTCAGCGAATTTTAAAATGTGTTCATTAGGCAGACCAGTAAGTTGTTTGTGTAATTGCGAATCTAAATGTTTTAAATCTAATAATACGAGATCGGTAACTTTTAGTAATTCATCAACTTTCCTTAAAAAAGTAGGGCTTTCACGGAAACATCCAGCAGATGTATCGATAGCGGTGTGGACACCTAGCTTTTTACATTCTTTAAACAGTTCAAGCAGAAAGTCAATTTGTAATAAAGGCTCTCCACCACTTACGGTTATGCCTCCGCTCTCCTTTATATATGGAAGGTAATCCTGTAAGTCATTTATGATGTCTTCTACACTTCTTTCCGTGCCTCCTTTTACATCCCATGTATCGGGATTGTGGCAAAATTGGCAACGAAGTAGACATCCTTGTAAAAAAATTACATAACGTAGTCCAGGTCCATCCACAGTACCGCAGGTTTCAATGGAGTGAATTCTTCCGATCATTGGTAAAGCCCCCTATCTTAGTGGAAGGGCAGTTTAATTGCCCTTCCAAGCAAAATGATATTTAAAATTTACAGGTTATCGTTTCTACACCCATGACTTGATTACAAACCTTCATGGAATGTACGGTTTATAACGTCAAGCTGTTGTTCTCTTGTTAATTTTACAAAGTTTACAGCATAACCACTAACACGAATGGTTAATTGTGGATATTGTTCAGGGTGCTCCATCGCATCCTTAAGTGTTTCACGGTCAAATACGTTAATATTTAGGTGATGTCCTTCTTTTTTAGCATAGCCATCAAGGATGGATACTAAGTTTTTAGAACGATCATCTACTGTTTTTCCAAGTGCTTTTGGAACAAAGCTCGTTGTGTTAGAGATACCGTCTAAAGAATTTTCATAAGGTATTTTAGCTACGCTGTTTAGAGATGCAAGTGCTCCAGATTTGTCGCGACCATGTAATGGGTTTGCGCCCGGTGCAAATGGTTCTCCAGCACGACGTCCGTCTGGGGTATTACCTGTTTTCTTACCGTAAACGACGTTTGAAGTAATCGTCAAAATGGATAATGTTGGAATAGCATTTCGATACGTTTCATGTTGACGGAATTTATTCATAAATCTGTTTACGATATCCACAGCTAGGCTATCGACTGCATCATCGTTGTTTCCGTATTTTGGATAGTCACCTTCAATACGGAAGTCTACAGCTAGTCCATCTTCATCACGAATGACATGTACTTTAGCATGTTTAATTGCACTTAGACTGTCAGCTACAACACTTAATCCGGCAATTCCGCCTGCCATCGTACGTTTGACATCTTTATCATGTAATGCCATTTCAATTCGTTCATACGCATATTTATCATGCATATAATGAATAACATTTAACGTATTCATATATAATTTTGCTAACCAATCTAAAACAAGATCATAACGTTCCATAACTTCATCGAAATCTAAGACATCAGAAGTAATTGGACGAAGCGCTGGGGATACTTGTGCTTTTGATTTTTCATCAACTCCACCGTTGATTGCATATAACAATGCTTTAGCTAGGTTAGCACGAGCTCCAAAGAATTGCATTTGCTTACCAATTTCCATGGCACTTACACAACATGCAATACCATAATCATCACCGTAGTGTTTTCTCATGATATCATCATTTTCGTACTGGATGGAGCTTGTATCAATAGACATTTTCGCACAATATTTCTTGAAGTTTTCTGGTAATTTGGTAGACCATAGAATGGTTAGGTTTGGCTCAGGAGCAGGTCCTAAGTTTGTTAAAGTATGCAAGAAACGGAAAGAGTTTTTGGTAACCAGTGGTTCACCGCTTATGCTTACTCCGCCGATTGATTCTGTTACCCAAGTTGGATCTCCGCTGAATAATTCGTTATATTCAGGGGTACGGGCAAATTTTACTAATCGTAATTTCATAATAAAATGATCAATCAACTCTTGTGCTTCTTGCTCGGTTAAGGTGCCTTCTTTTAGATCACGTTCCATATAAATATCCAAGAATGTGGATACACGACCTAGACTCATTGCTGCACCATTTTGTTCTTTAATCGCAGCTAAATAAGCAAAATATAGCCATTGGATAGCTTCTTGCGCATTTGTAGCTGGTTTAGAAATGTCAAATCCATAAGATGCTGCCATGTCTTTTAATTCATGTAATGCTCTAATTTGTTCTGCATGTTCTTCACGCTGTCTAATAATATCTTCTGACATGATACCATCATTTTCTAATTGCACAAGTTCTTCTTGTTTTTGCTTAATTAGAAAATCTACTCCATAAAGGGGAACTCTTCGATAGTCACCTATGATTCTTCCACGTCCATAAGCGTCAGGTAATCCAGTGATGATTCCGGCTTTTCTTGCTCTTCTCATCTCCGGAGTATAAGCATCAAACACACCTTGGTTATGGGTTTTTCTGTACTCTGTGAAAATATGCTCGGTTTCTTTATCTAATTCATAACCATATGCTTCGCAGGAGTTTTTTGCCATACGAATGCCACCAAATGGCATTAGCGCACGTTTAAATGGTTTATCTGTCTGTACACCAACAATTTTCTCTTTATCTTTATCTAAATAACCAGGACCATGTGAAGTAATCGTCGATGGAATTTTTGTGTCCATATCTAATACGCCGCCTGCTTTACGCTCTTTTGCCGTAAGCTCAGTAACTAGATCCCAAAGATCCAGCGTATTTTGTGTTGGCTCAGCTAAAAACTCCTCATCACCTTCGTAACAGGTGAAATTTCGTATAATAAAGTCTCTAACATCAACATTTTGTTCCCATTTCCCTGTTTGGAAGCTTCTCCATGGGGATGCTGTAGTTGTAGTAGTCATAAAACTACCTCCTTTGGTATTGAATAAATGAAGCTACTATTATTATAACGAAAAATCGACAATTGTGAAAGAGTTCACGTGTGATGTTTTTTTGACATTTACTTTCATTGAAGATTTAGTATAAGGCAATACGGAAGTTGTTTAAAAAAATTGCGTCCTACCTTAGATGGTGGCATTTCTTTCATTGTGATTTCATAAATAGTTAGTGAAAAACAGTTGACTGAATGATCATTCATATTTATAGTAGTATATATAAGATTTAAAAAGAAGTCATTTTTCTGAATAATGCAATCGCTATCAAGCGGGGATGGAGAAAGGATGAAAACAAAATAAGATGTATTACGACATGATAAGGGGGATCGGGCAAATTGGATACATTTCTACTTATTAATGCGATCGCTTTTACGGTGATTACAATTTATGGCGTATACCTGTTTGCTAGGGCAGTAGCAACACGTGTTGCCTATATTCGACTAGGGAGAAAGTCTGAATTTGATCGGGAGTTTAAAGAACGCTTTAAAAGAATAGGGAAAATTGTTTTTGGTCAGTCAAAATTATTAAAGGATAAAAAATCAGGAATCATTCATGTTATGATGTTTTATGGCTTTATTCTTGTCCAATTTGGAGCCATTGATATGTTTATTAAAGGGCTGTCTCCAGAAGCTCATTTACCATTCGGTCCACTTTATCCGGGCTTCGTATTTTTTCAAGAACTAGTAACATTAATGATTCTAGTGGCAGTGGTCTGGGCTTTCTATCGTCGTTATATCGAAAAGCTTGTTCGATTGAAGCGCGGATTTAAAGCAGGGTTAGTACTCTTATTTATTGGTACCTTAATGCTTTCTGTGTTATTCGGTAACGGAATGGTACAATTATGGCACGGTCATGAACCAACGTGGATGGAACCCGTTGCGAGTGTTATCGCCATGGCTTTTTCATGGCTTTCTCCTACAGGGGCAATGGTACTTTTCTATGTTGCGTGGTGGATTCATACGATCACTATTCTCGTTTTCCTAATTTATGTTCCACAGTCTAAGCACGCGCATTTGATTGCTGCACCGATCAATGTATTTCTAAGTAAACGAGTTCCAGGTAAATTACAGAAAATAAATTTTGATCTAGATGAGGAGGATGAAGAGGATATTTCCTTTGGCGTTGGCAAGGTAGAAGATTTTGAACAATATCAAATGATCGACTTCTATGCCTGTGTGGAATGTGGCAGATGCACAGATGTCTGTCCTGCATCTGGTACGGGGAAAATGCTTTCGCCAATGGATATTATGATCAAAATAAGAGATCATTTAACAGAAAAGGGGGCTGCAATTACTGGAAAGTCACCTTGGGTTCCTGCTTATGCATTTGCCAATACAACTGGTAACCAAGCAAGTGCTAAACAAGAAGCCGCAGCAACGGTACAAAGTGCCAGTTTAATCGGGGATGTAATTACAGAAGAAGAGCTGGCAGGTTGTACGACGTGCCGAAACTGTGAGGATGCATGTCCAGTAAATAATGAACATGTAGGTACGATTATTGATATGCGCCGTTATCTTGTTATGACAGAAGGGAAGATGGACCAAGATGTACAGCGGGCGGTAATGAATATTGAACGTCAAGGTAATCCATGGGGGCTATCGAAAAAAGATCGAATTAAATGGCGCGAACAGGATGAATCCATTTATATTCCAACTGTGAAGGAGTTAAAAAAGGAAGGAAAGGATTTTGAATACTTGTTCTGGGTCAGTTCCATGGGTGCTTACGATAACCGTAGTCAAAAGATAGCTCTCGCTTTTGCAAAATTGTTAAATCAAGCAGGTGTTAGCTTTGCCATCTTGGGGAATAAAGAGGCAAATTCGGGCGATACAGCTCGTCGTATAGGAAATGAGTTTTTATTTCAGGAAATTGCCGAGAAAAATATAAAAGAATTCACGAAGAATGATGTGAAAAAAATTGTCACGATTGATCCACATGCATATAACATTTTTAAAAATGAATACCCAGATTTTGGTTTTGAAGTAGAGGTTTATCACCATACGCAATTGTTATATGATTTAGTAATGGGCGGTAAATTAAAACCAGAAAAGGCTATTAATCAACGACTTACCTATCATGACTCATGCTATTTAGGAAGGTATAATGGAGTTTATGATCCACCTCGAGAAATTCTTAAGGCGATTCCGGAATTGGAATTGGTAGAGATGGATCGTACTAGAGAAAATGGTATGTGTTGTGGCGCAGGTGGTGGTTTAATGTGGTCCGAGGAAACAACCGGAAATCGAATTAATGTAGCACGCACCGAGCAGGCGTTGAGAGTTCAGCCGAATATGATATCAAGTGCATGCCCATACTGCTTGACAATGATTAGTGATGGCACGAAAGCAAAAGAGGTTGAAGAAGATATAAGCACGATGGACGTAGCCGAGATATTAGCACTATCTGTATTTGCAGATAAGGAAGAAAAAAGCGCATAGTTTAATATAAAGTGAAACTTCATTTCTTGGAATGCCTTTCCCAAGAAATGTTAGCTGAACGAATCGGGCATTTAGATGCCGTTACCTACCACATAGACCCAACACAAGGTCTTGAAGTGGGAGTCTTACGGCATCTTACATGCGGGATAAACGATCAATCAGCAGTTTTTTGTAAACAGCCAAATTCGGTTAATCTACTAATAAAATGGAAATATGTACAAAAAGGGAAAAATCCTCCTTTTTGTACATATTTATCGTTATTTTTGAACGAGCGTTCAATCAAGAAAAGGAGTGGAAAATGTATGAAAGAATCTGTAATTGTAGCTGGTGCAAGAACACCATTTGGAAAATTTGGTGGGGCGTTGCAGCCATTTACAGCATCACAACTTGGAGGGAAGGCGATTGCCGAAGCTTTAAAGCGGGCAGACCTAGCAGGAGATGATGTAGATGAAGTAATTATTGGAAATGTGCTACAAGGTGGACAAGGACAAATCCCATCACGACAAGCTGCAAGAGAAGCTGGTATTCCATGGGATGTAAAAACAGAAACGATAAATAAAGTTTGCGCTTCTGGATTACGCAGTGTGACATTAGCTGATCAATTGATTCGTCTGGGCGAGGAAGAAATTATTGTAGCTGGTGGTATGGAGAGCATGAGTAATGCACCTTACTTTTTACCAGATGCACGTTGGGGAAATCGGATGGGTGATAAAAAAGTAGTCGATATGATGGTACATGATGGATTAACCTGTTCTTTCCAAGGAGTTCATATGGGGACATATGGAAATGCTACAGCAAATGAATATGAAATAAGTCGTGAAGAACAGGATAAATGGGCATATCGCAGCCATCAACGGGCGATTCAAGCAATAGAAGAAGGGAAGTTTGCTGAAGAAATTGTCCCTATTGAAGTATTACAACGAAAAGGAGCCCCGCTTATTATAGATCGAGACGAAGCACCAAGAAAAGATACAAGCATTGAAAAGCTGGCAGTGCTTAAACCGGTATTTAATAAGGACGGTACGATTACAGCAGGGAATGCACCAGGCATAAACGATGGAGCATGTGCGCTTGTGGTAATGTCGAGTAACAAAGCTAGTGAACTAGGAAAAACTCCACTCGCAACGATTAAAGGGCATGCAGAAATAGCTGTACCTGCTGAAGATTTTCCAAAGACTCCAGGACTAGTCATTAATAAATTACTTGAAAAAACAGGTCATGTTAAAGATGAAATAGATTTGTTTGAAATTAATGAAGCATTTGCCTCCGTATCGTTAGCAAGTGCTAAGATTGCAGGGATTGATCAAGAAAAAATTAATGTAAATGGTGGGGCAGTTGCATTAGGTCATCCGATTGGAGCTAGTGGAGCAAGAATATTACTAACTTTAGTCTATGAATTGAGGAGACGAGGCGGTGGACTTGGTATTGCTGCTATTTGCAGTGGGGGAGGCCAAGGTGACGCTATTTTAATCGAAGTACCAAAATAGAATATTTATTAGGGGATGGGCGAAATGAATATAGAGAAAGTTATGGTCATAGGCGCTGGGCAAATGGGGGCAGGTATTGCCCAGGTCTGTGCTCAAGCTGGTTTTCATGTTCGATTATATGATAATCAGGCAAAAGCATTAGAAAAGGGAATAAATACTATTGAGAAGCTGTTGCAACGTTCTGTTGATAAACAACGAATGACAGAGCAGGAGAAAAATGAAACATTTACAAGAATTCAGGCAGTAGATACATTATGGGAAGGAAGTAAAGCAGATTTAATAATTGAAGCTGTGATTGAAAATATGGATGTGAAAACAGATATCTTTCAGCAGCTGGATCATATTGCTCCGGCACATGCTATTTTAGCTTCGAATACATCATCCTTGCCAATTACGGAGATCGCGACAGCAACGGAACGTCCGGAACAAGTAATTGGCATGCATTTCATGAATCCTGTACCTGTGATGAAATTGGTAGAAATTATTCGTGGTTTACAGACGAGTGATAAAACCTATCAGGCTATTGACCAAATGGCAAAGGCTTTAGATAAAACACCCGTTGTAGTAAAAGATTTTCCGGGGTTTGTTTCTAATCGTATTTTGATGCCAATGATTAATGAAGCGATATATACGCTTTATGAAGGAATTGCAACGGCCGAGGATATTGATACTTCAATGAAATTAGGGATGAATCATCCGATGGGACCGCTAACTCTGGCTGATTTTATTGGCCTGGATACATGCCTTTATATTATGGAAGTATTGCATGAAGGGTTTGCGGACAGTAAATACCGCCCATGTCCATTACTCAGGCAATACGTAAAAGCAGGGTGGCTCGGTAAAAAATCAGGTCGAGGCTTTTATACGTATACGAAACTATATACGAATGCCTAAGGAGGAAAACGGATGCTACATGAAACAGAAGAACAGGCAATGTTGCGGAAAATGGTCAGAGATTTTGCGCAAACAGAAATAGCTCAGGCCATACCACGGATGGAGAAAGAAGACAGGTTTCCAAAAGAAATCATTAAAAAAATGGGAGACCTTGGTCTAATGGGCATCCCTATTCCTGAAGATTACGGTGGTGCAGAGCTGGGTTATACCTCCTATATTCAGACCATTCATGAAATATCAAAAGTAAGCGCTACAGTAGGAGTTGTTTTATCGGTACACACATCTGTCGGAACCAATCCTATTTTGTACTTTGGTACGGAACAGCAAAAAAATCATTACCTCCCAAAGCTTGCTAGTGGAGATTACCTTGGTGCTTTTGCTTTGACAGAGGCAAACGCCGGTTCTGATGCAGGAAGTATTAAAACAACCGCGGTAAAGGAAGGTAATGGTTATATATTAAATGGTTCTAAGCTATTTATTACAAATGGTGGCGAAGCAGATACGTATATAACCTTTGCTCGAACAGGTGAGGAAAAAGGCGATATAAGTGCGTTTATTATTGAAAAGGATACGCTAGGACTTACGATTGGAAAAAAAGAAAGAAAAATGGGGCTACATGGATCAAATACGGTTTCACTCATCTTTGAAAATTGTAAAGTTGATAAGAAACAGCTGTTAGGTGAGGAAGGGCAGGGCTTTAAAATTGCGTTACATAATCTAAATATCGGCAGAATTGGTATTGCGGCGCAGGCATTAGGTATTAGTGAAGCGGCTTTGGAATATGCGACAGAATATGCTAAAGGGCGAATCCAATTTGGCAAGTCAATTGCTAACCAGCAAGGAATTTCCTTTAAACTAGCAGATATGGCCACCCGTATAGAAGCGGCAAAGTTATTAGTCTATCAAGCCGCTGTTTTAGTAGAACAAGATGTTCCAGCTGGAAAAGAGGTATCCATGGCAAAGTTATTTTCATCAAGAACAGCTATGAAAAATGCCATAGAAGCTGTACAAATTTTTGGTGGCTATGGTTATACAAAAGATTACCCTGTTGAGCGATTATTTCGCGATGCTAAAGTTACAGAAATTTACGAAGGCTCCAATGAAATTCAACGAATTGTTATAGCGAAGCATCTATTAAAATAGCAAAATCTGTGAAAAACATGAAGGAGGACAAGTGAGAATGAACTTTCAACTAACTGATGAACAAGAAATGTTGCGAAAGATGGTGCGGAATTTTGCGGAAAATGAAGTAGAACCGTCAGCTGCTGAACGTGATGAACTAGAACGATTTGATAGGGAAATATTTGATAAAATGGCAGGATTGGGGTTAACAGGTATTCCATGGCCAGAAACATATGGCGGCATTGGTGCAGATTATATGAGTTATGTTATTGCCGTAGAAGAATTATCAAGAGTCTGTGCATCTACCGGGGTTACTTTATCGGCTCATGTATCTTTGGCTAGCTGGCCGATTTATAAATATGGGAATGAAGAGCAGAAAAAAACGTTTTTGTATCGTCTGGCCAGTGGTGAAGCGTTAGGCGCTTATGCGTTATCGGAGCCTGGAGCAGGAAGTGATGTTGTTTCCATGTCAATGACCGCAAAGGAAGAAGGCAACCATTATGTATTAAATGGTAATAAAGTATGGATTACCAATGGTGGAGTTGCTGATCTAAATATTGTATTTGCTAAAACAGATGCCGATAAAGGACATAAAGGCATTACGGCTTTTATCGTAGAGAAGGGTACAGAAGGTTTTACTTTCGGTAAAAAAGAGAAAAAGCTAGGCATTCGTTCTTCACCAACAACTGAACTTATTTTCGAGAATTGCCGTATACCAAAAGAGAACCGGTTAGGAGCAGAAGGAGAAGGCTTTAAAATTGCGATGACTACGTTGGATGGCGGTCGAAATGGAATTGCAGCACAAGCGGTTGGGATTGCTCAAGGAGCATTGGACGCAGCAACTGCCTACGCAAAAGAAAGGGAACAATTTGGGAAACCAATTGCAATGAATCAAGGGATTTCCTTTAAGCTAGCAGATATGGCAACAGAGGTAGAAGCAGCCCGATTATTAACTTATCAAGCAGCCTGGTTAGAGTCGCAAGGATTACCTTATGGTAAAGCATCGGCCATGTCAAAATTATTTGCAGGAGATGCAGCAATGCGGACTACTGTAGAAGCCGTCCAAATTTTCGGTGGCTATGGCTATACAAAAGATTATCCAGTTGAACGTTATATGCGAGATGCGAAAATTACTCAAATATATGAAGGAACAAATGAAATTCAACGTCTAGTTATTGGTAGGATGCTTACGAAATAGGTCAAGGAAAGTATTAAAGTTGAAAATAAGGAGGTAATGGAATGCAGAAGGATTCAATTCTTTCTTCCATAAAAGATCAATCCTTAATTGAAAAGCGTCGGAATCAAATTATAAAAGGAGCCATTACCTTATTTAAAGATAAAGGGTTTCATCGGACTACAACTAGGGAAATTGCTAAAGCAGCCGGTTTTAGTATTGGAACATTATATGAATATATACGAACAAAAGAAGATGTTTTATTTCTTGTTTGTGATTCCATTTATCTTCAAGTTCGTAAGCGATTGGAAGCGCAAATAGATTTGAATAATTCTTCCGCAGAGCATTTCATGAATGTAATTCGGTCATACTTTTATTTAATGGATGAAATGCAAGAAGAAGTGCTAATCATGTATCAAGAAGTGAAATCATTAAAAAATGAGAGTAAAGAATATGTGTTAAAAAAAGAATGGGATATGCTAGCTATATTAGAGCGATTAATAGTGGCTTCTTTTCCGGATTCATTGTCCCCTCGAAAACGTAAACTTTTAGCTAATAACATATTTATTATTGGACAAATGTGGGCATTTAGAAGATGGATGCTGCAAAAGCAATTCACACTTGAGGAATATACAGATTACCAAATCCATTATTTAATGAATTCCATTAAGGGATATAAAGAGAGTGTTTAAAGAAAAGTATAAAGAACCAAGACAACAAAAAAAGTATTAATGAACGTATGGAATAACCTTTTAAAACGGGTTATTCCTACACAGAGATAATGAAGGGGAATTTTTGATATGTCTTTTGGAGCCTTGTATGAGTATAGGTTCATACAAGGTTTTTTACATGTAAAACGCACTAGTTTTAAAATGAAATAGACTTGGTGTCATGAAAATTTTAGATTTGTATAGAACAATTAGGCTGGAATGCATGCATAAAAAGCTGTTAATAATGTAAAAAATTTAGCGGAGAAGTTAATATTGACTTCGGAATTTTTAAAGTACAACGAAGTAATAAAGGTTCCTTTCCTGTCAATCTTATTTTAGTCTAGGAAATGATTGATATGTTTTTGCATATGGATGTTTTTCTGAAAGTAGCCTCGTCGTCTAGTTTAAGCACTCAAGCTCAAGCAAACTTCGCTCTTCTCCCTACGATAAGTCTACATCGGCTCCTTTATCCCGAATGTAAGGAGCTGTATTTTTCTCATGTAAAAAATCTGCTTATTATTTTTTCAAACTTTATAAGAGAAACGGCTCCTAAATTCTCAATTTGTTTGGGGTGACAGATAAGAAAGATTATGGCAGCGACGCATCGCAAGCAGAAAAAGCGTTTTTCTTTTTCAAGAAGAAAAGCAATACTTGAATAAAGCTTCACTTTATCGCATAAGAAAAACGATAGCTTTTGCATAAAGGCTTGGCGACAAGCCAAGTTTTTCTAAAGTTACTGTGGTTTTATTTTTTTCTGCTTTATCTCTAGCATAAACCCTATAGAATTGTTTATAATGTATGGTATGGTTATTGGTATAAAGACATTAGATATATGTAAATTATTTCAGTATCTAATTGTTCTTAAGACTTTTACCTAAATGTTAGTTTAACAACAAAGCGTGAATACGATGGAGTTAGCAGTACATCAATAGTAGATTGATTTAACTGCTACTTCCATGTGCGAAAGAATTAGTTATAGATTGAAGTTTAACTTTTATCCTACATGTAACTTGTAGTAAGACCCCTACTTCCATGTAACAAGGTAAAACCTGGAAGATAAATGGAGGGCCCAACTGCAAGTTAAATGCCCGATTCTGTTCATTCCAATAATCGGTGTGGGATAAAAGCAAATCCCCACTGATTGAAGATTCACTTTATTAAAGTTAAGTAGCAAAGTTATTAATATAAGTAAAGGGAGTGCATGACCGTGAGCTTAAAAAAATATAGCCACGAAGAGATTCAAAAAATGTCAATGATTGAATTAGCTACTTTATTAATGTTAGAAGAAAAGAAAGCTATTCATTTTAAGGACATATTTGAACAGGCAGCAGATTTAAAAGGTTTTACTAAACAACAAAAACGGGATCTAATTGCTCAATTTTATACGGATTTAAATGTGGATGGCAGATTTTTGACAACAGGAGATAATATGTGGGGGCTGAAACGTTGGTATCCTGTTGAACAAATGGACGAAGTAGTCCACGTAACTCCAAAAAGGAAGAAAAAGGCGAGGCAAAAGCCAGAAGAGGAAATAGAGGAAGAACTGGATATTGTTGATGATGAAATTGAAATTTTTGATGAAGATTTCGTAGAAGAAGATTTTGAAGAAGATGAAGATTATGATGAAGCCTTCGATGAGGATTATGATGAGGACTATGACGAGAAAATAGAAGAAAATGAAGAATTGGTGGATGAAGATTACTTAGATGATAAGGAAAAAAAGTAAAGGAAGTATTTAATTTTTAGAGTAGATGGCAGTTCTTGGAGTCTTGACTTTTTTATTTGAGATCAGTACAATTTAACTTGGGCTCTTTCAATTAATTATCAAAGCGTTTCCCCAGCAGTTGGGGAGGCGCTTTTATTATTTTATTGTCACCTTGTGCATGATAAAGACAACAGATAACACGATTAAAATTCTTAGTGCATCCCAAAATATGAGAGAAAAAGTATTGTTAGCTTATGTTAATTAGACAGTTTAAGAATGATTAAAATCAAATCAATACTAACGGAAATTTACTTGGGATTCCTTATCTGGAAAATCATGTATGGTCTTATTTGTGACTAGTATGCAATTATTTATAAAGAGCTAAATTCCTAAAAAAACCTTTGATTTAATAAAAATATAGAGAAAGAGGGAGTAAGATGACTAAATATATTTTTGTTACTGGAGGCGTTGTATCTTCATTAGGGAAGGGAATTACAGCAGCTTCACTGGGACGATTACTAAAAAATCGCGGTTTAAAAGTTACGATCCAAAAATTTGATCCTTATATTAATGTCGATCCTGGAACAATGAGCCCTTACCAGCATGGGGAAGTTTATGTCACAGAGGATGGTGCAGAGACCGATTTAGACTTAGGCCATTATGAACGGTTTATTGATATTAACTTGAATAAATATAGCAATATTACAACAGGAAAGGTATATTCCAGCGTTATTCGTAAGGAGCGCCGTGGTGATTATTTAGGTGGAACAGTTCAAGTTATTCCACACATCACGAATGAAATAAAAGAACAGGTATTTCGCGCAGGGGAAGCAACAGAAGCAGATATTGTGATTACGGAAATCGGCGGTACGGTTGGTGATATCGAATCATTACCTTTTTTGGAAGCAATTCGTCAAATTAAGAAGGATGTTGGCAGAGATAGCGTCATGTATATTCACTGTACACTTGTTCCATATATTAAAGCAGCTGGTGAGATGAAAACCAAACCTACCCAACATAGTGTGAAGGAATTGCGCTCTCTTGGTATTCAACCTGATGTTATTGTTTTACGAACAGAACAGGCGATTAGTAAGGAAATGAAAGAAAAAATTGCTCTGTTTTGTGATATTAATGAAAAAGCAGTGATTGAGATGATAGATGCTGATACACTTTATCAGATACCAATTTCTTTGCAAGAACAGCAATTAGATCAACTCACATGCAATCACTTTGGTTTAAAGTGCCAAGAAGCGGATATGGGTGAGTGGAAGGAATTGCTTAATAGAGTACGGCATTTATCAAAGCAAGTTGATATTGCGCTTGTAGGAAAATATGTTGAATTACCTGATGCATATTTGTCTGTCGTAGAAGCATTAAAACATGCTGGATTTGTATTTGATTCGGATATTCATGTACATTGGATTAACTCAGAGCAGCTTGATGAACAAACGATTCATCAAGAGCTAGAAAATGTGGATGGTATTCTCGTTCCCGGTGGTTTCGGTGACCGAGGAATCGATGGTAAAATTATTGCCATTCAACATGCAAGAGAAAATAAGATCCCATTTTTAGGGATTTGTTTAGGGATGCAATTAGCTACGGTGGAATTTGCTCGTAATGTTGTAGGGCTTGAAAGTGCTCATTCAACAGAGATTGATCCAAATACACCACATCCGATTATTGATTTACTCCCGGATCAGAAGGACATTGCCAATCTTGGGGGAACTTTACGACTTGGCGCTTATCCATGTAAATTAAAAGATAATACCAAAACAAAAGCAGCCTATAATGGTGCAGATTGTATTGAAGAGCGACATCGTCATCGTTATGAGTTTAACAATGTTTACCGGGAGCAAATGATTCATCATGGATTCGTCTTTTCCGGTACAAGTCCTGATGGCCGTCTTGTTGAAACAATTGAAATTGCCGATCATCCGTGGTTTGTAGCATGTCAATTTCATCCGGAATTTACATCTAGACCGACTAGACCACAACCTTTATTTAAAGGGTTTATCGGTGCTGCCTTAGAGTATCAAAACGCTAAATAATAAAAAAATAAAGAAGGGGCTAGAACAAAAAAACAGCTGATTAAAAAACGAACCATAAATCGTACTAGTACTATAGTAAAGTATAAAATTTTAGGCTTTATCCCGCATGTAAGGTGCCGTAAGACTCCCACTTCAAAATCTTGGAGTTGATACAAAAGGGTCTAAGTAGGAGAAGACGGCACCTAAATGCCCGATTCGTTTAAGGGCCTTTAGGTCATACCCCCTGAGGTACTAACATTCAGTAGGAGATGGAAGAAAACTCCTACTGAATGAAGTTTCACTTTATCGTATAAGAAAAACGATGGCTTTCGCTAAAGACTTGCGACAAGCCAAGTTTTTTTAAACACAAACAAACCGAACAATTATAAATGAATTGTTCGGTTTGTGCTATTTAGTATCTGCTTATGTCTCAGCTCTTTTTCATTTACAGTCATTTACATGAGATTTTTACGTAGAAATTTAGTTCTGGATAAGAAAAACTTCTTTGTAGCGATACTTCGAGGTTAGCCCTTGATTTACTCTTTCGGAGAAAAAAGCCTTAGTGAAAAAAATTTAACTTATCTTTTTGAACATGAACTTAAGACTTCATTATTATTCACTCTTCTTTATTTGGCAAAACCCGTAGAAATTGCAGGATATCTAGCAATTGATAGCGAATATTAGTGTTGGGGGACAAATGCTTTAGAAAGGGGAAGTCTATAAATGGAAAAAGCAATCCTAGTTGTTGATGACCAACCGGGAATCTGTATGCTCCTGAAAGATATTCTTACTGAAGAGGGTTATTATGTGGAGACTGCCAATAATGGTAAAGAGTGTATAGATAAAATTAATTCTTTTACTTTTCATTTATTAATGATCGATTACCATTTGCCAATTTTTAACGGTATAGAAGTATTGCGGCAAATAAAGAAAACAAACCATTGCATTCCTACTATTATGATGAGCGGAATGTGTGAAGCTGTCCTTGCTGACAATATAGAATGTGCTAATATTGTAACGATTATAGGCAAACCGTTTAATATTAAGGAAGTATGTCGGGTTGTAAATTCGATTCTTGGTTAAAATAAAATAAAGTATTGTTGCGCCTTTGGACGGTTGTTGGTATTCTTATAGTGTAATTTATTTTGACATAGGTGTAATGTTCATCTAAGAGGAGGATATACATGCCATTAGTATCAATGAAAGAAATGTTAGAAAAGGGTAAAGAAAATGGTTATGCGGTAGGTCAGTTTAACTTAAATAACTTGGAATATGCGCAGGCAATTTTGCAGGCAGCAGAAGAAGAAAAGTCTCCAGTTATTTTAGGGGTTTCTGAAGGTGCCGCAAGATATATGGGTGGTTTCAATGTAGTAGTGGCAATGGTAAAGTCACTTATGGATTCATATAAAACAACTGTACCAGTAGCTATTCATTTAGATCACGGATCTAGCTTTGCAAAATGTGCAGAAGCTATTCATGCTGGCTTTACATCAGTAATGATTGATGCATCACATGATCCATTGGAAGAAAATATTGAGGTTACAAAAAAAGTTGTTGAATTAGCTCATCTACATGGCGTTTCTGTAGAAGCAGAATTAGGTACAGTTGGTGGGCAAGAAGATGATGTTATAGCAGACGGTGTTATTTATGCAGATCCTCAGGAATGTAAACAGCTAGTTGATGCAACTGGAATTGATTGCCTTGCACCAGCACTTGGATCTGTTCATGGACCGTATAAGGGAGAGCCTAATTTAGGGTTTAAGGAAATGGAAGAAATTCTTGATTTGGTAAAAATACCATTAGTTTTACATGGAGGAACTGGTATTCCTACAAAAGATATTCAACGCGCCATTTCCTTAGGTACAGCAAAAATTAATGTAAATACAGAAAACCAAATTGCACAAGCGAAAAAAGTTCGTGAAGTGTTGAACGAAAACCCTGATTTATACGATCCACGTAAATATCTAGGACCGGGTAGAGAAGCAATTAAAGAAACAGTTATTAGCAAAATGCGTGAATTTGGCTCATCCCAAAAAGCTTAAGATGTTTTTAAACAAAATGTGGAGGAGGGATACGAATGAAGTTTTTTATTGATACAGCAAATATTGATGAGATCCGTGAAGCTAATGCTTTAGGAGTACTGGATGGAGTAACAACCAATCCAAGTTTGGTAGCAAAAGAGAATGTTTCATTTCATGATCGTCTGCGTGAAATTACAGCAGAGGTTTCTGGGTCTGTTAGTGCCGAAGTAATCTCTGAAGATGCAGAAGGTATGATTCGTGAAGGAAAGGAATTAGCGGCTATTGCACCAAATATTACCGTTAAAGTTCCAATGACTTTAGAAGGCTTAAAAGCAGTAAAGACCTTTAGTGATTTAAATATTAAGACGAATGTTACACTTGTTTTTAATGCAAATCAGGCTTTACTTGCAGCTCGAGCAGGTGCTACCTATGTATCACCGTTTCTGGGGCGTTTAGATGATATCGGTCATAATGGAATGGATTTAATCCAAACAATTGCTACTATATTTGAAAAGCACGATATTAAAACAGAAATTATTGCTGCATCCATACGTCATCCTTTACATGTAATAGAAGCTGCTCTTCATGGTGCACATATTGCGACAATTCCGTTTAAGGTTTTAGAGCAACTTGTTAAGCACCCGTTAACCGACCAAGGAATTGAAAAATTCTTAGCAGATTGGAATAAACAAAATTAATTGCATAATAATGGAAAAACAGCGCAACCTAAGGAGCAAATGCAGTTGTATTCACTGCGATAAAGATTGCAAGTGGTGTGGACATACACTAGGATCCACATGATCCTTGCCTAAGTGGGGTTTTTATATGCAAAAAATGTTCGTTGAAGGTGGCCATCTACTAAATGGCAAAGTAAGAATCAGTGGAGCAAAAAATAGTGCAGTTGCATTGTTGCCAGCAGCGATATTAGCTGATTCTAGTGTGACAATTGAGGGACTTCCACAAATTTCTGACGTATTTACGCTTGGTGATTTATTGGAAGAGATAGGTGGATCGGTTTCCTGGGATGGACAAACCGTTAATATTGATCCTGCAAATATGGTGGCCATGCCACTTCCAAATGGAAAAGTAAAAAAGCTTAGGGCATCGTATTATTTTATGGGTGCGATGCTCGGTAAGTTCAATAAAGCGGTAATCGGTCTTCCTGGCGGCTGCTTTTTAGGACCACGTCCAATTGATCAGCATATAAAAGGGTTTGAAGCACTTGGTGCAGAAGTCACAAATGAGCAGGGCGCAATTTATCTTCGTGCTAAGGAGCTGACTGGCGCACGCATTTATTTAGATGTTGTAAGCGTAGGTGCAACAATTAATATTATGCTAGCAGCTGTCAAAGCTAAAGGAAAGACGATTATTGAAAATGCCGCTAAAGAACCGGAAATTATTGATGTAGCTACATTACTCTCCAATATGGGCGCAAAAATTAAAGGTGTGGGTACGGATGTTATTCGTATTGAAGGAGTTCCACATTTGAGCGGATGCCGTCATACGATTATACCGGATCGTATTGAGGCAGGGACATATGCAATTGCAGCTGCTGCTATGGGAAAAGAAGTTGTTATCGACAATGTAATTCCTACACATTTAGAGTCTTTATTAGCTAAGCTGCGTGAGATGGGGCTTCCTATCGAAGAAAGCAATGAGTCACTCTTAATTAGACCAAAAGGTTTATTGAAAAGTGTTGACATAAAAACATTGGTTTACCCCGGATTTCCTACCGATCTCCAACAGCCGTTTACGTCCTTGTTAACAAAGGCGGATAATACAGGTGTCGTAACAGATACGATATATTCTGCAAGATTGAAGCATATTGATGAGTTAAGAAGAATGAATGCTTCGATTAAAGTAGAAGGTGGGTCAGCTATTGTTACAGGTCCTGTAAAATTACAAGGAGCAAAAGTAAATGCAACAGATCTTCGTGCTGGAGCTTCGTTAATAATTGCCGGTCTAATGGCAGAAGGAATTACAGAAATTACGGGTCTCGATCATATCGATCGTGGCTATGAAAATATCACAGAGAAATTAACAAATCTTGGCGCTAAAATTTGGCGTGATGAAATGACTGAACAAGAAGTACAGGAGCTGCAGAACTCTTAAATTGTTGTTCAAGAAGAGGATGGACCTAAGGTGAATGTAGATTGGTAACGTCTCTTGAAAATGCGCGATGTATCGCTATCGACGCATTTCTTGTGGTTGTAAGCTGACACTGCACATCTTATGCGTTAAAACTGTAAGACGGAGGAGCTTCAAGTTGCAGAGTGTATGTATTTCAATACAGCGCCACAATAATGAAAACTTGACCAGCACCACATCATAGGTACAAGTGACCATCTAGTTATGTGTATACTCTTTCGCCGTCTTAACTTTTTTACACGAAAGTTTAATGCATCTGAAGCGATGAATTGGACGCATTATTTTATCTGGTCTTTTTTAATACTATAGGAAAGCATAAAACTTTAGGCTTTATCTCGCATGTAAGGTACCGTAAGTTTCCCACTTCAAGTCCTGAGTTCGTGCAAAGGGTCAAAGTGGGAGAAAACGGCCCCTAAATGCCCGATTGGTTCAAGGGCCTTTAGGTCATACCCTTGTGGTACTAACATTCCGTGTAAAAAGCATTCCACGGAATGAAGTTTCACTTTATCGTATAAGAAAAACGATAGATTTCGCCATAAAGAATTGGCGATAAACCAAGTTTTTCTAATAATCTCTTAAATAGATATAATACAACAACAGTAGCCTTTGTAAAATTTCTTCTTGGGATGAGGATATTTTACTAAAGGGAGAGATTTATTATGGAAAGAAGTTTAACGATGGAGTTAGTACGTGTCACAGAAGCAGCTGCATTAAAATCAGCACGCTGGATGGGTAGAGGAAAAAAAGAAGAAGCTGATGATGCAGCAACTACAGCCATGCGTGCTGTTTTTGATACAATACCAATGCAAGGAACGGTTGTTATTGGTGAAGGAGAAATGGACGAAGCACCTATGCTTTATATAGGTGAAAAATTGGGAACCGGTAATGGACCGGGAGTTGATGTAGCTGTTGACCCACTAGAAGGAACAAGTATTGTGGCAAATGGTTCTTGGAATGCCCTTTCTGTTATTGCTATAGCTGATAAAGGTACATTATTACACGCACCAGATATGTATATGAATAAAATTGCAGTTGGTCCAGAAGCAGTTGGTCAAATTGATATTAATGCTTCTACCTTTGAAAACTTGGAAGCTGTTGCTAAAGCTAAAAATAAGGCAATAGAGGATATAGTTGTGACTGTATTGGATAGACCTCGTCATCATAAGTTAATTGAAGAAATCCGCGAGGCCGGTGCTCGCATCAAGCTTATTTCAAATGGTGATGTAGCAGGAGCAATTAATACTGCCTTTGATGAAACAGGCGTTGATATTTTAATGGGAATTGGTGGTGCTCCAGAAGGTGTCATTGCAGCTGTTGCTCTAAAATGCCTTGGTGGCGAAATGCAAGGGAAACTTTTTCCAACCAATCAAGAGCAAACCGATCGTTGTTTGAAAATGGGTATAGATGATTTAAATAAAGTTTTGTACATGAAGGATTTTTGTAGTGGTGATGACGCGATTTTTGCTGCTACAGGTGTGACGGATGGTGAATTATTGAAGGGAGTCCAATTCAAAGGCAAGCAAGCAACAACGGAAACTGTCGTGATGCGAGCAAAAAGTGGCACAGTCCGTTTTATTGATGGTACGCATAGTTTACAGAAAAAGCCTAATCTTGTCATTAAGTAATGTATGAAACCATCAAAAAATGGTAACAAATAAATGATAAGTATACTTTCTCCATTATAGATAAAAGGAGAGGAAGCCAACAAACGGCTTCCTTTTCTATTAGTTTTACCTAAGGAAAAAACTTTCATATAAGCTGGTTATGGTAATAGTGTTGAGGTTTTACGGATAAGCATAACTAGCAATCGATTGCGTAAAAGGCTTAGCGTTAACCAAAAATTTAAAGCGGATAGTTGCAAGCTTCGTATATAGTGTTAAACTTATGATGAGAAAGAAATGTTTTCCTGTATTACTTCTTCTTAGGAGAAAAAGATAAATTCCTAGAAAAGTTACTGTAGTCTAGTGTAATGCATGTTCAAAAAGAGGTGAGACTAGACGTGAGGACGGCTTAAAGGCTTTTCAAAAATTGCGCTCTGGATTGCTGTCGCGGCTTTCCTTATTCTTTTGTAACGCCGACACTAGCAAGTCGTGGGCCTAGGTTCGAGGCATTGCAGTTTCGAGTAGTGTATAAAGTTAGAAACATGTGCTGCAAGACGAGAAGCAATAAACACGAATAGAACGCCTAGTTGCAACTATTTAGAATTTAAAGTGAAACTTTATTTCAGGAGTGTTGTTCTCCTTGAAAAACCGCGATGTGTTGCTGCCGTAGTCTTTCTTATCCTGTCAACTTAAACGAATAGAGGCCGTTTCGCTTGTAATGTTCAAGTTAATAAAAGCTGTTTGAAGCCAGAAAAATACGTTTCTTAACTGAGGATTTCACTACCTCATCTTCATCTTCAGTGTTAAATTTTATCCATTTAATGTTTGATGAAATTTGATGAGTCATTTATTATGGGCTTTTTGAACACCCTCTTAAAAAATTTTTTCCGTATGTGCTATACTAAAGTAATCGTAATCATAGAATTTCTTTTAATATTTATCATTATATTGTTGAATCTTAAGTGGTAAAAGGTTATTATGGTATATGTTTACGATATATGTGTGTAATTTGTT
This sequence comes from Cerasibacillus sp. JNUCC 74, assembly GCF_053667775.1. Next base: position 3,743,055 of record NZ_CM132207.1, on the reverse strand, counting down.
GAACTTCTAATCTAGCTTCTAAATCTTTCTTCTTTTCTGCAAGGACAGACCTTCCAACAAAGAAGTGAAAACTCTAATTTATAGAAAGCCGTTTATGCAAATGGCATAGTATAGAAAGGAACGTTTTTTATATCTGCAGATACTTACTATAATTTTCAAGAACGTACATGCGAATGATTAAGTGGAATAAGATCTAAGAGAAAATAATTTATACTCATGATCCGTGAACGTTTTTATCATAGTTTTCTAAAGATTATAAACAAGTAAGAGTTCCATACTCAAGTAATAATTATTAGAAAAGCAAGTTACTTAATGAGTGATTTTTTCAAATTCCCAGTATTCAAATCATTGGTTACCTGTATCCTAGATTTGCTTGAGCGAACTCTACAGTTAAAATATTTTAATAGGCGTGGTGATTATTAGATGGCAGGATTAACTATCTCCCATTTGGAGACGTTAACATTAAAGGAAATATACCAATTAGCTAGAGAATATAAAATTTCTTATTACGCAAAGTTAACGAAAAAAGAACTTATTTTTGCAATTTTAAAAGCACAGGCAGAAAAAGATGGTTATCTATTTATGGATGGGATTTTGGAAATAATTCCTTCCGAAGGTTTCGGATTTCTCCGTCCAATTAATTATTCACCGAGTGCAGAGGATATTTACATTTCAGCTTCACAAATTCGCCGTTTTGACTTACGTAATGGCGATAAAGTATCCGGGAAAGTACGTCCTCCAAAGGAAAATGAAAGATATTATGGTTTACTCCATGTGGATGCTGTTAATGGAGAGGACCCGGAAACAGCAAAAGAACGAGTTCATTTTCCTGCGTTAACTGCATTATATCCAAACCGACTAATGAAGCTGGAGACGGAAACAAATAATTTATCAACCCGAATTATTGATTTGATGACCCCAGTTGGTTATGGACAACGTGGATTGATTGTAGCACCCCCTAAAGCCGGGAAAACAACTTTATTAAAGGAGATTGCCAACAGCATCTCGCAAAACCATCCAAATGCGAAGCTCATTATTTTGCTAGTTGATGAACGTCCAGAGGAAGTCACTGATATTGAACGCTCGGTTCATCCGGATGTAGATGTAGTAAGTTCTACCTTTGATGAAGTTCCAGAAAGTCATATTAAAGTGTCTGAATTAGTATTAGAACGGGCAATGCGACTAGTAGAGCATAAACGAGATGTTATTGTGCTAATGGATAGCATTACCCGCCTAGCAAGGGCTTATAACCTTGTCATTCCTCCTAGTGGCCGCACATTATCTGGGGGAATTGATCCAGCTGCTTTTCACCGTCCAAAACGTTTTTTTGGAGCTGCACGTAATATTGAAGAAGGTGGCAGTTTTACCATTTTAGCTACTGCATTAATTGACACTGGATCCCGAATGGACGATGTTATTTATGAGGAATTTAAAGGGACCGGAAATATGGAATTGCATTTGGATCGCAATTTGGCACAGCGTCGTATTTTTCCGGCTATTGATATTCTGCGTTCCGGAACAAGGAAGGAAGAATTACTTGTCAATAAATCACACCTGGATAAGATGTGGGCAATTCGTAAAACAATGCAAGATTCCAACGACTTCTTAGAACGATTTTTAAGAAGATTAAAGAGTTCAAAAAATAATGAAGAGTTTTTTCAACTGATGGACGAAGAAATGAAACGGCGTGGAGTAAGACGAACTTAAGCGAAACTGGAATAAAATTCTTTATATAGTATCAGACTATTAATAGAGCATCATAGCTTTGACAGCTCAGATGGTAAAGTTAATATAACTATACCGTTATATAAAGGTAAAACATACTATTGCATTCCATGAATCATCCTGTTATAATCTTTTTATGTGAGTTTAGATAAGGTATTATACCTGTGACGGCTCTTGCAATAACTCTGTTTCCAATGGATTCAGGGCAAAAAGGAGTGGAAAGACATGAAAAAAGATATTCATCCAGAGTACAGAAAAGTAGTATTTCTTGATACAAGTTCTGACTTTAAATTCTTGAGTGGTTCTACCAAATCTTCAAATGAAACGATTGAATGGGAAGACGGAAATACGTATCCATTAATTCGTGTGGAGATTAGTTCAGCTTCACATCCATTCTACACTGGTAAGCAAAAAGCTGATAAAGTAGGTGGACGTGTAGATCGCTTCAAGAAGAAATATAATATGAAGTAAGTGGAAGAGAAAGATTCTACTACAAAAGATTTTACAATAACGTATAAAACAGGCAAAATGTCGCATCTTTGCCTGTTTTTTAGTTTTTTTATTGCCTTATGAAACGATAAATCTTGTCATTGCAGGTAATTTTTCTATGACATTTCGTCTTATCTAGCTTCTGTTTTAGGATTAACATAAATTAAATGGACACGTTAATAGGTAGAAGAACTGATCTGTCTAATTGGCTAAGGCTAACAAACAGCGGGAGATAAAAGTCAGTCTCGGCTAGATTAAAGTTTTGCCTTGTAAAATATGTGAAACCGTTCTTTTTTAGAAGTATAAATTTAAAGGTTTTGTACCTTCTCGTAGTTATAAATAGATCAGATGCGGGTAAACAATTTTAGAAATGATTGAAAGAGAGGGCATAGAGCATGTATGTGATGAAACAAAGCGGCTGGGTGGAAGTGATTTGCGGTAGTATGTTTTCTGGGAAATCTGAGGAATTGATACGTCGTGTGAGACGTGCTACATATGCTAACCTGGTAGTTCGAGTATTTAAACCGGCTATTGATAATCGTTATGAAGAGGATGCTGTTGTTTCTCATAACGGTGCTTCACTAATTGCCAGACCGATTAAAGATATAGCAGAACTAATGGAACATATAGACGAAAAAGTAGATATCGTTGGGATAGATGAAGCCCAGTTTTTTAGTGAATCTATTATTACAATTGTTGAACAATTGGCGAATAAAGGGATACGTGTTATCGTTGCCGGTTTAGATTCGGATTTTCGTGGTGAACCATTTGGTCCAATGCCGAAGCTAATGGCTTTAAGTGAATCTGTCACTAAATTAAACGCAATTTGCCCAATTTGTGGATCTCCTGCAAGCAGAACACAGCGTTTAATAGATGGTAAACCTGCCTCTTATCATGATCCGGTCATTCTGGTTGGCGCTTCTGAATCCTATGAGCCAAGATGTCGGCATCATCATGAGGTTCCTGATAAACCAAACTATATTATAGCTGAAAAATTGTCCAAGCTTAATCCATAAAGGCGCTATCAAAGCGTCTTTTTCTTGTTTAGGAAACTTTGTTTTCTATAAATTGTGGATATTACCGTTTAGCTTACCCCAAGCGCCTGTGGTATGGTTTCTAGCTTATTCTCCTTGAGCTGAAGTAAACTTCGAACCGCTTTCTGCGATGAGTGAACGTTATATGTGTTGTTGGTTAATTATATGTAATAACACTAGATGTTTAGCATTTACTTTAGCTACAAGCGATGGGCTTTCATGTCTTTTCAAATAATAAACCATGCCATTCGTTTTTCAACATCCTTATACACATCGATTTTGACCTTGAAACGGGAGTATACTATAATTATACTGTTAATCAGAAAGAGGTGACCGTGATGTTAGAACGTTTACAATCGTTAGAAGATCGTTATAATAAATTAAATGAGTTGTTAAGTGATCCGGAAGTAATTAGCGATTCAACAAAACTTCGAGAATATTCAAAGGAACAGGCTGGACTAGAGGATGTTGTTCAAGTATATCGTGAATATAAAGATGTGATGCAAGAGTTAAAAGATGCGAAAGAGATGCAAGAAGAACAGCTGGATGAAGAAATGGCAGAAATGGTGAAGCTGGAAATTGCTGATCTTACTGAGAGGAAAGAAGTATTAGAGGAAAGGCTAAAAATTTTATTATTACCCAAAGATCCCAATGATGATAAAAACGTCTTTATGGAAATACGTGGTGCAGCAGGTGGAGATGAGGCTGCGTTATTTGCTGGTGATTTATATCGTATGTATAATCGTTATGCCGAAAGTAACGGGTGGAAAACAGAGGTAATGGAAGTCCATTCGACAGGCGTTGGTGGATATAAGGAAATTATCTTTATGATTAACGGAAAAGGTGCTTATTCACGCCTTAAATATGAAAATGGTGCACATCGCGTGCAACGGGTTCCAGAAACAGAATCAGGAGGACGTATTCATACGTCAACAGCGACGGTAGCTGTACTTCCTGAAGCCGAAGAAGTTGAAGTGGAAATTCATGAAAAAGACATTCGCGTTGATACATTTGCCTCTAGCGGACCAGGAGGACAAAGTGTTAATACAACGATGTCTGCTGTTCGTTTAACACATCTTCCAACAGGCATTGTTGTTTCTATCCAAGATGAGAAGTCACAGATAAAAAATAAAGAGAAAGCAATGAAGGTTTTACGAGCTCGCATTTATGATATGTACCAACAAGAAGCACAAGCAGAATATGATGAAAATCGTAAATCTGCAGTTGGAACAGGAGACCGCTCTGAGCGTATTCGCACGTATAATTTTCCGCAAAATCGTGTGACAGATCACCGGATTGGTCTTACCATTCAAAAGCTTGATCAAATTTTAGAAGGTAAATTAGATGAAATTATTGATGCGTTAATTATGGAAGATCAAACGAAAAAGCTGGAGCAAATCGGTGAATAAAAGGATGAAAGTAATGAAGCAATATGAAGTCCTTCAATGGGCTTCCCTTTTTTTAAAGAAGCATCAACGAGAAGAACGGGTAGCAGAAATTCTTTTAGAGCATTTTTTACAAGTATCATCATCAGCTTTTTATATGAACATGCAAGAACCGGTTTCAGAGGAAGTGTTAGAGAAGTATAAAAAGGCTATTCAGCAGCATGCTGAAATGGGAATACCTGTTCAGCATATTATGGGTTATGCTTCATTTTACGGACGAAAATATAAAGTTAATAAGCATGTACTTATCCCGAGACCAGAGACAGAAGAACTGGTTCACTACGTCATTCAAACAGTAAAGAAGCAATTTGAAAATCAGGCACTTACAATTGTTGATATTGGAACAGGAAGCGGGGTGATTGCAATCACGCTCGCTTTGGAACTAAAGAATGTAAACGTCTATGCTACTGATATTTCAAAGCTTGCTTTAACTGTAGCCAGAGAGAATGCAAAAAAACATCAAGCTTCTGTCCAATTTTTAATGGGAGACTTTTTAGAGCCAGTACACAAAAATGATATTCAAGCAGATATTATAGTTTCTAACCCGCCATATATTGCACAAACGGAAGCTAGTTTGTTGACAGATACGGTAAAAAATTTCGATCCAAAGCTTGCTCTGTTTGCTAAGAATGAGGGATTAGCTGCGTATCAACAAATAATAAACCAAACAAAGGAAATGCCTACACCGCCTTCATTTATCGCTTTTGAAATCGGTCATCGTCAGGCTGCAGCGGTATCTAAGTTAGTGCATCAAGCTCATCCAAATGGTGATCTGCAAGTGTTAAAGGATATAAATAGAAAAGACCGCATTGTCGCTGTAAAAATATAATTTATAAGAATACTAGTTTAAAATCATCAGCCCTTGTCCATAATGATGGATAGCAAAGGAGGAAATAGTGATGAAGAAGCTAGTATTTTTTGTTTTTATATGTTTCATAGTATTTCTTAGTATTCCAGCGCAAGTAGTTAGTCAAAAAGATAATGCGAACGTCAAGGAGGATTTTCAAGTCATTCCTGATGAAGCGATTCGCTTACGTATATTAGCTCATAGCGATAATCAAGAAGATCAAACATTAAAGCGTCTTGTCCGTGATCGGGTTAATGAAGAAATTACAACCTGGGTGGAAGAGATTACAGATATTGAGCAAGCTAGACAAATAATAGAACAACGTATTCCTGAAGTTGAAAGCATAGTTAAAGAAGTATTGGAAGAATCCGAGGTAAATCAAGAATTTGAAGTAAAATATGGTAACAACGTATCCTTTCCAGCAAAAGTTTATGGATCTTATGTATATCCTGCGGGAGAGTATGAAGCAGTGTTAATCACGATTGGAGAAGGAAAAGGGGATAATTGGTGGTGTGTGTTATTTCCACCGTTATGTTTTCTCGACTTTTCTAATGGCACAAACGCTGTCTCTGCTGAAGATGCACATCGTGAAGAGATGAAGGAAGACGAAGAAGAAGAACCTGAAGTAACGTTTTTTCTCTTTGAATGGCTAGGATGGTCATAGTTTTAAGAAACCGTGCATAAAATAAACTAATTCGGTAAAGACTATTAAATCGTAATAGAGGTGAGTAGAAATGAATTTAATTCAGGCAAATAAGGCATCAAAGGAACAATTAGAGCAATTTTTACAAACGAACCCAAATGTGAACAAACATAGTTTATTCCAATACGGTTACGTAGTAGAGATGAGAGGGAATATTGAAGGCTGTTTTACCTTGGAAGAGATTGAGGAAGGTACGTATTGGTTGAAGCAGCTTTACATTACGCAGTCCGAAGCGGCGATCCTTCCTGTGCTTTTGGAAGCTATTTTAACAATGGCCAAGCAGAGGCATGCTCAACGTGTATATGTTCACAGTCATCAGCCGGTAGTGGATATTTTGCTGGAAGCGCTGCAATTTCATCCACAAAAAGAGAGAGTATCTGTGAATAATTACGATAAAAGTAATGGGAATTGGTGGTTATACCATGTTTCTTAACATATTCACAGTATTACCCACAGAATTTGTGGATAACTATCGTGTTTCCTGTGGATTATGTGAATAAATATAATTAGCAGGAGTAATAGGCGAGATTGAAAATAATAAGTCTGTGGATATCTCTGTTGAGTAATTGTCCACAGATTTTGTTTTCTATATTAAATTACTATCGTTACATAAACTTTTTAAGCAAAGGTCAACTTAGGCAGTGTCAGTGTTTTTATTAATGGAAATCTAACTAAAATATATAGAAAACCTTATAATTAAGGAATGGTAGTCCTGTCCAACTCCCTAATTATAAGGAGCTACATCCATAAACAATCATTTCGTAAAAACTATATTCTAGGAAAATATACATCCATTAGATGCGATACTTATCGGAAAAAATGATTGCTCCTGCTGGGATTGAATTTGAACTAAGATGATTGCGTAAATAATCTTGTTCTACTAAAATGATGATAGTAGAAAAGAGGTAAAGCCATAATGGAAACAAAATATTGGGATAGCTATCATAATGCCGAAGAACAGCAATTGGCTATCCAGCAAGCAGCAAAATTACTTCAGCAAGGAGAAGCTGTTGCTTTTCCAACGGAAACGGTCTATGGTTTAGGTGCAAATGCTACGGATGAACAAGCTGTCAATAAAATTTTTAATGCAAAGGGACGCCCACAGGATAACCCATTAATTACTCATGTTGCATCGAAATCACAAATAGCGGAACTTGTTACGGATTGGCCGGATTATGTGGATAAGTTAATGGAACTATATACTCCAGGCCCCATTACGTTTGTATTACTGAGTAATGGCCGATGCGCCCCCAATGTAACAGCCGGACTTAATACAGTTGGAGTACGTATACCGAGTCATCCTATTGCTCAACAATTATTAACAGCATGTGGTTTGCCGATTGCAGCTCCAAGTGCGAACATATCTGGAAAACCGAGCCCTACTACTGCTTTACATGTATGGGAAGATTTAAACGGAAAAATTGCCGGAATTTTAGATGGAGGTCCGACCGGCGTTGGTCTAGAGTCGACAGTGATTGACTGTACAAATAGTATTCCTATTATTTTAAGACCGGGAGGGATCACCAAAGAACAAATAGAACAAGCAGCTGGATCGGTAATGGTAGATCCAGGATTAGCTGTTAAAACAGAAAAACCAAAAGCTCCTGGTATGAAATATCGGCATTATTCTCCAGAAGTACCTTTATGGATTGTTAATGGAGGAAAGCAAAACATTAAACAAACGATTGATCAACTTCAAGCTGAAGGTAAACGAGTTGGGTTGATGGGTACTGCTCAAATGATTGATGGTCTCCATGCCCACTCAACCATTTCATTAGGGGAAACGATGGAGCAAGTAGCGACAAACTTATATGACGCTTTACGAACCTTTAAACGAGAGGATGTGGATGTTATTGTTTGTCAATCTTTTTCAGAACGGGGCATTGGACAAGCTGTCATGAATCGGTTGACGAAAGCAGCGAGCAACCATATTCACGTATAATACACACTAGCGCATTTTGTGTATTGCACCTCGAACATTACTAACATTAGTATGTTTGAGGTGTTTATTTATGTTTAAATCCAGGGAAAGAGTGAAATTGACTTAACGTATCTATTTTAGGCTTAATTAATCTATTTTTGTTTCAAAAATCGAATGAAATGAAGTGAATCTTAACCAGGTTGTACATATTTTTTCTTGGGCACACATATAGTTTATAAGCATGTCCAAGGAGGATTGTAATGTCAGGTTATATTGGAGAAATAACTGCTTTATTGTTTATAGCATTTGCACTTGGATTAGATGCTTTTTCCGTTAGTCTGGGACTAGGTATGCAACGGCTCCGATTAAAGCGGATAGCTCTTATCGGTACTGTTATAGGTTTATTTCATATTATGATGCCATTTATTGGAATTATATTTGGTAAGCTGATTTCAGAGCAAATCGGGCATTTGACAACCGTTGTTGGAGCATTTTTGTTAATAGGGATTGGGGCGCAAATGTTTTTTTCTGCATTTAGCGACCAGATAAAGATCATTCAACCGATAGGAATGGGTTTATTTTTATTGGCATTAAGCTTAAGCATCGATAGCTTTTCAGTTGGATTGAGTCTCGGTATCTCAGGGATTAAAACAGCTTTTTCCCTCATTTTATTTGGAATGATAAGCGCAGTACTCTCTTGGATAGGCATGCTAATCGGAAAAAAGGTTCATGGGTATTTAGGAGTGTATAGTGAATTATTAGGTGGGAGTATTTTAATCGCATTTGGCATGCGTCTCCTATTTAGTTAACTGTTTATAACAGGGATCTCTTAGTTGGTCAATAGTTTAAACATTATTTAGAAATGATCAGTTTAAAATATATCCTCATTTAATATTTAATTACTAGCTAAATAAAAAGCAAGCATAATTGTATAAATTATGAATAAGGATAGACAATACATATCCCTCCACATCGGTTCTTCAATTGGATAGACAGATGAGGAGTTTTTTGCTGCTAACCATGAAAGAACTGTATGGATATGGTATATTAGTAGGAGAGTAACGTCTCTTAAATAAGAATAGAAGATGTGTTACAAGGATTAACAATAGAACGTATGTATTTTGGTGTTGGAAATATGCTTCCAAAATTAATATGTTCTATTGTGAAAAACGTAACGACAAAAGAATGGGAACTATTTTTGTCATATTAGCACGAAAAATTTTTAATTGGAGGTACCGGCTGCAATGAAGTTGTTATTTGTATGTACAGGTAATACGTGCCGAAGCCCTATGGCTGAAGCCTTAGCAAAGCATAAAATCTTAAATATAGAGGTGAAATCAGCTGGTGTTTTTGCCGTCGAAAATCAACAAGCCAGTCCCAAAGCAATTGAAGCGCTCAAAGAGAAAGGAATCGAGCTGGATCATCGTTCCCAACCAGTTACGCAAGAATTGCTTAATTGGGCAGATATTGTATTAACCATGACGACTCAACATAAACAGTCATTAATTATGGAGTACCCCAACTTTCAAGAAAAGTATTACACTTTTAAAGAATATGTATTAGAAGCCGATAAAAAAGTATGGGAGCAATTGAAGAAGGCATATGCGGATTATGAGGAAAAAAGGTCGATATTTATCCAGAAAAATCAGCATAAATTAGACAATTCTTTGCTAGACCAACAAATACAAGAACATCTTGCAGAAGAAATAGAAAATATTAGACGATTGGAAGCAAACTTAATAAATTATGACATCTCAGATCCTTTCGGCGGTGATTTGCGTGTATATAAGAATACGTTGGAGGAATTGGATAAATATATTGACCTATTACGAAAAAAAATCTCGAAATAGGTGGGGAAAGTTTTATGGAGACAAAGAAGTATCGGTTCAGTTTACGGTTGAAGCTGGTATTATTTACGACTACTTTAGCTTTGGTAACGTATTCAGTAAGCGCTATATTCATTTATGTTGTTTATGACTATGTAAAAGATTTTATGAGTGTTTCTGAACATTTTTTTACGATAACAACTTTTATATTGGGAATTATTTGGTCAGGCATTTTAGCCTTTTTTGCAGCAAGATTTATTGTCAAGCCGCTTGAAAAATTAGAAGCTGCTGCATCTGAGGCTGCTAAAGGAAACTTAAAACAAGTCATTGAAATTTCGAAGTCGGATGATGAAATTAAAGCATTGGCAATATCTTTTGATAAAATGCTTAAAAATCTAACCGATATCGTACATAATATAGACAAACACTTTGAAAGCACGAATACATCAGTTATTCATATTCGGGAGGCTTCTGAACAGGCAAACCAGCACTCACTTTCAATTCGCTCTTCAGCAGATGAAATTTCCAAAGGGGCTGAAAGTGCTTCAGAAGCAATTCAAAATACAGCAGAAGCAGTGGAACTTGCTACAGAGCTTGCAGAAGAAGTCCAACGAAAAGCAACTGATTCCAAGAATAAATCCAATGCTATGCTGGAGATTTTGGAACATAGCAAGCAATCTGTTAATCAATTAGTAGATGGCATACAAAAACTAGCGGATGAACAAGAAGCATCTTTAAAAGATGTAGATCATTTAAAAGAAAATGCTTTGCAAGTAGAGACAATTATTACGATGGTTGGAGAAATTGCTGAACAAACAAATTTATTAGCATTAAACGCTTCGATTGAAGCAGCACGTGCCGGTGAGCATGGTAAAGGGTTTGCAGTTGTAGCGGATGAAATTCGTAAATTAGCAGATCAAAGTGCTCAGGCTGTACAACGAATTTCTGGATTGATTACTGCTATTCAAGAAGACGTTGCTGCTGTAGTAAATAAAATAGATGATAACGTATCCTATGCTAAACAAGAAGCCGATAATGGGAAGAAGACAAATACTGTCATTGCCGAAATGTCTGGATCTGTGGAAGATGTGGCTACAGAAATTGGTCGGATTACTAATTTAGTTGATCGACAGCTGCAAGCAATTCAAGAAACGGTAAAACAATCTCAGGAGGTTGCAGCTGTTGCTGAGGAAACGTCAGCTGGTGCGGAGGAAGTTAATGCCTCCATTCACGAACAAGCATCGACGATTGAAAGGGTTGATGAGCTGGCGCATGAATTAGAAGAACAAGCAAGTATTCTAAATCAACAAATCAATCAATTTAAAGTAAAGTGAAATTCTCCGACGGAATGTTAATAGAACCAAGCGGGCATTTAGATAACGTTAATTCTAGATAGAATTTTGGAGTGTATCTATCATTTTGTTTGTGGGGTGTACGGTACCTTTGATGCGTGATAAAGTAGACTTAGAAGCTTTTATCCCGCATGTAAGGTGCCGTAAGCCCCCACTTCAAGAGCCTGAGTTGGTACAAAAGGGTCTAAGTGGGAGAAAACGGCACCTAAATGCCCGATTCGTTTAAGGGCTTTTAGGTCATACCCTTGCGGTACTAACATTCAGTAGGATATGGAAGAAAATTCCTACTGAATGAAGTTTCACTTTATCTCCTGGATAAGAAGTAAAACAATAAAAAATAGTTCAACCATAAGAAAAGGAGTTAAATCAAATGAAAGTAATTATTACGGCTGACCATGCAGGAATGACAATTAGAAACGAGATCAAGGAATTATTAAAGGAAATGAATATTGAATTTGAAGATACTGGTTGCAGTTGTGAAGAGTCAGTTGACTATCCGGATTATGCATTACCGGCTGCAGAACGAATTGCTAATGGGGAATTTGATCGTGGGATTTTTATTTGTGGAACTGGAATAGGAATGTCTATTGCGGCAAACAAAGTCAAAGGTATTCGTTGTGCGTTAACGCATGATGTATATAGTGCAAAATTAACTCGACAGCATAATGATTCCAATGTGATCGCATTGGGAGAACGGGTTATAGGGCCTGGGTTAGCTCGGGAAATAGTAAAAGTTTGGTTAGAAACGGCGTTTGATGGTGGTCGGCATGAAAATCGAATTAATAAAATAACCAAATATGAGGATAGTTAACATACAAACCAATAAAATTGCTTGTTCAATAGGGAGTTATTAAACCAGCTATACTTTTACGCTAGAAAATTTTACGGCAACTCATTTAATTTTTAAGCTATGCTTACGTTTGTAGAAATTTGTTTTTCATTTTTAATGTGAACCACCTTGAAATTAAGTATTTCCTCTTCCAAAGAGAGCCAAGTAGCGTTAACTCCTTATATAAAGCTGCTAAGTTTCATTTATCCCGCATGTAAGGTGCCGTAAGACTCCCACTTCAATACCTGAGTTGATACAAAAGGTCTAAGTGGGAGAAAACGGCACCTAAATGCCCGATTGGTTCAACTAACATTCAGTAGGATATGGAAGAAAACTCCTACTGAATGAAGGTTCATTTTATATGTAAAACTTAAAAAGTTACCCTGAATGAAAGATTCCGTAAGACTCTCACTTCAAGAATTGTAGGAGATACAAGGAAGAACTTAAATGGGAAATAACGGCCTAAATTCCTGATTCGTTTCGGAGGTCTTTAGGTCATACCTTTGTGATACTAACATGCAGCAGAGAATGGAGGAAAAGCTACTACTAAATGAAGTTTTACTTTATAGTATGACTAACTATACTTTAATTTTACTTTCTTTTAATATAAAGGACAGGTGTTATCATCATGGATAAGCAAAAATTGTTAGGTCAATTAGCTACAATACGAGAAGAATGGCTGCAATCTAATTACTTAAAACAAGGAGAACTATTTATAGTCGGCTGTTCCACTAGTGAGGTAGCCGGAGAGAGAATTGGGACAGCTGGTAGTGAAGAAATTGCAGTATTAATTTATAATGAATTATGGAAGCTGCAAAAAAAATCTGGTATTCAGCTTTGCTTTCAATGCTGTGAACATTTAAATCGAGCAATTGTAATGGAAAGAAGTACGATGGAGCAATTTCATTTAGAAGAGGTGACGGTTATTCCCGTTCCAAATGCTGGGGGGGCAATGGCAGCTTATGCCTTTAAACAACTTGAGAATCCAGTGGTAGTCGAATCGGTAGTTGCCCATGCAGGTATGGATATTGGTGAAACAATGATTGGTATGCATTTAAAATCAGTAGCCGTCCCCCTCAGATTTACGGAACGTTTTATTGGAAACGCCCGAATTACTGCAGCCTATACACGACCGAAACGAATTGGCGGAGCCCGTGCTGTTTATCCTTAAGCTTAATTTGAATTATTTCTAAAGAGTGTTCAAAAAATCGGTAATAATCATAGAGCGAATTGGAAGGGAAAAGCTTTTCCTACGTGGGGTAGGGTTTCGAGGAAGTCAACTTAATAACTCATGTATTTAAATAACATACACTGTACTTCGACACTACGACGCTTTAATCTTCGACTCGACAGGATGTGCTAGTCTCGGCGTTGCAATATACGGATTAAGTAGTAATCTCAATTTTTCAAGGAAGTTATCATAGCTGACCTCGGTCTAGTTATCCTTTTTTTGAATACACCCTTCAATGAATAAATTTGTCCTTAAAACGAAATAACGATAAAATGAAACTATTACATTCGAGGAGGTATTAACGATGGAACATGTAAAGCGGACAGATGTTGAATTATACCAAGCCATCCAAGCTGAAAAGAAGCGCCAGCAAGATAAGATTGAACTAATTGCCTCGGAGAATTTTGTCTCTGAAGCAGTTATGGAAGCAATGGGCTCCGTACTGACGAATAAATATGCAGAAGGTTATCCTGGAAAGCGATATTATGGTGGCTGTGAACATGTAGATGTTGCAGAGAATTTAGCTCGAGATCGTGCAAAGGAGCTATTTGGTGCTGATCACGCTAATGTACAGCCTCATTCAGGGGCACAAGCAAATATGGCTGTCTACTTTACCGTATTAGAACCTGGTGATACGGTGCTCGGTATGAATCTTAGCCATGGTGGTCATTTAACTCATGGCAGTCCTGTTAACTTCAGTGGTACACTTTATAATTTTGTTGATTATGGCGTAGATGAAAAAACAGAAAAGTTAGATTATGATGCTGTTTTACAAAAAGCTAAGGAAGTAAGGCCAAAATTAATAGTTGCAGGAGCTAGTGCCTATTCACGAATTATTGATTTTGCAAAATTTAAAGATATTGCAGATCAAGTAGGAGCCTATCTAATGGTTGATATGGCGCATATCGCTGGTTTAGTCGCAGCTGGTTTACATCCTAATCCGGTACCATATTCAGACTTTGTAACAACAACTACCCATAAAACATTACGTGGTCCACGCGGTGGTATGATTTTATGTAAAGAAGAATATGCAAAAAAAATTGATAAAGCAGTATTTCCTGGTATGCAAGGCGGACCACTTATGCACATTATTGCAGCAAAAGCTGTTTCTTTCAAAGAGGCTTTATCGGATTCATTCAAAACATATTGTAAGAAGATTATTGAAAACGCTAATGCTTTAGCTGAAGCTTTGCAAGCAGAAGGAATACGTATTGTCTCTGGCGGGACGGATAACCATCTTTTATTACTTGATGTTACTCCACTTGGATTAACTGGAAAGATAGCTGAGCAAGTACTTGATGATATCGGAATTACTGCAAATAAAAATACAATTCCTTTTGATAAAGAAAGTCCATTCATCACTAGTGGTCTTCGTATTGGAACGGCAGCAGTAACCACTCGCGGTTTTGGAAAAGAAGAAATGAAGGAAATAGCAAACATCATTTCACTTACATTAAAAAATCATGAAGATGAAAATGCGTTAACAACAGCTGAACAACGTGTAAAAGCATTGACAGAAAAGTTTCCGCTTTATACCGTATATGCTTAAAATACAGAGATGCTCAAGACAAGAGCATCTCTTCTTTGCGTACTTGTGGTACTAACATTCCGTGTAAAAAGCATTCCACGGAATGAAGTTTCACTTTATCCCGAATGTAAGGATCCGTATTTTTCTCAGATGAGAAAAACGGTTCCTAAATCCCCGATTCGTTCAACTAACATTTCTTGGGAAAGCTCCAAGAAATGAAGTTTCACTTTATCGTATAGGAAAAACGATAGCTTTCTTTCTTCATAAAGACTTGGCGACTAGCCAAGTTTTCTAATATCTATTCTCGAGATTTCGGCACAACTTGCAAGCAAGTCTAATATTGAGTACAATTTTAAAGATGCAACTTAAATTAAAGGAGTGAACGGCAACATGGGAAAGGTTTTCGTACTAGACCATCCACTAATTCAGCATAAACTAACGTACATAAGAGATATAAATACTGGCACGAAGGAGTTTCGTGAGTTAGTTGATGAGGTTTCTATGCTGATGGCATTTGAAATTACTAGAGATTTACCACTTCAAGAAAAAATAATTGAAACACCAGTTACGAAAACGACCTCGAATGTACTGGCTGGTAAAAAAATAGGATTAGTTCCTATTCTTCGGGCTGGGTTAGGTATGGTAGATGGGATGCTGGATTTAATTCCTGCAGCAAAAGTAGGGCATGTCGGTCTTTATCGTGATCCCGAAACATTGAAACCAGTAGAATATTATATTAAATTACCTTCAGATATCCATGAACGTGAATTAATTGTGCTAGATCCAATGTTAGCTACAGGAGGATCGGCGAATGATGCGATCCACTCATTAAAAAACAGAGGTGCAAAGCATGTTCGCTTAATGTGTTTAATTGCAGCTCCTGAAGGTGTAGAAGTAATTAAAAAAGAGCATCCGGATGTTGATATCTATTTGGGAGCTTTAGATGAAAAACTAAATGAAAAAGGATATATTGTTCCCGGTTTAGGTGATGCTGGAGACAGGCTTTTTGGTACAAAATAACGATATTTGCATTGATGGAGAAGTTACCAATGTAACAAATTGGTTGATTCGTATGTGAAGATAACTTTTTTATTTTATACCTTTAAAACAATCAGCTTACGATTGGTAGCTTATTTCCCCGAAGTTAGGGACAAAGTAAAAATGATGGGTCCTGGAGTGAAAAAAATGAGTAAACGAATTAAAGTAATGACGATTTTTGGTACACGACCGGAAGCAATTAAAATGGCTCCACTTGTACTTGAATTAAATAAACGCTCAGAGGAATTTGAATCGATTGTTACCGTTACGGCACAACATCGTGAAATGTTAGATCAAGTGTTGCAAATATTTAACATTACTCCAGATTATGATTTAAACATTATGAAAAAACAACAGACTTTAGCACAAATTACCACTCGTGCTTTAGAAGGCTTAGACGATGTAATGAAGAAAACGAAACCAGATATTGTGCTAGTTCATGGAGATACAACGACAACTTTCGCTGCTTCCCTTGCTGCTTATTATAATCAAATTGCAGTTGGACATGTAGAAGCCGGATTAAGAACCTGGAATAAATATTCTCCTTTTCCGGAAGAAATGAATCGGCAGTTAACAGGGATAATCGCTGACTTGCATTTCTCTCCTACCGAAAAATCGAAACAAAATTTATTGCAGGAGAACAAGGCAGAAGAAACAATTTATGTAACGGGAAATACAGCGATAGATGCGCTAAAAACAACTGTGGATTCCTCCTATAACAGCCCTATTCTAGAACGTTTAGGTTCAAAGCGATTAGTTTTAATGACTGCTCATCGGAGAGAAAACTTGGGAAACAATATGCAACAAATGTTTCGTGCCATTAAACGCTTAGTTGAAACACATCATGATATTCATGTTATTTATCCTGTTCATCTCAACCCAGTTGTTCAGCAGGCGGCTCAAGAAATTTTAGGAAATCACGATCGCATTGATTTAATTGAACCTCTAGGGGTTGTAGATTTTCATAATTTCGCCTCACATGCATATTTAATTCTAACAGATTCTGGCGGAGTGCAGGAAGAGGCGCCATCATTAGGAGTTCCTGTGCTAGTACTAAGAGATACAACAGAACGGCCAGAAGGTATTGAGGCTGGAACATTGAAATTAGCTGGTACGGATGAAGAGACCATTTACAATTTAGCAAATGAATTATTATCAGATAAAGCCGCGCATGAAAAAATGGCAAAAGCGTCTAATCCCTATGGTGATGGACAAGCCTCCCGTAGGATTGCCGATGCGATTATCGATTATTTTAGTAAATAATATACAAGGCTGGGACAAAACTAAAACAGCTGATTAAAAAACGAACAAAAAATCGTTCTTGTACTATAGGAAAGTATAAATTTTTAGGGTTTATCCCGCATGTAAGGTGCCGTAAGTTTCCCACTTCAAGTCCTGAATTGATACAAAAGAGTCAAAGTGGGAGGGGGAGAAAACGGCACCTAAATGCCCGATTGGTTCAAGGGCCTTTAGGTCATACCCTTGCGGTACTAACATTCCGTGTAAAAAGCATTTCACGGAATGAAGTTTCACTTTATCGTATAAGAAAAACTACGGCTTTCGCTAAGGACTTGGCGACAAGCCAAGTTTTTCTAAACGTAAACAAACCGAACAATAATAATGTGATTACCCCCAAAAGTTAGAGTTTTATTATACAGTTGATTGGCTGGATTGCGTTCGATACTCGACTGGGCTCAGCCCGGCCAATTTTTCTTTTATTCGTTCATGATTATACCAATAGATATATTCTTCAATCCGACTTTTTAATTCTTCATAGCTTACTAATTTTTCTCCATAATACATTTCTTGTTTTAAAATGCCAAAAAAATTCTCCATGGAAGCATTATCCGCACAGGTTGCTTTTCTAGACATGCTTTGGAATACTTTATTCTCTTTTAATGTTCTCACCCATTGGTTGTGTTGGTAATGAAAGCCTTGGTCAGAATGGATGGTGGTGCGATAGGTTGCATGATTCTTTATTATCTCTATCGTTTCTTTTAAAGGTTCTATGACAAGATCTAACGTTGGACGTTCCTTGATTTTATACGCAATAATTTCTCCGTTATAAAGGTCAAGAATCGGATTTAAATATAACTTCTCTTCACTTAGACATTTGAATTCTGTAATATCGGTTACTAATTTTTGAAGAGGAATTGGCGTGTTAAAACGGCGAGACAATCGGTTTTTCGCCACTTTTCCAACGTTTCCCTTATAGGAATTGTATTTACGGGATTTTCGCATAAATTTCACACATTTCAATCCCAATTCGCACATAATGCGATATACTTTTTTATGGTTGATAACGTATCCTAATTTATTTAGTTCTCTAGTAATACGTTTATAGCCATAACGTTCATGGAACTTTTTAAATAAATCGATAATGATTTTTTTTAGTACTTTGTCTGAATCTTCTCTGCCAAAATTTTTCACATGATAGTGATAGGTTGCTTCAGGTATGCCCACAATAAGGAGAATATCTTTTAATCGGAATCCTTCTTCTTTAAGTCCAAATGCCACCTTTGCCTGTGCTTTTCGTGGAAGGCATTTGGATTCTCCCGAAAAGCTCGTAGCTTTTTTAGGTACGCATTTTCTAGCCTTAATAGTTCATTCTCTCGTTCTAATATTTCTTCACGTGTTAACTTTTTTTCTTCCTTTTTCTTCCGTTTATTGGGTTTCTTAGACATAGAAGACTCCCCCTTTGGTTTCAGGCCTTCTACTCCTTGTTCCTTAAATTCTTTCATCCAGCGTCTAATTAAGGAAGGGTTGTTCAATTTAAATTGAACAGCAGTTTCTAAAAAAGTAGCACCTGTCTTTAACACAAATTGTATCGTATTTAATTTAAATCGAACAGGATAAAACTTCCTAGCTTTTTTTCTTTTTAACCCATCCATTCCCTGAGACTTATAGACTTTCACCCATTCAAATATTGGTGTTGCGCTACCCATATTATATTTTTTTGCCAATAATTTATATCCTAGGTTGCCATATAAATACTCGGTGACAAGATTTATTTTAAATTCTTCACTATATTTAGCCATAAAAACACCCCCGAAAATTAGATTTCTACTCTAACTTTCGGGGGTCGGTACCTAAATGAATTGTTCGGTTTTTGCTATTTCGTATTTGCTTATGTCCCAGCCCCTTTTATGTTTCTGGAGATTTGTTCATGGTGGATAATTTTAGTATGTATTTATCCACAACCCTCCAGCGACCATCACCTCGAAGTCGCTTCACTCTTCCTGTTATGGGTGTATATTTTTTCCTTCACCTTCAAAAACTAGTTGGAGAAAGGGGGAATAATGTTATGCGTACCCGTGCTTGTCTTCTGTTTTTTATATTGCTAGCAGTTATCATGGTCCCATTCCATGTTCCTAGTTTAGCCTTGCAGCATACGAAAGATAACGACGAGCTTCATTCGTTAATTATTGAAGTAGAAGGAGATCCGAAAAAGCATAAAGACTTTCTGGAACAGTATCATCCTTACATTGAAGTTGTAGCAGTTTATACGAAGTTATTTCAAGGACTTGCGTTACAAGGTGAACCAAAGCAATTAAAGCGTATGGGAAACCTAGAGTTTGTGAAAAATGTTCACCAAGTCCAAACCTATCAAACCCCTAGTTTTCCCCATGTAAAACGTATTGAAGATAATTCAAATATCGTGTTTCCTTCAGAGTTGAATAAAACAGACTACACAGGAAAAGGTGTAAAGGTCGCAGTGATTGATACAGGGATCGATTACCAACATCCAGATTTAGAAAAAAATTACCAAGCTGGCAGAGATTTAGTCGATTTGGATGATGATCCAATGGAAACAAAGCCAGAGGAAGGATTGCCTACCATTCATGGTTCACATGTTGCAGGAATTATTGCGGCCAATGGTCAGTTAAAGGGTGTTGCTCCTGATGCAGAACTTTACGCATACCGTGCTTTAGGGCCAGGGGGTACAGGTACTTCTATTCAAGTGATTGCAGCGATGGAGCAAGCCATCAAGGATGAGGTAGATGTAATTAACCTTTCTCTAGGTAATCGTGTCAATGGACCTGATTATCCTACAAGCGTTGCTGTAAACAAAGCAGTGGAAATGGGAGTAGCGGTTGTTATCGCAAATGGAAATGATGGCCCCGGTGATTGGACGGTTGGTGCACCGGCAACCGCAAATAAGGCTTTGTCTGTAGGAGCAGTAAGTAATGAACAAAAAGTGCCATACTTATACGAACGATGGGCTGATAAAAAAATTGAAATGGTAAACATGGCTGGTTCTATTCCTTGGGAACTAGATACGTTTTATCCAGTCGTAAATGCAACAGAAACCATGGACTTGAAAGGAAGTATTGCACTATATCAGCGCGATGAAATACCATTTATTGAAAAGGCCAAACAGGCTCAAGAAAATGGTGCAAAAGCAGTAGTCATTGCTAATAATGAGGATAAACTTTTTCAGGGGGATATTTCCTCCGTTAACGAACAACTTGATATTCCGGTTGTATCGATTTCCGAAGATGATGGACAATGGTTAATAAATAAATTAAAAAATGAGGAACAATTGTTGTTAGAAACAATATACGAGCACCAAGAAGAAGCGATTGCAAAGTTTAGCTCTAGAGGACCGGTGACTGTAAACTGGAATATTAAACCGGATCTTGTAGCACCAGGGACACGAATTATTAGTACAGTACCTAATGGCTATCAGGCTCTTCAAGGAACTAGTATGGCAGCTCCTCATGTTGCCGGTGTGATTGCTTTAATAAAAGAGGCAAGGCCAAATTGGTCTAATCAGCAAATATATGGAGCTTTAAAAACAACAGCTCTACGTATGGAGTTAGACGGTAAGCCTATAAAGTCGACAGAACAAGGTATGGGAATGGTTCGGCCACAAGAAGCGATTCAAACGGGTACGATTATTGATGATCCTAAGTTAACATTTGGTTTAGTTGATTCATATAGCAGCACGAAAGAAAAAGAGGTTACGATTGAAAATATGAGTGATCACACACAGACGTATTATTTTGATACCCCTTATAAACAAAAAGGAGTGAGCTGGCAATTACCAAGATCATTTACTTTAGCTCCACATGAAAAAAAGAAACTAACGATAGGAGTAAAAATAAACGCTCAACAATTAGATAAAGGCGTGCATCAGGGTTGGATGACTCTTCATCAAAAAGATAAAACATATTATTTGCCTTATTTATTTGTCAATGAATCTGCAGATAACCCAAAAGCAATGGGGTTGGAATTTACTCTAAAACCACTTTCAAACCGCATATTTAATTATCGGTTTTACATGGCAGAGCCAGCGGAGCAAGTAGAAGTAGATCTATATAATCCTGATACGTTAGTTTTTGAACGCAATTTATTCATCCATAAGGATGTAAAGCGAGGAGTAAACAAAGGACAAATAGAGCGGAGCGAAGCTGGTTCCCCGGGGATATATTTAGCTATTATTACAGCTCACTTAGAAACCGGAGAGGCAGTTAGTTATGAATCAATGATCCATATTCCCCCCATTTAAAAACGTAATTCACAAAAACATAGACCATCCTTTGGTCACAAAATTGTCGCGATTTGGACAAGAAAAATCCACTATGCCATTAATTAGGTTTTTCTTGTCCATTTCTATGTGAAACTTTATTTTTAAATTTGGTAAATCATTCCTTAAAATCATGCTAATTATGCATGAAACCAATTGACATTAAATGTTTGCTAATGTAAACTTGCTTAGTGTGGAATAGTAGTGATTTAAATCATGTTTTAAAATTAGCTTCATTATGATAACTACCTGTTCATTTGTTCACATAATCTTCATAGTAAAGTTAAATCGATTATTATATACTAAGAAGATAGAGATTTTTTATTACATACGGACTCCACAATTACTTTCTTTTTTAGGTACGGTTATTACCTAAAGGCATGTCGATTTTTGTCTATAAGTTTACATGCTTTATCAATTACAAGGGAAGAGGGAATTATGGCGGAATATAAAAAAATGGTCGATCGCCAGCGAAAATGGATGTTCTATCTTCTTGCGGTTTTTGTTTTAGGAGCCGGATTTACACCGTATGATCGAATCTTTCTTGGGTTGTTACTGGGGGCCGCTATTAGTTTTTATAACTTATATTTACTTCAGAAGAAGGTGGCTCTATTAGGGGATTTAGCAGCAAACCAACAGAAGATAAAAACGTTGGGAACGCTATCACGACTAGCAGCTGCTGTCCTGGCAGTGTTAATTGCAATTCGATTTGAAAATTATTTTCATCTCGTTGCCGTTATTAGTGGATTAATGACATCTTATATCGTCATTATGATAGAATTTGCTCTAAGTAACTTTATACAATCGAGTAAGAAAGAGGGGTGAATAACGTGGAACATACTGCACCGATAGTGGAAGACATATTTGGTATTCCTTGGTTAGATGTCAATTTATCAAATCTCCTTATGATTACTATTTCTTCAGCTATCGTGTTTATACTTAGTGTCATAGCAAGTCGCAATTTGAAAATGAAGCCTACAGGATTACAAAACTTTATGGAATGGATTGTTGAATTTGTTAGAGGTATTATTAGTGATACGATGGACTGGAAAACCGGTAAAATCTTTCTGCCGCTTGGTTTGACCCTGATAACGTATATACTTGTAAGTAATTTATTAGGTGTAGCAACTGCAGGGGTAGTTGGACATGATTTATGGTGGAAATCACCAACGTCTGATGCGACACTGACATTGACATTGTCTGGTATGATAGTCTTGTTAACTCATTTTTATGGGATTAAAGTTCAAGGAATAAAACATTATTTAAAAGGATATGTAAGTCCTGCACCAATTATGCTCCCATTTAAAATTATTGAAGAGTTTACGAATACATTAACGTTAGGTCTTCGTTTATTTGGTAATATTTATGCAGGAGAAGTACTGTTTGCATTGATTATAATGATGTCAAATTCGGGTGTATTTGGATTTATAGGTGCAGCTATTCCTATGCTTGCTTGGCAAGGATTTAGCGTGTTTATTGGTGGTATCCAAGCATTTGTATTTACGATGTTGACAATGGTGTATTTGTCTCATAAAGTGAGCAGTGACCATTAAATAAAAAACATAAAATTAAAAGGTTTATTATAAAAAGGAGGAAGTATTAAATGGAAGCTTTAGCAGCAGCAATAGCAATAGGTTTGGCAGCAATAGGTGCTGGTTTTGGTAACGGAATGATCGTTAGTAAAACGGTGGAAGGGATTGCTCGTCAACCAGAATTAAAAGGTTCACTACAAGGTACTATGTTTATTGGGGTAGCACTAGTTGAAGCTATTCCAATCATGGCAGCCGTTATTGCATTTATGGCTATTTTTATGTAAACCTTCATAAGTTAAGATGGCGAGGATCAGCTTTAGAGTCTTCGCCATTACTTTATGTGATTTAATAACAAATTAAATTCAACATGTTAACGATCACGAAAGGAGTGAAGTTCATGTATTCATACATTGACGTATTGTCAGTTGGCGCAAGCGTTGGTGGGTTAAGAGTGGGTGACATGCTTTATCAACTATTCTTTTTCCTACTTTTACTACTTCTAGTAAAAAAATTCGCTTGGGGTCCTGTCATTAATATGATGCAAAAGCGTGAAGAATATGTAGCTGATGAAATAGAAGCAGCAGAAAAAAGCCGTGTAGATGCAGAAAAAGCATCTAAAGAAGCGGCAGAACGTTTGAAACAAACGAAACAGGAAGCGCAACAGATCATCGAGGATGCAAAAGAAGCGGGACAAAAACAAGAACAGTTAATTATTAAAACAGCTCGCGAAGAGGCTGCGCGCTTGAAAGAATCTGCTCAAGCTGACATTCAAAATGAAAAAGAAAAAGCGTTACAGGCGTTACAGGATAAAGTTGCTTCACTATCTGTATTAATTGCAACAAAAGTAATTGAAAAAGAAATTGATGAAAAAGATCAGGAGAAACTGATCAATGAATACATTAAAGAGGTAGGAGAAGAGCTATGAGTCATGTAACGGTAGCAAAGCGTTATGCAGATGCTCTTTTCCAACTAGGTAAAGAAACGTCAACATTGGATTCACTTGCTCAAGAGCTGACAGCGGTAAAGAAAGCTTTTGAAGAAAATAAAAATGTGTACACTTTTTTAACACACCCTCGCATAAGTAAAGCGAAGAAGCAACAAATTCTAGATGATGTTTTTAAAGATGGTCAGAAAGAAACGCGTAATATGTTAAAACTTCTCGTAGAACGCCATCGGATTGAATTGCTTCCAGCTATTGTTGATCATTTTATCCAGTTAGTAAATGATGCGAAGGGAATTGCGGCTGCAACGGTCTATTCCGTTCGAAAATTAACGGATGAAGAGTGCCGACAGTTAGAGGCTACTTTCGCGAAACGTTTTAATAAACGAGCGATTCAACTTACTAATGTTGTTGAACCCTCACTGATTGGTGGCATGAAGATCCGTGTTGGTAACACGATCTATGATGGTTCCGTTAGTGGTATGTTAAAACGAATTGAACGAAACCTTGTAACTGCAAACAAATGAAGATAGGGGTGAAATGGTATGAGCATCAAAGCTGAAGAAATAAGTAGCTTGATTAAGCAGCAAATAGAAACATTTGATACAGATATCGAAGTAAGCGATGTCGGTACAGTTATTGAAATTGGTGACGGTATTGCACGTGCTCACGGTCTTGATGATGTTATGGCTGGTGAGCTGCTGGAATTTTCAAACGGTGTAATGGGATTAGCCCAAAACCTTGAAGAAAGCAATGTTGGGATAGTTATCCTTGGTCCTTATTCGGAAATTAAAGAAGGCGATGAAGTTCGTCGTACTGGGCGTATTATGCAAGTACCTGTTGGGGAGGAATTAATTGGACGAGTAGTAAATCCACTAGGCCAACCATTAGATGGAAAGGGAGCAGTGGAAACAACAAAAACTCGCCCAATTGAAGCACCTGCACCTGGGGTAATGGATCGTAAATCCGTTGATGAACCATTACAAACAGGGATTAAAGCAATTGATGCCCTCGTTCCAATTGGTCGTGGTCAACGGGAATTGATTATCGGAGACCGTCAAACAGGGAAGACAACTGTAGCTGTCGATACAATTCTAAACCAAGCGGATCAAGATATGATTTGTATTTATGTCGCTATTGGTCAAAAGGATTCGACGGTACGAAGCACTGTTGAGACTTTCCGTCGTTATGGTGCATTAGATTATACAATTGTTGTATCAGCTGGTGCATCTGATCCAGCACCGCTATTATACTTAGCCCCATATGCCGGTGTAGCAATGGGAGAAGAATTCATGTACAACGGCAAGCATGTACTTGTTGTTTATGATGATTTATCTAAGCAGGCAGTAGCCTATCGTGAACTTTCGTTGCTATTGCGCCGTCCCCCTGGTCGTGAAGCATTTCCTGGAGATGTATTCTACATCCACTCACGTTTATTGGAAAGGGCAGCTAAATTAAGCGATGCAAAAGGTGGCGGTTCTTTAACGGCTCTGCCATTTGTAGAAACACAAGCCGGAGATATTTCAGCATATATTCCAACAAACGTAATTTCGATCACAGATGGTCAAATATTCTTGCAATCTGATTTGTTTTTCTCTGGCGTTCGTCCGGCAATTAATGCTGGTCTATCAGTTTCTCGTGTTGGTGGTTCGGCTCAAATTAAAGCAATGAAGAAAGTTGCTGGTACGTTGCGCTTAGACCTTGCATCTTATCGTGAACTTGAAGCATTTGCCCAGTTTGGCTCTGATCTTGATAAAGCAACACAAGCGAAGCTAAATCGCGGAGAACGCACCGTAGAAATTCTAAAGCAAGGACTTCATAAACCAATGTCAGTTGAAAAGCAAGTCATGAGTCTTTATGCTTTAACCAAAGGTTTCCTTGATGATATTGCAGTTGAAGACATACTTCGCTTTGAGGAAGAAATGAATATCTGGATGGATAATAATCGTAAAGAATTATTAGCATCTATTCGGGAAACTGGACAATTACCAGATGAGTCAGAGATGAATGAAGCAATTGAAGCATTCAAAAAAACATTTTTGCCATCTGAGGACAAATAGTTCTATGTTTACGTAACACGTAACCTTTAGCGGAAAGGGCGGTGAACAAGCTTGGCATCACTTAGGGATATTCAAAGTAGAATTAACTCTACGAAGAAAACAAGAAAAATAACTTCTGCTATGCAAATGGTATCTGCATCTAAAATGGCAAAGGCAGAGCAAAATACAAAAGCTTTCGAGCCATATAGTAAAAAAATTCAAGAAGTAGTAGCTCATATTGCCAGTTCTGCAACGGATGCAACTCATCCAATGCTTGAGAAACGTGAAGTGAAAAAAACGGGCTATATGATAATAACAGCAGATAAAGGTTTAGTTGGTGCTTACAATAGTAATATTTTAAAAAGCCTTTATCATAAAATTCAAGAACGCCACCAATCCAAAGAGGATTACACGATTATTACGATTGGTCGAAAGGGTTATGAATTTTGTAAAAAAATGGATCTGCCAATAGCTCAGAGTATTATTGGTATTGGAGATCAACCTGACTTTGCAGATATAAAACAGATCGCATCAGAAACTGTTCAATTATATGCAGATGAAGAAATCGATGAGCTATATATCCTATATAACCATTATGTTAGTGCCATTTCTCAACAGGTGACGACAACTAAATTGTTGCCAATTACTGATATAGAAGAACATAGTAACAATACAAGCTTTCATGATGAATATGAATATGAACCAAATGAGCAGCAAATCCTCGAAGTACTTTTACCGCAGTATGCTGAAAGTCTTATTTATGGAGCAATATTAGAGGGTAAAGCGAGTGAACATGCGGCAAGTATGACAGCGATGAAGAGCGCCACAGATAATGCTGGTGAGCTTATTGATAAACTAACATTGACCTATAACCGTGTGCGTCAAGCTGCAATTACACAGGAAATTACAGAAATTAGTGGTGGGGTAGCTGCACTAGAGTAGCTTCCTCGAATCATTTCTGAAAGTACGTTAGGAGGGAAATTCGATGAGCAAAGGACGTATTACACAAGTAATGGGACCTGTCGTTGACGTTAAATTCGAAGACGGTCTGTTACCAGATATACACAACGCTCTTGTTGTTAAAGCTGCTGATGGAGCAGTTAATACAGAGCTTACTTTAGAAGTTGCTCTTCATTTAGGTGATAATACGGTTCGTACGATTGCTATGTCATCTACTGATGGCTTAAAGCGCGGATTGGAAGTAGAAGATAAAGGAAGACCAATTTCTGTTCCGGTTGGAGATGTTACATTAGGGCGAGTATTTAATGTACTTGGAGACAATATTGATTTAGAAGAGCCGTTACCAGCGGATGTCCGCCGTGACCCTATCCATAGAAAGTCACCGGACTTTGAAGATTTAACAACCGAAACCGAGATTTTAGAGACAGGAATTAAAGTTGTAGATTTACTGGCACCTTATGTAAAAGGTGGTAAAATTGGTTTATTTGGTGGTGCCGGTGTTGGAAAAACGGTACTTATTCAGGAACTGATTAATAATATCGCACAAGAACACGGTGGAATTTCTGTATTTGCCGGTGTTGGTGAACGTACACGTGAAGGAAATGATCTTTACTTTGAAATGAAGGATTCAGGGGTTATCTCTAAAACAGCCATGGTATTTGGGCAAATGAACGAACCACCTGGAGCTCGTATGCGTGTTGCATTAACGGGATTAACAATGGCAGAATACTTCCGTGATGAACAAGGACAAGATGTATTGCTCTTTATTGATAATATATTCCGTTTTACGCAAGCAGGTTCCGAAGTGTCTGCATTATTAGGACGTATGCCTTCTGCGGTTGGTTATCAACCAACTTTGGCAACAGAGATGGGACAATTGCAGGAACGAATTACGTCAACAAAAAAAGGTTCTGTTACATCAATTCAAGCTATTTATGTACCAGCTGATGACTATACAGACCCTGCACCAGCAACCACGTTTGCTCACTTAGATGCTACCACTAACCTTGACCGTGGCTTATCAGAACAAGGAATTTACCCAGCGGTGGATCCATTAGCTTCTACATCTCGAGCACTAGATCCTGAAATTGTTGGAGAAGAGCATTATCAAGTAGCAGTAGAAGTGCAAAAAACACTTCAACGTTATCGTGAATTACAGGATATTATTGCTATCTTGGGTATGGATGAATTAAGTGATGAAGATAAACTTGTAGTCGCTCGTGCACGTCGTATTCAATTCTTCCTATCCCAGAATTTCCACGTAGCTGAACAATTTACTGGACAAAAGGGATCTTATGTACCAGTAGAGGAAACGGTTAAAGGGTTTAAAGAAATATTAGAAGGAAAGCATGATGATTTACCTGAGGATGCGTTCCGTTTAGTTGGTCGCATCGAAGAAGTTGTAGAAAAAGCAAAAAGTATGCAATAAGTGACATAAAAGGTGAAGCAACAAATTACAATTGTCGAAACGGTTGATGAATAGTTTATTATTCATTAGTCGCCTTTATGTCAAGCGGAGGAGGGGTTACTTTGAAAACACTAACTGTAAGTGTTGTTACTCCTGATGGACCAGTATTAGAAGACGATTATGAAATGGTAAGCTGTAAAGCAGAGAGCGGGGAGTTAGGGATTTTACCCGGACATATTCCGCTTGTTGCTCCACTGTCAATTAATGCTGTACGTCTCAAGCGTGGTAATAGTGAAGATAAATTGGCAGTTAACGGCGGTTTCATGGAAGTCCGACCAGATCAAGTGACAATTTTAGCACAGTCTGCTGAAAAGCCTTCAGATATTGATATTGAACGAGCAAAACGAGCAAAGGAACGCGCTGAACGCCGACTCCAGTCTAAGCAGGATCATATTGATATGTTAAGAGCGGAGTTAGCACTACGTCGGGCGTTAAATCGTTTAAATGTCAGTAGTGTCAGCAGGTAGCCAAAAAATCTCTTATAACCTTGTTATAAGAGATTTTTTGCATATATAAAGCTTATATGTATGCTTAGAATTGGAAGTGACGGTTTTACATTTTCATTATTAGCAACGGTAAACAAGTCACCTGCCCAAAATATTTGCGTTTACCAATTTCCCTGTTTAGGAAAAGCTATCTTTTTTTATATGGTGACTATCTTTCTTGAAAATAGCTTCGTCGTCTAGCTTAAGCGATCGATCGACTAGCAAACTTTGATCTCCTTCCTGCAATAAGTCTACATTGGCTCAAACTTAAAGGAAGGCGTCGACTAAAAGCGGGCTTGCCGCTTATACGTTGGCATACCCCTGTTGCACTCCTTGAATGAAGTTTTACTTTAATCAGAAGTGCTGTTGTTTGGATGCCGCTACCTGAACCGAACGCTAGGAATTTGGTCTTACTCTATTTAAAATTACTCCAATGGACTCCCCTTAAATATGTATATCTCTCCTAAAATGAATGTACATTCATTTTACCTTTAGATTACTGGCTTTTTGTCGATATTTCCCGGGAAATGAGGAAGTATCAACGTAGTTTTGTTATGTTTTTGTCATCAAGATCATAGGAAGATGCAAGAGAAAATTAGGAAAAGGAAAAATATGATTAGTATGAAAGGGGACTTAATAAACAACACGTAAAAACTCACATTGACTTTTTTCTGTATTCATGGCAAAGTACTAATAGTATGTGTTTTAAAAAGAGAGTAAATTTGATTGAAAAGTTCGTGAGAGAAGAAGTTTCAGCCATCAAACAAGCTGCTCTGTCATTTTTACTTGACTTCTTGAACATCAGTAAAGATTAAAGGTGGTTTGTATGTTTTCGATAGGTCAACAAGCGATTATTGGCATCATATCACATCTTCTGTTTATTTACTTGACATGGCGATTAATGATGTCGGTTAATTTTGAACCGTTAATAAGGAAAGGAAGAGCGAAGGAAGCTCAAATTTTGATTTTGTTTTTGACGATTGTAATAGGTTCTGGAGTAAGCCGATTCTTCTTAGAAGTTTTACAATGGTCTAGAGACTTAAATCATTTATTTTAATAAATTTGTCGCCATTTGTACTGTATGTCTTTATGTCTCCCTGATCATACTATAGATAGACTATGTGTGAAAAATGGGGGTTTTTATTATGAGAAAATCTATTATTCTATGTATCCTATTATTATTTATATCGAATAATATGATGACTCAACCAGCAGAAGCGTATACCGATGAGTTGACAGATATGGCTTCGTTTGTAGTCAATAATCAAGTAGAAATAGAAAATTGGCAAACTACTTGGAAAGAGTCTTTTTCACATCAACAGGCAGAAGCGTTAATTAAAGCATTGAGTGCTAAGTATGACAAAACAGTGACAAAACATAAAAAAATAATAAAAATTTCTTTTAAAAACAGTCGCATTACTGGAAATATAGACGTATCTTATAGTGTGACCCTTCCGCGCCAGAAAAAACTATCTGCAGAACTGGTAGTTGTCATTCAAGGAAGTAGTTGGAATCACATTATTGCACAAGAATATAGAGAAATCGTCAACTCCAGTGTAGATAATTATTTTTCAGCCAAGGCAAAGAGATTTTCTTGTCTGGCGACTAAAGAAAATGATATAATTAATGGTGACTATTTTTTAAACATGCTCATAAATTATTTTCAAGTTGAACAAATACAGACACAATTCGATACAGTTAAAAAATCCGTGCATAAAAAAATTATATACGGGTATACACCACTGTGGAATCAACAGATTTCAATCGACAGTGTTCCCATGAATTTTCAAATTGCAGTAACAGAAACTGGATCGGACAATCCTACATACATGATAGGAACACCTATCCTAATAAATGAATATTAATATAATGAAATTGGATCTGAAGGAGATTTGGAATATGGAAAAAATCATCGTAAGAGGCGGACACCAATTAAAAGGCACTGTTAAAATTGAAGGTGCTAAAAATGCTGTGCTTCCTGTCATTGCCGCTAGTCTTATTGCTAGTGAAGGAAAAAGCGTTATAAAAGATGTTCCTGAACTTGCTGATGTATATACAATAAACCAAGTATTAAGGAGTATAAATGCTAACGTACATTTTGAAAGTAATACAGTAACGGTAGATGCTTCCAATCAATTGATCACAGAAGCCCCATTTGAATATGTTCGGAAAATGCGTGCCTCTGTCCTCGTTATAGGACCTTTATTGGCACGCTATGGTCATGCAAAAGTTGCTATGCCAGGGGGTTGTGCCATCGGTTCAAGACCTATAGATTTACATCTAAAGGGTTTTGAAGCAATGGGGGCAGAAACTCATGTTGGTAATGGGTTTGTTGAACTAAAAGTCAGCAAGCGTCTTAAAGGTGCAAAAATTTATTTAGATATGCCTAGTGTCGGTGCAACTGAAAATATTATGATGGCAGCAGCATTGGCTGAAGGAAAAACAATCATTGAAAATAGTGCAAAAGAGCCTGAAATCGTCGACTTAGCAAATTACCTCAATAAGATGGGTGCCAAAATAGTTGGTGCGGGAACAGAAACGATCCGTATTGAGGGCGTTGAAAAGTTGCGCGGCGTGGAACATTCAATTATTCCTGACCGTGTGGAAGCGGGAACGTTTATGGTAGCAGCAGCAATTACACAAGGTAATGTGTTGATCCAAAATGCAGTTCCTGAGCATCTGCGCTCCGTTATTTCAAAATTAGAGGAAATGAATGTAAAGGTTATTGAAGAAGAAAATGGACTGAGAGTTATAGGACCAAGGAAGTTGAAAGCTACAGACATTAAAACATTACCGCATCCTGGGTTTCCTACAGATATGCAATCACAAATGATGGCTTTGATGCTGGCAGCAGAAGGTACAAGTGTAATCACAGAGACAGTTTTTGAAAATCGATTTATGCATGTTGAAGAATTCAGACGCATGAATGCAAAAATGAAAATTGAAGGTCATAGTGTAATTATTGAAGGGCCTAGTGATTTACAAGGAGCTGAAGTAGCAGCTACAGATTTGCGTGCAGCAGCAGCATTAGTATTAGCTGGATTAGCCGCTGACGGTGTGACGAGAGTAACAGAATTAAAACATCTTGACCGCGGTTATGTTAACTTTGCTGGCAAATTAGCAGCTTTAGGGGCAGATGTGGAAAGGGTAGATGATAATGGGAATACAGTCGTTCCATTTATGAAAGTCGAACATTTAAACAAAACGATTGCGGCAGAGCTGTCCTAATAGTTTACCTGTCTCTTCGTAATACCTGTAAGTTAAGAATTAACTTGGTGAAATGAATCATTTGGAATTTATAGTTATATACAATTCTATTTCATTCTGTCAATTCGCG
The DNA here is from genome assembly GCF_053667775.1 of Cerasibacillus sp. JNUCC 74. The sequence goes on along the minus strand of NZ_CM132207.1, from coordinate 3,710,796 downwards.
CTTATATATTCCAAGTTCTATTTTAAATCACATTCAATTAATAGATAGTATAAAAACAGATGAAGAATTGTATCATCTGTTTTTATTTGTTTATATGTTATACATGAAACATATAAGGAATTGTGCAGAAATTATCTATACATTAATTTATGTATAAGTATAGTTAGCATTTGGATTGCCAAAGATTTCAACGCTAAAAATAAATATATTAGTTTACTTAAAAAGATTATATTGATACAGGGCAAACTTTAAAAGCTGCCTCGAGCCTATGAAAAAACCATGTTCATTTTATCCGCGCCATCAAGACTGTGAATAAGCTTATTATTTTGATGGAACTCCTACTACTATATCCTCCTTTTTCACATCTTATCAACTTCACATTCACAAGCAAGTAACCTGCTTTGTTATCCTGCATCTAAGGCATCGTTAAGACTTTCTCTTTAAGACTTTAGAGAATACGGAGAAGTTTAAATTGTAGAAACGGCGCATCGAAAATTAAAATAAAATTACAGTTTTAATCATAAGAATATGCACTTTTCTTTTCATTCTATATATGGTAAAATTTAAGAAAATTTAAACATTAGAGGAGTGATCGTTCAATAATGAAATTATATATTTCTGCAGATATGGAAGGGATAACGGGCTTGCCGGATGAATCATTTGTTAAAGCTACTATGCATAATTATGAACGATCAAGAAAAATCATGACAGAGGAAATAAATTGCGTGATTGTTGCTGCTTTAAAAAAGGGATGTACAGAAGTATTAGTTAATGATAGTCATTCCAAAATGAATAATATACTTATTGAGCATCTACATCCAGAAGCAAAACTGATTACCGGAGATGTTAAGCCATTTTCTATGATGGAAGGTTTGGATAGTACCTTTGATGGAGCAATGTTTATTGGTTACCATGTACGTGCCGGTCAGTTTGGGGTAATGTCGCATACCATGATTCATGCTGTAAGAACCATGTATCTTAATGATCACGAAATTGGAGAAATGGGATTTAATGCATATCTTGCAGGTTTCTATGATGTACCCGTTTTAGCCGTTACTGGTGATGATCAAGCAGCTCAAGAAGCAGAAGCGCTTATTCCTAATGTCACTGCTGTAGCAGTAAAAAATACGATATCTCGATCCTCTGTATATAGCCTTACACCAACAAAAGCAAATGAGATATTATCTGCCAGAATAAATGATGCGATGGAACGACGTCATCATGTTCAACCACTTATTCCTCCAAAACAACCGGTGCTGCGAATTGAATTTGCAAACTATGGCCAAGCAGAATGGGCAAATTTAATGCCGGGTACGTACATAGAGCCAAATTCAACGATTGTTACATTCAAAGCAAAAGATATTTTAGAAGCGTATCAAGCGATGCTTGTTATGACAGAACTTGCTATGAATACGAGGTTTTCATAAGGAGGAAAGTCCATGCTTCGTTACATATTAAAGCGCTTACTCATTATGCTGGTAACTCTGTGGGTAATTGTAACATTAACCTTTATTCTGATGGTTACCATACCAGGATCACCGTTTAATAGTGAGAGAGGGACTAATGAGGTCGTACAGGCTAATTTAGAGGCGCATTATAATCTGGATGAACCTTATATTGTGCAATACTTTTTATATTTAAAGTCGATTGTAACGTTCGATTTTGGTCCATCCATAAAGCAGCCGTCGCAAACAGTGAACGATATGCTGATGCGCGGTTTTCCAATTTCATTTGAATTAGGGATTATAACCATTATTGTTGCCGTTTTATCTGGAGTAACACTGGGGGTTTTTGCAGCATTAAAACATAATCAAATTATTGATTACGTAGCAATGGGATTTGCTGTTTTAGGTATATCAATTCCAAATTTCGTGCTAGCTACACTTCTCATTCAGCAGTTGGCTGTTAATATTGAACTTTTCCCTGTAGCCAGATGGCTGAGTCCAGCCCATATGATCTTACCAATTACTGCACTTGCTACTGGACCAATGGCTATTATTGCTAGATTAACAAGGTCAACCATGCTAGAAGTATTAACACAAGATTACATAAAAATGGCTCGAGCAAAGGGACTATCTCCATGGAAAATAGTTATTAAACATGCATTAAAAAACGCATTAATGCCCGTTATCACAATTATGGGCACGCTCTTAGCAGGAATTTTGACAGGAACATTTGTGATAGAAAAAATTTTTGCTGTTCCGGGCATGGGCAAGTATTTTGTAGAAAGCATAAATCAGCGTGATTATCCAGTTATTATGGGAACAACTGTATTTTATAGTGCGTTCCTCATTATCATGCTATTTCTCGTTGATATTGTATACGGACTTTTAGATCCGAGAATTAAGTTGCATAAGAAGGGAGGAAAATAAGATGAATGTGGCAGAAAAAACATCCAAACAACTTCCTTCTCCAGCAAATATTCCGGATGCTTGGTTCACTTGGAAAGAAAAGGATAAAGCGGAGATGCAGACTGTATCCAGACCATCCTTGTCTTATTGGAAGGATGCTTGGAGGAGACTTGTCAAGAATAAACTTGCAATGACGGGTCTCATCTTTTTAGTTATCCTTGCTATTTTTGCAATCGTTGGGCCAATCCTATCACCTTACGATGTAAATAAACAAGATTTGCCGAATCAATATCAGCCCCCATCCAAAGCGCATTGGTTTGGAACAGACAATGCAGGACGTGATGTGTTTACTAGGACTTGGTATGGGGCGCGAATATCATTGTTTGTTGGAGTTATGGCAGCACTCATCGATTTTACGATAGGAATAGTTTATGGCGGTATAGCTGGTTATAAAGGAGGGCGAACCGATCATATAATGATGCGGATTATTGAGGTTTTGTACGGTCTTCCATATCTGCTCGTCGTTATTTTATTATTGGTTGTCTTGGGTCCGAGCCTAGCGACCATTATTATAGCCTTAACGGTCACCGGTTGGGTAGGCATGGCCAGAATTGTTCGGGGGCAAGTATTGCAAATTAAAAATTATGAGTTTGTTCTGGCCTCTAAATCATTTGGTGCAAAGACATCACGGATTATCCGCAAAAATTTATTACCAAATACGATGGGTCCAATCATTATACAAATGACCTTAACCGTCCCCAGCGCCATTTTTGCAGAAGCATTTTTAAGTTTTTTGGGTCTGGGTATTCAAGCACCGTTTGCGAGTTGGGGTGTGATGGCGAATGACTCCCTAGGTGCAATTTTATCCGGTCACTGGTGGACATTATTTTTTCCAGCCTTTTTTATATCCTTTACCATGTTTGCATTTAATGTGTTAGGTGACGGGCTTCAGGACGCACTAGACCCGAAACTGAGAAAGTAGGTGAGCAAATGGAGAAATTACTTGAAGTAAATGATTTACATGTTACATTTTCCACCTATGGAGGAACTGTTAAGGCGGTTCGTGGTGTTGATTTTAAATTACATCAAGGAGAGACCTTAGCGATTGTTGGCGAGTCTGGTTGTGGTAAAAGTGTTACGGCTAATGCGATTATGCAGCTGATTCCCGATCCGCCTGGAAAAATAACAAAAGGGACGATTACATTTAAAAATAAAGTATTGACAAGTTTATCGGAAAAGCAAATGCGATCTGTTCGCGGAATTGATATTTCCATGATTTTTCAGGACCCGATGACAGCATTAAACCCAACGCTAACCATTGGAACACAAGTAATGGAGGGTGTACGCAAACATCAGCAACTTAGCGCCGACCAGGCAAAAGCCAAAGCATTAGAAATGCTGCAATTAGTTGGCATCCCCAATCCAATAGAACGTTTGAAGCAATATCCTCATCAGTTTAGTGGTGGGATGAGGCAGCGAATTGTAATTGCAATGGCGCTCATTTGTGAACCAGAACTATTAATTGCTGATGAGCCAACAACCGCGCTCGATGTAACAATTCAAGCACAAATTCTGGAGTTGTTTGAAAAGATTCAGGCAGCAACTAAAGTAGCTATTATTCTAATCACGCATGATTTAGGCGTTGTTGCTAAAATAGCAGATCGAATTGCTGTTATGTATGCAGGAAAGATCATAGAGGTTGGGTCTAAACGTGAGATTTTTTATCAAGCGCAACATCCCTATACAAAAGGGTTGCTAAATTCAGTTCCCCGTCTTGATGTAAAGGGAGGGAAGCTCAAGCCAATTGACGGGACTCCACCTGATTTATTCTCCCCGCCACAAGGCTGCCCATTTACTGCGAGATGTCCGCTAGCAATGGAGGTGTGTGATAAAGTTTACCCGAACACGATTGATAAGAGCAAATCTCATAAGGTGAATTGCTGGATGCAGGATAGGCGGGCGAAGCAGCTGTTAGAACTAACAGCACTTAAATAAAACTAAGGAGGAAAAAGGTGTGAAGAAGTGGTTAGTCAGTATGGTCATCATTCTTTTTGTTGTCGCTTTAGCTGCATGTACTGCGAAGAAAGGAGCTGGAGAAGAACCGAAAGATAACAGTAAACAAAACGGAGCAGAGGAAAGCATTGGTCAAAAAGTTTTAAAATTAAATAATGGCCGGGAACCGACATCTTTTGACCCGGCAATCGGCTTTGATAATGTTTCGTGGGATGCTTTAAATAATTTGCTGGAAGGGTTAACTCGCTTAGGAGATGATCATCAACCGCAACCAGCAATTGCAGAGAGGTGGGATGTTTCGGAGGATGGAAAAACGTACACATTTCATTTACGAAAGGATGCAAATTGGTCAAATGGAGACCCAGTTGTAGCAAAGGATTTTATTTTTGCTTGGGAAAGGTTATTAAATCCGGATACTGGTTCAGCTGCAGGATTTCTCGGTTATTTTATTAAAGGTGGCGAAGCATTTAACAATGGTAAAGGCTCTAAAGATGATTTAGGTCTTACTGCAGTAGATGAGAAAACACTTGAAGTAGAATTAGAGAGTCCAACAGGCTTTTTTCTGCATTTAATAACAAACCCGGCTTTTTTTCCGGTAAATCATAAAGTTGCTGAAGAAAATCCAGAATGGCACACCGAAGCAAATACATTTGTTGCGAACGGTCCATTTAAGTTAGATGCTTGGAAACATGATAATGAAATGGTGTTTAGTAAAAACAAAGAATATTGGGATGCAGAAAATGTACGATTAGATGGTGTGCATTGGACGATGATTGATGATGTAAATACAGAATATCAAATGTTTGAAAGAGGGGAATTAGATTCAGCAGAAATTCCAGCAGAATTATCCGATCAATTGATTGATGGGGAAAATGTACAAATTGTTGAGCAGGGCGGGTTGGATTTTTACCGGTTTAATGTGACAGAGGAACCGTTTCAAAATATAAAAATTCGGAAAGCATTTGCTTTGGCAATTGATCAAAAAGAGATCGCAGAATTTGTAGTGAAAAACAAAGTAGAACCAGCTTTCGGTTTTGTATCCCCAGGATTTACGAACCTGGAAGGAAAAGATTTTAGAGATGTTAATGAGGATCTTATTTCTTTTAATCCAGAGGAAGCAAAAGCATTATTGGAAGAGGGAATGAAGGAAGAAGGGTATGATGAACTTCCTAACGTAACATTGTCATATAATACGGATCATGTTAATAAAGATGTAGCAGAAACATTGCAAGGAATGATTAGTGAACATCTTGGTGTTGATGTAGAACTTGAAAATACGGAATGGAATGTATTTCTAGAGGATCAAAAAGCATTAAAACATCAATTGTCACGAAGTTCTTTCTTATATGACTATGCTGATCCAATTAATTTCTTAGAAAGTTTCATTACCGGTTCTTATATGAATCGAACTGGCTGGTCAAATGAAAAATATGATGAGTTCATTGCAAATGCAAAGTCAGCAGTAGACGAAAAGAAACGTTGGGAATATATGTATGAAGCAGAAAAGCTATTAGCTGAAGAAATGCCGATTTTTCCAATTCGTTATTACAACCAAGTAGAAGTGTTACAGGAAGGAGTTACGAATATTCACCGCCACCCAGTTGGTTACCTGGATTTAAAATATGCTGATAAACAATAGGTTAACAGGGGCCCATAAATCAGCCCCTGTTTCTAGGAAAGAAGGGATCAAATGATTTATCCTCCTAGACTTCACCAAGGAGATACTGTTGGTATTCTTGCACCTGCAGGTCCACCAGATAGTAGCAGGTTGCAGCAAGGAATATTGTTTTTGGAAAAAATGGGACTAGAGGTGCGGTTAGGGGAACATGTGAATAAAGTGGATGGCTATCTGGCAGGGAACGACAGAGAACGACTGGAGGATTTCCAAAGCATGATCGTGGATCCGTCAATTAAAGCAATTATCTTTGCTAGAGGAGGATATGGAACGGCACGGATAGCATTACAGCTTCCTTATAGCTGGATGAAAAAGCAACCAAAAATCATTTGGGGATATAGTGATATAACATATTTACATACAGCCATTCGTCAACGAACAGGACTTGTCACATTTCATGGTCCCATGCTTTCCTCTGATATTGGAAGAGATGATTTTGATTCTATATCTGCAGTGATGTTTAAACAGTTATTTCAACCAATGACGTATACCTATACAGAACAAATCGCTCCTTTATATGTTATTGCTAACGGAGAAGCGACAGGAATGCTCGTAGGGGGAAATTTATCTATCTTGGTCAGTACACTAGGTACTCCGTTTGAAATCGATACAACAAATCGAATTGTTTTACTCGAAGACATTGGGGAAGAACCTTATAAGGTGGATAGAATGTTGAATCAATTAAAGCTCTCCGGAAAGCTTGCTAGTGCAGCCGGAATTGTATTAGGCGATTTTGCCGGTGCTTGCCCAAAGATCGTTCCGTCTTTAACATTGGAACGTGTTTTTAATGATTATTTGTCTGATTTAGATATACCTGTATTAGCAGGCTTTAAAATAGGCCATTGTATGCCAAATATAGCTATTCCTTTAGGGACAGAAGCAAAATTATCGACGAAACAAAAAACATTGAAAATTCAGCCGGGTGTATGCTAGTAGGATGTGGGGGATAAATATGGTCATAAAAGAAATAAAAACATTTCGTCAGCAGTGCCTTTATATACTCCGTTTAAAACAAAACAGCATTACGTACGGTTACTACAGCTGAAACAACAGTTGTCAAGCTAAGGTATGTGATAATAGAATAACTGGTTGGGGAGAAGCTCCGCCAACACATGTCATCACTGGTGAGAGTATTGAGTTTAGTATCCATCATGTGTTTAAACCGTTACTGCTTAGGAAGACATTATTATATTGAGAATGATTTTATGTTTACTAGGTTTAGTTAGTCAAGAACAAGTTAAGGGAAGGAGCACTATACATGAGTAGACAAAAGCCGGCGCAAAGTAATTATGATCTTTGGGTTTCAAGTGTTCCAGTGGCTACGGTATGGACAAATCCCGAATCACCGAGAAGTATAGATTTTCCGGGTATTACAAATCCAACCAATATGGATACGTGGATTAGTCAATTAGATGACAAAGCTAAACTGGCTTTATGTGAAGAAAATCGAATTCAGACACAATTACTATATGGTGAACAGGTTGTAATTACAGAGAAAGTAGGGGATTGGGTACATATTGTTATCCCTTCACAGCCTTCTGCTAAAGATGAAAGAGGGTATCCGGGATGGATACCATTATGTCAGCTAAAAACAGTAAAACGGGAAGAGTGGCAACAGCAAATATTAGTAATTATTCGAAGTGATAAAGCATGGCTGAGATTAGTAGATGAGCCAAAAATAAAACTAAGCTATTCAACTATTCTTCCAGTAAAAGAATATGATGAAAGTGAAGTTATGGTATGCACTCCTCATGGAATTGGGTATTTAAACGTACATGATGTGGAACTTTTTTCTCGGGAAAAGGGACTTTCACGTGGTAATGGAACTGCAATCTTAGATTCGGTGAAAGACTTTGTTGGATTAGCTTATTTTTGGGGAGGGATGAGTTCTTTTGGTTATGACTGCTCAGGACTATCATATACAGCTCATAAAGCAAATGGATATCAGATTGCTAGAGATGCTGTAGACCAGTCGAAAGGCGGTAAGGAAATCACCTTTTCGCAAGTACAACCAGGAGATTTACTGTTTTTTGCGTATGAAGAAGGAAAGGGGCGCTTGCATCATGTCGGGGTATACTATGGTGAAGGGAAGATGCTTCACTCGCCGCAAACTGGCAAGGGAATCGAAGTCATCCAGATAAAGAGTACCATCTATGAAAAAGAGCTATGTGCTATTCGACGCTATTGGTGTGATGAAGGGAGTGAATCTATATGACAGAAGAAATCTTACAAGTAAATAAACTAACAAAATATTTTAATGTTGGCAAAAACCAAACTTTACAGGCAGTTAATGATGTTTCATTCCGTATTTATAAAGGAGAAACATTTGGTCTTGTCGGAGAATCGGGTTGTGGGAAATCGACGGTCGGCCGAACTATCCTTGGTCTATATGATAAAACAGCCGGAGAAGTTATTTACGATGGGAGAGATATTCAAACACTGAAGGAAAAAGATAAAATTCAATTATACCGGCGCATACAGTTGATTTTCCAAGATCCTTATGCATCTTTAAATCCGCGTTCGACTGTCAAAGACATCATATCTGAACCGATGGAAGTGCATGCATTGTATAAGACGAATCAAGAACTGCAGGAACGTGTGTATCAGTTGCTCGAGGAAGTCGGACTAAATCGTGATCATGCCAATCGCTATCCACATGAATTTAGCGGAGGACAGCGACAACGAATCGGAATTGCAAGAGCATTGGCATTAAATCCTGAATTTATTATCGCAGATGAACCTATCTCTGCTTTAGATGTCTCTGTACAAGCTCAGGTTGTTAATCTATTGAAAGAGTTACAAATGGAGAAAGGGTTAACCTTTTTATTTATTGCCCATGATCTATCCATGATCAAACAAATTTCCGATCGGATAGGAGTTATGTATTTAGGTAATTTGGTTGAATTAACTAATAGTGAAGCCCTCTATGTCAATCCGCTTCATCCATATACACAGGCTTTACTCTCCGCCATTCCCATTCCCGATCCAGATATAGAGGAGAAAAGAGAACGAATAATATTGAAAGGAGAATTACCAAGCCCCATTTATCCACCAAGTGGTTGTGTATTTCGAACTAGATGCTCTGCAGCTATGGAAATTTGTGCTAGTCAAAAACCGCAATGGCAGGAAGTAGAACCGGGACATTATGCAGCTTGTCATCTTTATCAATAATAAAAACATAGTTAAAAATCCTACGTCTCCAGTAAATTACCCTTTATTATGGGTATATCTTAATAAGTGGCTAGGATTTTTTAAATTACCTAGAAACGATATCCAACTTCTAGTGGATATCGTTTTTGCAGATAGCTTCGCTGTCTAGCTAAGTGCTTGAGCGTCTAGTAAACTTCGCCTTTCTTCCTACGTTAAGGTAACATCGGCTCCTTTGTTTCTACATTTAAGGTGCTGTAAGAATAAATCCTCAAGCGTAAGGGACACCTAAATGTCCGTTTGTTCGATTGAACTGGAGGGAAGGCTTCTTGAACAGTCATCGAGTGAAGAATTCTTTCTTTTTAATTCTCTTTTGAATGCAAATTTGGTTAAAAAAGTAAAAGTTCCTAGGTGTATGTTTAGTTTTAATTCTACTTAATTTGTAGTGAGTTTTTACAGAATGAGTTTTCCTTTATTTTTTTAAGTTCTATTGTTTTCTTACAATGTATACATATATTAGTAGGTATGCTAGATTAAATAAACTGAAGGAGGAAAGGAATGAAACGAGGTAACTATTCAACAAAGAGTGGTTCAAAAGCATGGAAGAAGCGAAACGCCACGTTGTTAAAAAAGATTAAATCAAAGCAACAATCATCCTTTCAACAACAGAGTATTTCAAAAAAACCATCAGGTAACAAACAACTGTTTTTAAAAACGAAAAAACCTTATTACTTACAAAAGTCACCAAAGCGCCCATCTGTTTGGAAAGTTCCGACCTCACTTCTATTAGCTAGTTTAATTATTGCCATCCTTGTTATACCAACTATGATCGTTGTTCCATACACAAAAGCTGATAAACAGGAGGAAAAAACAATATCCCATGCGGGCGATAAGGAAAAAGTGGCGAGTGAAGCAGAACTAGGTGCTTCGCCATTCTCTGTGTCTGTTATGCGGACAGCATCTGATAAGGTCGAAGGTATACCATTAGAGGAATATGTTGTAGGAGTGGTAGCATCTGAAATGCCAGCAGATTTTGAAAAGGAAGCATTAAAAGCACAATCCCTTGCTGCAAGAACGTATATTGTAAACCAAAAGCTTCATGGAGAAACGGAAAAAAAAGAATCTGATGTTACAGATACTGTTCAACATCAAGTATATAAAGATGAGTATCAGCTACAGAAAATATGGGGCAGTGATTTTGACTGGAAGATGAAGAAGGTGAAGGAAGCTGTTGCAGAAACAAAAGGAGAAATTTTAACATATAAAAAAGCGCCAATAACTCCAGCATTTTTTTCTACTAGCAATGGATATACGGAAAATTCAGAGGATTACTGGGAAAATAAGCTACCTTATTTAAGGAGTGTAGAAAGTCCGTGGGATAAGTCATCTCCTAAATTTTTGGATCAAAAAACCTTTTCTCTTGAGCAATTAGAGACAGCGTTAAAAATGGATTTGCCAGATCAGTTTCCATTGCCAATTGAGATAACACATACGGACAGCAAACGAGTAGAGAAGGTTAATATCGCTGGAAACAGCTTTTCAGGTAGGGACATACGAGAACAGCTCAAATTACAATCTAGTGATTTCACCATTAAACAAAAAAACAATCATTTTATATTTACCACTAAAGGGTTCGGTCATGGGGTTGGAATGAGTCAATACGGAGCAAATGGAATGGCAAAGGAAGGGAAAAACTATAAAGATATTGTTGGCTACTATTATAAAAATGTAGAAATTAGTAAGGTTAATGATATTGCTCAAACTCTCGTCGCAAAATAGGCGGGAGTTTTTAATCACTGTAGGAAAATATAAAACTTTAGGCTTTATCGTATAAGAAAAACGATAGCTTTCACCATAAAGACTTGGCGACAAGCCAAGTTTTTTTATTGCGCTTCTCTATTCTGTGCTCACCACTTCATGAACAAAAGTGCTTATGCAAAATAAAGTCTGGCTTTATCCTAGTAAATCTCCTTAATTTACCCTTCTTTTTTTAAAAAATACAATAAACTGCAAAATATTTTTTGAAAGATGTATATAAATACCTTTTTCTGATCAGAATGGTTGTTGAGGTGATGTTCTAATGAATGAAGAAAACAAAGGGACTTCAAAAAATAAGTGGAGTCGAATTTTTCGTAAAAAGTGGTTTTTCCCTGCTGTCTATTTAACTATTGCTGCCGTATTGTTATCAGTAGTTGTTTGGTATCAAAATAATGATAGTCAGGTTCCAGATGCTCAAGATGAAGGAAATGAATATACACCAGCACAACATGGTGAACGAGCGGAGCCTGTAATGGAACAGCAAGAAACAATTAAAATGCCAATAGCAGACGAAGAAGAAGCAGAAATTGTAACTAAATTTTATGATTACAACGCTGATCAAAAAGAGCAGGAGCAAGCATTGGTCTTGTACAACAATAAGTACTACGAAAGTGATGGTGTAAATATTGCTTCAGCAAGCGGTAAGTCATTCGATGTTGTAGCTGCTCTAAGCGGTGAGATTACCGAAGTTAAGGAAGATCCATTGCTTGGAAATGTTGTTGTACTAGAACATGATGATGAAGTGACAACATACTATGCTAGTTTAGAAGAGGTTAATGTCAAAGCAGGAACAGAAGTGAAGCAAGGCGATAAATTAGGAGTAGCAGGAAAAAATGTTTTTGGAAAAGACAGTGGCACACATGTTTATTTTGAATTGCGCAAGGATGGAAAAGAGGTTAATCCTGAAGAATACTTTAACCAGCCTGTAAGCAGTCTGAATAGTGTGACAGACGAAGTATCTGAGAAAACTAAATCACAAGAAAAAGAAGCAGATCCGTCTCAAGAGGATGAAGCTGCAGAAGAGTCATCTACCGAAGATCAATCACTTGATAAAGGTCAAGAAGACAAGTCTGACTCTGATGAAATAGAAGGTCAATTAAATGAGCAATCTGATAGCTCGACAAAATCTTCTAAAGATGAATAATTGGTCAAGCTCCCTTAGTAATCATAGCTGAGGGAGTTTTTATCGTTATCTTATGTCATTAACCGTTCGATGTTACTTTAGAAAATTATAGAGCTTTTTTAAAAAATTGCCTGTCCTACTGCGCAAAGATGCTTTTTTAAGCATAAACCACATCTACTCATAATAAACTTATACAAACTAATCATTCTAAAATGTCTGAGGTGAGAGCATGTGGGGCTACTTTTCAATTGATAAGGATAGAAAGCGTCCTAAGTATAAGAATAAAATACAGAATATTATTAATGTTAAACGTATTTAGTTGTGAAATAGGTAAGCAACTACATATTGTTGCACTGATGTTTTCGGTCAATCATTTTATTGCAAACTATTCCATCCATGTAACACCTGTCTCAAACTACCACCTCGGAAATATACAACTTAGGGAGGCGAACGGTGTGCACGACTACATCAAAGAGAGAACGATCAGGATAGGAAATTATCTTGTGGAGACGAGAAAAACAGTTCGTGTAATAGCAAAGGAATTTGGAGTATCTAAAAGTACGGTCCATAAAGATTTGACAGAGAGGTTGCCAGAGATTAATCCAGAGTTAGCAAGCAAAGTGAAAAGCATATTGGAACATCATAAGGCCATTAGGCATTTACGTGGAGGAGAAGCGACGAGAAAAAAATATAAAGTCGATGCTACAAAAAAAACGGAAGCAAAGCCAGTAGGATAAATAGAGTCTAGAGCATCTTCTATTTACCCGTCGATGTGATCCAAACTCATCCAATTATTATGTAGGAACAAACTTTTTTACACTATAGAAAAGTATAAAACTTTAGGCTTTATCCCGCATGTAAGGTGCCGTAAGTTTCCCACTTCAAGTCCTGAATTGATACAAAAGATTCAAAGTGGGAGAAAACGGCGCCTAAATGCCCAATTTGTTCAGGACGACAAGCTAAGGAAAGCTTCTTAAATTAACATCACGGTTTTTCAAGGACAAGAAGGACGACGGCAGCGATATATCGGACGATGATAAAGAGCTTTTCCTTTTCTAGACTCCTGCGATTTTAGCATTTATCTCTACCCCTATCAGTAGGGGATAAAAGAAAAGCCTTACTGAATGAAGTTTTACTTTATTAGTAAAAAGCCTTCTGCTAAAAAAAGAGGCGGGAGGTTTTTTCTGTTTTTGTATAATACTTGGGAAAGGTTTACATCCAATTATATTTTCCTTAACAAAATTTAAATAAAATGCAGTTAAATGTAGAGATTTGTGGTAAAATATTATATTAGTAGCAGTATGGACAAAAATAATACATAGTAACTAATTAGGAGGATTTGAGCCCATGTTTTCAAGGGATATCGGTATTGATCTTGGGACAGCAAATGTATTGATTCATCTTAAAGGAAAAGGAATAGTTTTAAATGAACCAGCTGTTGTTGCCATGGATCGTAATACAGGAAGAGTACTGGAAGTCGGTGAGGCTGCTAGAAAAATGGTTGGTCGTACACCAGGGAATATTGAAGCTATTCGCCCGTTAAAGGATGGGGTAATTGCTGATTTTGATGTTACAGAAGCGATGCTAAAACATTTTATTAATAAAATAAATGTAAAAGGTTTTTTATCCAAACCAAGGATTTTAATTTGTTGCCCGACAAATATTACCAAAGTTGAACAAAAAGCGATTAAAGAGGCTGCTGAAAAATCAGGTGGAAAAAAGGTTTATTTAGAGGAGGAACCAAAAGTAGCAGCAATTGGTGCAGGTATGGAGATTTTTCAACCTAGTGGCAATATGGTTGTCGACATTGGTGGTGGTACAACAGATGTAGCTGTACTATCCATGGGTGACATTGTAACGTCAGAATCCATTAAAATGGCTGGGGATAAATTTGATGCGGAAGTTCTTCAATACATAAAGAAAAAATACAAACTTTTAATCGGAGAAAGAACAGCAGAAGACATAAAAATTAATGTAGCTACTGTTTTTCAGGGTAGCCGTGATGAGCAAATGGAAATTCGTGGTCGGGATATGGTATCAGGATTACCACGAACTATCTCCGTAAATTCTCAAGAAATAGGGGAAGCTTTACGGGAATCTGTTTATCTGATCGTTCAAGCAGCAAAATCCGTATTGGAGCGTACACCGCCAGAATTATCAGCAGATATTATTGATCGTGGGGTAATTTTAACAGGTGGCGGGGCATTAATTCATGGCATGGATGAATTACTTGCTGAGGAGTTAAAAGTTCCCGTGTTTATTGCAGAAGAACCTATGAACTGTGTAGCAAAAGGAACAGGCATGATGTTAGAAAATATTGACAAAGTTGATCGGAAAAAGATCATTTAATTGTATGTTAAAAAGAAGATAAAGGTAGCCAAGATCGCAACATCTTTAAAAATTGCGATGGTCGCTGTTGAAGTTTTCCTTGTCTTGTAAATGCAGAAGTGCTTTTTCTGCGTGCGAATGTATCGCTGTAGCATATGTTGTCCTTGAAAAAGAAGTGTATACCGATACAACAGAACAATTAAATGAAGGGAATAAAGAAAAACTAGGTGTACAGAAATTGTCTAAAATTTTTATTCGCTTCGTTTTAACTTCAACGCTAAAATTTTTATATTTTAACAAGAGATATTTCAAGGTGTCATATTTACCAGACTTTTTAAACATTCTCTTTGATTGAAATAAAGGAAGAAATTGTAAAAGGAGGGGAATTCTTTGCTAAGAGGTTTTTATACAGCTGCCAGCGGAATGATCGCTCAGCAGCGTCAGCAGGAGGCTTTTGCAAATAATATATCCAATGCAAACACCCCGGGTTATAAAGCAGACCAGACAGCTTTACGAGCTTTTCCAGAAATGTTAATGAATAGAATGGGGGGAGAAAAACTCCCTACTCAACATTCGCTTAGCGTAAGAAAACAACAGCCAATAGGGGCCTTGAATACAGGCGTGTATGTACAAGAAACGATTCCAACATTTACGCAAGGGGACGTGCGTCAGACAGGAATTTCTACTGACATTGCGCTTATTGATGGGCAGTTACCTGACGATACAGGAAGGCTTTTTTTCACTGTGCAAAACACTGCGGGAGATGTTCGCTATACTAGAAATGGAAATTTCACGGTAGATGGTGATGGATACTTAGTTACAAATCAAGGTTATTATGTTTTGGATCAAGCAGGTGAACCAATTCAAACGAATGGATTGGAATTTACTGTAACCTCTGATGGCTTATTACAAACAGCTGATGCTGCTATTCCGTTAGGCATTGCCTATGCTGCTGATGCTAATGAGTTAGTAAAAGAAGGAGATAATTTATACGCTGGGGATGCTGTAGCTGTACCAGCCGGAGCAACTTTTTCTATTAAACAAGGCTTTTTGGAACGCTCAAATGTGGATGCGATGCAATCAATGACCCAAATGTTGGAATCTTACCGTATGTTTGAAACAAATCAGCGAGTTTTAAAGGCTTATGATGAAAGTATGGGTAAGGCAGTCAGTGAAATTGCTCGTTTAGTGTAAAGGAGAGATTAGCATGTCAAGAACAATGATCCAAGCTGCAGTTACAATGAACCAATTACAAAACAAGCTCGACGTGATCGGAAACAATCTGGCAAATAGTCAAACAACAGGTTATAAAAACAGGCAAGCTAATTTTTCCTCGTTACTGTTTCAACAAATGAACAATTTAACAGATCCTAGAAACGCAGAAGGCAGATTAACTCCGGACGGTATTCGTATCGGATCGGGAGCCAAGCTTGGGTCAATTAATTCCAATATGCAATTAGGCGCATTGCGAAACACAGACCGAGCGTTAGATACGGCATTGCTAGATGCAAATCATTTATATCAAGTTCAAGTAATTGAAAATGGAGTAACCGAGACGCGTTATACACGAGATGGTGCATTTTATTTAAGCCCAGTTAATAACAATCAACAAGTAATGCTAACAAACAGTGATGGCAATCCGGTTCTTGGTATAAACGGCCCGATAGTTATTGATGAAGGGTTTGATGATATTACACTCCTACCTAATGGGGAAATTAGAGTGACACGTGGAGCCACAACTGAAATAGCCGGGAGAATTGCTGTAGTTGAAGCAGTTCGTCCTCATTTGCTAGAAGCAACTGGAGAAAATTTATTCCGTTTACCTAATCTAGCAGAGCTCGGCTTTAATATAGCTGAAATTATTCAACCGGTGGGAGAGAACGAACAAATTTTAAAAAGTGGCACATTGGAGGCATCGAATGTCGATATGTCTCAAGAAATGTCAGAGTTAATTATGACACAGCGCGCCTACCAATTTAATGCAAGAACGATATCTATGAGTGATCAAATGCTTGGTCTCATTAATCAATTACGCTAAATATCAATTTATTCCTAGAAGAGGTAAAAGATCTGAGGCCGGTAGACGGTAACGTTCATGAAAACCATGTGTATCATTGCTGGAGTGTTCCTTATTGCTTAGGGAATTATACCATTTTTTCGTTGGGAATAATTTCTTTTGAAAAGTAGCTTCGACTAGCTTAAGCACTGAAAGCTGTAGCAAACTTCGAACTTCTTCCTATGATAAGTCTTGGGAAAAGCACTCCAAGAAATGAAGTTTCATTTTATCTCGTCAGAAGATCTCCAAGTTTGTACGTCGCTAACCAAGGGCTTCTAGCTTCTGTTCTGCTTGAAAACCCTGATTGTATTGCTGTTGAAGCTTACTCTGTGCTGTGATTCTGCTGACAGCAGCCTGTCCTGTCGAGTCGAAATTCAAGAGACTGTTACGAATAGCAGGGGATGCAAATTTGCATCACAGAGATTCATAAGCTATAAGGAATTCGATGTGTCATTTTACCGTAAACAACCTCTAGAAGTAAGGAGAAACAAAACTATGTTCCTAAACCAGAATCTCGTCAAGGGAAAAGGCTCTACCAAAGCTTTAGAGGAAGATGGTAGTAAATTAATCTATCGTTCCCAACAAAAGACTGATTCAAGCACTGCTAAATTACGACAAAGAAGTGAAAAACACCAAAGGCAGCAAGCAGGGACTACGAAAAAACGCCCGAGACTACGCATTTTTCCTATTTGGTTAAGGATTATTGTCGTTTCACTTCTATGTATAATTGCCTTAGTGATTGGACTAATGGTCGGCTATGGAGTCATTGGTGATGGCACGCCTATCGACGCTTTAAAAAAAGAGACATGGCAACATATTATAGACATTGTTACGAAAACAAATTAAGTAAAGCATCTAAGTCTAATGTCGACTCAGATGCTTTCATTTCAGTTACCATATCAATTTAAAGTAGAAATTTCATTCAGTGCGGGGAATCCTTCATCCTCCACTAGATGATAGTATCGCAAGGGCACGACCTAAAGGCCTCCCGAACGAATCGGAGCTTTTTAGGTGCCATTATCCCCCACCTTGACGTGGGAGTCTGACGGCACTTTAGATGCGGTATAAAACAAGAAAAGAGGCTGATAAAATGAATATTGAACAAATAAAAGAGATAATTCCTCATCGTTATCCGTTTCTATTAGTCGATCGTGTAACAGAATTAGAAGAAGGAAAACGAGTTACTGGTTTGAAAAACGTTTCTGCAAACGAACCATTTTTTCAAGGCCATTTTCCGGAATATGCTGTTATGCCGGGTGTTTTGATTTTGGAGGCGTTAGCACAGCTGGGTGCAATTGCCATGCTTGGCTTAGAGGAAAATAAAGGGAAAATTGGATTTCTAGCAGGTGTTGATAATTGTCGTTTTAAACAACAAGTTCGTCCTGGTGATCAATTGCAAATGGAAGTGGAGATACTTCGATTAAAAGGTCCAATCGGTAAAGGAAAAGCAGTTGCTAAAGTGGAGGGAAAAACTGCTTGTGAAGCAGAAATTTTATTTGCTATAAAATAAACTTTGCAGGAAGTTCAATATTTGGCGAAAATGCCATAGCTAATGTTTTTGTGGGTTAGGAAAATTTTTGTGCTAAAGTTAAGGTGACTTGAAATTTCCGGCCCTTTTTAAACCTTAAAATTAATGATTATAATTAAAAAAATCACTTCATCTTTCAACTTTAGGAAAAATTGGATAAAAAATTGTATGACTTCTTTCGATTTGGTTATGCTAAAAGCGAACGAATACAAAAGGAGGCATTACAATGAAATCAAAACTTCTTATGAAACTTGGAGCATCTATTTTAATGTTATCATTAATTGCTGCTTGTGCAACAAATGATGATCAAGGCCCTGCAGATAATAATGATACACCAGTAGAAGATCAGGGGGGTAACAACGATCGTCCTGCAGATGACAACGGCATGGATGGAAATGATAACGATCTCCAAAATGAAGAAGATAATACTGACACTGATAATAACGATGATAATATGATGGACGATCAAAATAAAGATAATAACCAAGGAAATCAATAATGGTTTGATTTTTTTCGTTCCATACTTAAAAGGGGCAGAACATACACAGTATGTTTCCTGCCTCTTTTTACGTTAAAAAGCATAAAATTTTAGTACTAAAGTTAATATCTTAACCCATTATATCGATCTGTCTGCCAAGCGTAGGATGAGTTATTTTAGAAACAGAGGAATCTACAATCATTTTTTGAAGCTGTGCGCCTTGAGTTTCCATAACTCCTAATGCATTTTTCATCACCGCTATACCTGCATTAGTTTGTATTTGCTGATTAGCTAAACCAATTGATAATGCAGCTATATCCATCCAAACATCAACTCCTTAATCCATTTAAAATTAGGTATAATTATAACATAGCATGACAACAAAAATTGAAATTGAATGAAAGCTTTCTGTAATTAAGGTAAAAGGAACTGCATATCCGATGATCATCCTCCTCAGTTTAGAGAAAGAGACGAGTAAGCAAAAATGATACGCAAGACAAGATGAATTACTTCCTAAATAAAAGTCTTTCATCATCTTTTAGTTATTGAAACTATTTGTCGTTAAGTAAAGACAAAGTATAGACAAAATAGTAGAATTAATGTTAAAAGTCTAATAATTACTAGAGGAGGAGACTAAGTTGAAGCAACGTATTACATCAGTGTATATTGTATCAGTAAAAACAAAAGCTATATTTTGGAGTGAATATACTTATTATCGTTCACTCATTTTAGAAGATGATGTACAAAGGAGATCATTGCATCGACCAGAACAAATTATTGATTATAGTTGTCTGTTATATGGATCTACCTTAGAAGGCAGGAGGATGGCTGTAAAAGACGTTTTACATTCATCCAGCAAGCTCCCAATTCCAGTAATACCAGAACAAGGTGTTTATATGATGCCGACAGCTTCTATTAAAAATAAAAGCAATGCTTGGATCGCTTATCACCACATATATCGATATGAAAAAAAGAATTCCGGCACATACGTTACGTTTTATGATGGGAGCGGCTGTTATGTAGAAATATCTTTAAATGCATTTGATCTACAATATAAACGAACAAGTCAATTAATCGTACATCTAAATCGCCCTGTTTTATTTGGACAATCCAGATTTCCTACAATGAAATTATTTCACCAGCATTTATAACACTGATAATTTTTACAGTAAGATAAAAAGGAAAATAGCAAGTTTTATAACCGGTATAAGTGAATTAACTTAACTGTTTTGTCTACCATAACCGATAAAGTATGAATCGTTATTTAGTACCAATAATTAAAAATGGTAATTAATCTTAAAGTATTTTTACTTGTTTTTCAGATGGTTCGCTTGTTATTATGAATACGTTTAAAAATACTCGTATCTATAAAAGATTAATATTACTTAACAAGTAGTAGTTAATCATGTAAAGACCGAAATCAAACAATAGAAACTAGAAAAGTAAAAGTGATCTTTATCGTTAGAAATACATCCTAAGTCGTAGTTAGTTATATTACCTTAGCCAGTTATCAACCAATGAGATATTCTATACAATAATGTTAGACATAACTGGAACAGATACGGAACTTATCGTTTTAAGTTAGAAGTGTATAAAACAAATGTACAGGTTAGTTTATTTCATTAAAAGTGACAATAATTAGGTCCATATGCACACTAAAACATAATTCAATTGTACTAGGTTTTTGGACTTCCTCGAATACGAAGTATTTCGCTTGTACATTACCTTACGTAACACCTCATAGTAGTTAACAGATGATAAGATTTAAAAGTTAAAGCTAGGTTCATTAGAAAATGCTAAAGCAGTCATGTTTGTAATTTGATTTTTTGCAGTTACTATTCTGTACTATAAATAAAGGAGAAACTTGTGTAAAATTAAAGCAAGCATGTAGTTGTCTAACTTAAATCTAAATCTAAGGTGCTGTCGGCAAGACCACTCCTTTAAAAGTTATAGAGAATACAAAAGTTTAAGTGAGATAACGGCGCCTAAATACCTGATTTGTTCAGATAAGATGAGCTTCGTGATAGGCATCCTTAAAAAATGTCCTACTTTTTTAAGGATGCCAGAGATTTTAGCCTTTTTTCTACTTTTATCTGTATGTGATGAAAGAAAGTCAACATTGAATGAAGTTTCGCTTTATAGCCATCGCCAGAGATATGGAAGCCTCACGAAGATGGATAAAACGAATGAGTGTAAAGGAGTCAATTTTCTACAGAGAATTAGGAATCACATTTGAGAGGAACAGGAAAAACCACCATGCGTACAATTTGGTCGTTTATAATTTATGTATTTCGTGAAACAAATTTTTAACCAAATACGTATATACTGATAATGAAAAAATGGGTTGAATTCAATAGAGGGGAAAAACGGTAGTTTCCTTACCTGTACGTTAAAAGCATATCTTTGAATTTTACTGTATACTAACAGACATATACATAAGAATGCTGAATACGAAGCCTATCAAGTTAGATATTTTAACTAAAAATATCCTACCAGAATAATCTTCAAGAGTTGGTAGCAATAGATCGCTTTCCAAGAAAATACATTAAATTTCAGCAGCAGCTTTTCTGAATGGAACCAAAATGACATTAATCCCTATACAGACACTTAAGTATATCTAAAAACATAGATGTATGTTCTTGTACAGGAAATGATATCTGTTTCAGCAGAGCTTGTGCTGTTAGCAAACTTCTATCTTCTTTTCTGGGATAAGTCAACATCGACTCCTCGTAGAAGTTTTCCTTTATCCCGGATGTAAGGATCCGTATTTTCTTAATTCAAAAATGTGCTAATGATGTTATGAACATGATGAGAAAAACGGCTCCTAAATCCCCGATTCGTTTAAGGGCCTTTAGGTCATATCCTTGCGGTACTAACATTCAAGGAGAAAAGCGCTCCTTGAATGAAGTTTCACTTTATCTCGCTTGAAGCTCGCCGGTTTGTACGTTGCTACACGAGGGCTTCTAGCTTTCGTTCTTCATCTAGTTTTATTTACTCAATTAGAATTAGATATACTGCTCGTTTTTGTGAAGGGTTAAAAGATAAATCTAGATTACATCATGGTTATGTGACAATTATTTGTGGCTTATCCAGGCTCTATAAAAGAATCCATTGGTGAAAAACATTACAATAGTAGATAAGAGAGGAGCATTATTTAAGTGAAAAAAATTTATTTTGGCTTAGTCATTATCGTCATAGCTTTAATGCTTACTGCATGCAATGAGGAAGATGATAAAAAGGTAAAAAATGAAGAACGTGTTATTCCTGTTGAAACAGAGAAGATAAAAGAAGGAGATATTGTTATTGAAAAAAGCATCTATGGCAGGACAGAACCCAAAGGGGCCATGCCCGTAATGGTGCAAAACCCAGGTGAGGTTGATCAAGTAGAAGTTAAAACTGGGGATAAAGTCGAGAAGAATGATCCAATTGCAACCATTCAATCTCCAGCTGGTAAGCAAACAATTCGTGCTCCTAAAGATGGAAAAATAACTCAACTTAATGTTAGCGAAGGAGAATTGGCTTCCACCGAAGATCCGATAGCGATTATTGCTGATTCTGACTCGTTAAAACTGACCTTTACCGTTACGGATGACGATCGTGATTTGCTAGAGGTAGAGGATGAGTTTGATGTATCCATTGATAATAAAAATTATAAAGCTAAGATAACATCAGCTGATGCAATGCCAAA
The DNA here is from genome assembly GCF_053667775.1 of Cerasibacillus sp. JNUCC 74. The sequence continues at coordinate 3,688,591 of NZ_CM132207.1, read as the reverse complement.
CGACACTGGATTATATCCAATCAAGGCAACCGTAAAAAATAAAGGAAATAAATTACTACCTGGTATGATAGCAAAATTACAAGTTCCTGAAACAAGAATAAAAAAAGCGTTAATCGTTCCTACTCAAGCTGTTGAGGAAGAAGGAAATGAATCGTTTATCTATGTGGTAAAAGATAATAAAGCGGTCCGTACTGTTGTTTCCATAAAGGAATCTCAATCGGACCAGACAGCTATTGAGGGAGACTTCAAAGTTGGTGATACAGTTATCGTAAAAGGACAACTATCTCTAACGGACGGTAGTAAGGTTAAAGTTGTGAAAGGGGAATAAACTTGAAGCTAATTAAAACATCTGTAAAACGTCCAGTAGGCGTTATTATGATAGTCCTTGCAATACTCGCTCTCGGTGCAGTTTCATTGCGCAGCTTAACTGTTGATCTTTTCCCCAAAATAGATCTCCCGGTGGCTGTGGTGGCAACATCATATGAAGATGCAGCACCACAAGAAGTTGAGAATCTAATCAGTAGACCGATTGAGTCGGCAGTGAGCACTGTAGAAGGGATAGAAACAGTCCAATCTCAATCTCAGTCAGGCTCCTCCTTAGTTATTATGATGTTTAGTAACGGAACAGATTTGGATCAGGCTTTACTTGATGTCCGAGAAAGTGTTGACCAAGTAAAGGGGATGTTGCCTAGTCAAGCAGGCGATCCAAATATTATGCGATTTAATCCTGACCAACTGCCGGTGATATGGGTTGGGTTGACTGGAGATGACACAGCTTCCCTAACGGATATAGCTGATGATCAATTGGTGCCATTTTTTGAACGGCAAGGTGGAGTGGGATCTGTCAGCGTCGAAGGTGGTAAAGAAAGAGAGATTCAGTTAGTTCTCAATGAAGCCAAATTACAGCAATATGGTGTTACAACGCAAACAATTATTCAATCATTAAATAGTAGCAATCAGTCAGCTTCGGTTGGGACAGTTGAAAAAGGTGATAAGGATCTTCAACTGCGTGTGACTGGTGAATTCAAGTCGATGAAAGATATTAAACAAACGCTTGTTCAAACGGAAGCAGGAGCTACTGTACAAGTAGAAGATTTAGCAGAAGTAAAAGATGCTTATAAAGACGAATCTGGGTTGACATTAGTAAATGGAAAACCTTCTGTAGTTCTATCGATACTTAAAAAGACCGACAGTAATACGGTTGAAGTAGCAACAAATATTAAAGAAAGTATGAAAGAGATAGAACAGGATTTGCCAAAAGATGTTCATTTAAATGTAATTATAGACACATCAGATTTTATTCAAATGTCCATTGATTCTGTGGTGCAAAACATTTTAATCGGTGGCATCATATCAATCTTTATTTTGTTGTTATTCCTAAAGAGTATTCGTGCAACCCTTGTAATAGGCTTGTCGATTCCTATTGCGATCATTACCACTTTCATTTTAATGTACTTCACAGGAGAGACATTAAATATTTTAACCTTGGGCGGGTTGGCATTGGGATTAGGAATGATGGTGGATAGCTCAATCGTTATTCTGGAGCATATTTATTCTTATCGCCAACAAGGATACAATTTAAAGGAAGCAGCGATTAAAGGAGCGAGTGAATTGGCTCCTGCTGTAATTGCTTCAACAACAACTACATTGGTAGTATTTCTACCGATTGTTTATGTAGAAGGAATAGCATCTGACATGTTTACACCACTTGCATTAACCGTATCTTTTTCATTAATTACTTCGTTGGTGGTAGCTATCACATTAGTCCCGATGCTTTCTTCCAAGCTCCTGCAAAAAGCAATAAAAGATAGTGGCAGACGTTATTGGTTTGATCGCTTCTTAAGTTGGTTAACGAATGGCTATAGAAATAGTTTAAAATGGGTGCTTGGTCATCGAAAAACAACTATTTTTGCAACCATTTTAGCGATTGTTGCCAGCTTGGCGCTTACACCATTTATCGGAGCGGAGTTTATTCCTTCTGCTGATCAAGGGCAATTAGAAGTACGTGTGGAAACTCCTCCAGGAAGTTCGTTACAACATACAGAGAAACTTGTTGAACAAGTAAACAAGGAATTAAAGGAATTTACGCCATTGATTGAAACAAATTATGTAAATGTTGGCAGTGGAACCTTCACTTCCGGAGGAGGAATTAGTAATAGTAATCAAGCAATTTACACGATTCAACTCATTCCTTCTGGAGAACGCGAAAAAACAACCGTCGATATTGTTAAAGAGATGGACAATAAATTAAAAGAGATTGCCGGTGCAGAAATAACCGTTAATTCCATGGACTCAGGAATGAATATGGGTGATCCGATCCAGATACAATTAAACGGACCAGAACATGAATTGTTAAGGGAGCTTGCTGGTGAAGTTACTAAGGAAATTGATGATGTAAATGGGGTTTATAATCCGGAAACCTCTGCATCGGAAGGTGTTCCACAACTGAATATTGAGATTAATCAAGACCGCGCTGCCATGTATGGTTTAAATCATGAACAGATATTGGGACAAGTTCAAATTCAGTTTACTGGTCAAGTAGTTACACAATATCGAGAAGATGGTAAAGAAATGGATGTTACATTAATTTACCCTAATGAACAGCGTAGCAAAATAGCCGACTTGCATGATATGAAAATACAAACTCCACAAGGTACAACTATTTCACTAGATGAAGTAGCAGAATTTAAGCAAATGAGTGGACCTGTTAGTCTACAACGAGAAAATCAGCAGCCACAAATAAATGTGAGCAGTCAAGTTGTTGACCGTGATTTAGGAAGTATCACAGCGGATGTGGAATCCGTATTAGATAATATGAACTTTCCGGAAGGCTATAGCTATCAAATTGGGGGACAGGCGCAAGATATGACAGAATCATTTACAGACCTTGCAATTGCGCTAGTTTTCTCGATTTTCCTGGTCTATGCAGTAATGGCTGTTCAGTTTGAAAACTTCTTATTCCCGTTCATTATTATGTTTTCAATGCCAGCAACTGTTATTGGAGTAGTGCTTGGGTTATTTATCATGGATATTCCGTTAAGTATACCTGGCTTTATAGGAATAATTATGCTAGCGGGAATTGTCGTTAACAACTCGATTGTGTTAGTAGACTATATTAACCTTTTACGGCGAAAAGGAATGGCGCGTTATGAAGCAATATTAGAAGCTGGGAGAAGCAGACTCCGTCCAATTTTAATGACAACTTTAACCACTATTTTAGCTATGGTGCCATTAGCTCTAGCATTAGGTGAAGGTGCAGAAATGCAACAGCCATTAGCAGTAACGATTATTTTTGGTCTGGGTATTTCCAGTATATTTACATTGTTATTAATTCCAGTAATTTATACGTTGTTTGATGACTTAACTGCAAAGTTCACAAGAAGAAACAAAGGAAAAGAAAAAGCATAATTAAAAAAATCCCCTTAAGGAAAACAGATTTTTATTTTTTAATCTGTCTACCTTAAGGGGAGCATATCACAAAATTCAGGCGAGGATGTTTTTAATAAAAGTGATATAGGTTAAGGTATTCGTTGCTAACGATAATACGTGAATAAAGCTAGTGTTGGCATATTATGAAGTAACTCGGTACACAGGAGTATGTTTTCCTGAACAAATCTCCAAGAAGTAATATATTTATAATGGGCTGAAATGTTTCAGCTATTTTTTACTTGTTAGTCCTTCATAAATCTTATCCATGTTATATTGCAAGTATTTAACATACGTATCTCCTTCTTCGCCAGGTTTACCAATTTCATCTGAGTAGAGTTCGCCATATATTTCAACCCCGGATTCTTTTGATACAGTCTCCATCGGCCGTGGATCTACGTTTGTTTCCACAAATAAGACGGGTGGATCATGTTTTTCAATAAACTTAAGCAATGAAGTGATTTGTTCTGGTGAACCATTTTCCTCTGTATCAATAGCCCAAATGAATCCTTCTTTCAATCCATAACGTTTTGTCATATACTGATAAGCTTGCTCACTTGTAATAAACACGCGATCTTCTTCAGGAATTTCATTGATTTTAGTTTTATATTGTTCATCAATTTCTCTTAATTGATCCAAATATTTTTCGGCATTTTCTTTATAATGCTTTTTATTAGCAGGATCAATTTCGACTAAAGCATCACGTACATTTTCAGTCATTTGTATGCCAACAATAGGATCTAGAAACGCATGGGGATTAATTTCCTCCGCTTTTTTATCGCCAGAACCTGATGTTACATACATTGGTTCTACCCCTTTTGTCAGTTCAAAGGCATTATTCCAATCTTGACCAACCGATTCCATCATTTTTGCAAACCAACCATTTTCGCCACCTTCTAAGTTCAGCCCGTTATAAAATAAAACATCAGCATCTGTCGCAGCTTTAATATCTTCTGGAAGTGGTTCAAATTCATGCGGGTCGGTTCCTGTTGGTACAAGATTATGTACGTCAACACGATCTTTACCGATTTCCTTAACCATATCCTCAAGCAACGTAAAAGAGGTTACAGCGAGAATTTTATCTCCTTCCCCAGTTGCTTCTGTATTTGCTTTACTACTTTTGCTTGCACTATCTTTCGTTGTTTCATTATTTCCACTTCCACATCCGGCTAATACAATGAGTGTCATCAATAAGACAGCCATTAATTTAATAATTTTTCTCATAAAAACAAATTCCTCTCCTTTAATGATAAATTATATTTTACTATTTTTAACATATAGAACATTTAGCCCGTATCTAATGTATTGAAAAACTCCCCCTTCCCGAGTTATAGAGAATAACACATAGTGATTGATTAAGGAATATAACACTGCGTTAATGTTCCATAGCAGTACGCGATTCTCTTGATCGTAGTGACCGCCATAATACTCCTTGTTTTGGAGAAAAAATAAAGACTAGGATAAATAAAGCCGTTGCAGTTAAAACAATGACAGCACCAGATGATAAATTATGTTTAAAACTAATATATAACCCTATCACTGACGACAGTGCTCCAAAGAAGGAAGAGAATAGGAGCATTAACCAAAAACGATTTGTTAATAAGTATGCAGTCGCCGCTGGAGTAATAAGCATTGCAACAACCAGTACAACTCCTACAGTTTGTAAAGACGCAACAGTTGCCATTGTGAGTAACACCATAATCCCATAATGAATTAATTTCGTTGGTAATCCATAAGCCGCCGCCATTGTTTCATCAAATGTACTTATTAATAATTCTTTGTAGAAGGCAGTGACAGCGAAAATGATAATTCCACTTGTAATCAATGTCATAATCATGTCCGAATTTCTGATTGATAGCACATTACCAAATAAAATTTGGGTTAAATCTGTAGCCGTTTGGGCCTTTGCTATAAGGATAATACCTAAAGAAAAAAATGCTGTAAAAACAATTCCAATTGAAGAATCACTTTTGATTCGACTATTCTGACTGACAACTCCGATACCAATAGCTGTTAATATTCCAAATGCTACAGCACCGTAAAAATAATTGATTCCAAGCATGTATGAAATGGCTACACCAGGAAGTACAGAATGGGATATAGCATCTCCCATTAATGCCATTCCTCGTAAAATGATAAACGAACCAATAATACCGCAAATGATTCCTACTGCAATAGAAGTTATTAACGCCTTCTGCAGAAATTGATAATTCATAATATCGGTTATAAAATCCACTATACCTCGACCCCCATTTTATGAAGTAAATGAAAGTCCATTCTGTATGCTCTTGTCATTAATTCAGGTCGGATCACTTGCTGTACAGGTCCAGATTCAATCAATTCTTTATTCATTAAAATCAATTCATCAAAATACTCTTTCACTTTTGTTAAGTCGTGGTGTACAACAAATATGGTTTTCCCTTCATCTCTTAAAACTTGTAAAATATCAATAATCATTTTTTCACTAGCAACATCAATCCCTACAAAAGGTTCATCCAAAAAGAAAAAGCTTGCTTTTTGTGCTAGTGCCCGCGCGATAAATACTCGTTGTTGCTGTCCACCTGATAATTCTCCAATTTGAGTTTTACTGTAATTTTGCATTCCGACTTTTTCCAAGCAGTGATATGCCCACTCTTTATCAGATTTTCTTGGTTTCTGAAATAGTCGAAGCTTCGGATAAGTTCCTAATAGTACTGTATCTCGAACTAAAATTGGAAAATCCCAGTCAATGTTACTTCGTTGTGGAACATAAGCAATATTTTTTTGGCTCTCCTTGATTGATTTACCACAAATTTCAACTCTTCCACTATCACGTGGAACTAATCCTAATACAGCTTTCATCAAGGTGGATTTTCCAGCACCATTGGGACCGATAATTCCTATTAGATTACCAGTTTTAAAGGAGAAAGAAACACCACGAACTACTTCTTTTCCATAATAGGAAACACTGAGATTGCTAGCATTTACGAAACCATTCATTATTTCACACCCCCACAAATATTAAACTATCAATAAAAATTTTACTCATTTCTATTATTTTTACCTAATACAAAATTTATTAACAATAGTCTACTACATAATATTTTGTTTGTAAATAAGAAGGGATGATTTATCTTTCATGCTTTTTAGATACAAATCAAGGAGAGATAAAAGGCAAGGGGGAATCAATTGTCCATAAAATCTTTTACTAAATTAACTATGGAAATAAAAAGATAACAGCAAATCCAAGGCTGGTTTTAGATGATTGGTTCAAATACTTCACTGAAATAGCCTGAAGATCGAACATATTTATAAATCTGTAACAAAGCCGCAATTTAAATTACATAAAAAATAAAATCTAGTAGAGTGGAGTAAGTGTGAAATTAATCGAAACAGTTAAGTATGTAGATTAGAAAGGGAATTGTGAAGACAATCCAAACGATAAAATACCGAATTAATCTTTATCCCGAATGTAAGGAACCGTATTTTTCTCAATTCAAAAATGAGCTAATGATGTTACGAATATGAGAAAAACGGTTCCTAAATCCCCGATTGGTTTAACTTTTTTAGTAAGAGTTGGTGGGTTGGGAAATTCAGGTTTCATCCGTAAAAGCATATTGGAATTTAACGTGAACATGAGGTTATAAATCTTATGCGATTTTTTGTGTTGTTTGTAGTCATTAAACAGCAGATTGTTAATAAGTATGCCTGTTAAAAACCATATAAAAAATAAATGCCAAGGCTCTAGCAATACAAGCTTTGCCTTGGCATTATCTTTCATTTTCAAGGAGGTCATATGCGTTTCTTGGCATTGTGGATAGTCTGTTTCGATAAGTAGCTTCGTCTAGCTTAAGCACTCGTGCTGCTTACAAACACCGATTTTCTTCTTGTGATAAGTCAACATCTCCTCGAATCTAAAGGAAGGCTGACTAAAAGCGGGCTTGCCGTAAAGCGTCGGCATCTTCTGTTCTAGAGGCACTCTTTTCTTTGTCGTGTCAGAAGATCTCCAGTTTTCGTTGCTTACCGGGTGCTTCTAGCTTTTGTTCCTATAAAACTTTAGGCTTTACCCCGCATGTAAGGTGCCGTAAGACTCCTGCTTCAAGATCCTTTAGTTGATACAAAGGGTCAAAGTGGGAGAAAACGGCACCTAAATGCCCGATTGGTTCAAGGGCCTTTAGGTCATACCCTTGTGGTACTAACATTTCGTGTAAAAAGCATTCCACGGAATGAAGTTTCCCCTTATCATATAAGAAAAACGACAGCTTTCGTATACAGACTTGGCGACAAAGCTTAAGTTTTTCTAATTTAAGTATTACGAATTTAATCATCATAAGTATGGAGTATAGACAGGATTTGTCCTACACGTGAAGTAAAGCATGATTTTATAGTAATACAATATGTTTTAATTGAGCAAAATAGGATAAATTATAACTGAAATTAATTTGGAGGTGAAGTTGTTGTCCATATCACAAATTTTGAAATGGATTACAGGAATTTTTGAAGGTTTACTTGGTTTTCCTATTCTTGGAGGAGTATATATTGTTTCGAATTTATATACACCATTATTTGTTATGCTTATCCTTCATATCATTACATTAATTTTAACGAAGAGAGACGAAGGAGCAAGTGCAGGCAGTATTTTAGGGATTATTACATCCTGTATAGGCTGGATTCCGATTGTAGGAATGATCATGCATATAATTACAGCAATTGTATTAATTATTACTGCATTTATGCCGGACAGAAGAAGTTGGATTTCTTAAGGCTATCCTTGTTGACTAGGAAATCATGATGGATATCTTTTTTGAAAGTAGCTTTGTCCAGGTAAGCGCTCAATCTGTAGTAAACGTAGTTAACCGAGCATTTCTAGCTGTTTTCTTTTCGATAAAAGGTATAGGTGGTTGTGCAATAGTAAAGTATGGATAATTGGTAGCTGCTTTTATGAAAATTGGGATGTTTAAGCAGAATTTATCCCGCATGTAAGGTCCGTAAGTCTACCACTTCAAGTGAGAGAAAACGGTTCCTAAATCCCCGATTGGTTCAAGGGCCTTTAGGTCATACCCTTGTGGTACTAACATTTTTGGGGGAAAAGCATTCCATGAAATGAAGTTTCACTTTATAGAATAAATCAAGCAACAGCGACTTTCTTAAGATGAATCAGCCTTTACATTAAACTTTTATTAAAATAAAGCCAAGGCTTGTCACAATTGATAGCCTCGGCTTTTTAGATGGCAGTAGGATTTTTCTCTGAACATCAATTATAAATGGAGAAGGTGAAAGAAACTTTCACTACTTTATCTTAGTCTAAAATTGGCCACCAGTGGAAGCCGTCTTTTTCTAACAGACGATTTGCTGCTTCAGGCCCCATGGAGCCAGCTGGATAGTTAGGGAAGTTCGGTTCTTTTTTCGACCAAGCATCCAATACAGCATCGACAAATTTCCAAGAGTAAGCCACTTCATCCCAATGTGTGAAATTCGTTGTATCGCCAATAATACAATCATAAATCAATTTCTCATACGCCTCTGGTGTATTGATACCATCTATGCTACTGTGCGTATATGATAATTGTATAGGTTGAGCAATTGATCCTACACCTGCTTTTTTAGCATTCAAATGAAGTGTGATTCCTTCATTTGGCTGAATATTAATGACCAGTAAATTTGGATGTTTTTCTGCTCTATGCTTATAATAAAGATTCATTGGTATATCTTTAAATTCAACGACAATTTTAATTGATTTTTCTTTCATTTTTTTACCAGTTCGAATATAAAAAGGTACTCCAGCCCAGCGGTAATTATCTATCATGACTTTTCCGGCAACATACGTTTCAGTAGTCGAATTCTCTAATTCCGGGGCTTCTTCCCGATAGCCTTTTCCTAAGCTGCCAGGACCATATTGACCACGGACAAAATAATCATCTACTTGTTCATGCTCAACAATTCGCATAGCACGAAGCACTTTTACCTTTTCGGAACGAATTTCATCCGGGGTAAGTTTAATGGGTGGTTCCATTGCTAAAAGAGCGACCATTTGCAGCATATGATTTTGTACCATATCTCTCGTGGCGCCAGACCGATCATAGTAACGAGCTCGATCCTCCACACCTAACTTTTCACTGGAGGTTACTTGAATATTAGAGATAAATCGGTTGTTCCACAAATGTTCAAATATTCCGTTTGCAAATCGAATTACCTCAATATTTTGTACCATTTCCTTGCCAAGATAATGGTCAATTCGATATATTTGATCTTCATCGAATGCTAAACGAATTTGACTATTTAATTCTTTAGCTGATTCAAAATCATGTCCAAAAGGCTTTTCAATGACTAATCTTGTCCAACCGGCACCATCCTTCAACCCATTCTGTTCAATTTCTTTAGCGATGGATCCAAAGTATTCTGGCGCCATTGCTAAGTAGAAAATACGATTGCCATCTGTCTCATAGTGCCCTTCCAACTCATGTAGTAAAGTGTTTAAATGATTGTAGGAGGAAGTATCAGTTACATCAAATGGCTGATAATAAAAATGGGATGCGAAAGCTTGCAAATCATTTTCTTTCTCTTGATCAGCTACTTGAACAGACTCACAAACTTTTTCTCGAAATATATCATTCGTCCATGGACGGCGAGCAAGACCAATTACAGCAAAATCCTTACCAATTTTTCCACTTTGATAAAGACGATAAATGGAAGGGAATAATTTTCTTTTAGATAGATCCCCTGTGGCTCCAAATATGACAATAACAACGTTTGGCTTATCTATAGTTTTCAATAAAACCCTCTCCATCTGTAGTGTATTAACAAAACTATCATATAAGGTTAAAAACGGAAAAGCAACTATTCGGGACGCAACCAATTCCATGTTTTCTTCAGCAACTGATTAGCCACTTCGGAAAACATTAATCCGATAGCGATCCCGCCAGCTAGCAACATAACCTTTGCTGAGAGCTGAACAGCGTTGTAGTAATCATTTTCCACAAATTTACGCATCGCATCATAAGCCATGCCCCCTGGTACTAGTGGAATAATACCTGATACATTAAAGATAATAATCGGTGTTTTATATAATTTTGCGCAAAGCTGACTCAGAACAGCTACTAGCATGGAACCGAAAATCGTAGCAGGAACGACATCCATTCCTTGGTCGGTTAAAATATAATAGACAATCCAACCAAACATACCTACCATTCCACATTGAACTAATGTATTTTTTGGAGCATTAAAGATAATGCCAAATCCAAGAGCAGCAATAAAGCTTGTAATAAGTTGAGCAAGTACCATTAAGATCAACTCCTATATTTTAGTACATACTCTAAAAAGTCAAGGACAAAGTACAGCATTGATGATAAATTAGTTCTATTTAGAAATAACTGTATGGAGCTATATGTGTCTCATCTTAGAAAAATAACTTTCCATTTAGATAAAGGCGAAAACTACAGCAACGCCAGCTCCAATTGCAAAAGCTGTTAAACATGCTTCCACACCTTTGGATACGCCAGATACAAGGTGACCTGCCATTAAGTCACGAACAGCATTTGTAATATGCAGCCCAGGAACGAGCGGCATCACTGCACCAATAATAATTTTATCCATTTGTACACCTATTTTATACTGAATTGCTAGTACAGCCATAACAGCAATAATAAATGAGGCAATAAATTCAGCAATAAATCGAATTTCTAATAACCTTTCAAACCAGATCATCGCTGCATAACCAGCTGCACCAGCAATAGCAGATGGTACGAAATCACTCCACATGCCACCAAACATTATGGTAAAGCTACCACTTGCTAAAGCAGCAGCAACAAGCTGTAACCAGAAAGGAAATGTTTCACTTGAATGCTGTATCCCTTTTAATAGTAATAGCGCTTCTTTAACATCAAGTGCTTGAGCAGTTATTTGTCGCGAAATGTGATTGACATCTGCAATTTTTTGTAAATCATTAGAGCGATTGGAAATTCTCCGAAAATAAGAAGCCTCTCCTTCAGTAGAAAACTGAATTCCGGTAGGTGTAGCATAACTTTCCGCATTTTCGAGGCCAAAAGCTGTAGCAATCCGGCTCATCGTATCCTCAACTCGATATGTTTCAGCTCCATTCTCCAGCATGATTTTTCCCGCCAGTAAACAGACCTTTGCAATTGTTCGTGAACTATTATCGCTCATCTGCTTCCCTCCGTTCGCCGTTAAAATAAGTGAGTTTGTTAACTGTTCAAGCTTTTCACCCAGTTAGGCATCTTTAAGGAGCAGAGTAAATCTAATTCCTCTTTTCGCTTATCTGTGTAGGAACTTATTTTACGCAAACCATCATCTACAAAGCCGGGATGAGTCATCACTTCTACGCTATTTGCAGAAAGATGTTTGAGCTTTGAAAAAAGATCTTCATTTACACCGTCCCCATAAAAATCTAACCAAATGTCCTCCGTTAATAAAATATCTGGCTCCGATCGCAATGATTTTGTAAAGCGAACGGGTACATTGTATTTTTTGGCTAGTTGAATCATTACGGGCTTTAATGGCTCCCAACCGTGAACATGATGGTGACTGTCAATATGGTGAAGTGGTAAACCTACTGATAAAAAAGCTTCTAATTGGGTCTGCCACTCTATTTTTATTGCTTCTATATCTGTAGCTAGAAGCTGGGAGTCTGGGTTAAATTTAAAAAAGCCATCTCGGTCTGTTAACTCTGTTACATGTTTGTTCATCGGTTTTCCCCATGTTAACACAAGATGGATTCCAACCTTGAGACTAGGGTGCTTTTTCGCTTGGGTTACAGCGTAATCAGTAGCATTTCCATTCATCATTAATGTTGTGGACTGTACAATACCATCTGTATGAGCTTTTATAATACCATCTGTGACCCCTTTTGTTAATCCAAAATCATCTGCATTAATTAAAATTTTCAATTTTATACCTCCCTAATTCTCTCTGATTTAAAAAACCTTAAAAAGCATGGGCGAAAAAGACACGTCGAATGATTTTTTGCTGTGCTTATTAGTGGAGGAAGAAAAGCCCATCCATGAATAAAAATTTTACGCTATAAAGGATAATTTCGTTCAATTACAAAGTTTGTTTTGTCTCCTCTAAAATAGGCACGGGAATATTCTATTTTTTCTTTTTTATCATTTTCAGCAATTGTTTCAATATGAAAACAAGGTGCGTTTAATTCGCAATGAAGATGTTTAGAACAGCGTTCATCGGCAAGTGTTATTTCAATATGCTCGATGGTTTTTGCAATATGCACATTAAAATCATCTTTTAATGCTGCATAAAGCGATGTTTTGGCTTGTTTTTCCGTTATCCCGGGCGCAATGTTCCAAGGAATATAAGAAATTTCATACTGAGTTGCATTTCCATTAGCCTTTCGCACTCTGTCAATTCGTTGGATCGGATCATTTAAAGTGACATCCAGCTGATTCACTAAATAATCATCTGCAGGGATAACAGTAATAGCAATTACCGTTATTTCAGCTTCTTTACCTTGTACAGCAACTTGATCACTATAGCGTTTGACTGTTTGGGTTAATGTTTGTTTTACTTTTTGATCCGCTACAAATGTGCCTTTTCCTTGTTTACGCACCAAGTAACCTTCAAGTGTTAGCTGGTTTAAAGCAGTTCTAACCGTTGTTCTGCTTACGCCAAAATCCTTGCATAATTCAAGCTCTGGAGGGATCTTATCGCCAGGCAGATATTTATTAGCTTTAATTCGATTTAATAATTCTTCTTTAATATATGCATGTAAAGATTTGTTTTTTTCCATTATTGTTTCCTTTCGTAGTTATTTTGAATTATTAGTTACTTTACTTCATTTTTATCCGAATGTAGATCCGTAAGACTCCGACTCATGGTAGAAGTCTAAGTGGAAGATAACGGCACCTCAATTAGCGATTCACTCCGGTCGAAAAGACGAGGAAAGCTACGTTAGCGATATATCGCGGTTTTCAAGGATGTCGATCACAAAGGTGTTGCAACAGGACAATGAAAGCTACGTAGCAACGCATCGCACGCAAAAAAAGTGTACTTCTTTTTAAGGACAGAGTGTGCTTCGACAGCAATACACCGCACGCAGAAAAAGCGTTTTTTCCAAGGATATTGCGACTTTAGTGGTTGTTCTACTTCGATCGGTAGGGGATGGAGGAAAACTCTCACTGATAGAAGTTTCACTTTATATTTTGGTTTAACATAAAATCTATTTGTATTCATACATGATAGGTATATCAGACGTAACTATATCTTTATTAAAGCTTTACCATGTTTAAAAGAGCGAAAAGGGTGTGTCATTTAATTGTATTTTTAACTTTAATGAATTAAAAAAGAAATATTTAAGTTATAGCATTGCTGCAACTAGATGGTTGTTAGTTGAGTTTTCTAACATCCCTATTAGTCAAAGTTTACAGGATAATTCTATTGAATACAACTTTTTCAATTGTTGTAACAATATATTTAAATTATTATTTACAATTAATTAATTGTATGGTACATTTTGGGTAACATTTCAATTGTATATGTAACCTCATTAATTTGACAAACGTTGTAAAGGAGAGCATAAAAATGGCATTAAAACTAGTAGTAATTGGTGGAGGTTCTAGCTATACACCAGAAATTATTGAAGGGATAATTTTACGCCATTCCTCTTTTCCGGTAGAAGAAATCGTATTAGTAGATATAGAAGAAGGGAGAGAGAAACTTGAAATTGTTGGAAACCTGGCTAAACGGATGATTGAAAAATCTAATAAAAACATTTACTTATCGTGGACATTGGACAGAAGAAAAGCTTTAAAAGGTGCTGATTTTGTTTCGACTCAAATCCGAGTTGGCGGACTGGAGGCGAGATCTAAAGATGAGCGCATCCCACTGTGTCACGGGTATATTGGGCAAGAAACAAATGGTGCGGGTGGAATATTCAAAGCTTTGCGGACTATCCCTGTTTTAATAGAACTGGCAAACGATGTACATGAGCTTTGTCCGAATGCTTGGATTATTAATTTTACCAATCCTGCAGGTATTGTTACGGAAGCGTTATTAAAACATTCACCACACAAAAAGGTAATCGGTGTCTGTAACATTCCCTATAATATGCGCTACTCAGCTGCTGAAGTGCTAAACGTGAAACCAGAGGAAGTAATGATTGAATTTGTCGGCTTGAACCACTATGTATTTGGTCGAAAAGTTTTAGTCAATGGAGTCGATCGCACACAAGAAATATTAAAAAAAGTTACTGAAGGATTAGATTATTTACCAGCAAATATTATTAATCTCGGCTGGTCTAAAACTTTTATTGAAGCCACTTCGCTCATTCCAAATCCATATCATCAGTACTATTTCCAAACAGCGGATGTACTAAAAAAAGATATGCAATCATTACAAGAAAATGGCACAAGAGCGGAAGTTGTACAAAGACTAGAAAAGTCCTTGTTTGAACTATATAAAAATCCTGATTTACATGAAAAACCTGAGGAATTAGAAAGGAGAGGAGGTGCATTCTATAGCAATGTAGCATGCAGTTTAATGGACTCTATTTATAATGATAAAGCAGATGTGCAAACCGTTAATACATTAAACAACGGGGCGATACCAGAATTACCAATTGATTCCGTTATTGAGGTGAATTGTGTAATTACTAAAAATGGTCCTAAGCCGATTGCAGTCGGTTTTTTACCACAAAGTGTCAAAGGACATATTTATCAAATGAAGGCATTTGAAGAACTAGTTATCCGTGCAAGTATGTCTGGTGATTATAATGAAGCTTACTTAGCGATGGTAATGAATCCATTAGTAGCAGATGAAACCGACAGCAAGATCATTCTTGACAAGTTATTACAAGCTCACCAAGCTTACTTGCCACAATTTTTTTAAAAATAGGGAGGGGTATCCATGGATAATAAAATGATGCAAAAGTTCATTGAAATTGCTGGTCGTATTGGATCACAACGTCATCTTGTAGCAATACGTGACGGGTTTGTTGCTATTATGCCGTTGATTATAGTGGGATCTTTAGCTATTTTAGTTAATAATTTTCCTCCATTTGGATCATTTAATTTTGTGGAGTGGATGAATACAATCTTTGGTGAGGGTAATTGGCAGACAGTAGGGGGAAGTATTTGGAATGGCACATTTGCAGTATTAGCTCTTTTAGTAACCTTTGCAATCGCATATAATTTAGCTAAGTCGTATGAAGTAGATGGGTTAGCAGCTGGTATAATTGCAACATCCGGATTTATTATGTTAGTACCGTTTACAGAGGATGGTGGACTAAATATAGGTTGGTTAGGAACACAAGGATTATTTGTCGGTATCATTCTTGCATTAATTGTAACTGAACTTTTTCGAATACTTATAAGCTCCAATATGAAAATAAAAATGCCTGAAGGTGTTCCGGATGGTGTGGCCAGATCCTTTGAAGCCTTAATACCTACAGTGATCATATTAATTATACTTGGATTTTTCCAAGCGCTTATGAATGTATTTGCTAATATTAGCATTTTTGAAGTAATTTTTAATATACTTCAACAGCCTTTACAGGGACTCGGAAATACGTTACCTGCTGCTATGCTTGTTTCCTTTTTAAATCATCTGCTCTGGTTCTTCGGATTACATGGTACGAATATTATAGGTTCGGTTATTGAACCGGTATATTTACCGTTAATTGAAGAAAATCTTAACTTATTCAAGGATGGTATGTCAGCATTTGATGTTCCAAATATTGTAACTAAACCATTTTTGGACTCATTTGTATTTATGGGGGGTTCCGGTACCACAATTGCTCTATTAATTGCTATCTTTATTGCTATTCAAAAGGAGAAAAACCATCCGTATCGACAAGTTGCTAAACTATCTGCTCCAGCTGGAATATTTAATATCAATGAGCCCGTTATCTTTGGACTACCAATTGTGTTGAACCCTGTTATGTTGATTCCATTTATCTTAGTTCCGGTAACCTTAACAATTACATCGTACATTGCTTTAGCCACAGGTCTGGTGCCCAGAACAGTTGCTATTTTACCATGGACAACACCACCAATCTTAAGTGGATATCTTGTAACAGGAGGAAGTTGGCGAGGAATCGCTCTGCAAATCGTTAATTTAGTTATCGCTGTTGGAATGTATATACCATTCATTATGGCAGGAGCAAGAACAATGAAACGAAATGGGGAAAAATCATCATGATTGGAAAAGAAGAATTACAACGATTATCATTTTCTATTATTTTACATGCTGGAAATGCCCGTTCGCTTTCTATGGAAGCGATATCAAAGGCGAGAGTCAATCAAATAGAAGAAGCCCGTAATATGATAGGAGAGGCTGAAACTGAATTTACCGAAGCCCACCACTTACAAACTAAGCTGCTACAACAAGAGGCAGAAGGGAAGCATACAGAAGTATCAGTTATCCTTGTTCATGCGCAAGATCACTTAATGACAGCACTGACAGTAAAAGATTTAGCCATAGAAATGATTCATATGTATGAAAAAATAAAAAAAATAGAGGAGGAAAAATGTTGAAGATTATCCTTGTTTGTTCTGCAGGTATGTCTACATCCTTGCTTGTTAAAAAAATGAAAGAAGCTGCTGAGAACAGAAAATTAGAAGCAGATATCCGTGCAGTAGCGGAAACTCAATTGAAACATGAACTTGATCAGCTTGATGTTGTATTAATTGGACCACAAGTTCGTTATTTAGCAACAAAAATAAAGGCTCAGCTTGAACCAAAAGGGATAGCGGTAGATGTAATTGATCAAGTGGCCTATGGAATGATCCAAGGAGAGAAAGTGTTAGATCAAGCGCTATCTTTAGTGACCCATTAGAAATATTTTAATACTGTAATGAATTAATCTATACAAAAAAAGAAAATCTCACTAACTGAAAAATGCTTGTGAAACCTGCTTAAATTTGAATATAGCAGGTTTTTTATTTTATAGGAATCTATTTCTATGGTAGCTTTTTTTAGCTTAAGCGCTAAGCTGTAATAACGAACTCTTTTCTAAAATAAGCCAAGCAGAAAGTTTCAACTCTAAAGCTTTGTATCTTCCTAGTATCTTCTAAATTTTAAAGAACTAAAAATAACTCTTGATTAAAATAATTTTCATATATATAATTAAAATGTAAATAGTTATCAAAATATAATTTAGAAAGAAAATCATATTTAACCAATTTTACTAGGATTCCTGGCAGAATGTCTGTAGAGAGTTCACCTTATATTCACAGATAAGGTAAGCGGTTTCATATAAGCATATGCCTTATAAAACTTTTAATAAAAAAGAAAATGAGGTGCTGACATGGGAAAAGGTTTTTTTGAACAGGCACAACGCTTTGGTAAGTCATTTATGCTTCCTATTGCTGTGTTACCAGCTGCAGGCTTGCTTCTTGGAATTGGAGGGGCATTCAGTAACCCGACAACAATCGAAGTATATTCTTTCCTGGATCAAAAAGGCTTACAAGCTATTTTTACCGTTATGAGTTCAGCTGGTAACATCGTATTTGCTAACCTAGCCTTAATCTTTGCTGTAGGGGTTGCTATCGGACTAGCGAGAAATGATAAAGGAACAGCAGGATTAGCAGCGGTACTCGGGTATTTAGTAATGAATGCTACGATGAATGCTATGTTAATAGTTACAGAGGAATTAGCAGAAAGTAATCTGGCTGAAGTTGGTCAAGGAACTATTCTTGGTATACAGTCACTGGAAACAGGAGTCTTTGGCGGGATTATGTTGGGACTCGTTACTTATTGGCTTCATCAGCGTTATAACAATGGGAGCTTCCGAAGTTTTTAGGGTTTTTTGGCGGTTCACGATTTATCCCTATTATTACAGCCTTTATGTCGCTTATCTTATACTATAGGAAAGTATAAAACTTTATGATCTATAGTATAAGAAAAACTATAGCTTTCGCCATAAAGACTTGGCGACAAGCCGAGTTTTTCTAAGGAGTTATCTTATTTTACGTGTGGCCGGTTATTCAATCAGGTATTTTCTCGCTTGGTAGTTTAGTAGAAGCGACCGGATATATGGGGACATTTCTATATGGGTTTATATTACGATTACTCGGTCCATTTGGTTTACATCACATATTTTATATTCCATTTTGGACGACCAGCCTTGGTGGATCCATGGTTATTGATGGAACGTTAATGGAAGGAACGCAAGCCATCTTTTTTGCTCAATTAGCCCAACCTGATGTAGAACAATTTTATATAGGAACAGCTCGTTTTATGGCTGGAAGACATATTACCATGATGTTTGGACTATTAGGGGCTTGTTTAGCCATCTACAAATGTGCAAGGCCAAAAAATAAAAAAATAGTATTGGGATTAATGTTATATGCCGGATTAACTTCTTTTTTAACAGGAATAACAGAACCAATTGAATTTTCCTTTTTATTTGTTGCACCAATTCTTTACGTTATTCATGCTTTATCCCGCATCTAAGGTGCCGTAAGACTCCCACTTCAAGAGCCTTCAGTTGATAGAAAAGGGTCTAAGTGGGAGAAAACGGCACCTAAATGCCCGATTCGTTCAAGCTAACATTCAGTAGGAGATGGAAGAAAACTCCTACTGAATGAAGTTTCACTTTATTTGATGGTTTAGCCTTTATGCTAGCTCATATGTTTGAGATTACTATTGGGCAAACTTTTTCAGGTGGCTTTATTGATTTTATTTTATTTGGTGTCTTGCAAGGAGTAGAAAAAACAAACTGGATATGGGTGCCAATTATTGGTTTGTTTTGGTTTTTCCTATATTATGTTACGTTCCGCTTTGCGATTAGCAAGTTTCATTTAAAAACTCCTGGACGAAAGGATGAAGAAATGGAAATGCAGACATTTACTCCAAAAGAACAAGCTCTTGCTATTATAAATGGCCTCGGAGGTAAAGCTAATATCAAAGATGTTGATAATTGCGCAACTCGTTTGCGAGTAAGTGTGTTTAACCCAGAGCACGTACAAAAAGAAACATTGATGAAAACAGGGGCAAAAGGCGTTGTTGCGAAGGGCAGTGGTATTCAAGTGATTTATGGACCTGAAGTGACAACAATAAAAAATAATGTAGACAAAACAATAGGAGAGTTATGATATGTATTTAAAGCAATTAAAGAATCAACTAATTGTCTCCTGCCAAGCTTTAGAAAATGAACCATTGCATTCTTCAGAAATGATGGCGAAAATGGCATTAGCTGCTATTGAGGGAGGAGCTAAAGGAATTAGAGCCAACTCTGTAGCTGATATAAAAGCAATTAAACAACAAGTAAATGTTCCTATAATAGGAATTATTAAACAAGACTATCCAGATAGTGATGTTTACATTACACCAACAATTAAGGAAGTAAAGGACTTATTATTTGTGGGTACAAACATCATAGCAATGGATGCAACAATGAGAAGGCGTCCAAACGATCAACGCTTAAAAGAGATGATCTCATTTATCAGGGAACAATCAGCTGCTATGATTATGGCAGATATTTCGACGGTTGATGAAGCGAAACGTGCAGAAAAGCTTGGATTTGATTGTGTATCAACGACATTAGTTGGATATACGGAAGAAACAAACGATCAACATATAGCAACAAATGACTTTACATTATTAAGGGAGATTATTGCTCAATTAACTATACCTGTGATCGCAGAAGGTAAAATAGATTCGCCACAAATGGCGTTTCAAGCTCTAATGAATGGTGCTTACTTTGTTGTAGTTGGAAGTGCCATCACTAGACCGCAAATCATCACGAAAAAATTTACCGATGAAATGGAAAAATATAGCGCTAATGAATAAGTTGGTTGCTATATTTTCTTGTATTCTTCTAATTTTTTCAGTGTTTGTCGATATGAACGGATTGCTTCTTTGTCGGATAATAAAATCATACTAAGTATATCTAAACAAATTAAAATAGATAGTTGACTATTCATAAAACCTTTTGAATGATATAGATGTAAACTTGAGGTATACAGAATCAAATCGGATTGATTTGCTAAAGCGGTCTCTGAAAAATTAGTAATAGAAATTATTTTTGCACCATTGGACTTTGCAACCTCTATACTGTCAATCACCTCTCTTGTCTGTCCGGAAGAAGAAATAGCAATAACGACGTCTGTTGATGAGAGAATGGAAGCATTAATGATCATACCATGAGAATCAATATGTGTATCAACACTAAATCCCATTCTTGATAGTCTAATTTTTAATTCTTGTGCTGATAAACCAGAACTGCCTAGACCATAAACATGAATTTGTCTAGCACTTCGTATCCAGTTTGCAGCTAGTTCGTAATCCTTGATTTCTGCTACTGAATGTGTTGATTTTATAACAGCATGATAAAATTGAGCAACTGTTTCAATTGTTTCGCCTAATTCAAACGTTTGTTCCACGGTATCACGTAACAATATTTTAAACTCAACAAAATTTTTTGTACCAATTTTTTTGCAAAAGCGCGTAATCATAGCAATGGATACATCTATTTTATCTGCTAATTCCTGAATATGAATATTCAACAAATTTTGGCTGTTGTTTATCACATAATCGGCGACTTTTTTTTCGGTTTTACTTAGTGTTTGATATTTCAAGAGAATTTGGTCAAGAATAGAGCCCATTGTTTATTTCCTCCACAAACCTTTATTTGTCCTGTATTAACTGATAGTAAGTCCTTTACATGAAATAATTTCAAAAAATGTTAA